>JAEOTR010000035.1 GCA_016839705.1 Promethearchaeota archaeon | reverse complement strand
TTTTAATTTCTTCCATATCTGCAATTTTGTTATAATTCTCGATCATGTCATTGATATCTTTGATATAGGTGCGACGACCTGGACTGTCGGCAATATAGTGCTGAGCGAAGGGGAAACATAGCACCTTGCATAGTTCCGGCTCTGCTAAATCTGGGAAAAGTGTATTAAACTTTAAGTGAATATCCTCAATAGGAATGTCTAAAGCTTTTTCAACTTCAGCAGGATCAAATATTACAGCAAATGGATCATCTTTATTATCTGAAAATTTTTTACGGTGACCGATAGATGTATTTCCTATCACCCAAAGGGGTTGATCAAGGTTGCGCATTTTTCCATTGGTAATATTACCCGTTAAAATTATCTTTCGGTCAGTTGTGTCTTCTTTAAAATCCAGTAGTAGATCTCCCTTTGAGCTAGTCGTATAAATAGCATTTTTACTGTTTCTATCTACAACTCCTACTGAAGGGAGATAAATTATTGTATTGCTCAGAATATCGATAAAAATCCAGGATATATGACCGGTTTCTTTATCTTCTGCAACGAGATATGATTCTAGCCTAGAACCCCAAAAAGTACTTGCCCGGGTATTGAAAACCCCCATTCCCAAATAGTGTTCTGGTTCTTCATCAGCAAAAATTCTGGTCTTTTTCAACTCATAGCGTTCCGGCAATAATGATTTTGCTTTTTCGATATTTTTAAGCTTAAAGAATAAAAACAGACTATAAGGTTCAATTACAAAGCCAATGTAGGGAGTCTTTTTTGAAGTCTTATTTAATAGCTTTTTAAAAAGGAAGCGAGGCAAAAGCCTTTTGAATGTTTGGAAGAAATACAAAAAGCTAACTTCCTTTGGATCAATTAAGCTTTCCACATTTCTGATAAATTTTTCATCATCTAAAATTTTCATATTCAAAAATAGAAATAATTCCCAATATTAAAGTCTTAAGCATCAATGATTAAAATCATTATTAATGTTATTCAAAGGCAAATAAATTATCACAACTTGACTCTAAGTATCTATCTGCAGAGATACAAAGACATGAAAAATCCTATAGTAGTTTCACTAGCCTATATTAAGTGTTAATTAATTCTTCAAGTTTTCTAATACTTCATCAAGGAACATTTCTTTTTCTTCAATAAAAGCCATATAGCCACTTTTTCGAAAAAACTAATTTTAAATTCGTGCAAAAAATTTTTCCGATTAATTTCATTTCGAAGAGCCATTCTTGCATGAGCTTTACTTAATGTAACGATGCCACGAACGAGTTTAGTTGGTTTTATTTTGTTAATTTTTTTTTTTTTGTTAACTGAGCAACTTCCTCCATGAAAACTCTAATTAAATTTAATATGTTTTCACTCATCATTGGATCAAATTCTTTTTTAGCATACATTATAAATTTCATTAGTAGATTATTAGAAAACTGGTTGATTTTACCATTATCTTTTAAGTCTTCTAAATTATAGCGAAATCATGAAATCTTATATTAAAAAACAATTTGGGATGTTATTTATGGCATCTCAACTTTAGGATTTTTTCTATATTATATTTTCTATTAAGTTTGGAGCTTTTAAAATTTTTTTTTCATTATTTTTTGAGCTGCAATTAAACCAGTAAGAATCGCAATAGGTATTCCAGAAGGACTATAAACCCATTGACCTGCTTGCCATACATTGGGAATAGGTGTTACAACAGATTTATATATTTTTAGAAGGGAATTCACTACAGGCACTGGTTTTTCGTATGACCATCCCGTTATTGCCCCTTCAGAGCTTCCAACTCTGTCTAAAATTGTTATGGGTGTTAATAAAATACGGAAAAGAATCTTATCTTTGATATCAGGATAAATAGAATTTGTTAGAGTCTCCAAAATACGATTCTCAACTTCTGTTTTAAATTCTTCATACCACGAAGCTTCTTTAACCCTTTTAAATAAATCGTATTCAAAAAGCATGCTAACAATCAGACCGGTTTTTCCTTTTGGAACTAAAGAGGGATCTCTCAGGGCAGGTATTGAAATCTCATAAGTATTTAACTCACAAAACTTATCTAACCACTGTAATATCTCTTCTTTTGGTGTATTTTCAAAATTATCGATTAATGATTTAAGTTCAGAACGATGTATCTCTCCTAAACCTTTTTTCGAAGGAGTATAAAAGAAATGACCATTTGAAATAGCTCCGAATTTTTCCAGAGGTTCATCTAATCCCAGAAACAATGTAAATACCGAATCTCCACCACGATATGAAAGGAATTTTTCCTTTTGCTCATTGATTTTGCGAGAAATTTTTTCATCCAAATTTTCCATGCTAATCTTATTGTAAAGTGTTTTTAAATCTGCACCCCAGATAAGATAATCATATGGATAATTATTACCATTAAGATCGATCACAATTTTTTTTGACGGAATTATTTTGGATATTTCTGTTTCAGTTTTGGTTTCTCCTCCCCATTCAATAATCTTTTGGTAAATTGCTTTTGGTAATTCACCTGTACCGCCCTTAGGGTAAAAATAATCAAGAAAAACATAAAAATAGCCCATAGCAAAAAATGTAGGGGTATTTTTAAAAAAATGTTGGTCGACTATATCAGTAAGTGGTTTGTATGTTGACATTTGTTCTAAGAATTCTTCAACTGGTTCGTTTAGTCGATTAGTTCGACGGACTGCTAGCAAGAATTTTCCCAACCATGGGAGTAGTTTCTTAAAGAGAAAGGCTTTATCTTTCTTTAAGTCCTTAAAAATGGGATTATCTATCCCATATAAAACAGCCGTAACTTTCATTATTTTTTGAATAAATGAAATAATTTTATAGACGTCTTCTATATATTCAGGGTATAATTTTTCAAGCAAGTTTTTATAATCATTCAAACTATCTTCCGAAATAACATTAATAACATCTTTTTCAATGCCAACTGAGACTGGACTTTGAAGAAGCTCAAGTTCAATTCCGAGATCATCTAAAAATGGTCGAATAATTCCAGAATTTTCAATAGATTTGGCACCTGTATCAAAAACAAATCCATCTCGTTGAAATGAATTTACAAGACCTCCAATTTCTTTATTTTTTTCAATTAAAAGAACATCATATTTTGCTCTTGATAAATAGGCAGCGGCAGTTAATCCTGCCATGCCTGCTCCAACTATAACAATTCTAGCGTCTTGATCGCTTATTCTAAACCACCTAACTTGATGCTTAAATCCCAAAGCTCCCCTGCAACTTCTCTATCTAATGCATGAGGTGCTGGTTCTTCTTCTGCAGTAAGTCGCAAAAATTTTCCGCTCACTCCTTCCATTTCCTTTGAAACTCCGAGGTAATATAAAGCTTTAGCGGATATCTCAGGTGATTTTGCTGATCGATCAATTAAAAGATGTTTAAAAAGTCGATAAGATCTCCCATTATTTTCTCCCATGTTGGTTTTTACGCTACCAGGATGCATCGCATTTATAGATACTCCGCTATCCGCGAAATACTCGTCAAATTTAATCATTGAAAGAAGTTGAGCAGTTTTAGCTTTCCCATAACTACGCAAACCTGAATAATGGTGCTTTTCCCATTCAAGATCATCTAAATCCAATCCCGAAAGAGCAAAGCGGTGACCTTCGGAATTAACTAACAAAACTCTCGTCTTACCATTAGCTTTAAATTTATCCTTTAATATATAATTTAAAATAAAAAAACCAAGATAATCTACTTGAAAAACTAGTTCAAGATTATCTTCAGTAAACAACTTTTTTGTTGAATAAACACCTGCATTATGAATAAAAACATCAATTTTTATTTTTGAATCTAAAAGCTCATAGGCAACATTCCGAACCTCTGAAATGTGGGCAAAATCCGCAATCTTATATTCACACTCTACACCAAAATCCTGACGAATTTCTTCGCATACGGTAATTGATTTTTCTTCGTTTCGATTTATTAATAAAAGATTAGCTCCATGTGAAGCATACTTTCTTGCAGTATAATAACCGATTCCAGATGTTGCGCCCGTAATAACTACTAATTTTCCATTAAAGTCTTCAAGGCATTCCTTAAGCTCTGCTTTTTTATTCTTACGCATCGCACGCATCTGAGAAAGCTTATACTCTTTTAAGTATTTATTCACGGAAATCACCCGAACCTTTTCTTCATAAACTTCCGATATTTATCTGCAAGAAATGGAATATTATCAAAAATATCACCCCAAAGATCGTAATAGTCCCGTTGTGCAATTATTTTACCCTCTTCATTCAAGGTTATTCTACTTGAACCGAATAATCTCGAGTTCGGATATTTCTTAAATCTTAATGTCATCTCCCATTCAAAAAAAATAATATTTCCCTCAAAAAGAATGTTGATAATTTTCATCTTTAAATCTCGAGATCGCTCAACTAACCGTTCTGTCATTGGTTTAAATTCTTTCATGCCGCGAATTTCTTGAATTGCATCACGGAAATAGATATTGTCATCATAATATGGGAGAATATGGGACCAATCTGGCTTGTCTTCGTTATTGTAAATATTCGTCCACAGTTCGACAAATTGGTCCTTACTTTCAATTCTAAAGCTCATAAAATTTTCACTTAACTTAATGTTTAAGAATCTAGCTATAATTTAAATAACAATTGCAAATTTATATAGAATTCATTAATAAATCATAATATCGGATTCCTTATATTTAAATCACAAAAGAGTTTGACATTTCCCTTTTTTGATTTGTTGAAGCTAGCATTAAAGAGATCAGCGAGACTTAGAATTTTTCAAATATTGAATATTTAAATAAGATTGTGGGACGATTTAAACCCTAAAAATCAGATGCAAACGCGACCACAAATGGGATACTACGCAAGGCGTTATATACCAAGGAAATTGGTGTACAATATGTACAGACAAAAATAATCGTAATTTTCTTAGAGTTGATATGTTTAGTGATCATCCTTTTTGATTTTTTTGAAGTTTTTTCAATTCCCTAATTTTTTTTTTAATAATTGGTAAAAATTTAAAAAGTATAAACAAATTTAGTTGGTAGAAAATGATACCTAAACTTGAATTTGGTAAAACTGGTCACATGAGTACCAGAATCATTTTTGGAGCTGCAGCTTTTAGTAATGTTACACAAGATGAAGCGGATCAAACCCTAGAAGTACTTCTTAAATATGGTATAAATCATATTGATACGGCTGCAGGATATGGAGAATCAGAATTACGAATTGGCCCTTGGATGGAGAAACATCGTGATAAGTTCTTCCTTGCCACAAAAGTATTTAGAAGAGGGTACCAGGAAGCAGTCGATCAAATACAAGACTCTCTTAAGCGATTGCGGGTATCGTCAATAGATCTAATTCAATTCCATAATCTAACGTCTCGAGCTAGCTGGAAAAAAGTAATGGGGGTTGATGGAGCCTTAAAAGCCGCTGTTGAAGCCCGTAAACAGGGGTTAGTGAAATATATTGGCGTGACAGGACACGGATACACAGTAGCTGCTATGCACAAACAAAGCTTGGAAGAATTTGAATTTGATTCTGTTCTTTTACCATATAATTATATGATGATACAAAATCCAAAATATGCGACTGATTTTGAAAGCCTTTTAGAATTATCTATGGAACGCAAAGTGGCAGTGCAAACAATCAAATCGTTAGCACGACGCCCCTGGGGTAAAAAAGAAAGGATCCGATCTACATGGTACGAACCTTTTGAGGATCAAATCGATATAGACCGTGCTGTTCATTGGGTTTTGAAAAGAGAAGGAATTTTCCTCAATACAAGCAGCGATATTCATGTTTTGCCTAAAATACTCGATGCAGCTAGCCGTTACAAAATGGGTCCTCCAGAGGAGGAAATGCAGGAAAAAGCTACTCAGCTAGAAATGAAACCAATATTCGATGGAAGAAACCTAATATTATAACTATCGGCTTAATCTCTAATCTGTATTAAATGAAACATGACAGATCTTTCTGAAGAGACTTCTTATTATAATCTGGCTTCAGTAAATCATCAAGCTCAAATTCAAAAGGAAAGATGTTTTCAAAAGCTCTTTTCAGCAATTCAACATACTTCTTTCTATCATATTCGTGTTTATTGTCATCATATAAGTCTGAAAGAATGACTTTTTTTTCAGGAAAATCTGGATCCGCTTCTGCATTAAGAATAATATATCTCACGTTTTTTCCTGCCGAAGCAATAACACCTGATCGTTCTAATTGTCGAGCAGCAACCGCTTGGTAACTATTAACTTTATATTGAGAGGGTCTTCGAGAGATTTTCTGACGAATTGTAAGCTCATCTCTTGATACGTTCCCGGAATATATTCTTTCTACATATTCATAGAGCTTTTTCTTTGCATCGGGAATTCTCTTTTTGAATTCTTCGACTGTCTCTGCTCCTTGGAATGTATCAATAAATGCATACTGAGCATCTTTTACGATTTTGGGTATATCTCTACGTCTTACTTCGATACCTCTTACCTTAACCTCGCCGTCAGATTTTATACCCCAATAATGACTGAGTGCGGGTACGTCAGGTTCTGCTCGAGAGGGTAGGAAAACGATGGTATTGAAACGTCCGTCCCAGCTCATAGGCACGCCAACAGTTTTTGTTATTTCGTCTGCAATTTCTTTTGTCAGTCTTTCAAATTCTTCTGGAGTTCTTCCTTTGGTGTCTTGGAGCCACATTGAATCAACAATTCCGTGGACGACTCTGCATCCATACTTTGTGGCAATTTCGGCAGATCGCATAAGGAATTCACGAGCAAACGCACAAACTGTTTGATGTGCCTCAATCTTACCAAATCGAGCGTTTCTAAAGCCTAAGTATCCAAAACTCACTACAAGTACCCATTTTAGAGCAATATCAACGAATTTATATCGCAAATCATCATTGTGCCTGTTATATTCCTTACATTCCAATCTCTTCCGTAATGGTAAGCTAATAGATTTTGAGATTATCCCTTCTCTTTTCGAACATATATGGAAATCTAAGCCCGGTACTTTTACACCGGTGCCGTCATCTTTACAACATTTGCAATTGAGAGTTTCTGAAGATATGTTAAAATTAGCCATTAGGGAGGGATACATTGAAGAAAAGTCTAGTTCTACAACTTGATCAAAAACACCAATCAACGGTTCGAATATGTGACCCCCTCGGTCATTCGTGATCAGATCCATGCCACTTCTAAATCCTTCAGGACTTTTCTTGAAAGGTGGAATAAGGTGACCTAGCTTGTACGCATTATAATACTGTATCGACTGAAGCGCACCTCCAATTGTTATTCTACATAATCTTTGCATAGGAACTCGAGATATCCTTGCAACTTCAATGACTCCGGGTATATTTCCCTCGCTAAAGTGTAAACTCCCATAAGATGTGGTATCCAAATGAAAACGTCCAGTAAGATACACCTGTGTTTTTGAGCGACGCATTATTATCCCATAAGTCATATAATGATCTGAGTTTCCTGACAGGTGAAAGATGCAATTTCTTAGTGGTGTTTTATTCCGAGAAAGATAGAGATCTCGTAACACGTGATTCACTGATGCTCGTGCAACCAAATATGGAAATACAAATTCATCTCCTCCACGAGTTAGTATAATATCAGGATCCAATCTTTCAATGACCTTGCTAATTGCTTTGATGGTTTCTGCTTCATCAGCCTCATCGATGAGAATCGTTTTTTTTTTCTGACCATCTGCCCTGGGGATGTTAGACGTGTGATCTTTTTCAACAATACTCACTTCTACGTATTCCAGAGGGTCATTAAAGTACGTTCTTAACCCTCGTTGATTTATTTTGATATCCAGCCATACAGCTTTTATTGGAGGTAAATCATAAAACAGTACCTCATTATCATCTTTTAAAGCTAATGACATTAACTGCATGAACTGCTCCCCAGTTTTTCTCTTTTTTTCAAATTTGATCTCGAAGCGGCACAACGACATGGGAAAGAGATCATTCATATAGAAATACATTTGAGCGATTGGAAGATCGGTATTATATAAAGTAAAGAAACCAATCTTATCAATTGCTTTAATTGTCTTTTTAAATACTGAAGGTTTCACCACTGAGACTCCAAAGATTTTTGTCTTCTTATGATCTTCTAGCTTCACATATTTATCGCAAATCCGCACGTCTTTTACATCGTGATGGGACTGAAGAATGTTCTCCAACCGCTTAAAGTCTTTACCCATACGCTTCTTTGGCACAGCAAAAAACTCGGGGTAGAAGTCATCAAATATTTTTACAATCTTTTGCTCTTTTGCGGTTTTCACCCAAAGAATCACTCCATTGCTATTTGCGGAGACATCAAAAAGCCAACCGTTAAATTGTTTTTGAAAGTTCAATCTCTAATCTTTCCCTTTTATCATTTCTTCTAATTCTTTTACTTTCTTTTCGAGCATCTCAATTTTTTTTTCTTGTTCAACTGCAAAAGAAAGGAATAATACTTCTGACAGCATTGGACGTGCGCTCATGCTACCTGCATCGGCGTGTATTCGAGCATAGTTCATTAATTTGTTAAATATTTGTTGTTCTTCCACCCGAAGTGCTCTTTTAAAGTCTTTCCAGCTCTCAATTTCGTGCTCTAATGCAGGTCTAAAAGAAGGAACCGTTCTTCCCATATAAAAAACCAAGTAAAATAATTCAAAATGAAATTTAAAGAAAAATAGCATCGAAATTTTATGATTTTTAGAAGACTGGGCTGTTATTTGTAATTGGTCTGGTGAATATTCATCAAATAATTTAGGGTCATTTGAAATGCTATAAGCTATTAATCTTAGCTAATTTCTAAATAATAAATATTAATTAAAAATATGCATTAGTAACCAATCTAGTTTTTAATGAAATTATGAAAAGGAAATTCAAATGAAAAGTTATGATCTTATAATAGTTGGTGCGGGGCCAGGAGGAGCTCTAGCAGCTAAGACTGCTGCGGAAAAGGGATTAAATCCTATTTTTTTTGAGCGTGGACGTAAACCCGGTTAGAAAAATTCTTCTGGATGTGGATTAGGCCCTCGTATGTTTAGAGATTTCCCTGAAATGATGAATGATTTAACCCCTGAAAAATGTCCTTCGATGAGAGCAGGGGTAGCTGCGCGGAATTATTTCATAAATAAAGATGATGTCGTAGCGGGTTATATTATGGCACGACCAACTGAATCTGTTTCATATGAACCAGCTAAATCATGGATAACTATGAATGTATATCGTAGTGAGTTCGATCCGTGGATTGCTGAGTTTGCTACTAACGCTGGGGCGGAATTGAAAACTTCAACATTAATTGTTGATCTATTGAAAAATGATGGTGTTGTGTGTGGTGTTATTGATGAAAAAGGTGAAAAATATAAAGCGCCAATTGTGATTGGTGCAGATGGCGTGATATCCACTGTAGCACAAAAATCTGGATTAAGAAATAGATGGGCCCAGCATCAGGTTACATTAGTACCACAATATGACTTTCAGGCGCCTTCTGAAAAGATCACTGATATTATGGGTGATGAGGCATTAGGAGTTTGGTGGGGTTCAAATTTCCCAGCTTCATATCAAGTATTCTTTAATGATGGTTTTCATCAAGGATTAGGAAATTGGATGAATTGGTGGGATAAAAATCCATTATATTATTTAAATCGAGTTATTAATTTGAAATATTACCAAAGATTGCTAAGAATCCTTGAAGCCAAAACACGTGAACTACAAGCTCACTTATTACCCTGGTTAGATTATCCTTATAATACTCATACTAATGGAGTAATATTGATTGGTGATGCAGGTGGTTTTCCATGTCCTCTTGAGGCTGAAGGTATATATCCTGCAATGATAACGGGTAAGATTGCTGCTGAAGTGGCAGTAGAAGCTATTCAATCAGAAGATATATCAAAAACAGCTCTTAAGAAATTTGATGAGCAATGGCAAAAAACTAGCTTAGGAGAAGACTTTAATGCTGGAAAAGAGCTATGGAATATTTGGAAAGCGTTACCATTTAGCCCTAAAGAAACTATGTCTTGGTTTATACCGATGATAATGGAAGTTTTAGGGGGAATATTCGATTGGTCTCAGCCTCATGCTACAAGAGTACGTCAAATCTTAAGTCATGTTAAATCATACATGCCCAAAGCAACTCCTTTTATAATGACATATATATTTCCTTTAATTGCGAAAATCTTTGAAGATGATCTAGATAAAATTACGGATCCAAAAAAGATTATGAAGATATTACCCAAACTCCTAGATATGCTGCCAGAAAAAAAGAACAGAAGAGGTGGTCAAGTTAAATGAAAATTGATATAGAAAATTTAACTAAACGAATCCCTGGTACTGGAGATTTCATATCAATAGATAATGATAAATGTAATAATTGTGTCCGATGTTTGATAATCTGTATAATGAATTTATGGCGAAAAAAAGATGGGAAGGTCTATATTATTGATGATTACAAGTCAAAATGTGTAGAATGTGCTTCTTGCTTTCAAGTGTGTGAGGCAGGAGCAATTAAGTTTAAATATCCTGCTGGTGGTACTGGCATAGTCTTCGAAAAAGGGTAAAATAATAACCTTATATTTGGAAAAACTATTATCTTTTCTGTTCCATATATCAATCAAATTATACTACCAAAAAAGCTAAGTTTCCTCTGCTTTCGTCTTAGCTGCCTCCTTAGTTCTCTCGACTCTTTTCTTAGCTTCCTCAACACCCTTCTTAGCTTTCTCAACACCCTTCTTAGCTTTCTCTTCTTTCTCTTTAGCTTTCTTAGCTTCCTTCTCAACTTTCTTCTCAGCTTTCTTAGTTGTCCTCTCAGCTTTCTCAGTAATCATCCTAGCTTTCTCAGCTATTTTCTCAACATCCTCAGGTTTCTTACCTGTCTTCTCAGATAGCTTCTCAGCTTTTTTTTCAGCTTTCTCAGCAACCATCCTAGCTTTCTCAGATACTTTCTCAGCTCTCTCAGCAACTATCCTAGTTTCTTTATCTTTTTCAAATATTATCTGCTGTTCTTTAGTATCCCTTTTTTTTTCCATTTCAAATCTCGCATAATCCTCATTTTTTGCATTCCTTAAAGCCTGTACCCCACAACTTTCGCAATATTCCATTTTTGTATGTGCAAATGCCCCACATTCATCACAGACAAATTTATATGTCTTTTTAAATATTTTCATGTCCAATATTCTTCACATCCATAGAAATTATTTTTTTTAGATATAACTGAAAATTATATCATATTATTTAAAAGCTTATACAAACTCAAATTTTCTTAGCCGATGTAGTTCATAACAATTAAGATATAAAAAAATTCAAGGTTTTGGATTAAAGATAGTTTGCAGGACACAAAGGTAAATTTGAAAAACCTTTGGTAATGTGTTTAAAGGAATAATTAAAAGAAAAAAGGATCTATGATAATACAGTAAAGTTATTTAGCACAACAGATACAAATTAATCATAAACTTTATTTCTGAGTTCAATCTAAACTAATTAAATTATTTTCTTTGGTTTTGTAAAATGTCAGAAGAATTATTGCATTGGCACGCGCCTTGCGGAATTTACTGTAAAAGATGCTTAGCATCAGAACGCCTTGGATGTGAAGGGTGTAGGGAACGAGAGGGAAAAGTTTTGAATGGTCCCCTTTGTAAGACTTACGAATGCGTTACCAATAAAGGACACGAATTCTGTTATGAATGTGATGATTTTCCCTGTGAAATGCTCCAACCAATTGTTCACTTTGAAATGTTTACTCCCCATAATTCAAAAGTGTATAATTTGATAATGATAGAAAAGCTCGGATTAGAAGAATGGAATAAAATATGCGAAGAAATGTCGACCCTCTATTACAAGGGAAAGAAAGTCAAGCGAGGTGGCGATCCTCTTACTCTTGAAAAGACTTAAGAGAAGCCCTCTACTAACTATAAAAAAATCATTCGTAAATTCTTATTTTATTTTGGAATGTGGGGAAAATTTAGCTAAGTTTTTTTGTATCCTTTTATTTAATTTATATTATGTTTCTTTTTCTGGAAAATTTAGTTAAGGTCGAAATGAATAAAGAAGAGTTGTTCTTAATCCCTCCACCTCGTTATATTAAAGTAGAAAGTGCTCAAAAATTAAGAATTACAGAGCATACTAGCATAGTTACTGACTTAAAAAATGAAGATTGGTTCATTATTGACCAATTCCAAGATGAATTAGCAATTTTTGGCTTAAACAAAAGATTAGAGGTTCAACAGGTTGACTCTAATTATAGGAATAAGAATTTAGAACTAGTTTTAGAGCAACAAAAAGGCTTTTTTCCAGAGAATTATATTACGCAACTTGTAAATGAACGAAATTTTAATAGTCAAGGATATATTCTGGTCTCGACAGAATCTAACCTCTTTATAGGGGCATCTTCTCCTCAAGGTATATATTATGGAATTCAAACTTTAATCCAAATAATAAACTCAAGTCAAGATAAATTATCATTAAATGAACTAAGAATAATGGATTCTCCTCTTTTAACAATCAGGGGTGTTTCAGACGATATATCAAGAGGACAAGCACCTACAATTGATAATTTAAAAAAATTCATAAAAGAATTGAGTCACTATAAAGTTAATCAATATTATCTAGTCTACATGCAAGATATGTTTAAATTTACGAACCATCCGGAAATTGGGAAAGATCGGGGTTCATATTCAAAAGAAGAGATAATTGAACTACAAGACTATGCGAGGAAACATTTTGTAGAACTGATTCCCATTTTCCAAACAATTGGACATTGGGAAAATATTTTATCTAATCCAAAATATTGGGAATATGGAGAATTTCCGGGTTCTAATAGCCTAAATATTGCAAATGAAGACGTATATGAATTATTAGATGAAATGATTAGTGAATTAAGTGAAGTTTTCCATTCAGAATATTTTCATATAGGGGCAGATGAAAGTTGGGATGTAGGAAAGGTTGCTTCAAAAGAATACGTTGATACTATCAGTATAAATAAGGCGTATCTCAACCATTATAAGAAAATTTACGATATTGCTAAAAAATATGGTTACAAAAAGATAATTATTTATCATGACATCCTCTCCAAATATGACGATATCATTGAGAACTTACCGAAAGACATTATAATAATGTACTGGAACTATACTATTCAGAAAGATCATCCAATTTTATTAAAATTAAGAGAAAAAGGTTTACCTGTTATCGTCAGCCCTTCTATAATAGATTATAATCGCATTTTTCCTACTATTAGTAGATATGAAAAAAATATCACAAATTTAGTAAAACTCGGTTATGAAAAGGGAGCTTTAGGTGAAATTACTTCAAGTTGGGGTGACTATAGGAATAAAGAAATTCGAGAGAATCGATTTTATGGGTTCATTTTTTCTGCTTATGTTGGATGGGACCCATTAAAAGATCTTAATTTATTATCTTTCTGGAAAGGTTTGTGTCTTCATTTCTTTGGTATCCAAAATCCCACATTATTACACATATTTAGCAATTTTCGTAGAATTCAAGAGAAAAATCTTTTACATACTCGGCCTAGATCATATTATAATCATTTCTTTTCTCATCCTTATGCCAAAAATACGAAAAGGTATCGTAAAAACTTAAAAGTAAAGGGATATGAGAAAATTATTGCTGAGATGGATGCAATCATAAGCAATTGTGAAAAGTTGGAAAAAGCTGTCTCTAAAAATAAAATTAACATAAGAAATCTTGCTTTTGTAGCAAATCATATTAAATTCTATTGCAAAAAAAGAAGAAATTCCAAGTTTCTAGTTAAATTCTCTCCAAAAAACGAAATGCTAAAGAACATGAAAATAAGAGAAATAAATGATTTAAAAAGTGAGTTAAGTGCCCTAATCGATGATTATGAATTTTTATGGTCAAGCTGTGCAAAAGTGGAAGGTTTCAACTCTATCAAAGAAAAATATTTATGGTTACTCAAATTTTATGATGAAAGAATTAAAGCAATAAATAGCAATCTTAAATGGAAAGACCCTAACATTCCTAGTGAACTGATATATTTAAACTCTAAAAAACTCCATCAAGTTCATACTACATTTTATAGAAAAGTCATGCGAATTGAGGACAAAATAGATAAAGCATCTTTACAAATCTTAGGTGGTACTTTCACTAAACTAAACATTAATAGCAATTACGTAGGGCATTTGATAACTCGACAATCACTTAACTTTAATATATTAGAAAATAACATTCAAATTTTCGATATAGCTGAATATCTTCACCAAGGAGAAAATACTATTACTATTGAGAATGTTGATTTCATAGGTGGCATTGGACCTATCAATATTTATGGTGAAATCGAATTATCTTCAAAAGAAGCACTTAATATTACTACCGATAGAACATGGTTGGCGACAAGAGAGCTAAATAGCAATTGGAACAAGGTGAAAAGTCTCGGTCGTCCTCCTAAAATGACGGGAAATTTACCTTATCCAGATTTTGAAAATTCTTTACACTCAAAAGAAACCGATTCAATTGCGTCTTTTAATACAATTGTGAGTAAGTTATCTAAGAAACTTTTTCGAATTTATAAATTTGTTTATTATTTATTTTACAAATTTGATATTCTAGAGTGAAATTATTAAGAATTGAACATCTATTTTTTTAAAACCAATTGTTTTTTAAACGTAAAATTGCATAAATATGACTTGCAGGATACTATAAATAAATTTGAAAAAGCCTTTTGGTAATCAATCTAAAACCAGCAATCTAGTGTAGCATTTTTTAAAGGAACCTTTTTCTTAGATGTACGGGGCTTCCATTTCAGCAACCGACTTTCAGGTAAGTAGGGGTGTTGAATGAGGGTGTATTCCACATACCGCTCATCATCTTTTATCATCACCAGTACACTCCCAAAATGAGAAAGAATTTTTCCCCCTTTTGGTCTAAAAAGAGAATGTTCATGTATCGGCGCCGTTATTATAATGAGTGGTTTTGTTTTCCAGAGCATCTGTTTAATTCCGTCTATCGCCCGTAGTAATTCTTCGAAAGTTTGCTTTTCATAGCTCTCGAGCATTGTTGTAATCCCAGAGATAAGTACAACCTTCACATCTTCAAGCATGGAAAGTTTATTTTCCAGAATCTCAATTATTTGGTCAAAAGTAAACGCTCGTGAAATAAGGATGTTTTCTAACACCGTTTTGGGGGACAAGTTTTTAGTAACTGCAAATTTGCTTACGTTGTAAGGATTAAAACGATTGTTTCCATCGATGAAGGCAACTCTAATACCTTCTCCAAGCCCTCCATTGTCAAACGCTTTTTGAACAATAACGGAAGTTGTTAGCAAGATGTTGGTTGTTAGCTTCTTATCTCCATAGAGTAAATACACTAAATCTTGGTGAAATCCCCCAGAAAGCAACTCATCGAGAGTCTTATCTCCACTTGAAATGAGGTGAGAATGATTGTTTCGTTCATGTACCTTAAATCCGGAATCAAACGTCATTGTATGAAGTAACGATTCTTTACAATAAAGCAAAGATACACCGACAATTTTCTGAAATACATGCAATTCTTCAATAATTTAGTAAGATCATTACTTTTTTCAAAAAGGTTTGTTCTTTTAAAGGAAATGTTATTCTACAGGGACCGAGGGAGGTGAATAAAAATAAAATTAAAAGAGTAAACAAACTATGATTTGACTCTAGTTTAGTTAAAAATAGTATATAGTAAGAAGTTGAGTTGAATGTAACAATCTTTAAATATGAAAGAATAATATGTATTGGATGGGTGAAAATTAAAAGATTTTAACCTTAATTGTGGTAAAGAAGGCATAATTTATAAAGTTTTGCTTTTTTGAAACCCACTGTCGAAATATTCTGAAAAGAACAGCGTGTGAAAAGGTAATATTTAAATACTTGAATTTGCTTGATTTTATTTACCGATCCAATTAATAATTTAAATTAACAATCCGAAATTTGTGGGTTATTTTGTGATTGTATGAAATATGGTGAATTTAGACTGGATCTTGGATTGGTTTTCATAAAAAAGAAAAATGATGTGAATAATTATGCCCAAAAATGTAAAAAAACATGAACGAAACTGGATGAAAAATGTGTCCCAAAACTATACTTTTTCTGCTCCACCTCATGATTTCTACGGTGCTTTTCAACCAGGGGCTTATTATAGAATGTATCACCGTATTGAAGCAGAAAAAATGAAAAGATCGTATGATTGGTTAAAATTTGCATCTATTACTGAGAGTGATTTTATAGAGATAATTAATGGGATGATTAAAGACAATATCCCCCCAGTAAAGACTGAAATTGGGGAACAAGATCACAAATTATTAGAAGATTTCCCATTTAGTACTCCATCAATTGATGAAAGAATCATAAAAGTTGAAGTAGGAGATGATGATAACAGAAAAATTGTATATATTGATTTGAATGATATTGAAGTACAATAGAATAGAAAATGTCTTGATTAATAATTAAATACAAAATAAAAAAATAATAATAAATAAAATTTTTTTTTTTATTTTTTTAATATAGCTTATTTTACATATCTAGCCACATTATAGTGGTCTTGCGTAAATTAAAAGCTCGTAGAATATCTCTCATTCCAGATTTTTCAGCAAATGCATTAACTTGACTCATTACATTTAGATCTCCAACAAGCTGTGCGACTTTTGAACACCCTTGTTGCATAATCCAGCCTTGTGTTTTTTGATTGAGTGCTTCTACATCAGGTGGAAGTGGTCCACACTCGCTTAAATCTCCAATAATTGTGAAACCAGAGTTAAGTTCACCAACCGTGGTTTTCCAATCTGATTCAAAGTTACTTATTGAGGCTACATCGGGAATGTCTCCTGTCATACTAAATTTAACTCTGTTTTTCTCTTTATCTGCTTCTACACTATAATATTGATTTCCCCTTTCCATTCTTTTTTTCACCAAATTTTTATAAAATTTGATAAAATAATCACAGAAATGTATTAAAAATATAGGGATTGCACAAAGTTTTTATATTATTTGTAAAATTCATATATTTTTAGAATTAAGAGTGTATCATTTTAATCATTCATAAATTTGAAAGAACAATGATACATAGCTTATATCCTGGAAATTCCATTAAGTCATATACTTCAAACATTAAAAAAAGAAGTCCATTAGATCATATAAATCTAACAACTTTTCAACTGTAAGATTAGAGTATCCCTTTACTTCATCTAAGGTTTTATTCTAAACTGCTTTTTGGTCTTTCGAAAACATTGTAAATATCATCCCTAGATATTTCCCGTATATAAGAAGACCGCTTTCTATTTCTTTATCCCCTTCATAAGTAATCATTCCGAAGGAGTTTTCATTCTCATTCTCACTTAAAAAATCAATTAATCTTTTATAGAATTTGGAACTCATAAATGTTCGATCTTTCACACTTGCCACCTTGTGATCAAATCCTCTTCCCCTCGTCTAGGTACTTTTAAATGATAAAATCGTAATGTATCTTCTAGCTCATTTATAGTACTTCGAGCGTTTTCTAGAAATTGTCCGTTCATAGTCTCTTCTTCATCTACATTATCAATTTTTTGAGATCCTCGATGTCTTCCATTATTATCAATAAAAGCAATAAATGGAGGACATTCATCGCCATTAGGGTGGTTTTTTATTAAGATTATAAATAATCCAGTCTTTTTTTGATAGTCAACTTGCTTTCTGAAACTCTCTTTACAGTAAGGACAAATCATATTTACTAATGCTGTTTCCTCGGAGTCGATCACTATCTTTCATATGGATAATCTAGTTCAAATTTTTAAATCTTAGTAAATAGATAAATAAAAATCGAGTATGTTTATAGTTATAGTTGTCTAGTGAAATAAAGAAATTTTAAAGGAGAAATTTATATAGACTCTCGGAAATTCATCCAAACTTGAAAAATAATAAATAATAGAAAAAATTTAATACCTAATAATAAGAAATTAGTAAAAAAGAGGAATAATCATGCCCTTTTTTGAAAAGGAAAACTTAAAATTATATTATGAAGATGTTGGAAAAGGGGAAGCTATAATCGCAAATCATGGATTAGCTGAAAATACAATATATTGGAGCGAGTCTGGTGTCACCGCGAAATTAGCTGAAAAATATCGTATGATTTCCATGGATATGAGAGGACACGGTCGCACAGTTGTAGAGGGCGAGCCTTATGGTTATGATGCTGACACTATGGCAAGTGATTTTGACGCTCTTGCTGATCATCTGGGGATTGATAAATTTCACATCCTAACTCATGCTACTGGCGGAATGGTTGGAGTACGCTATGCTATGACTAGATCTGAACGTTTAATCAGCTTAATGCTTATTGATACGGGGTCAGCTACAATACCAGACTACTATATAAAGAACCCTCCTCCAACACCCACAGAGGAAAAAATAGAAGCTTTAAGAAATTGGGCTCTCAACGCCACTGTTGATGAAAAAATACAAGCTTCTCGTCAAAATCCTGGAGAATACTTGTTTAAAATGGCGGAACATCCTGATAGCGAAAAAATGTGGGACATCTGGAAAGAAGTCCAACGAGTTCAGGATCCTCAAACAATAATGCAGTTCCGTAGTGTTTTTTACACTGATCCAGATCCCAGGGTTGAGGGACTCAGACAAATTAAGTGTCCTACACTAATCTTGATTGGTGAATTTGACATCGTGTTCCTAAATGGAAGCGAGATTATGGCAAAAGAGATCCCTGATAATCGGCATGTAATTATGACTGGTCTTGGTCACATGACCAATATAGAAAATACTGAGGGATTTTTAAATGAAGTCCTTGATTTTCTTGAAACTGTAAAACAAACTGGAAAAGCTAATAGGTAAAAAAGAAGTAAACTGTTCAGATAAATTTACCATTGAAGCAATTAAAATTAAATCAAAATTCTATCATAAGTAATTTAATTAATGTCTTATAAATAACCGATTCAAAAAATAAAGATTTAATATAAGAAGTTTTATGTAAGAATTATTATATTAATATTAATTACTCAAACATGGAAATTTCACTATTTCAAAAATAAACTTGCTAAATCCAAAAACTTGAACAGATTCATGTTATGGGTTGATTAAATTAACTAAAATGGTGAATGGGTAAAATTATTGAGAAATCTATCAGGTCATTTATATACAAGGTGGTTGTGGTAGGGGATGGAGGAGTAGGAAAAACATCAATGGTCTTACGCTATTGTGAGGACACTTTTAAAGAAAATTATATTATGACAATTGGATCAAATTTTTCCACGAAGCAGGTTGAATTAGAAGAATACCCAAATTATCTTGTTAAGCTCCAAATCTGGGATCTAGCAGGACAGAAACATTTCAGCTTTGTACGCCCCCCATTTTATAGAGGGGCAACAGCCATTGTGTTCGTTTTCGATCTTTCAAGGAGAAGCTCTTTTCAAAACATTTTAGCTTGGAAGAGTGAAGTTGAGAAAGTAATCGGTGATGGCAAACCAAGTATGTTAGTAGGAAATAAAATTGATTTAATAGACCGTAGAGAAGTCGGAGAAAAGGAAGGAGAGGCATTAAAGGATGAAATAAATGCTCTTGCTTATTTTGAAACAAGTGCCAAAGAAGATGTTGATGTTAGCCCTGTATTTAAAGAAATAACCTTAGCAATATTAAAGGGTACCCAAAAGATTTAAAATTTTATTTAGTATAAACATTAAATTAAAATTCTTTAATACATTTAAAAAACTAAGTTCAATCTATAATTATCTTAAAAACAAAGAAGGTTAGAATTAAAATGTTTGGTGGACAAGGTCGAATGTATGACAGAGCTTTGACAGTATTTTCTCCTGAGGGACGCTTATTTCAAGTAGAATATGCTTTAGAAGCAGTAAGGCGTGGAACTCTAGCGGTAGCTGTAAAATCTAAGGATGATGTGTGTTTGGTGGCTCAGATTAAAGTTGCATCAAAGTTAATGGATGCTGATTCAATTGATAAAATTTTTCAAATTGACGAACACATTGGTGTTGCTATATCAGGCTTGCATGCAGATTCACGAGCACTCATTAACTACGCGCGAGTTCAAGCTCAATCATTTAGATTGACATATGATGAACCTGTTCGACTAAATATGTTAGCAAAAACTATCGCAGACTTGAAACAGCAATATACACAGTTTGGGGGTGTGCGTCCATGGGGTTGTGCATTCTTCCTCATTGGAATCGACGCTTCGGGAACGCATATTTTTACAACCTCACCAAGTGGTATTTACAGACCATTTAAAGCTTATGCACTTGGGAATGGTGAAGCAACCGCAAGGGAGTACCTTGTTGAACATTATAAAGCAGAAATGCCTTTTGATGAAGTTGTTAGTATGGCACTCTCCGCACTTAAAGAGGCTATTGATGAGGAAGCAACTAAAGAAAATATACGAATAGCCTACATTAAGGGTGATACTAAAAAATTTCATATGGCTTCTAAAGAAGAAGTAGAAGGTTTTTTGCAAATTTAGGATAATTTTCTTTTTTTCCCTTAATCATAAAAGGTTTTATTTTCTAAATTTATATTATAGTTAGTTATAAATTAATACAAATTTTTCACTCACTTTATTTTATTGTGCTTCAATTATGGCAAAGAAGAAGATTAGAGAGCAATTCGATGCTGTTTATCAAAATGGTGATGAACGAGCAATTAAGAAAATGCTTAAAAGTAATCCATGGCTACGTGATGAGATGAAAACTTCTATGGACGCAGATATGACTAAGCAAAATCAAGTTCTTGTTGCTTTAGGTGTTATGGAAGACGAACTTGGAGGTGCAGTCCCAATCGATGAAATAGTTTTTAGTCTTAGAGTAGATTTTAATATTCGTAAAGATGAGGGGGAAGTTCATCAAATATTGACTAGTATTGAGAATCTAAATCTAGTGAAAAGAGAAGCTAATGGTTGGAATTTGACGAGAGAGGGCGGAAAAATTTGCGATGATTTTCTTAATAAGAATTTAGGAAAGTTTGAACAGTGATTACTTAAATTTTTATTCTCGATTAATGACTTCTAGTATTAATAGACATTACATTTATTTTAGACAATATCAATTTTTAGGTTATTTTATTCTTAATTTTCCTTAAAAAGAAGATGAAGTTTATGGATGAGAGAAAGGAAGAGGATATTGAGCAAGAATTTGACGAGAATGGATTTGATCCAACAAAAGAAGCATTTTTTTCAGATTTAATAGAGATGGAAGAAGAAGTTGCTACTGAAGCTTATGAGTTAGTTGAACATGCAATCAATTTAATCGAAACGAAATATTTTGATGATGGTATTGAAGTTTTACGTCAAGCTATTGGATTATATTCTCAAATTAACAGAAGAGACGAGATTAAGGCTATAAACGAAAAGATTTCTGAAGTTTATTTACTCAAAGAACAAGTTTTTAGAGAAAGTGAAATCGAAACTGAAAAGGGTGCAGTGGAATTAGAAAAGATAGAGATTTCTGAGGGTGTAAAAGATGCTATTGTTGAACCAGAGCCAATTCAAGAAGAAATTGAAGTAGATGTATTTCTAACGGCTGAACAACTTATAAAGGATGGAAACGATCTTGTAGAAGCGAATCAGTTCGAAGAAGCTCTTGATAAATATGATAAAACTGTTGAACTATTTGAAGAAGTCAATAATACAGAGGGTGTTGAACGGGTATTTCAATTGATTGAGGAATGTTATAATAAAAAAGCAGAATTTTTACAGAGTGTAAAGAAAGTATCGAGTTCAATAGAAGTCGAAAAAGAATCAGAAATTAAAGAATCCCTTGAAGAAGAACCAAAAGAAGAAAAATTGAAGCAGTACCTCATTTCTAAGAAAAAAGAAGAAGAAATTTCGTCTAAAGCTTATGATATATTAGGACAAGCATCGGAATTAGCTAGAACCAAACGGTACGATGAATCTTTACAATTATATAAAGAAGGAGCTAAGTTATTTGAAGATTTACACTGGACCTATGAAGTAAAGAAGGTTCAAGACACAATAAACCAATTAGAAAATGAAAAACAAACATTTTTAAAGCGATTGGAAGAACAGAAATTGGGGAAGGAAGAAAAGCCTCAGACTCAAATTGAATCTATAGATTTAATAGAACAGGAAGCGATTGACCGAGAAGAGCAAGAAAACCTAGAAAAATTAAAGAGACTAAAAGGAATAGAAATTCAACGGATGGAGAATGAATTTTTCAAAGCTCAAATTGATAATCTGGTCACAGAGGCCTCACGTATGGCTCGAGAATATGAATTGGCTATGCAGAAAGCAATCAAAAAAGGAGAAATAGTTGAGGAATGTATTTACCCTAAAGTGATTGACATTTATGAAAAAATTAAAGAGTTATTAATTGATAAGGGGTGGGGAAGTGAATCTGCCATTTATGATGATACTATCGGAGTATACTATCAAAAACTTGAGCAAGATAATAAAATTAGACAAATTGAAGCTGAAAAAGTAAAAAAACAGAAGGAAGTTGAAGAATATCTAAAGGTTAAAAAAGATGTAAAGATCCCTATTCAAACTGAGCCTCAGTTGAAAGCATCAGAAGAACAACGTAGAAGAGAAATTGAAATACAACAACTTAGATCTGAAATTGATGAAATAACAAATAGAGCAGAAAAGGAGGCAAGAGAATACGAAGTAGCATTAAGAAAGGGGAAGTTTGAAATAAAATGTCCCTATCCTGAAATTATAAATGATTTCAGAACAGCAATGCAGAAGGCTCAGGAAAGAGGTTGGGAGACTGATGTTGCGATTTTTTTGAGCCAAATTCAATTATTCAAAGAAAAACTGGAAAAAGATAACAAATTACGAGAGATTGAAGCTGAAAAAGCTCAGAAGCAAAAAGAAATGGATGATATGTTAAAAATACAAAAGGAAGAGGGAATAAGCGGATTAAAAGAAGCTAAACTAATTAAATCTGAAGTAAGATCTAGTGAAGAAGAGACAGAAGAAGATTTTGAACAATTGATAAATGATATGGTCAACAAAGCTGAGTCAATGGCACGTGAATATGACTTAGCCATGAAAAAAGCAGTAAGAAAAGGAAAATTAGTTGATAATCCTCCATTTGCTGAAATTATTAGGATTTATGAAAGAGCAAAACAAATGTCACTTAGTAAAGAAAATCATACTGAGGTTGCTTCTTATAATAATCAGATAAATTTTTATTCTCAAAAATGGGAAAAGGATAAAAAATTACGTGAAATTGAAGCTCAAAAAATCCAAAGACAAATGGAAATCAAAGAAATGCATAAAATAGAAAAAAGAGTTAAAGTAGACGAGGAAAAATTCAAAGCTATTGATCAAAAAAGAGAAGAAAAAGAATTTGAGAATATTATATCAGATGCAGTAAATAAGGCAGAAAAATTAGTTCGCGACCATGAAACCGCTATGAGAAAAGCGATGAGAAAAGGTGAAATTTTGGAAGATACACCTTATTCTGAAGTGATTGATATTTATAAAGATATCCGTGAAAAAGTCTATGCAAGGGGTTGGAAGGAACAAGCTGAAATGTATGCGAATCAAATTAAGATTTATCAAGAAAAATTAGAGAACCATGTAAAATTACTCGAGATCGAGTTTAAAAAAGCAGATAGACAAAAGGAAATCGAGGAAATGCATAAAGTTGGAAAAGAATCTATGAGAGAGGAAGAAAAATTAAGATCTTTAGAACGAAAAAAGGGTGAAGAAGAGGAATTCGAACAATATATAACCGAAAATATCAATAGAGCTGAAGGATTAGTTCACGACTATGAAACCGCAATGAGAAAAGCGATGAGAAAAGGTGAAATTTTGGAAGATACTCCTTATTCTGAAGTGATTGATATTTATAAAGATATCCGTGAAAAAGTTTATGCAAGGGGTTGGAAGGAACAAGCTGAAGTATATGCAAATCAGATTAAAATCTACCAAGAAAAATTAGATAAATATGAAAAATTACTGGAAATTGAGGCTAAAAAAGCAGAACGACAGAAAGAAATTGAGGATATGCACAAAATTAAAGAAGATTTTAAACCTGTTAAACCAGATAAAATAAGAGAACTAGAAAAAGGGGTTAAAGAAGAGGATATTTTATTGGATACTGCTATGAATTTAATAGATGAAGCAGAAAAATTAGTTAAGAATTATGAGTTAAGTATCAAATCAGATGTGCTATTATATAACAGTCCCTATGATAAAGCTATTTCAAATTACCAAGAAGCCAAAAAAACATTTCAGAAAATTGGATGGAATGATGAGGCTAGTCGATTAATAAATACTATTAAATTTTATAAAGAAAAGAAGGAAAAGGATGAAAAATTACGGCAAATAGAGAAAAAGAAATTAGAAAAACCGGTAATGGAATTAGAATATGCTAAGGATGGCACTGAAAAAGATTTGCTTGCTCGTGAGAAAAAGATTTTAGAAATTGAGAAATTTAAAAGAGACAAAGATAAAGCAGCAGAAGTTATTTTTAATGATATTCATAAAGCTGAGAGATTAGCAAAGGACTATGAATTAAAGATTAAGGATGGTATCTTTGATCAGGAACCCCCATATGAGGAAATCTTTAAAATTTATCGCGAGGCTAGAAAAGGATTCGAAGAGATAGGTTGGATAGAAGAATCTATGAAATTAATTAATACAATAAAATTTTACAAGGAAAAACAAGAAAAAGATAACAGATTACGTGCGTTAGAAATTGCAAAAGTGGAAAAACGAGATGAAGAATTATTACGACAACAACGGATGTTAAAACAAGCAAAGGAAGAAGAAGAAAGGTTAATTAAGCAAAGAAAAGAATCACTGCTTTTAAAAGAAGAGAAAGTAATTCAATTTGAAACCGCAAAAGATAAAGCATTTTCATTAATGGATAGAGCAAAAAATGAGTTAGCCTTAAATAATTTTGAAAAGTCTATTGATTATTATAAGGAAAGTGAAGAAATATTTACCGAAATAAGCTGGCAAGAAGGAATTCATATGGTTAAAGATTCCATTGCTATGATTAAGAGAAGACAACAATCTTTTGAACTTGAACAAGCGATTAATGAGAAAGAAAGAATCGAAAAACTGAAAATCGAGGAAAAATTAGAAGAGACGTTTGCGAAAGCTGAAGAACTAAGGAAGTTGCAACAAGAAGAAAAGAGAAAGGAATTTTTAAGAATACAGAGTGAGAAGCAGTGGGAACAGGAAACTTCAGAGGAAGCTTTTAGGCTTCTAGAACAAGGAACCTCTTTACTGGACCGAAAGAAGTTTCCAGAAGCTTATGAAAAGTATATTGAAGCACGTAAACTATTTAATAAAATTTCTTGGAAGCGGGAAGTATCTCGAATAAATAATGAGCTTCTCTTTAAACTTAAACGAGAAAGACAACAATATGAGGCTCTTGAAGCTATTAAGAAGAAAAAAGCTGAAGAAGAAAAACAGATGGAAAAATTTAGGAGAGACACTGAAAAAGAACGAAAGGAACTTAAAAAACAGAAAAAAGAAGATAAACGCAAGCTTGCTAAAGAAGAGTTTGATAAAAAAATATTTAAAGAATTAGAGAGAGCTCAAAATTTTATCGATGACTTACATTATAATGAAGGAATACTCTTGTTAAAGAGGGAAGAAAAGAAGTTACAAACATCAGCAAAAGACGAAGAAATTAAGAGAATCGAAGAAGTAATTAATGATATAAAAGATAAAGCGGAAATCCCATTGGTTACCCTAGAACCTCTAAGTGAGATTGAAAGTCTTGATAAATTCGAAGCCGTATATAAAGCATTAGATAAAGCGCAAATTTCAATAATAAATGATCGAGTTATGAAATCTATTTCCGAATTAAACGAGGCTAAGTTTAACCTTAAAAGTCTAAAAATTGGGAAGAAATATGTTGATGTAATTGATATAAAAATCGAAGAATTACAGGAAAAACTGGGGAGAAAATCTGGTAAAGACGATTTAAAAGCGAAAGAGAAAACATATGAAACTGAGATGGATATGTTAAAGACGCGAATCGCTGCACGAAGAGAAGAAAGAAGGAAAAAAGTATTAAATCTATTAAAAAAAGAATAAAATTCTTTATTCTGCCAACTTATTTTTGATTTGGGCAACCAAATTTTTAGATTCTTCTGATTCTGTTATGAACTCAATATCATCTGGTGAATTTATACCTATTCCTAGTTCCACGGCTCTTTTAATTTGGTCTTGCTCAAAAATCGAGCCGTTAGTCACCTCTGGGGTTGTTCCAAGTATTCTCAATAGTGCAACTCCAACTACATCAATAGCCACCTTATCAGTACCACCAACAAAAACATTTAATTCTTTGCAAGTACCTATCATTGGCCCCTGATCTACAAAACAAGTAATTCCATCCATTATGATTAACTCTGGTTTGTATACACTATTAATTTCCGCAATCATCTTACGTTGGTCTTTTGAGGAGTGTAATTCACTCATATATTTTTGATTTACTAACCCAACTGCGTTTTTTAGTGACATAGTAAAATGACCACCATACATATGAGTTTTTAAACAACACGTTTCCACAACACATTCGGCTTCGTCATATATTTTAGCAAAAAGAAATCCATCCTTCCAATGACAACTTCGAGGTTTTTTAAGAACATACTCCTCTTCTGGTACAGCTGTGAGATCCACTATCTTAAAATCTAATTCTTCAGCTAGTTTGTATAATCCTTTTTTTTTAAATGTTTCAGAAGTTTTAGCTGGACCACTACGTTCTGCCACTGTGATGGATTTCGCACCCATTTCCTTTATTTTAATGAGAAGCTGTTTGACTGTTTCCATAGAGCTTGAAGCAGGAGGAGGATCTGCTGTATTAAAGTTTGGTTTGAAAATCACATTTTTATTATTAACGGGGTTAATCCCTAATAATTCTAAGGTTTTATTTACTCCATAAATTCGATGCTTTGTTGAAACAACGGCTATTTTAGTCATATTATACACCTTATATTGGATAGTAAAGTGACTTTATTAAATTAAAATTTATCTGGTTATTAAATTAAGTAAGTGATTTATTATCAAAGTATGATTTGATAAGGATTTAACACTTGTTAAATAAGAAAAAAATAAGGATTAAGCAAATAATTTTTCTTGAATCTCGTTTTCTATTTCTGGTTCTATTACGCTTGGACTTATATTCCTTTCTATAGATTCTTCGATTAAATATTCTGTTTTTATTAGATCGCGAATAGCAACGCGTATAGCTTCTGAACGATTAGGAAATTTGCTTTCAGATACTAATATCTCGAGAACCTTTAGATAGGATTCAGGTAGATTTACTGAGATTAATTTTATAACCATTCACCTAAGTTTTATTTGTTTTATTGAATAAATATATATACGAGAGTGATATATTTAAAGGTTTAGTGGAAAATGACCCCAAGAAATCCGACGTAATACCCTAAAAGTTAATCTTAATACATTTTAACTCTAAAATTCACTATATTTAAAAATGGGTTATATTTCGAAACTTTAATTCTATGTTTTAATTTTTTATCTTTAGAAAAATTTTTATATAAGTCTTATATGTTACATGTAACACGCACAAAAATATTAACAAAAAAAAATTCTAATCTTGAATAAAATAAATGGAAAGTGATAATTCATGGCAGATATTGAAACTCAACTGAAAGCACATTTAAAAAGTGGAGCAGATTGGGAAAAAATGGAAACCCCGATAGAGGGTGTTAACGTTGTTAAAGTTCCCGCAACAAAGACAAGACCGGCACTCTTATTTTTAGAAATTAACCCTTTGAAGGAAGATGGAAAGCCTCTAAAGAGAAAGGGATTATTTGTTGGTAGTAAAGAAATGCTAATTAAATTTAGTGAAGCTTTAAACGACGATAAGACATTTCAGCTGATTGGTGAATTAGAAAAAATCAACCCAAAAGGGTCTGGAAATGGGAAAACAAAAAAATTAGAAATGTAATTCATTCTTATTTTTCAATTTTAAATATTATTTATTTTTATTTAACCTACTTTTCATTTGTCTTAAGTATTATTGAATGCAGATCACAAATTATCCCCTCTCTCTCAGATTATAGTTATAAAAAGAGTACAAATTCATTGGAATATCATGTTAGAAACGTATACTGATTTTATGATCTTTGAAGTTGAGGATAATGGAGAGCGTCGTAGATTACGTATAACAGAAGAAATCTTTCATCAGAATAATGGAGAAGGGATATTATTTTCTTCGCAAGTTGCTATAATTGTTAAGGAAGAGATTCGTAGAATTTATATATGCAAAGGAATTTCATCATCAGTTAGAAAGAAATTCATAGCTTCACGAGTTGCTTCAGAAATTCAGAAAGAACTAATGAATTCCTCATCCTTTCATCGATGTAAAATTGTCTCGATTGATCAAGGTGATGAACCAAGTGAATTTCTTAATACATTTGGTTTCCAAAAGAGAGCTATTATTATTGATAACGATACACCCATAACTCCAAAAATAATAAATCATGAAAGTATATCCTTTAATAGGAGCAATCAGAGTGAGAAATTTTTAGTTAAACATAATTTAAATAAATATTTTTCTACCAACGCTAAGAAAACTCCTTCATATGAGAATTTAAAAAAGAATCGAAGAACACAAGAGATTTTAGAAAATATATTAAAAACTAATACCCTTGGTAGCTTCAGACCTAAAAACATACTTGTTGGAAACAACATCCTATATGGTGAAACTATAAAAAAAACAGAAATATTTAGCAACCAATCAGAAGAAAAAGAGTGGGAAGCAATTACAAGTTTTCCAAAAGAAATCTTTGAAATTAAGGGCGCTAAACTCCGAATTCATGTTAACAAAGAATTAGGAGAAATTGAAGCAATAGAAGTATTAGAAAACACCCAATCCTCAGAAAATCCAATAGAAAATATGATGAATATCGAATTTGAAAAATGGACAGTAAAACAATTAAAGCAATTTTGTAGTGAAAAAAATATTAAAGTCCTATCGTCTTATCGAAAGGCAGATATTGTGCGTTTAGTTGTAGAGTATACCACATCAAATCAGTAGAAAATATTAATCTTATGGGAATGAAAAAAGAAATCTCCTAGATGTTTTCTTCTAGGAGATATTTCTGTTTTGCTTAATATGGAAATGGAAAAGATCTGATTGAGTTGATAAAATGTTAAGTGTGAAAGATCCTTAGATTAACCAGTAATTATTAATGCATATCTAATCTCCAAGGATTTCTACAAAGATACCTTCTTAGGGTATCTAATATTTAACACTCCCTTCTTTAGTAATATCGAGATTCCAGATCTAAATGATTTGAACGAATCTGGTTGGCAATTATTTAATGTTCTAGTAATAACACCATTGGGATCAATATAAATCTTCTTGATGAAAAAAATGACATTTCACAATATTCCCACATTTTTCCCATTTTTACACATAAGTGTCTGTCAAAATAACCAAGAATTTGACCTTAAATTGTGTCTGTTTTTCGAAATCGTTTAATTTTTAATTAAGTATTTTATTTATTATTATAATATAGAAAATGTAAAAAAATAGTGTTAAAAATATGGCTCAAGAAGATGGTAAACACTGTGCTGTTTGCGGAAAAGATCAGTTTTCTCTTGCACATGATGAGTGGATGAGGAGAGCTTTTCCTTTCGTGGAAAAAGGCCAACTCAAGATGTGTGCGGGATGTGGAGCGAAATACTTAGTTTGCAAATCATGTGGGGGATTATTTACTCGAGTGCATCCTGCTTTAGAGAGTTGGGAAGTCAATCAGAAATGTCCTGCGTGTGGGGCTGAAGATCCCGCCGTGAAAGCTTGGGATGGAACGTCCTCAAGGCATTTTTAACTTTTGATTGATGCTCTATTTTTTATTCAATCTGACAATTAGTAAATCCTTGATATTCATTACTTTTGTAGAATCTATATTAAAAGTTTTTTAAAAAATCAAATAGTCATACGAGAGTGCAAAATAAAAAATTAACCCTCGATAAAAAAATTAACATACTATAGGATTTTTTATTATGTGTAAGTCAAGAAAATTTTAAATCTTAATGTATCAATAATTACTTTATTACTTGAATTTTAGAGTTGATTTTTTTTTATGACAAACATAAGAGTAGATATAGCTATCCCAGAGCAAATTGAGGAATTAAAAGATTTAACGAAACTACTAGTTGAGGGCTTAAATCAAGAATTTGATCCAAAACGTTTTGATTGGGGAATTCGTCGTCGAATATTTGATCCACTTCAAAGACATGGTATTCTCATCGCATTTGATGAAGATACTAATGAAGTAGTTGGTATGATTGTTGCGGAATTACGAATTGATCCGTTTGGATCATCTGAAGGATACATTAAGCAATTCTTTTTAAAAAAGGAATATAGAAGTAAAGGTACAGGGCACCAATTATTAGAGAAAGCAATGGAGCATCTTAAAAGAATTAAGGTTGAAAAGGTCAAAGTAAACATTAAAGAACAAGCCTTAGAAGCGGCAAACCTGTATGAAAAAATGAAATTTAAAAAGGTATATGAGGTTTTAGAATTAGACCTCACACATAATGATTGAAGCTAGTCAGAATACTTAAAAAATATGAGTTTAGAAATTCCCTGGACTGAAAAATACAGGCCGCACTCTTTCGAAGATATTGTAAGTCAAAACGTTGCAATTAATAGTTTAAAAGAGTTCATCAAGAATCCAAATATGCCCCATATGATTTTTACAGGTCCTGCGGGGACTGGAAAAACGAGTACTGCTTTAATCATTGCTGAAAATTTCCTTAATAACGAAGATCTAAGCGTGAACTTATTAGAAGTGAACGCTTCTGATACGGTAAGAATAGATTTTGTAAGAAATGTTTTAAAGAACTTCGTTAATCAAAACCTCATCAAAGAGAATTCCTTAAAATTCGTTATTTTAGATGAAGCGGATAACATTCCTGGTCAAGTTCAACAAGCACTTAGAAGAATAATTGAAAAAGCATCGTTGAATATTAAGTTCATTTTATTATGTAATTATATAAACCGCATTATAGATCCAATTATCTCTCGATGTGCAGTATTCAGATTTGTAGGCCTTCCCAAAGAAAAAATTATTGAAAGATTAAAGCATATTACCAAAAATGAAAAATTGAAGATTCCCGCAGATAAAGCTGAGAAATTTTTTGAATTATTATTTTTCATTTCAGGAGGAGATTTACGAAAAGCAATTAATACACTTCAGATGTCAGTATCACTAGAACTACTAGAGAATTTAGAATTAAACGAAATTTTAAGAATTTCAGGATTTATGGATGAAAAAACATTGGAAGATCTAACTATGGCACTAAAGAATAAAGACTTTGGGAAATCGCGAGAAATAATTGATTCAATGGAAACTCTTGATAGTAGAAACTTTATAAGACAATTAACAGAGGCATTACCGCGAGTTAATGTCGAGCCAAATAAGATTCCTACCTTAAGGGCTTATATCGGAGAAATTGATTATCGGATAAGCCAAGGAGCAAGTGAAAAAATCCAGGTTTCAGCACTTTTAGCTAAAATTATTGAAAAGATGGGAATTTAAGATTGTATTTAGATAAAATTATAATAAAGATTATAGAAATTTGACTGAAGAAATCCCGATTTGGAGAATAAAGTACTATCCACAAAGCCTTGAACAAGTTTGTGGTAGATTAGAAATAAAAGAAGCGTTAAAAAACATAATTACACAGAGGAATTTTCCTCATATGCTATTTATCGGCTCTGAAGGGATAGGAAAGGCTACTTTCGCTTCCTTATTCTCTAAAGAATTTCTTGGTAAAAATTTTGATGCTAATTTTAAACTAGTATATGCAAATATTCCCCTAAGCGAAGATGAGAGAACGCAGGCAAGATCAGAAGCATATGTCTCAACAAGTAAAATCGGGAGTATGGCGGGAAGAAGAATCACAACACCTGCTTTTATACAGGTTAAAGTTAAACCGTTTGTGCAACTGAAAGCTTTAGGGGATGTTCCTTTTAAAATTTTAGTTGTAAAGAATTTTGAAGCGTTGGGATCTAATCAACAGGGTTTCAGAAGGTTAATGGAAATCTATGGTTCAAATTGTAGGATGATATTAATTACAACCAAAATTTCAAGTATTATTGATCCCATTATAAGTAGATGCCAGATTTTTCTAATATCTCGAGTTAAATTTGAGAACTTTAAAAATTTGATATCAGAAATTGCCGATAAAGAAGTATTACAAATTACAGAAGAAGTCATTGAAATTTTGTATAAAATCTCCAAAGGTAAGATTTCTCAAGCTATAGATATCCTACAACTATGTAGTGTAAGAGGAAATGAAATCGATAAAAATATTGTATTTGAAAATGCTCAAAAATTTAAAAACGACCAGATAAAAAATCTGCTATTATTAGCCTTAAAAGGTGATTTTCCAAAATCAAGGGAGTTAGCTCGTAAAATAGTTTCTAGCTATAAGTATAACGCTCATGAAGTTTTTAATAATTTACTTATAGAAATGAATAAGTTGCCTTTAAGTAAATATGTGAGATGTAATATAATCGATTTAATAGCTGAAGCAGATTTTAGAGCGCTTGATGGTAGAGATGATGATATCCAAATTTCTGCTTTATTATCAAAATTATGTTTATTTAGTGAGAATCTGTAGGTGAATATAATGTCTAATACGATAGAGATGCCATGGGTTGAAAAATATAGACCAAAAAGTCTTAAAGATATGGCATTACCTACAGCAAGGGTGGGGAATCAAAGAGTTAAACTTCCTGAAGAATTAACCAAATTTGTAAGAAATTTCTTCAATGAACGGAAAAGAATAAATCAGGAAAATAATAGGATTAAGGCATTTAATAGAACTGTTATAGAAAAGGAGCAAAAGGAAAAGTTAAAAATTAAATTTGATAAAGCAGCAATCTTACTAGAAGGACCACCAGGTATTGGGAAGACTTCAATTGTATATGCGCTTGCTAACGATCTTAATATGGAAGTAGTAGAAACCAATGCTTCTGATACACGAACAAGAGCAACATTAGAAAAAAAATTGAAAGAAACTACGAAATCTCGAGGGATAATGGACTTCATAACTCAATCTAAGGAGAAACTTATCCTGATTGATGAGATAGACGGTATATATGGAGTCCAAGATCGTGGTGCCGTTCCAACTATTCTTGATTTAATCGAGAACACACAATTTCCTATTATAATGTGTTCAAACGAGTATAAGACCAATCTTCAGCCACTCTATAATAAGATACCTAGATTTGAGGTAAATCGCTTATCTAAAGAAGAAGTCTTAAGAATAATTCGCAGTATCCTCAAAAAAGAAAATATAACCCAACTTAAAGAAGAGGATTTAGAATTAATAATTGAGAAGAATAATGGTGATCTAAGAGGTGTTATCAATGATATTCAGGGTATTAGTCAAGGTAAGATAGAAGGTAATGTCAAGGAATTAATCCTTAGCCTACGTCGGGATTCGCTAGAAGAAATCTTTTCTTTAATACGAGATTTATTTCGTGTATCTTCCTTAAGAGAGGCTCGAAACTTAACTGATAAATCTGACGTTGATTATAATTTCTTATATAAATGGGTCAATGAAAACCTTCCTACTTTCATAAAAACTAACAGAGAGCTTGTTGATGCTTATGAAAATCTTTCATTAGCTGACGAAATCTTTGGGAGAATCCGTATAAATCAATACTGGGGTTTATTACCTTATTTCTTTGACCTCTTTGCAGGCGGGGTTGCTTTGTCTAGAAACGAGACTCCTGAAGCAAAAGGTTTTCGAAGAGTAGTTTTTCCAAGATACTCTTCTGGAGGATTCTACTCTTTGACTAGTGCTCAGAAAGAATTAGTAAATAAACTAAACAAAAAATATGAGATTTCCCAGATTGATTTCATTCAATCTTTACTCCCTTTTTTAAAAATTTTATGCGGATCATCACGAAAACAACTCAAAAATATTGCTGATTGGCTAGATTTAGATGCAAAAGAAAAAAAGTTGTTAAAATAGTATTTTAATTCTCCAAAAATGAGTAGATTAAAAATTTAAAAATGTAAGAGTATCGCAAAATCATTTGAAATTGACCTATTCTAGAAAGGAAATATCCAATTAAATAAGAGATTTATCTAAATAATTTATGTTTACTATCACGAAATTAAAATACGTTCAAAATAATTAGACTTACTCTTACCCATAAATTTAAATATAAACTCCCGACTTTTACAAATAAAAAATTGATTAGGTTAAGATAAAAAATGTCTGAAATAAAACCTGGAGAAAAAGAAGTAATTAGGAGTATTTCATCACAATTAATAATAGAAATAGCTGGAGCAGCTATTTTTGGAGCTTTATCTATAGTTGCGGGGGCGATCCTTGCTCCTAATATACCAAGAATTGCGGGTTGGTTTATCGCAATTATAGATCCTATTTCAATCATATGGATTGCGTGTTTATTAATATTTGGTGTGAGAGCAGGCATCTTGTGTAGTGTTATCGGTGCAGTTGGACTAATGCCGTTTGATTTTACAGGATGGATTGGTCCTTCAATGAAACTAGCTGCTACGATTTCTCTAATTATAGTGCCCATTATATTTTTAAAATTGTATAAAAGAAAACCAGGAATAATAAACAGTCAAAAATTGAAAGAGCCAAAAAATTATGTTATCTATGGTGTAGGAGGTACTGCTCTGCGTATTGTCGTAATGGAACTCTTCAATATTATTGTCTATTTGACAGTTTTCGCAATATATGCTAATATAATAACTTTAGAATTTCTAGGGTTACCTCAAATAACAGGCATGACAGCAATCCTGATAGGGGCACCTTTAATCAATGCCTGGCAAAGTGCATTAGATCTTCTGATTCCATACTTGCTTGTTTTTACTACTAAACTTGATGAAAAATTCGAAATTTGGTAATTAATACAATTTTTTTTCTTTTTATATTATACTACAGAGAAAAAGGAGTGTATATATTAATTTGTTTATTGTTCAATGGGTTTCTCTTGTAACTCTTTTTTCTTTTTTAAACTCATACCAAACATGAATCGCAAAAAATTCGCTTTTCTTATAATTAAAACTAAGCCAACGATTATTACAAACGATAGAGAACTAATAATAAGGTATTTTATGAAAATGATTAAACCTAATTGGACAATAAAGAATCCAATAATCACGATGATTGTTTGGTGAAGGATATAAAAAGGTATAACTATATCGTTTAAAAATTTTCTCGATTTATGGTTAAAATTGAGATGTTTACTCCCTAGACCTAGTATTACGATTAACCAACTCCACACATACACCAACCCAAGAACCCAAAAAAGGAGGTCAATTAAGAGGAATAATCTCTCAATCAGAAGTAACACTGTTGTAGTAATCCCTATAATTAATGCAAGACGGTAATGTTTTTCAATAGATTCTTTAAACTTACTATTAGAAGCTAAGAAGAAACCAATAATGTAAAATACCAATTGCGAAAAAAGATTATATCCTCCAAATTGCCCAAGGATCGAAAGAGGACCTAAAATCTCTATGATTAAAATAGGTATAATTAATAAATATAGACTTCCCGATTTCGTAAAAAAATTAGCAATTTTCGAAATTTTTTGAAGGTTCTGCTCTTTTCTCAGATGCGCAAAAGGTATTACTGTAATGAGTGAGAAAACAAATAGTAAAATCAGAAACCATAAGTGAAAACCTGACCATGGAAAATTCCCACCATATCCATAAAATCCATTAAAATATTGAGGATAGAACTCAAAGAAAGAACCCGTGAAGAGACCATGGCTTACACGATCAAGATAAACCTGTATAGGGATATGGAGAAACAAGGCGATTAGAAATGGGATCATTAAGCGTACAAATCTGGCTTTAATATATAGGCCTGGTTTAGCAAAACCTAAAAAAAAGAAAGTTGCCATACCTGAAATTATAAAGAAAAGAGGCATTCCAACTCCGCCTAAGAAGTTAACAAAAATAGTCATCCCTAAATCTAACTCATTATTTTTCACATGCCAATCTCCGAAATCAAAAAATCGTGCATTATGAAATATAAAAACTAAAAATACGGCAATTATTCTTAACCAATCGATATCGTAACGTCGTTCATATTTTGGTGTGGAATAAGTCTCTTCAGTCATAACTAAAATAGCTTAAATGATTTATTCAATAATATTTGATTAATTTTCTTTAAATATCTTTTCACATAATTATTAACTTAAGTTTCATACTTTACAGTAATTTTAATTCTAAATAATAAGGAAAGATTGATGATTTCAGAAAAAGAATATGAAGATATTATTGTTAGAATGGAGTTAGGAGTGTGTACAATAACTCTCAATCGGCCAAATAAGTTAAATGCACTACAATTTCCTACTATTATGGAGATTCTAGATGTTTTTAAATTTATAATAAAAGAAGAGTCTTTAAGGGTTATTGTTTTCAATGGAGCTGGAAAAAGTTTTTGTTCTGGTGATGATTTAGAAAGTATGGGACCTTTGGATAATGAATATTCTTCGCTCGATCCTCAATTTAAACTACCACACCATAAGCTTATATATCTAATAAGAGAGATTCAAATACCCGTCATCGCCCTGTTACATGGATATTGCTTAGGAGCAGGATATGAGCTAGCACTTGCTTGTGATTTCCGATTAGCAGCAGACAATCTTGAAATAGGAGACCATCGAACAACAAGAGCGATTTGTATGTTGCATGGAGCAAGTTGGTTTCTTCCTAGATTGATAGGTTTTGCGAAAGCAACAGAAATTGTTCTAACTGGAAAACATCTAAATGCTGAAGAAGCATTAGGTATAGGTTTGGTAAATAAAGTCTATCCGGCTAAACAGTTCAAGGAACTATCTAAAGAATTTATACAAAAAATTGCTGAAATGCCCACCAAATGTCTTGGGTACAATAAAACTATGTTTAATTATTCGTTAATTAATGATCTTCCCACTTCTTTACAAAATGAATTCAATTTGTTTAGTGAAAATATGAAGACATATGATTCCAGAGAAGGTAGTAGATCATTTATTCAGAAACGAAAACCACAGTTTAAAGGGAAATAAGTTTTATATGTTCAAATTTAAAATTTAAGGTGTATTTTGATTGATATGGAACTTACTAAAGAAATACAAGAATTTCTTCATAATAATGCATTAGAGCGTTTTTTACGGTATGTAAAAATTTGGACTACTTCTGATGAAACAAAGGAATCCGTCCCATCTACAAAGAACCAACTAGATTTAGGAAAATTGTTGACCGAGGAATTAAAAGAATTAGATCTTGAAGATATTGCTCACGATGAGCTTGGCTTTGTGTATGCCTTTCTCCCACCCAGTAAAGGTTTTGAACAAGTACCATCTATAGGTTTATTAGCTCATGTGGATACTTCTCCTGCTGTGACCGGTAAAGATGTAAAACCTGTTATCCATAAGAACTATGATGGAAAAGAGATAAAATTTATTCAAGACAAGGATTTAATCTTAAATTTTGATGACTCTCCTCACTTAAAAGAATATATAGGTCTTGACATTATCACATCTGAAGGAGATACTCTATTAGGAGCGGATGATAAAGCAGGTATTGCTGAAATTATGTCTGCTTGCGTTGCATGGACTAAATTTCCAGAATTAAAACATGGCCCAATAGTTATCTGTTTTACTCCAGATGAAGAAACTGGCTTAGGTATCGATAAAGTTGAGATAAAAAAGTTACCGGAGATATGTTACACGGTAGATGGTGGTGAAATTGGTGAATTGGAGTATGAATGTTTTGACGCATGGCGAGCTGAATTTATTTTTCATGGTTTAAATGTACATTCTGGATATGCTAAAAATAAAATGATAAATTCAATAAAAATAGCTAGCATGTTTTTTAGCGACTTTCCTGAATCTGAGTCTCCAGAACACACACAACAAAGGGAGGGTTTTTTCCACTTAACTAAAATGAAGGGAAAAGCTGAGGAAACTACAGCAAGAATGCTAATTAGGGATTTTGATCCAGAAAAAAACCAAAGACGGATAGACTATATAAAACATTTAAAAAATACTTATGAGATTCGCTATCCTGGATTAATAATTGATATTAAGTTCACTCATCAATATCAAAATATGCTTAAATTCATTAAGAAAAAACCGATAATTATTGATTTGGCGAAAAAAGCGATAGAAAATGCGGATTTAGAACCTAAAATACATCCTATTAGAGGGGGTACTGATGGAGCTCGATTAAGTGCAAAAGGGATCCTTACTCCAAATCTGTTTTCTGGGGGTTTATTATTCCATTCAAGAAAGGAACACATTCCAACACTAGCCTTACAAAAAGCAGCAGAAGTTTTAATATATTTAGCAGAACTTTGGACTAAAGAAAAGTAACATTCTCTAATCATTATCTTCTTTTTTAATAATTTTAGCAAAATCTGTTTTCGCAAACACAATAATGAATATGAACAAGAGAGTGGCAGTATATAAAAATGCCCATGTGAATGACAAAGCATCATAGATAAAGCCAAACAGTAAAGATTCTCCCAACGATATTAGTCCAACAGAAAGGTAATAATATCCATATGCTCTACCTCTCTTATTTTTACCAGCTAAATCTGCTATATAAGCCCTAGAAATAGGATCTACAGAAGCTAAATAAAACCCATATAGTAAATATATGAATATAATAATTATAAGTGAAAAAGATGAAGGGACAACTGGAAATGCCAAAATTATGCAAGAAATTAATAGTATTGATAATCCACTAATAATTATTGGTTTACGTCCGAATCTATCAGACAAGGAACCTAAAAAAGGTGAAAGAAACATATATACTATATTAGTGAGTAAGTAAAAAATTGGTATGAGAAAAATCAAGCCAGGAGAAATAAAATCTAATGACCTAGCTTGAAGGAAGGCAATATTTAAGCTGGCAAATTCAATTACACCGAGAATTATAATGAGTTTAATAAAGTTTTTACTTATTTTATCTACTTTAGGTTCTCCGTAATATTTTAGTTTCGAATCGTCTAATTTCGCGGGATCAACATCTTTGATAGTAAAAATCAAAATTACTGCGCAAATTCCCGGGAATACAGAGAAAAATATAATTTGAGAATAACTCCATGCCCAAAATAAAAAGAGAAATGCTAATAATGCCCCCACAACTGCACCTAACGTATCCATGGCACGATGCATACCAAAAGCTTTTCCTTTTTCAACAGCATAATAAGAAATTAGAGTATCTCGAGAAGATGTCCTAAGCCCCTTGCCAAACCGATCCACGGCCTTTAAACCTAAAACAACCTCCCAAGAGGGACTAAAAGCTATGAATGGTTTTGAAAGATTTGAGATTGTATATCCAGCAACCACAAACGGTTTTCTTTTATTTATCTTATCACTTGCCCATCCCGAAACGCCTTTTAAGACGTTTGCAAGTGCAGTTGTTATTCCTGCGATTAAACCTAAAACAAGAGTGGGATTCTCTTCTACTAAGTCTATAATAAACAAAGGTAGGATACTCTGGATCATCTCGCTAGAGACATCAGTAAAAAAGGATACAAGACCCATAATAAAGACCGGGATTGATACTCCTAAAATAAGCTTTGTTTTGAGATGGGACTTATTTTGTTCACTCATGATTTAAGTAATTTTTTTAATAGAATAAATATAATAAAATTAATTGAATAAAATAAATTGTGATTCAAATGACGGATGAAGATAAAACCCTAAATGTGATAGATGAGACGATTCAAGCTGCAGAATCCAGTTTTAAGGAATTTATTGAGGTATTAGAGACTTCAAGAACAGCATTATTAAACTTAGAAAGTGATAAATTAGAGTTGAGTAAAGAGAAAGAGATACTTGAAAAAGAGAAGATTCAATTAGAACAAGATAAGAATAAATTAGAAGGAGAGACAAAGCAACTAGAAATCGATAAGAAAAACTTAGAGGATGCAACAAAAAAACTTGAATTAGAAAAGCAAGAAAGAGATCAAAAAATCGGTTCCTTAACTGAAGAACAGATGAAATTATTAGATGAGTATCAGAAAGTAAAAGTAGAATTAGCAAAATTCGCAAAATTAGCCGAGGAAGCAGAATCGCAAGAATTAAATTTCGAAAGGATAACAGCACTATTATCTATTTTTAGAGTTCTTGTAGAAAAAATTTGGCAGGGTCAACCCCATTACCAGGTTTTGAAAGTACTCCACGGTGAAAGGAAGGTTATGACCCGAGAGGAATTGAAAAATACTACAGGAATTGGAGGCGCTTTTATTTTAAGGGCAGTACAAGAATTAGCAAATGTGGACTTAGTAGAGCATAACATTGATACGGGAACAGTCACTTTGAAACAAAGGTTATATTCAAAAGAAGCAATGGCGAAAAAATAGATAGTTAAATATTATATATATATATTTGAAACTGTTCAAAAATTTACTTTTTTATTGTCGTTTGAGGAATTCTAAAACCTCCTCTTTAAATAGTTGATCTACAACGACATTCAGGTGATTTTTATTAGCTATTCTAACCAATTGAGAACCTGCTATTGCATCTTTAAGTTTTTTATCACTTTTTACATAAGGATAATCATATTCACCATTTATTATAATGACCGGGATGTCGACATTAGCTAAGTCAACACCTCCAAGTTGAACAGGATATCCTTCTGGCCACATTTGTAGGGCTGATAAAGCAAGAGCCTCACGGTCGTTATTTGAATTTGAATCGACATATTCCCGATAAGCTCGACCTATAAGGTTAGTGATTTGCGAGTTTTCTTTTGCCCTTAATGCATCAGCGATAAAGCGAGCATCCTTACTTTCTTCAGTTTCATCACCTATGCCACCTAAAATCATTGAAGTGAATCTCTCTCTATGATGACCAAGCAGATAAACCGCCATAAAGGCTCCCATGGAATAGCCAAAAATATCCGCTTTTGCTAGGTTGAGATGATCCAGCAGATTTAGCACATCCTGAGACATACTACTATAGCTATAAACCTTTTGATCATGTGGTTTTTCACTTTGGCCATGACCTCGACAATCCATGGCTATCACCATTCTTATCGACTGAATAATCTTCACCCAGCCTGATTCTACCCAACTCTGTTTCAAATCAGAACCCCAACCGTGTATCAGAATAATGGGTTTCCCTATACCAAATGTTTCATAATAGATTTGTATACCTTCTGAAGAGAAATAGTCTTTCAAGATTCCTTTACTCTTTATGTTTGTTTTATAGATGCAAGAGTCGCTAATCTAAAAGAACGATTATTTCTAAAAAAAGCTTAAGAAAAATTTCAAAATTAAAAAAAAGAGATTGCTTCTAAAAAAGCTATTAGAAGAAAAGAAGTAATTAATTTTCTATTACTTTTTGGGCTTGAGAACCGCAGGATCTTTAGCTTCAAATCCTGCATTTACGCCTAAATCATCAATAATGATGTCATTCTTCTTCTTATCAAAGAGTTTCAATCTAATTTTCGAAGTAATGCTTTCAGCTATACGTCCAGACATTATACCTTCTTGTGGGGCAAGTAGAGAAGTAGATTTAATTCTTCCTTTAGCAAGTTCAAAATATAGCTGATATCTCTTATCTTCTACTACAATTTGAATATTACCTGGATTGATCTCTAAAGATTTTACCTTCGCGCCTGTATAGGTAGCAAATTTAATGAATCTACCTTCATACCATATAGCGCTTAAAAAACCATTGAATTTCATGCCTAGGAAAGGCACTTTAGCAATTGAAAACATAAATGAAAGATTTTGATTTGAAAAATGATTTGATTGTGCCCAAATCCACGCTCCAGGAAAAGATTTACCCCAGTCTTTTTCGATATATCCTTTTCCATTTTCGAAATTCACATTTTCTCCATTAATCGAAATTTTACCTCGTATCATATGATTCATACTCACAACAGCATGATATGTCTCTAAAAATGGTATATATGAAAGCCATCCCATCGCTCCTGGTTGTAAAAATTTTTTGGGCCAAAGAAAGGGATCTATATATATGAGATCTCCTGTAATTTTATATCCTTGCATATCAATATCAAGATGAATTCGTTCTAGTGAGAAATAATTTTTACCAATAGAAATCTCATATTTTTTGTTTGACAAATTTTTAAACTCACTTATTGGAAATTTAAAATATTCCGATGTTGCATTAACCGCATCAAAAAATTGAATAGCACAATGTGAGGTAAGTTCCTTTCTATTCAATGCTATGGTTGGTATAATCGCATATATATGATCTGCTGTCTTATCCACGATTTTATTATACCACCCTTCGAAATAGAATTTTTTTTTTAAATTTCCTTGAAAGGTGTTCGGTTTACTTCTCTTTCCCATAAAATTTCTATTTTAAGATTGAATTTCAATTTATTTATTATTTTTTATTGATAAAAATGAGTCTCATTCACCGTGATCTGTTAAAATTCTAAACATTTTTAGCAGAAGGAGTAAGGTTCTAATACCTCGTATCTTTATTTTCCGAGTAACCCACATCTTTGCAACTCTAATTATAGATGTTCGATTTATGGCAAGAGTGAGGAAAGTTTGGGTTTCCATCTCTAAAAAAGCATTCCATCCAACCTTTTTCTTCTTTAGATTTGCTTTTGGTTTATTAGGAATGCTTTTTATGTTCAGAGATCCGTGATCAATTAAAATCAACGCAGCATACTTTAAATTGGATGCATTCAAGAGAATCTTAGTTTTAATATTTTTGAATTTTTCTTGAAATTTGAAATTTTCATTTAGAGGGCTAAGGACACTGTTAATTAAAACGGGAAAACCTCTTAATTTTTCCTTTTCTTCATTCATTTCTGCCATATCTTTAAATGAAATATAATAAATATTGTTTTCATAAAATTTTATTAATCTACTATTTCAACTATAAAAATAACTTGGCTTAGAAAAAGTTTATTTAATCTGTATAAAAAATTTATTCAATTTCTAAAAGTTGTTCCCAAAATTCTTTTATATTCAACTCTTTGTTTCCTTTTATTGTAACTGCGATTTTACCAAGCACATCCTTTATTGCTTTTGATTGCAAGTAATGAGAAAAACAATACGTTCCATATTTACACAACTTTTTTGATTAATATTATAATCTTAAGACTCTTGTATAATAAAAGAATCAATATTTAACATTTATGAAAATGAAAATACGTGAAAACTAGTGTTAATTATATGGGTTTTTCCATTAAATAAGATATTTTCACTAGGAAAATTAAAAATAAAAATCAAGGTTATCTTAAAATAATTAAGGTGATAAAATTGTATAAAAAAATTTTGCTCGCAACAGATGGCTCTGATCATGCACATAATGCTGCTGAAAAAGCCGTAGAATTTCAAAAAATATGGGATAGTGAAGTTGTGATAATTCACTCAATTAAAGATAATAGGGTTCCCTCAGAACTTTATCCTAATATAGAAACCCTTTATTCAAAATATAGCAGCATTGAAGAAGTATATCGAGAAGCGGGAGAAAGATTACTGAATAAAACAAAAAAAATGTTTGGGGAAAATAAATCCTCAGTTGAGACTCGCTTAATTGAAAATGAACCACCTGGAGATTATATTAGACGAGTGGTGGAAAGGGAAAATTTCGATCTTGTCATTTTAGGAAGTAGAGGACAACACTCTAAGGTAAAAAATGTCCTATTAGGAACAGTTTCTTCTAAAGTTTCGAAAAATGCCCCTTGTGATGTTTTAATAGTTAAATAAAGTATAAAAACAAGATATTTATGATTTTTTGACTTTATCATAATTAGTTTGAAAGTATCTGTTTTATTTAATTAGAGAAAAAGAAATTATGAAAACTACTAAATTTATCGATTTGAGTTTGGAAATAAAGGAAGGTTTGGGAAATATACCCTCAGAATTTAAATATCTTGAAAAAGGCTTATCTGCTAAAGTTAAACATGCAGATCATAAAGAGAGTATACCCGTAATGCTTAGTTCATTTCCAGGTATTACAGCTGAAGATCTTCCAGAGGGTCTAGCATGGGCTGATGATTTTTTATCATTAGGTGTGCATATGGGTACCCATATGGATGCTCCATGGCACTATCATCCAACCAGTGAAGGAAAAAAATCAAAAACAATTGATGAAATCCCTATCGAATATTGTTTTAGTGATGGAGTTGTTTTGGATATGACTCACAAGGAAGTGGGAGATTTAATCAGTGTAGAAGATATTCAAAATGCTCTTCAAAAAATCAATTATACGCTAAAACCCTTAGATATAGTCTTGATCAGGACAGATGCGGATAAATTTTGGGATACAATGAAATACTGGACAGACTATACCGGTGTCGGAAGAGAAGGAACGATTTGGTTGGTGGATCAAGCCATAAAAGTTGTAGGAACGGATGCGGCGGGCTGGGATCGACCGTTTCACTTTCAAGCTAAAGAATTTCGCGAAACGGGAAATAGAAATTTGATCTGGGAAGGACATTATGCCGGGATTGAAAGAGAATATTATCAGATGGAAAAATTAACAAACTTAGATAAACTTCCCTCTCATGGATTTAAGGTGAGTTGCTTTCCTATTAAAATCTTAAAAGCCAGCGCAGCTTGGGTAAGACCGGTAGCTATAATCGAAACTTAGTTATTGATCTATTTTACTGGAAAAATTTAATGATGTTAAAAAATTTACCCAATTTATACTGAGATAATTCTCAATAATTAAAAAAATAAAAACATTGATAAAGAAATGGTAACAAATGTAAGAAATTCAGAAGATATTTTGGATCCAGATGATGGAAATGCTATTATCGTTAAAAATCTCGTAAAAAAGTTTGATGATATTACCGCTGTTAACGACCTAAGTTTTGAAGTAAAGAAGGGAGAGATTTTTGGTCTTTTGGGACCAAATGGAGCAGGAAAAACAACGACTATAAAAATCTTAAGTGGATTATTAAATCCAACTAGTGGAACTGCTACTGTTGGAGGTTATGATGTAAAAAAGAATCTTAGAAAAATAAAAGAACTAATCGGTGTGTGTCCTCAACAAGCTGCGATATTTAAGTTTCTTACTGGTCGAGAGAATATAGAATTATTCGGAAATCTTCATACTATGAATAAAAAGGAATTAAAAGAGCGTACTGAAAGTCTTTTAGAAGCTGTAAATTTTACAGAAGCCAGTAAAAGAAAGGCAAAAGGATATAGTGGTGGCATGCTTCGTCAAATTAATCTGTTAATCGCAATAATCAATAATCCAAAAATAGCATTCTTAGATGAACCTACCGTGGGCATGGATCCTCGAGCACGCAGAGCAACCTGGAGTTTCATCGGTTCCCTGAAAGAAGAAGGTAAGACTGTTATTCTCACCACCCATTACATCGAGGAAGCAGAAGCCCTCAGTGATAACGTCGCAATCATTGATTATGGAGAGTTAATAGCTTTAGGATCTCCTCAAGAGTTGATGGAAAAGCATGATTCCAAAAATTTGGAGGAAGTGTTTATGAAAATTACTGGTAGAAGAATTTTGGAGGGGATATAAATGAATTTACAAAGGATTCTTGCGTTAGTTAAAACTAATTTAAAAAAGGTGATTCGGGAACCTGCTTATCTATTTCTGATGTTATTATTCCCCGCTGTACTTACACTAGTATTCGGACTAGCTTTTGCAGAGATAGAAAGTGGTATACCTGGAGTGAGTCAATTTGAAGTCATGGCACCTGGCTTATATGCTTACGCTTGTATATTCATTATCATGGTTGTAGCCCAATCTTTCAGTGATGACAGGGAACAAGGACTACTAGAGAGAATAAATACAACCCCGACATCCTCAAGTGAATTTATAGGAAGCCATCTTATATCAAACACGATTATCGGTCTCATCCAAGTAATAATCGTAGTAATATGTTCGGTATTATTAGGTTTCACACCAGAAGGTACTGTTCTTGGGCTCATATTTGCTTTTGTTTTCATCATCTTCCTCTCGATATGTTCAGTAGGACTTGGATTAATTACCGCCACAATAGCTAAAAGCTCAGGAGCAGCAACGGGGATATCATTTATCTTCATTCTACCGCAAATGTTCTTTGGAACTTTTGTTCCAATTACTCCAACTACCCGAGTGATTGCCTACTTTTTACCCAGTTATTATGTCACAGATGCATTAACATCAATTTTCAATGGCGCATCCATTTTGAGCTCTAATATTTTATTAGATTTATTGTTAATTATAATAATAAGTATAGTAATTGTGGCTGTCGGTATTTTCCTCTATAAAAAATACGGTAATAGATAATCAATTACCTCTGTTTTCTTTTATTTCTGTATTTTTTAAGATAAGATCAAAAAAAAAATTATATTGATATTTTTAGTTTCTTCTTTAGTTCTTTATACCTCGAGCGAAGTGTAACCTCAGTAATTCCAACTGAATTCGCAATTTGTAATTGAGTAAGCTCTATATTTCTAAGTTTACAGGCTATATAAATTGCCCCAGCACATAATCCCTTTGGGTCTATTCCGCTAACAGGAAAATTAGAAACATAAGTTGATAAAATTTTGCTAGTTAGTGTTATTATTTCTGAATCTAATCCCAAATCAGTAACGTATCTTGGAACAAGTGCCACAGGATCGGTAGTTTGAGTTTTAATTTGAAATTCTTTCATTAAAATACTTACACTTCTTCTTACGTCTTTTGGTGAAACTGATGCTTCTTCTAAAATCTCTTGAAGTGTTCTAGGTATACCCTTTTTTCTACAGGCTAAGTATAAACTGGCTGTCACCATGGCATTAATAGATCTACCTCGAAGTAATTTTCTCTTAAATGCCTCTTTATAAAGACGCATAGCTTCTTCCTTAACATGATTTGGTAAGTTTAAATTACTTCCTATCCTTTTTAGTTCCGTAGTAGCAATTAATAGGTTTCGCTTTTGCCATGTAATTCGAGTATTCCACTTTGCTGCTCTTTTTAAATCGGGATTATTTATTTTTTGTTTATCAATTACCGTACTTAAACCCATATCGGGTAGTAAAATTGAAATTGGAGCACCTGTTTGCTCACGATTATTCCGTTCTTGGTTAGTATAAGCTCTTTTCCCACTATGTGAATAATCTACTTGTCGTTCATTTATAATTAATCCACATTGACTGCAGACGTCCTCCCCTTTTTCTGCTAGTAACATAATTGAACCCCCACATTCGGGGCATAGATTTGATATTTTACCTTTTGATTTCATCATTCTATATTCTTACCTCCTTAATTATCATCCTTTTTACACACCTACTGCTTTTAATTTTTCTAACAATACTTTTTGGTCCTTATTCAATTTTTTAGGAACACTAATTTTTATTTTAACTAACAGATTACCTCTCTGTTCTGAATTAATCTTATAAAATCCTTGATTTTTTAACCTTAATAGAGATGAATCATTTGTTCCTGCCGGAATTGATACATTTAAAGTTTTTTCAATTCCTTCTACTTGAACTTTTCCGCCAAGTGCTGCTGTTGTAAAGGGAACGTCTAATTCAATGTAAATATCATCATCCCTTCTTTCAAATTTTGGATGTCTTTTAATATGGATTGCGATATATAAATCACCAGGGCCCCCTCCATTCTCTCCGGGCATCCCTTTCCCTTTCAAACGCAATTTCTGGTCTTCTTTTATTCCTCTTGGAATATTTACACTAATATTATTTACTTGTCCCGTCGCGGGATCTTTATACTGAACTTTTTTCTTTCCTCCCATAAAGGCATCCATAAAATCAATTTCCATATCATAACGTAAATCTTCTCCCTCTCTTGGAAAATCTTGAGAATAGGGTGATCTAGCCCTTGAACTGCCTCCTCCTCTCCTATTGAATACATCAAATATGTCTCCTAAATCATTAAAAAAGTCAGATCCCCCAGAATTAGATCTTGAACTTCTGTTATTACCAAATATCTCATTAAAGTCAAATCCACCCGGTGAACCAGATGTAGAATAATAATACGTTGTACCATCCGGACTTGTGTAACCTCTTCCTCCTCTAGAACGTCCAAAATCTCCAGGTGAACCACCATGCCGTTGATAGGTTGATGGATCTCCTTCTACAACTCCAAACTTATCATACATCTCCCTTTTTTTATCATCATTTAAAATACTATACGCTTCATTAATTTCTTTAAACTTTTCCCCCGATTTAGGCTCGTCTGGATTGACATCTGGATGATATTTTCGCGCCATCTTACGGAAGGCTCGTTTAATTTCTTCCTTTGATGCACCCTTTGAGATTCCTAATAATTTATAATAATCCTTTGCCATGATCATACCCCTTACTTAACACTATTATCGTAATTTTTAAAAAAAATATTATAAAAAAAAATAAAAAAAACTGAATTACTCATACTCAGCATCTACTACATCATCTTGGCCTGTTGCCTTTCGGAACTGATCTTGCTCAACTTCATCTTTGGTTCTGCCGTCGTGTCCATAATTACCACCCGGTGGCATATCTCCCATACCTCCTGGTGGAGCTCCTTGATATCCTTGCTGTGCCCCTTGTTGCTGCCCATACATTCGAGATGAAACTTCATGTAAAGATTTCTGTAATGTCTCCATCGCACTCTTGATTCTTGGTACGTCATCAGATTCCATTGCGCTTCTCAAATCAGATATCTTATCAAGGATATTTGATTTTAAATCACCAATTACCGCTTCATTTTCATTTAACAATTTCTCGGTTTGATAGATTAATGACTCACCATGATTTTTTGCTTCAGTAAGATCTTTGAATTTCTTATCTTCCTCAGCATTCCTCTCAGCTTCACGAATCTTCTGCTCGATCTCATTGTCATCCATCTTTGTTGATGCCGTAATTGTTATTGACTGACTCTTACCAGTACCCATGTCCTTCGCTGAAACATTTAAAATACCATTTTGATCGATATCATATGTCACTTCTATCTGTGGTACCCCTCTAGGCGCTGGTGGAATACCAGTTAAATGAAACTTGCCTAAAGTAATGTTATCTGCCGACCTTGGTCGCTCTCCTTGTAATACATGAATCTCTACTGCAGGTTGATTATCAGCTGCTGTCGAGAAAATCTGGGTCTTATGTGTTGGTATTGTCGTATTCCTTTCAATTAGCTTAGTGAAAACCCCGCCTAATGTCTCAACTCCTAAGGATAATGGAGTTACATCAAGTAATAGTAAATCTTCAACTTCGCCGGTTAACACGCCTCCTTGTATTGAAGCACCCATCGCAACACACTCCATCGGATCGATACTACGCTCTGGAGTCTGACCTAAAAGATCCTCGAATTTCTTCTGAATCACTGGCATCCTCGTCGGACCACCTACTAAGATAATTTTGTCAACGTCTCCTCTCGCAATACCCGCGTCTCTTAAGGCCTTTAGAATTGATGTATCTAATTTTTTCGTAACCGGATCAATTATTTGCTCCAGCTTTGCCCTTGTAAGTGTCATGTTAAGATGCTTTGGCCCTTCATTCGTCGCTGTTACGTAAGGTAGGTTAATATCTGTCGTAACTGATGTTGATAACTCGATTTTTGCCTTCTCCGCAGCTTCTCGTACTCGTTCTAATGCCATTGAATCACCACGTAAATTTACTCCCTGATCCTTCTGAAACTCCGATACTATATAATCCACCAATAACTTATCCATATCTGTACCACCTAATTGCGTATCCCCCGCCGTTGAGATTACCTCAAATACCTGATTATCAAGTTCCATAATTGTCACGTCGAACGTTCCACCACCAAGATCTAACACCGCAATTTTTAAAGTTACGTTCTTCTTGTCCAATCCATATGCCACCGCTGCAGCCGTCGGCTCGTTAATTAAACGCTTCACATTTAACCCCGCGATCTTACCCGCATCCTTAGTAGCTTGCCTCTGATTATCATTAAAGTATGCTGGAACTGTAATAATTACATCTGTAACCTCTTCGCCTAAATACGCACTCGCGTCTTCCTTGATTTTCCTCAAAATCATAGCCGAAATCTCCTGCGGTGAATAATCCTTCCCGTCAATCGTCACCTTATAAGACGTCCCCATCTTACGCTTAATCGCTGTGATCGTTCGATCTGGATTTGAAATCGCCTGCCTTCGCGCTGGCTCGCCAACTAACCGCTGACCATCCTTCGTAAATGCCACTACCGATGGAAATGCCTTGCCTCCTAACGTTAATCCCTCAGCACTCGGAATTATCGTCGGCTTACCACCAACTAATACCGCTGCCGCTGAATTTGAAGTCCCTAAGTCTATTCCTATAATTTTTGCCATATTTTTTCCCTCTTTTTTTTTTTAATTTTGATTAATTTTATGTTTTTTTTGATTTTTTGTTTTGATTTTTATTTTGATTTTTTATTTTGATTTTTATTTTTTGATTGCTCATTTTGAGTTTAATCTTAATTATTACTAATTAACCTCTATTTTTTTTGTAAAGTTGTTTAATCCTGATTGAGATGATTGGTTTGACTTGCTGGAAGGCTTCGAAATCTTCACCTTCGCTGGTCGTAAAACCTTATCTCGTAAATAATAACCTTTATCTAAAACCTCAACAATGGTATTCTCAGGGATGTCATCACGACCCTCTTCAACCATCATCGCCTCGTGCTTATAGGGATCGAATTTCTCGCCCTCTGAATCCATCGGCTTAATACCCTCCGCTTCCATTACCTTCTCAAAATTGCGCACTATTATCTCGAATCCCTTCCATGTACCCTCCATCCCCTCAAGCATCTTCATCAAATTTAACGCACGCTCCAAATCATCGTAATGATTAAGAAGCTTTAATAGCAAACCTTCCAAAACGTACTGTCGATATCGCGCTCCTTCTCGAGCCTCTCGCTTCTTGTGATTCTCGAAATCTGCTCGAACTTGTAATAATTGTCGCAAGAACTTCTCCTTCTCCTCTTGAAGTTCCTTAAAACCGCGGGCATCTTCTTTCAAATCATCCATCTCCTTTAATAATTGATCGTTCCACGTTTTTACCCGCTTATGCTCCTCAACCAAGGCCTCATACTGCTCTGCCTTTGCCTTCAGAGTCTGAAATTCATTCTTCGAAATCGTAACAGCTTCAGGGGACCGGCGTCCTCTATTATACCCGCGCTCGCCTGATAGTTGGTCAAAAAAATCCTCGAATACCATAGATCTCATATCTCCTTTCTCTTTTCTTGGCATAAATACCATTTTTTTGGGTTTTTTTGTGTGTTTTGTATCATAAAAGTTTTTATTGTCAATGATTAATTGACATACTTTAATATACAAGTATGAATTTGCCTATTTAAATATTACGATTTTTGGAAATAAAGAGGTGGGGGGGAGAGTGTTATGTAGAGTAAGGAAAAGTGTACTTTTTATTTTGGATTAAAGGCAAAAAATGGGGTGAAATGGGGCATAATCTGGTAGGCGAGTGGGTGGTGGATTTTCAGTTTGATACTATGAATACATCTAGTTATTTATTGGTTATGTAGGTTTTCCTTTGTAGTCCCAATTTAACGATGACGGAATATATATGAATATAATAATTACTATAACTCGGGATGTTGCGAATTTCATTTAACGCATGTTCAATAAGGGATTTTCTTGCTTTTTCAACTTTATTCATCATAACAATATAGATTCTGATAATCTCTTTATAAAATGGATGAGTGTTTGAGAGCTCAGGAACTAATATATTTTTATACGATTTTTGGTTATTATTAGCATTGATGAAATTCAATTATATGGTGAAAATGAATTCCTAAGAAAAAGCAAAAAAAGAGAAGAAGGTTTCTGGATGGAATAGAGAAAGAGATAACTTTTAAATTAATATTAAACTGAAATAAGGTTTGAGAACATATATCCATAAATATCGTTAGTGATGTAAGATTGAGTGAAGAAAAAACAAAATACTGTGTTTCTTGTAAGAAAGATGTGATTCCAGAAAGCAGAAAGGAATATATATGGGGGCTGTTGCGTGGATTTAGTATTAAAAAAAAATTTTGTCCCAAATGTGGTATAAGGTTAACATCAAATACGAGATATGCTTGGGTTATTTGCTGTCTTGTTGTATTTATTGTTGCGATGATTGTTGTACTATAATATCGATTTAAGATTTTTGAGTCATGGGAACGACTAGGAGGATATCATATCATCCTTGGAGAACTAAAAGAAGGGATTCAATGCTTAGAAAAATTCTTGGATCTTAATGATGATGCACAGATGCATGAGTTTCTGGGGCAGATTTCCGAGCTAGCAGGCGATCAGGAAAAAGCAACATAGCATTTAGAGACTTATAATAAAACCAATCCTCAATATACAATCGAACTCGAAAGAATGACTTCCATCGCTGATGGCACTTCAAATCTTTTAGGAATTTCTAATAGATTGAGTAAGCTTGATTTCGTTGAATGGCTCAATTCTTTTAAAGAAAAAAGCAGTCATTTCCTTGATTGAATTAATTGCCTACTGAAAAAGAATTTATTAAAGCTTTTTGATAATTTTTTGCATTCGAAATAAAAATGAACTTTTAATAATACTTTAAAAAGCCTATCTAAGATTTGATGAGAGAAAATAATAAAACTATGAGTCTTTTCTACACAAGTGTCAAAGCTTAAATATTAATTCGTATAGAATTATTTCACATTGTTAGAATTAATTCAATGTGTATTTTATATAGTATGAATAAGGTGAGAACATATGGTTTATATGATTGGAATATTGAAATACCCCCCGAGTTCAGCAGAAGCAGGAATATTGAAATACCCCCCGAGTTTAGCAGACGCAGCAGTTGGCAAAGAGTTTGACAACTTATATCAAGAAGGGAAGCCAGCTAAGCAGGTTCTTGGCTTAGTCAGCGCCGAAGAGGGATTTGAAATTATTTCTGTGTGGAAGGTTACGGGTGATTATCTTGAGGCTTCACAAGAAGTAACTAAACTTTATCTTGCGGTATCAGAAAACATAAAAGGATCAACATTTACGATTCGAACCTACCTTTCAGTTATGGAAGCGCTTCCTATAATAGGAATGAGTCCCCCTACTTAAATTATTTTTAGATATTATATCTACCCCAAATCTTTTTTTTTTAATGAAGTTCAGTAACCCTTAAAATCTTTCATTATCTCTCATAGTAATCTTAATAAGCAAAAAACTTAAAAAATTTTGAAATTATGTTCGAAGGATTCAGCAACCCTTTTTTTTTCCCGTGACACTTTTTCAACTTTTTCAACTTTATTCATCAAAAAAATTTGTCCCAAATGTGCATAAGGTTAACATCAAATACGAGATATGCTTGGGTTATTTGCTGTCTTGTTGTATTTATTGTTGCGATGATTATTGTACTATAATAAAAAAATTAAGCCCATTAAGTAAAATCTCCACGATACTCAAGGTCTCTTAGATAAGGTGATATTTAATTTTAATTCTCAGTAGTTCAAAAATAAAAAAATAATAAAAAAATATGAATTAAATTTTTATATTGTGATTATTATATCACGAACCATATAACTAATGCAACAATTCCCAGAATCAAACCCCCCAAACCATAGCTTTTTGAATCATCATATGCGATTCCAAGTATGCCGAAAAGTATCGCAAGGGCGACAAGTACGTAAAAGATAATATCTCCATACATAAAGGAGAACATAAAATTTAATATTAGTGCCAATACGATTGCTATTATTCCCGTTAGTAGAGAAATGACCCCATTTGATCTTCCCACATTTATCACCTTTTTTTATATCTTATAATTGTTAACTTACACCTTAAAAGTGTATATTATTATTTAATTTACTTTTTATTTAAAACTATTATTAATAAATAATTAAAGATTTAGATTAAGAATTCAATGAGCTAATAATTTAAATTTACTTCCCAAACTTCAACTTACTTGAATAAATTTTGGTATTTTTTCTATCAATTTGTTTTCATATCAGGATACAAAAGTGAATTTCATCGACATTTCTTAATTTTTAGGTTGTATAATTTCGATGATAAATTACCATTCTTTCTATTTAATGGTTATAAATCCCCATTATTGATTTTTTTCTATATTGACGAACATGCTCTTATTAGAGTCTCAATCTCTATTAATCTTAACACTAAACAAAAAAAACAAAATAAGTGGTTTAAAAAAATGAAAACAAAACAATTGGATTGGCTAGAATTAATAATTATTAAAAACAAGCCGTATATCCCCATTTATTAATAAAACTATCTTTTTTTTTTTAATTCAAATTATCACATATTCTACAAAAATGAATTATCCTCGAAATGTGGTGATTATATTATAATACTAATTTCAGCATAAGGCTTCTGGAACATGTTCGCAGCTAAGATTAAATGATTGTAGGCTTTGATTAGATTATGATTTGAATTAATAAATTAAGGTGAAAATTGAGTGAGTATAGAAGAATATCTTAATAAAGGCGTTAAAGAAATTATAACGGAATTTCCTGAAATTGAGCAGATTTTAGATGAGTATGAGATTGGGTGTGGTACTTGCGGTGAAGGATTATGTCTATTGAAGGATATTGTGGAGATTCATGATGTAGATGAGGATTTAGAAGCAGAATTAATGCTCAGAATTTCAAAGGTTATCTATCCTGATAAGAGTGTTGTGATTCCAAAAAGGAGAAGAGAGAATCAAGAGAAAAAGCTATTTAAGTATTCACCCCCTATGAAAAAAATGGTGAGTGAGCATGTTTTGATAAAGAGATGGGTAGCACTTATTCCGAAAGTAATTGAAAATTTAGACCTAGAAACAGAGGAGGGTTTACAACTCATTGATCAAGGTATTGATTTCATTCGTAATTATGCTGACAAATTCCATCATGCTAAAGAGGAGGACGAGGCTTTCAAATATTTTGATGAGAATTTAGCTATGATTCAGGTTATTCGAAAGGATCATGTAAGAGTTCGGGCTCATGTGAAAGCAATGCTTGAGGCTATTGAAAATAAAGATAAAGATGCTCTTGCTGCGAATTTAACAGCATATGCTGAGATCTTGCCTGAACATATCAAAAAGGAAGATGAGATCTTATTCCCATGGATGGATCGTAATTTAACAACGCAACAAGTGGGGAGACTCTATTCAAGATTTAATGAGATTGAAGATGATTTTCGAACCGCAGCCGAAAGACATAGAATTTTTATTGAGAGATTAGAGACTGAATTCTGTTAAGCAAAATGGTGTAAAATGGTAAATAAATTTTTTCTAGTTCATTAAAGCATATCCTTAAGACTGTGATCAATCTTTTCTTGGTATTGGTTTATAGCTATTTAATGTGTCTAAGTAAATAGGTTTTGACTTTTTCAAAAGATTTTTAATACAGAATTAGATTACTTCCGGGTAAGTATTCCTAAATCAATAAATCATGGCTCCACCCATAGATTTATTAGAATGATTCTCACAATATCATAATAAAATTATTTTAAAATTGAACACATGAATAGGTGTGATATAATATAACAGTATTCCAAGAGATGAAAGAGGAGTTAACGAAATATTTATCAAGTAAGAATCTTGAAGAACATATTTCTATTATAATAGACATTGTTAATAGCTATTACAATAAGAAAACGAAACCAGTCCGCCCTGAAAAAAAACCGATCAAGAGAAGAGGATCTAAGGAGAATCTATACGAAAATCAGTTTTTTGTAATAGTGAAAGATTTTCATACTAAAGACAAGGTGGATATATGGGTATTAAAGCTGAAACGTAAGATTTGGCTGGAGAAAGATGAATTTTCTGAATTAAAAGAATTCGTTGAAGGTTATGACGGATATTATTCAGGGTTTTCAGGAGGATTTATTTTTACATCCATGCCTAACGAGAAAATCATGGAAGAAGCGACAGAACTTCTTGAGAACCTTGTAGACTAAAATTTTCAATCTTAAGGCAAGGTTGGTAATTTTAAATGCTAGTGGTGGAGATCTTTTCTTAAAATATCTAAAACTTCTCGTTCTATTTTTAGATCCAAATCACCTTCCTTCCTAATATCTAATCCTCTTTTTATAGCATCAAGAATATAACTGGCAAATTTTTCTATTCCATCTTCTCGAATACATCTAGCAAAGGCTCTAATTTTAGGGCTATAAGTGTCACTATACATATCTTTATTACAAGGAAATTCAGCACATTCCCAACATCCATTAATTGTCTTTTCAACGCAACATTTGAATTGGTAGCATCCGGTCGAACTCAGATATTTACTACATCTATTATTTTTTGATTTACACCCATCACACTCATCCGAAAGATGACATAATTTACAGATTAATCCACAATAAGCTATACTTGAAACAATATTCTGTTTATTCATTATGATATTCTACTAGTGTGGGAGATACAAATCCTATTCTTTAATAAATAATTACAAAACTTAGTATTTACCTTTTCTAGAATTATGTTGCATTGTGAGATGTGTGGTTCAGAAATAGAAGGGAGTGGTGTTTTATGTCCAAGGTGTGAACTACGCTTACATCCTGATAAGAAATCAAAGCCAAAGAAAGGAAAGATAAAGCTAGTAAAGATATATCTAATGGTCATCTCTTATATCTTATTTATTGTTTTCTTAATATCATATATGACGATTAGTCGTATTTGTTTCAGTAGTAATAATCTCGAATGTTATCAGTTAAGTTCTGTATTTTTAATTCTATTTTCGTGTTTTTGTTTTATTGCTGCGGTTCTTGTTGGAGAAGAAGCGTTAGAAGAAAAATTAAAATAATATATTTTGATTAATAACAAGCAATGACGTTATATTAAAGGAAAATAAAAAGGTTAGTTAGTTCTTTTTTTCAGTATAATTATAGTTACAATGCAAAATACTCCGAGAAGTGCGATTATATCGTATCCGGGAATAGCAGGAGGGATTTGCTCGGGAGTTGATCTTTTTGTTATTATTACTGAATTCTGACCTATATTACCCGGTTTATCCATTGCATAAATGGTAAGCGTCAAATGCCCATCAGGGATAACATCCCAAGCGGATTGATCAATTACTCCTGTCAAATCTGCAATTGTAACCTTAGTAGTACCGTTATCTAGTGTAAACCACATTATATTTAAATTCGGTTCTTCAACAGCTATGCTATAAATTGGGGGAAAATCAATGAATATATCACCAATCTCAGGGGTATAAATAGTAATGGTTGGAGAATAAATGTCATTTTTTACTGACACTGAAAAAGTCATGTTTCTTTGCTTTAAATGCTAAAATGTGTAAAAAGGGAAGTTTTTTTTTAGCCCTTATTCACTTTTTTTCCCATTTATGTTGGATCTTGGAAATTATCATTCCACTTTTTAAATCATCAAGGAATTCCTTAATGGTTGCTCCTACAGCATTTTTAATCTGAGTGGCCATAAACTTTCTGGCATAGTTTGGATTCATACTTCACACTATTTTTAGCTTTTTGAATATTCATTAAAATTAAAAAACATTAAATTAGGTCATTTGTTTGAATAGTGCTTGAAATTCTTCTTTAACTGATGTCAATCCTAAACTTCCAAGCAGACCTACTGATTTTTTACTGAGAGAATAAAAAGAACGAGGTTCAGATCGTTTATATTCCATTCTTTTCTCATTCTTGATAAAATCGTTGTCTTTCAGAATCTTTAGGTGATAATTCAAATTATTCTCAGGGATGGATGGTAATAATTCTTTTAACCGACTGAAAGACAATGAAGTTTCACTTGCCAATAAAGTAAGTAATATTTTGTAACGTGTTTTCTCAGAGATAATTTCCAGTTCTTTCCTCTTATTTTCTAATTTTTTAGGAGTCTCCAAATTGACAACCTCCTCATATTTATATTTGTTTTTTCATCTAGTTCTAAGCTAGATAAGCATAATCACATATATAAATTTAACTCAAAATCAATTGAGTCAATTATCATTGATATATAATATTTTATAGTATATATGAATTTTTAACTTATTTTACATAGATTAGGGGAAAATAATGCTAGTTTCACATGATAGTGCCTGGGATGAATTTTTAGATGAATTTATCAACATATTTTCGGTTTATGATTTAACCAAAAAGAAAATTTTTATTTGTGGTTCATACGACGAAGATACTTTTAAGAACCTTCAGGAAGTACAAAAAATCGTAAATAGGATTGAAAATAATCTTGGATTTTTTGAGAAGGAATTTAGACGTACTCACCTTGAAAACTTAATTTTAAAATTTGATCTTATTGCAAAATTTTCAGATGAAATCATTATGGTTATTGAACATGATAAAGGAGGCCATATGATTGAAATGGGAATTATCCTCTCATTCAAAGAATTTTCAGAAAAGACTAGAGTCTTTGTTTTAAAAGATGTTGATATCACAGCGGTATTAAAAAGAGGAGGTTTGTTAACCCCTTTTTTTAGAGAAGGAGAAAGCTTGTTTTACTTCGATGATATAAATATGTTAAGATCTTATGTAGATGAAATATATTAAGAGAATTTTCGAATTTCTCTTTTTCATTATAGAATAAAACTTTATATTTCAATCAACAATTGTAATCCAATATCTGCTTTAATATAAGTCAATAAAGTGATAAAAAATGAAATATAAACGAAACCAATATTCTGAAGGATTAAGTGTTTGTTCTCTTATTATAGCTGGTGTACTGATTTACTGGGGATTAAATGATCTATTCATACGACCGATCTTGTATAATTGGGTGATTAGTTGGTGGGGAATTGCGTGGCTTGTTCTCGGGGTGGCAATTATAGCGCGTCAAATTGCAGCTTGGGCTAATAAAAGTAAACTAAGGAATGCTGTATTATATGAGTATGAAGAGCATCCTGAAGCTACAATTGAAGAGATTAGTAAAAATACGAGCATCACTATAAGAGACGTACGAGCAATTATTTTAGATTTAAAAGCAAATGGATCATTACGTGGTAAGTTTTCTTCTTCTACGGGTCAGATGACTCATGTTGAAGTCAGCACAACAACTCAAACAGCTACTCCAGCGGGAAAGGTAAGCTATTGTCCTAATTGTGGAACAGCAAAAGCTAAAGAATCTGCTGTATTTTGCTCATATTGCGGTTCAAAATTATAAATTCATCTTTTTCTTTTTTCTTTTTCACTTTTTTGATAGTGAGAGAAGGGAATCAAAATTGATATATCATCACTGAATACACCTATTTTAAATATACTAAATTTATTATTTTTCTAGGTGTAAAAATTATGGTCGGAACAAAAGTTCATGTGGCATATGAGATTAAGAATCCTCCGTTAATTGTCAAACCTGATGACGAAATTGAAGGGAAAATTATAGTAACAAACGGAGAAAAGAAGGATAAAAAATTAAAAAAACTGTTTATTGAACTGTATGATATGTATCAAGCATTTATAACCCGAAGAGACCCCGAATCTGGTGAGGAAACTGAATCTTGGGTGCCACAAAAAAAGGAATTAAAACAATGGGATATTGCATCGGATGATAAGTTAAAGTCAGGAGAAAAGAAAGAATTTCCCTTTTCAATCAAATTACCTAACTGGCAAAAAAAAAAGGGAAAAGGGAAGGAAGATGATAAATTTAATCAATGGCGATTGGAGCTACACTTCAATCAAAAAACAGGCATGGTTGCTTCTAGAGGTTCGGAAAAAAAAGATGCTACATGCATCCTCCCGGTAAAAGGTTCAAAAATCAACCCTTCTTTTGGAGATCCAAAATTAGCAAAGAAGCAAAAAAAGGCAGCAAAAGCAGAAGCAAAAGCGAAAGATGTGACTACTCAATAATTAAAAAAATTCTTTATTTTTTTTATAATTTGTAATTGCTTTATTAATCACTGATTTAACATCCAATAGAAAAACTTTGGTACTGCATTGTTTTAATTAAAAGGAAGGAGTAAACTTTGAAAAAACATATTTCATCAATCTACTTTTATAAATATTTATCTAAATGCCTAAAGTTATGGAGATAAATGAAATTACCGAAAATAAGGATAATTACTTGACAAAAGTGGGCAATTTAATAAAAATCGTTATAATTATTGGTATCATTTATAGTAATTGGTGACTCTCTTGCCTTTTAATTATCTCATTTCCTAAGAGATATGTTATAATTAAAATAGGTTTTTATCAATGCAGCAATTACAACCTAAAGAGTGTGGAGATTGTGGTCGAATAATCCCGTTTCAAATATTTTTAAGAGATAATCCTACGATTACAGCTGAACGAGCACAGGATCTATGGGAAGATCCATTAATTATCACTTATTGTCCCGAATGTTTTTTAAACCGACCAGAAAGACCATATAGACGTCGTAGAAGATATTACTACAATGATCGTCTAAAAATAAGAAAATAAAATTTCAGATATTTTAAATATTATTTAATTTCATCTGGAAAGGGAAAGTTCTTATATGTAACTGTTATATTAGTGTGTTTCTCAACCTCATCGCCATATATCCATTCTGAACTATGATCATAGTCATGTACGGGGCCTGTTAAGTAGAAAAAGTCGGGCGGAAGTTTTTCAGGACCAGCCATTCCTAAACAGAGATAGAGTCCCTTTCTAATCCTTCTTACTTCATCAGTCATATCTACTATTCCACCATCATTTTTGAAGGATGCATACTTCAATCGAAATGTGATTTTCCCATCGATAAGAGATTCAACCATATCTGTAAGGAAACGCATATGGTGAACTTCTTTACCTTCAATCTTCCATCGATTATATCCCTCTCCTCGGCGTTCTGACTTAGATTTCGGTGTAAAAGATTTTCCTAACCAATCACCTTTCTCAGTTTTATGGAGCCACCATATACTTCCCTTTTCCTTTATTTCTGAAATGAATCCCACCATACAACTATCATAATCCCCATCCATTTCTTCAAAATCGGCAGATGGTAAGGACTTATATAATTCCATGAGCTTATTATACCCAAGTTCTTTTAAATCCTCTTTTTTCAAATTCTCAATTGCGATATCATTAGAAATGTTCATATTAATCACATCTATTTTTATGTTTTATTTATGAAATATTTCAAAATTTTAATTTTCCGTTTATTACATTTTGATAATGTTCTCTCTCAAAAATTTTGTATCTATTAGACATAGATTCCCAAAAGTAGAGTTGATCTTTTATTGCATTAATATCATACCCTTGTGTTCTGAGATTCACTTTTCTTAATTTATGTGTTCCTGTAAATTCAAGTTCATCTTTAATACGAATAAAGAGCGGAATTGCGTATTTTGGGAGGTTTTTTGATACAAACTGAGAGAATAATTCGGGTTTAAAAGATTTTGTATCATCTATTTTAATACAAATCATCCCCGCCTTTCCATCTGAATTTGGAACTTCCACACCATATACGTTACACATTTCAAAGCCACCAAATGTATTTAAAATGGACTCAACTTCCATTGTGGATACATTTTCTCCTTTCCACCGGAAAGTATCTCCATATCGATCAGCAAAAGAGACCCAGTTATCATCGTGAAGATGTACAAGGTCACCAGTATTAAAATAGGCATCATTCTCTTTAAGTACATTTCTTAAAACTCTTTGGTTCGTTTTATTTTTATCCTTATAGCCCAAAAATGCTGATGTTTCTAGAATTTGTGCCAACATCATCCCTGTTTCCCCTGAAGTACATTCAATTAGAAAACCGTTTTCATCCTTGTAAAATTCTCCAGTTTCCTCATTAACTTTCACAGCAATAATCAATCCAGGTATGGTCCTTCTACCAATCATACCAGGTACTTCTTCAATATTAAAGAGACCCGCTGCACCTTCTGTAGCCCCATAAAACTCAAGAATATGTTCAATATGAAACCGAGATTTAAATTCTTCCCATATGTCCTTACGAAAACCCACTCCCAGCATTTTCTTTAGCGTCGTGTTTTCTACATACTCCGATTCAGGTCGATTTATAAGGTATCTTGGTAACTCTCCAATATACATAAAACAGGTTGCCCCAAATTTTTTGATATCTTTCCAGAATTCTGACGCGGAAAACCGTTTTCTAAATGCATAAGCAGCACCTACTTGTATAGCACCAGCCCATCCTACCACCAGCGCAAGAGAGTGATATAACGGTAATGGGCTATACACAACATCATTATGGGTTGACTCGAATGCCAACCATCCAAATGGATTCAGTATTCGTGTATTATCTTGTAAAGCTGCTTTAGGGAGTCCTGTGGTGCCAGAAGTGAAAATATACACGGACATATCAGTCAAATATGATCTAAAGGTCGTTGCGGGATTGTCGATTGAAACGCTCTTTAATTCTGTATGAAAATCAATAAAATCATGGTGGTATTTCATATGATTATTTATAACAAACACTTTATTCTTATCAAAATTAAGATCCGAAAAAACTTCAGTAAAAGCAGCTAAGCTATCACCGTCAACTATTATCCAGAACGGTTCACTAATTTTAAAGGAATGGATAAGTGCTTGCTTTCTTTGATTTACATTAATTAATGAACTAATACCCTGTATTTTATTAATACCAGTTATAATTGAAATGAATTCAGGAGAGTTTTCCATCATAACTGCTATGGTATCTCCGGATTTATATCCTATTCTGAGAAAATAATTAGCTATTTTATTACTCTCTTGGTTTAAAATCTGCCAAGTCCATGAAATATCTTTAAAAAGCAGAGAGAATTCGTTTGGATTTTTTTCAGCATGTTGTTCAATGATGATTCCGAAGCTTAAATTCGGATTTTCTGTTCTTTCTTCAATTACCTTATTAAGGCGAGCATAATAATCTGCTTCCTTAGAGGTTAATTGAACTTCTGATGGTATTTCCACTAGTAGAAACGTTCCCTTTTTTATTTATTATTGTAAGATGTCAATAATTACCTGAGTGAAATAATATTAGATAAGATGATATATAAATTTTCAATCAAAAGACAAATAGTAAAAATTAAAACATTTTCAATAATGAATCATTTATGATAACTCGCATTGATCACGTGTCATTAGCAGTAAAAGATTATGAGGGAGCTGTCGAATTCTATACAAAAATCCTCGGTGCGATATCTCAATACAATGGCACAGATTATGATTTAAAGTATTACTGGGAGACGTTTGCATTAGGAGATCTTTCAAGATTTGAGATAATAAAATCTACAGGAAGGGGGAGTTTTTTGGAAAACTTTTTTAAACGGAGGGGTAATGGAATACACCATCTTGTTTTGCAGACTCCTGATATCAAAAAGGCGAAGGATATTCTTGAAAACAATAATATTCCCTATTTTGGTTACAATGATTATGGTGATAAGTGGAAAGAACTGTTTATCCATCCAAAAGACGCATTTGGAGTTTTACTCCAGATAGCAGAATTCAAGGCAAAAGATTGGCTTGATCCTTCATGGGGGATGCCCAAAGGTGAAAAATGGTTTGTCAATAAAAGCGGTGAGAAATATCTTCTTACTTTTGCACATCCCGGTGGAGGAAAGGTTACAATAAAGTTAGAACAAAAAGAAATTGAAGATTTAATCAAGGATCTTACGAAAATTATAGACTAAATTAACAATTTAGTTGATAATTCTAGATACTAAATCCTTTGAGGGAATATCACCAAACGCAAACATGTTAATAACTTGTTTTTTGACCTCGGCATCTTCTTCAGAAAGGATTAGCATTTTATTGAGATTTTTACCTTCATTCTCATAAAAGAATTCAATCATCGATCGTTTTAATTTGAAATTCCGAATGATCTTCTTGATTTCTTTATCTGTTTTGTATTTTTTTAATGTTCTTTTAGAATAATCTTCTTTTTCTAAAGCTTCTATAGCTGTTTCAGCTGCAACTTTACCAGAAGTTACTGCTGTTTGGATTCCTTCACCACTAATAGGTGAAACAAAACCACCCACATCACCGATAAGCATTAAGTTATCATCATATAAGCTTTTCTCCAATACACCTTCCGCCGGAAACAAATATGAACTAGACCAGATCGTTTTGTAATTAGAGTCAGGGATATAGTTCTTAATATTTGGATTATCAAGAAAATTTTGATAAATTTTATGTATGTTAAACTTAAGATTATCCTCACCAAATGTAAAAATACCCACATTAAATCTTTCATTACTTAAAGGAAAAATCCATCCATATCCTTTAAATGGTTGAAAGAATATATATACAGATTCTTTATCTAAGCGAGTATTCCCTTCTAATATTGAGCATTTACCTATTGCTAATTCATTAATTTTCCATTTCGATCGCATTCCTGATTTCAGAGCTAATTTAGAACCCATACCATCAGCAATTATAACTATCTTACCCTGATACTCTTTAATCCCCGTTGGAGATTTTGTTATTATCCCCTGTTTTTGTTGCTCTTGTATGATAAAATCATATGACAAGTTTTTATCAAATAAATGTGCTCCTGCATCAATAGCTGCCTTTCTCATTAAGTTATCGAGCTCTAGGCGATCCACAATAATTAAATATTCCTTACCTGCTCCTTTAAATTCTAATTTATGAAAATCGGCAGAATGCATTACTATATCTTTAATCTTTGGCTTCTTTAAGTTTTTTAACTGTGGATATAAATTTATCACGCTAGAATGAACACCCCCTCCACAAGGTTTACGCCAATTTGTATCTTTTTCTATTAATGCAACATTATATCCTGATTTAGCCAATTTTTCAGCACATTGAGAGCCTGAAGGTCCAGCACCAGAGATTACTACATCATACATAATTAAAACCTTTGAATAAATAACCTTTTCATAGTTAAAAGTTTTTTACTATCTCCATAAAAATTAGACTCTGTGATATACCATCATTTCACATCATCATTTTTAGCAGTAAAATTTAAAATTCAAAATCCCTTTATAGTTCTTCAGTTTGAACTAGTATTAAATCTTGTAATAGTAAGGGTATTGAAGTTACTTTTAAATGGTATTAGGGTTGGAATCTAAACAAAAGTCTAAGAGTCCATAAAGAGTTTCTGGTCCTAAACTTTAAATATAACCCTATCAATACGATAATTATAAAAAAAACAAAAAAAAGTGATAAAAAAAATGGTCCAAATATATGAAGAAGTATTGGTTGAAAAAGTTGAAAAGATTGATGAAGCTGAATCTCTTGGAGATTTAAATCCAAGATATTTTGAAGAAGGTATTTCTATGAATGAAGCCCACAATCGAATTTATTCAAGGAAAGCTTATTCAGATAATATCATCAATCCTTATGGATTTTAATTAATATTATTTTTCCTATTTTTAATTGTTTTAATTCCTCCTGATTTTATGTTATATGATTCAAGATCAAATTATAGTTCTTCAAAAGAAACTAAAATTAAATCTTCTAATAGTATGGATATTGAGGTAATTTTTGAACGGTTTTTAAGTGAGAATCTAAAAACAGTCTAAGAGTCCATCAAGAGTTCCTATTATTAAACTATATATTAACTCCTGTCAATATAATAATTATAAGAAAAAACAAAAAACGTGAAAAAAAAATGACCCAAGCTTATGAAAAAGTAATGGAAATGATAAGTGTTGAAATTGAAGAGGTTGAATATCCTAAAGTTCAAGAAACAAAAGAAAGTGAAGTTGATGAACTCCTTGGAGATTTAAATCCACGATATTTTGAAGAAGTAATTTCTATGAGTGAAGCTCACGATCGAATTCATTCAGCGAAAGCTTATTCTAATACGAGCTTCAATACCTATGGTTTTTAATTAATTTTTTTATCTCTTATTTTTAAATACAATTTGTATACCTTATTTGAAGTTATAAATAATGATTTCATATCTAATTTTCTGCATTTTTTAACTTTCTATATTTAGGAAAGAATTTTTTAGTGACAATAACAGTAAGAAGCTTTATTTTTAAACCCTTGATCGTTAAAGTATTAAAAAATATAATATTTAATAAATAATTATGAAACAGTTAGATGGAAAAGTAGCTCTTATTACAGGAGCTGCTGGTGGGATAGGAAGAGCAACATCAAAGCTTTTCATAGAAGAAGGGGCTAAAGGGGTTATTTTAGCAGATATTTGGGATGAGATGGGAGAAAAATTTGCTGAAGAGCTTGGAAAAAACGCAATGTATATTCACACTGATGTATCTCAAGAATCTGATATAAAAAGAGCCATTGATCTCGCAATAGAGAAATTTGGTCAACTCGATATTGTGTTTTCAAACGCGGGGAATCCTGGTTCTGGAGGGGGAATTGAAAATACCGAAACCGAAGATTTCGACCATACTATGGCGATTCACCTTCGAGGAGCAGTCCTGTGCATGAAGCATTCGATACCCTTAATGAAGAAGCAAGGATCCGGATGTTTTATATTTACAGGTTCTGTGGCAGGATTTCAGCAAGGGATGGGCGGTTTAGCATATTCTCTCTCTAAAGCAGCATTAATTCACCTAGCTCGAATTGCAGCAGTTGAATTAGGAATATTTGGGATTAGAGCAAATACAATAGCACCTGGCGGTATAGCCACAGGAATATTTGGTCAGGGTATTGGATTTTCACGTGAAACTGCTGAAAAATGGGGGGATTTAAGAAAGGAATTTATGAGGGATGGTCAAGCAATAAGGCGTGCAGGAATACCAGAAGATATCGCTAATGCTGCCTTATTTCTAGCAAGTGATTCTAGTAGTTTTATAACAGGTGAGACGCTTTTAGTAGATGGTGGGCTGTTATCCGGAAGAATACCCCATGATCCACAGGAAGGGCAAGAACAATTTTATAAAGCACTCCAAAAATTAGATCCAGAAGACCAAAAAATGATGATTAAACAAATCCAAGAAGGTGCTCAAAAATCAATGGAACAACTAAAAGATATCAAGCCAGAAATACGAGAACGAATTATGAAAAGAATGCAAAGAATGGCTGAAAAAAGACAAGAAATTTTGAAAGGAAATAAATAAATCTAACCTTTAAATCTTTATAATTCATATACGATTAATTTTTTTAAGCTCTGTTATTCAATTAAAACTCCTCGAATCTTTTTAAAATATTAATACAAAATATTTATCTTTCAAGCAATTCTTAGAAAATAGAAGAATTTATTAAGTGAAGTTAATATGTCTGAAGATCAAAAAATTCGAAATCGCTGGATTGTGGTAATTGGGGCTATTATGATTCAGTTAGCTTTAGGTACGATCTATTCTTGGGGAACAGTTACAGTGTTCGTAAGTCCCTATTTGAATGCAGCTAAGGAATTAACCGTATACGTGTTTGGTGTGGGCTTGCTTTCTTTTGCTGTGACAATGATCTTTGCTGGATCATTGCAACAAAAATACGGGCCAAGAAATGTTGCCATACTTGGAGGAATTCTAATTGGTATTGGGTTAATATCCTCAGCATTTATGACAACCTTTATTGGATTATTAATAACATATGGTATTATATTTGGAGTAGGAATTGGTTTTGGGTATGTATGTCCAATTGCAGCTGCGGGGAAATGGTTTCCAGATAAAAAGGGGTTTATCAATGGAATTGCTGTGGCAGGATTTGGTGCCGGAGCGTTCATTTTTAACTTTGTAATTAAAGCACTTGCTAATCCTACTGGTCTATCTGATAAAGCTCCAAATTTTGTTAATGTAATTTCTCCGAATATTCCTATAATGTTTATTGTTTTAGGAATAATTTATATTATTCTTGTTATTGGTGGAGCAATGGCGCTAAGTAACCCTCCTACTGGTTGGACACCTGCTGGTTGGGAGTCTCCCGTACCCTCTGAAGAGAGTGGAATCTCAGGTTTGGAATTCGAGCGAAGTCAAACTGTCAAACTACCCCAATTTTGGATGTTCTGGGCAGCTTTCGCGTTAAGTGCGATATCCGGTCTCATGGTGATCGGGTCCTACTCCGCGTTTGCCAAAACTGAAGTTGCACCTAGTGTGTTTTCATATGTGATTGGCACAAGTGACTTTGTATTAATTGGAAGTTTGGCAGCATTATTTAACGGATTAGGAAGAATTGTATGGGGAAAGATGGCAGATATAATAACTTATAAAAAAGCAATGTTACTAATGTTTCTAACTCAAGCTGTTTTGTTATTCATTTATTTTACAACGAATTTTAATGAGATATATTTCTTAATCATTACTTGTGCGATATTTTTCTGCTTTGGAGGCAATTTTAGTCTATTTCCTACAGCTACTTCTGATTTATTCGGTTCTAAAAATTTAGGTCCTAACTACGGGATCGTGTTTACTGCTTATGGGATCGCCGGTTTTATTGGTGCGGTTGGAGTGAATTTGCTTGTCACGATTTTTGGTAGCTATTTAGTACTTTTTATAGTAATGGGGATTATGTCATTAGGATCAGCTGCATTGGCGTATCTCATTAAACCACCAAGGAATAAGTAAAAAGCCGGAAATCTTTCTCTTCGTTTTTTTCTTATTTTAGACATTTCTAATATTATCTAATTCAGTTAATTCCTCTTTTGTGAAAAATTCCTCTTGGGTTGGGGGATAATAGATAATTTCTTTTCCATTTTCATCACACTTTTTGACATACTCTAATCCATTATCATCAATATAGACTTTTCCCGAATTAATAAGCATTGAATAGAGTTCTTTTCTCTTCTTTGGTTCAGCAACGCATATAAAATTGCAGTTGCCACATCGAGGATTTGTATCTACAAATTGGCGGAGTCCTACATTTTCAAGTCTTGCTGCGTTGCCAAAGGATCTAGCTATGGATTGATTAAATTTCCTCATATTTTCGGGGAGAGTTTTATTAATAAGGATTTTGCTATATAAATCTCTTCGAAAGTCGCTATCTTGCCATCTTTCTTCGGGTATTTCTTTCAAACACACATGACCTGGTGTCCACGTACTCCAAGTGCCATCTTCTGATAACCCATACCACCCGGCACATCCAATCCCGCATTGTGAAAATGTTCCCCTCTTGGCATATGTCTCTGTTTGTCCACCAATAATAACTGGTTGCATATCTTCTTCTTCATTTTCAGAAAAATAACCAGTAGTGCATACCTTTGTACAAAGTTTACATTTGTTACAATTATTTTCTTCAGCCATAGGATCAGGTACAAGAGGTGCTGTGGTCAACACACCTCCTAAATATAATGAACCACCATATTCTTTAGTCACCAAGTTACCTGACCATCCAAGGTGTCCCAAACCAGCTGCTACTGCCCCATATCTTAATGAAAAGTCAGGGTAACGTATATCTCCTCCAATATCATTGGGTAAATCTTTTCGAGGTCTGTACTTTGCATTTGGTATAACCGGAAATGCTTGATAATTTGTGTTTTTTTTGTTGAACTCTGCAAGAATTAGTGCGGTTCTCCATGAACCCGCATATCCAATTTGTTGAGCTTTCTTAATACTCATCCTTTCTTTTTTAGAGAAATAATTCTCCAGTGCTTCTATAGGGTTTGTGTATGCCCATATAATACAACTTTGAGCTCCTGGCAAGCAATATTCCATATCCGCAGAAGCAGGGGCATCCTTAAGTCGTTCTCGGCTTCCAATACCAACTAATTTTGCTCCTTTATTGAATATAAGTTGCTTAATATTTTTTTTAAGTTCACTAATATCCATGGTTTCTCTACTAAATTAATATATTATTCCTTAATACTTTGATTTTTCGTTAATGTAATCTTAAAATGAGTTGATATGAAGATTTATATTTTTATAACCAATACACAAATATTAATCCAATAAGAGGAATTAAAGCAACAAATGGCAAAGTCATTGTAGGAGTAAATAGACTAATCCAAATAAAAGTAAAAATTTGGTAAGAGGTGATTTTTGCTATCTGAAGATCAGTCATCCAAATACCCATATAAAATGCTCTATCCATTGGAGCATGGTTTACGATATACTTTACTGCACCTGTGGAAATAAAGCCCCATGAAAAACCAAGTGATACTTGCCCAAGGATGAAATATGCTATTAAACCCGTCGATGTTCCCAATCCATAACAACCTAATGCCAGAGTAGATAATACAAATCCGATGGCAAGCATCAATTTTTCTGAAATCTTCGGATTATCGACAATTCTGCCACAAATGACCATTGCTACCACCTGCAATATTGGATTTAAAGCAATAACTATTCCCGATAGCTCATCAGGGATTCCAGCGGTAAAAAGCAAGAGACTGATAATCTGAATAAATGGTATTACTCCAAACTGACGAAAAAAGACGCTAATATAAAGAATGAGTTTAACTTTCATCTTTTTTCGTGGGATTAAACCTTTACGGGATGATGTATTGCGGGATTGGATCTTCTCTTCCGTGATATCGATACCACCACCTTGATCTACTAAGTTATTCTTCTTAATATCTTGTATTGGAATTGCGAAAATTAAGGAAATAGCAGTTGTGATTATTAAGAAGAGAACTAACGAATCCACCCCAAAAATACCAATTAAAGAGCTTGACAGCAAGACTCCAATGGCCCATCCTGTGCTTTTAGTGGCACTACTAAGTGATAATTGTGTTCCACTAACCTCGGTTGTTTCTAATTTAGGTACCATTTTAACCTTCTTACTTGAATTCTCAACAATATCTGCAAATAGAGCATCAGATGCTGGCATTCGCATCCCTAATATAACTCCCCTGAAAAAGTTTAAAACACAATGAAAAACAATGTGGTTACTTAAATTTAATAAAGAAAGGACGATAAGTTGTAAAAAAAGGGCTAAAATGAGAAATAATTTTCTTCGTCCTGATTTATCGCTTATTTTTCCAAAAAGCCAGGAAAATAAAGCTAAGCCAATCCCCATCCAAGTCATCGTAAAAATTACTTGTCCTTCTGAGAAACCTTTTTCGTATAAAAATCGTGGTATAAAAGCAAAATACGCATACCCTGCTATACTCGCAAAAAATATAGCGATAATCAGAGAAATTTTACTGACTAGCAAGTTCTGATTTTCGGATTTAATTAGTTTATTCTGTATTTTCATGCTATATTTATTTGAAACCTTGATTTATTTTAGAATTTTTTATTTTGCTTATCCGAGAGAATTTTCTCACACTTTAGTAAAAAAGTTTATTCTTAACTCTTTGTAAACTTAAGATTTTTAACGTTGGTCATAATTAAAATAAGTAGTATGTTAAACTAAAAGAAATAATAAGCGAATTAAAGCTGATTTCAAAACTTTAATAAGTTTAACACTTGAATTAAGTAGGGTGATAAAAAAAATGATAAAATTGGCTGAAAGTTTAAACTATTTTCAAGAATCAGTAATAAGAGAAATGACACGGATGGCCATTGAAAATAACGCTATTAACCTTTCACAGGGAATGCCTGATTTTTCTCCTCCCGATGAGCTAATTACAGGTATTAAGGAAGGAGTTAATAAAGATGTACATCAATATACTGTAACATATGGACGGCCTGATTTAAGGGAAAAAATTGCAGAAAAATTGAAAAAGTATAATAAAATAGACGTCGATCCATATGAAGAACTAACAATAACTTGTGGTGCGAGTGAAGCGATAGCGGCAAGTTTATTTGCGGTAACAAATCCAGGTGACCAAATTATAATTTTTGAGCCTTGGTATGAGAATTATGTCCCGATTACATATCTCGCTCAAGCAACTCCTGTTTTTGTATCCTTATCTGAAGAAACCTATCAGATTGATGAAGAACTGCTAAAATCCAATATTAATGCAAAAACGAAAGCAATTATGCTTAATTCACCCCACAATCCTACTGGTAAGGTTTTTTCTCCAAAAGATTTGAAAACTATATCAGACTTATGCATTGATAATGATATAATAGTAATTACTGATGAGATTTATGAATATATTATTTATGATGATCTAAAGCATCAAAGTATTGGAAGTTTTGATTCAATGCGTGAAAAAACCATTACAATCAGTGGATTTAGTAAAACTTTTTCAATAACAGGATGGAGAATTGGCTATGTTTCAGCAACCACAGAATTAATGAATGGAATTCGGAAAGTTCATGATTATTTAACAGTTGCAGCACCTTCTTTATTACAATTTGCTGCGTTAAAATCATTTAACTTAGGACCTTCATATTTTAAGGATCTAATTAATCGGTATCAAACGAATAGAGATTTCCTCTACAATCAATTGACAAAGTTAGGAATGCGCATTTTTAAGCCTCAAGGAGCTTATTACATTTTTGCCGATATTTCCCAATTCGGTATGAATGATATAGAGTTTGCTAACTTCCTAGTAAAAGACGGTGGTATTGCGGTTGTTCCAGGTTCGAGTTTTTTCAATGGTAAAACTCTTGATAAAAATCGAGGATCAAAGTACGTCCGATTTTCATTTTCACAAAAACTAGAAACCTTAAAGAATGCAATAGACCGCATTAAGCTGAAATTATTTTGAAAATTTGTGGAGTATCGTTATTTTTATTATTTGGGATCATCAAACAACACATGCCACATGAGGCAGTTAGTAAGGTGCAAAAGTTTAGATTTATTATATATCACGGTCATCTTCATAAAATCCCAATTGAGGATGAAGCAGAGGAAATCGAAGAAAAAGAATTAATTATTACTGAAGAATAGAGTGATACAGCTACATTTAATCAAACTGAATATTTAAGTAATTCTTTCTTTTTCTAGTTATAACATATAGATTTGAAAAGTGATATTCATATGAGTGAATCTGAGCAACTGAAATTATTAAAAGAAAGAAGAAGTATTAGGAGTTATGATTCAAGGGATATAGAAGCGGAAATTTTGAATCAAATCCTTGAGGCAACTAGGTGGTGTATGAGTGCAAGAAACAGACAGCCCTGGACTTTTTATGTCATTAGAAATAAAGAGCTTATCAAAAAAATTGCGAAAGAATGTACCACAGGTCCTTTCACTGCTGGAGCCCCTGTATTGGTCGCGATCGTTGGAGATATGGAATTATCACCTAACTGGTACCTTCACGATACTTGTTTTGCTTCATTACAGCTAGCATTAGCAGCATGGTCATTAGGAATCGGAACTTGTTGGGTTGGAAGAATAAACAGAGAAAATGTAAAGAAATTGCTAAACCTAAAAGAAACTGATCATTTACTCACAGTTCTCCCATTAGGATACCCAAAGGGAGAGATACCTGAACCAAGACCTCGAAAATCATTAGATGAAATTGTTAAATATATTGAATAGTTACTAAATTCTATCTTTTTTTTTTAAAACATACAAGCTAGCGTTTACTCAAAATTTCTTTGAATAGTGATTCATTGATATTTCCTCCGCTTATTACCGCTACCACATTTTTATTGAGGAATTTTTGTTTTTTCTCAATTAAGAAAGCAACAACTGTAGCTCCTGCTCCTTCAACGATTTGACCCTCTATATTCCACAGGAGATTGATAGCTTTTTCAACACTCTCTTCGTCTACCAACACAATTTCATCAACATAATTTTGTATTATTTCAAAAGTAATAGCATCAGATTCAATTCCACCTAATAAACCCTCTGCTATGGTATTAAATTCTTCGACTTGTATGATTTTACCAGCTTTCCAAGATTCAAACATAGTAGAGGCGCCCTTAGTTTGAACACCAATTATTTTAACTTTTGGATTTAGTAATTTAGAGGCGAATGCTATCCCTGAGATTAAACCACCCCCTCCAATGGGAACAATAATCACATCCACATGTTCAAGATCCTTATAGATTTCAAGAGCAATAGTTCCCTGGCCTATAATAATATCAATGTCATTATAGGGACTGATATATGTTATTTTCTCTTGAGCAGATAAATCTCTTGCTTTCGTCTCAATTTCATCAAAATCTCCTTCTTGAACAATGGTTACATCATATTGCTTTATTTTTTTTAATTTCGCTTCAGAAATATTCTTAGGAACTACGATTTTGGCAGAGATACCTAAGTGTTTTGCTGCTAGAGCTATTGCTTGAGCATGATTTCCTGATGAGGCAGTAATAACTCCACGAGTTTTTTCATCTGAACTCAATTTTAACATTCGGTTTAGGGCTCCACGAATTTTAAAGGCATTTGTGAGTTGTTGGTTTTCCAATTTCAAATAAACGTTATTGCCGCATAATTCACTAAAATAGGCTGAGTGAATGAGAGGTGTCTTCCTAACAAATCCTTTAATCTTTTGATAGGCTTCTTTTATTGCATCTAAATGTAAACTACTCATTTTTACACCTACTAAACTCCTTTAGTTTTAATATTTAATAGGGAGGTAACATTTCCAATTCTATTCTCTTTTGTTTGTTTATAAATAATGTTAGCAGCAATGATTATGATATATCATTGAGATAAGAAAATAAATTTTTCTCATCCAAACAGAATTTCCACATTAGGACAAAAAATTAATATACAAATTATCTTGTGTAGTTGGGGAGAGTTATGAATAGGGAAAATAACATTATATTAGAAAAAATATTGAATCTTCGTGATTATGTTCAAAATCTTGAAGATATAAAAGAGGAGATAATAAATCACTTCAAAAACCTCAAGGATTTGGATGATTCGACGAGAAAAATATGGACTTCAAATGTTAAGGAGTTTTTTTATAGTACTGTTTCTGCTTGGGAAGTGTTAACAACAATAACAGAAGGAAAACCTAATTTGAAAAAGATAGATGATTCAAAAAGTTTCCTATATGCCGCAAGAAATCGTTTATCTCAAATAATAAGTCAACTTAAAATTTTCCAGAGTCGCAAATCATCATTACTTATTGAAAAAGTTGGGGTATCTTTCAAAGAATGTTGGGATGCCTTTTGGAGTAATTTTAATGATTTATTACCAAAAGAAGAATTTGTGAAACCTATTGAGAGAATTATCAAAATATCTGATTTAGAATATAATCTACCGTGTTCTGTGTGTAGTAAAACTGCAGTTAAATTTAAAATTGGATATGGAAGATTAGATGAAAAGGAATCTCTAGTTTTCAGAGGTATTACTCTTGAAACATCCTTAAGAATTGAATTGGTAAATATATTATTTAAGATTTTGGAGGAAGATGACCTTTTAGGTGCTCATAATTTTATGAAAAAATATCATTCACCTGAAGGTGTAGATGCTTACTGTCCTGAATGTGATAAGATCTATTGTTGGGAGCATTACAATGCATGGGAAGAATATGATGATGGTTTTTATGATTGTACTTATGGGGAATGCCCAAAGGGTCATAAAAGAATGATTGATGATTAAATAATAGAACCTAATAACAAAGTTAAAATTTTGGTATTACCTAACCTTATCAAGATTTTAAAATAAAACTGAGAGATTACATTATGGATTTTTATGAAGTAGTTAAAACTAGAAGAAGTTATAGGGTATTTACAGAGGATGTCCCGGAGGAAGAAAAAGTTGAACGGATTTTAAATGTTGCAAGAATCGCTCCAACTTGGGCAAATGGGCAACCTTGCTCGTATATTGTAGTTAAAAAGCCAGAAAATGTAAAGGCCGTCTGGGAAGCTGTAGGACAGGCACCAAAATTTGCTCAAGCTCCTATGTTTATAGTTGGGATTGTTTCAGAGGAAGCTTCAGGAACAAATTCAAATGGTCAAAAATATTACGGAGTAGATTTTGGTATATGTTTTGAACATTTGTTATTAGCGGCTACAGCTGAAGGGTTAGCTACATGCTGGATTGGATGGTTCAATGAAGGTAAAATTAAATCAATATTAGGTATTCCTGAAGATTATAAAGTTATGGGAATAACTCCATTAGGCTACCCAGTAAAACCGAAAGGTGAAATAACAGAACGTAAACCATTAGAAGAAATAGTTCATTACGAGAAATTCTAATAAATATCTTATCTTTTATTTATTTTTAAGGAAGAATAAATTTGAGAGAGCGACAATGTTTTAGATGTGGGAAAATACTGGACTTTGAAAGTTTTATTAAAAATATTAGTTCAGATGAAAAAGAAGAGCTAACATATCTCTGGGAAAGTGAATACATTGAATTCTTTTGCTGTCGTTGTTACAACTTTAAAATTAAATACCAACCTAACATCGATATCGATGATTTTTCTTATTATTAGTATTTTGTTTATGTTAAATGGTACCTAATTTTTCTTCAGTTCTTTAAGTGTTTCTTGTAAAGCATGAATTACTCGTTCTTTATATGTAAGTTGATTAGAGTAGTTATAGCTGAAAGTACGCCAATGTGGACGTTTATGGCCAATTTTAAACTTAACTCCCTTCATGGAAGTCATGTAAGAATTCTCATCAATCTTGGTCGCTATTTGATTAGCTATTATATACCAATGAAATTTTGTTTTATTACTCGCTCCTGTATTTTTTGGGGCAGGATTTATTCGTGTTTTCAAACTATCAAATGTAAAGCTCCATTTATCCGGGGCTTCTTTTGTTTCAAACCACTTCCCGTTATTATAATTCCAATGGTGAGAACCCCCTACACTCATGCCTGTATAAAATTTCTTACCATAGACCTTATATTTATTGTACATCTCCATTTCAATAATAAGGAAGTTAGTAAAATAATATGAGTTAAAAAATCAAGATAATATAAATACTATAAAGGGCTCACAATTTTTTGAATAAGAAGAAAAAAATAGAAAAAAAAAAGTTAAAGTAGATTTTTTTTTATTTCCACTCATATTTTCTTGGACCGGCAAATATTAACACTAATGCGGGAATAAAAACTGCAAAGCCACCCCAACCATAGCTAAATATTTCTAAAATTATTCCCCAAAAAAGCATCCAAGGGAATTTTGTTGTTCCCAGAGACATTCTCCAATTAAGTAGATATTCCCAATCTTTTTTAGAACATTTTAGTGAAAATTTAGGTAAGATTATAAAAAAGGATACCAGAATTGCTATTATTCCACTTATTATTAGCCAAATAAATGGACCCATTAATGCTGCTCCAAAAATAGGTATTGCAGCAAGTGGAATTATTCCAACAAATCCCCATATAAGATTAATAACTCCACTTATGATTCCTATTATCCACGCTATCATCCCTAAAAATGATACCCATGATGCATGTTTCCATTCTTCACTCATTTTTTTTTACCTTAAGCCTTTTAATTATCTTAGTTTATTATTGGTTTGTAGTTTTATATGTAAAGGTCTATGACTAATTAATATATAGAGACATTTAAATAATATTCAAGTGAAACTGCTTAATCTTATTAGTTAGATAATAATCTAAATCTTGAAAGCTGTTTAGAGTAATCTTCTATTCTGTTTCATGTTCAAGAATTTCACCCACATAATAGAAACCAACCAAATTTCCCCTTTTCTCAAATTTTCTTGAAACTAGTAAGATTATCACATGTTCGTTTTCATCTAGTAATTTTATCTCAACGGCATTTTTTACAGCTTGTTCTATTATCTCTTCAGCATCCATATTGAAGAAATCAATATTTTCTATATGTACTGGTTGTACTCCCCAAAGAAGATTCATTTCTCTCGCAGTCCTTTTAGAGGGAGTTATTGCGATAATGGGTAATGGGGGTCGATATTTGGCTATCATTCTTGCTCCATAACCTCCCCGAGTAATTACGAGAATTTTCCCTCTAAAATTTAAATCTTGCATTTCTGCTGCCAGGGAATAAATAGCATGTCCTAAAGTTTGGGTATGTGTTAGTCTATCAGAATCGTATTCATCTGGTTTGCGTCGTGGCATATTCTCGGTTGCCGTTTTCGCAATCTGGTTCATTGAACGAACAGCATTAATAGGATACTTACCAACAGCAGTTTCACCAGAAAGCATAACAGCATCGCTGCCATCAAACACAGCGTTAAATACATCATTAGCTTCAGCCCGAGTAGGAATAGGAGCATTTACCATTGACTCAAGCATTTGAGTTGCAACTATTACTGGTTTCCCTTCCTTATTGCACTTGTAAATCATATTCTTTTGCTTTAAGGGTACTTTATCTGGATCAATCTCAACACCTAAATCTCCACGTGCCACCATAATACCATCGCTTACCTCTAAAATGGCATCAAAATTATCTAAAGCAACTGGTCTTTCGATCTTAGAAATTAATTTAATATTATCATTACCAGAATTCTCAAGGATTTTTTTCACATGGAGGACATCACTCCCATCAGATACAAACGATATTGCCACAAATTCGGGATCCAATTCTGCAATTAATTCCAAATCTTGAATATCTTTTTCTGTGGGAACTCTTTGCTTTAATTCACCGGAGGGTATATTCACCCCTTTTCTATCACTTATCATTCCACCTGCCAAAATCTCGCCTATTAAATGATCTTCTGCCTTACTTTTCACCCGAATTTTAATAATTCCGTCATTCACAAAAAATACATCTCCCGTCTTCATAGATTTTAAAAAGCCATCTAGCGGTATTGAAAATTGGTCTTGATTTCCTTCAATCTCTTTTTCAAAGACCATGACCTCTTGGCCGATATTTAAACTATAAGCAATCTTATCTTTGAAATTTCCAACTCTTATCTTTGGACCTTGTATATCCGCTATTATTCCTACCTCATCATCAACTGCTCTAACTTTGTCCACTAACTCCCTTTTCTCAGCATGAGTTCCATGAGAGAAATTTAAACGGAATATATCAACTCCCGCATCAATCAATTTCTTAAGCATTTCCTTTGAACTAGATGCAGGACCGAGGGTACTCACTATCTTCACTGTATTTTCTCGTAGAGACATTATAAGAAACCTTTTTTTCCTAAGAAACTCAGTAAAATAATTTTTTCTTAAGGTAATGGAATTTATTAATAATTTTTAAAATTATTCATTTTCTATAAGGTTCTTTATTCTACCTAATTTTTCTCGAAATTCTTTACGAATTGATTCTAAAACTTTTACAGAATGATTATAGTCTTCGATTAATTGGATTTCTTTCATACATAACAATTGAATCCTTAATGTTCTAGGAAATATCGAATACTGGATTAATTTTAAATCATGTTTTAACACCATTTCTCTTGCTAGTTGCACTAGTAAATCAGAACTGTTATTGGCAATTGAGACGGTTAAGAAATATCTCAACCTGGGCTGTTTTGAATAATTCTTTAATGTAATAAGATAGAAATTCTTTAATTTATTATTCAAGTTATAAATTGATTTTACTGACAATGATCGAGATTCATTTTCAATAAATTCAGCAATTGGTGGATGTTTTCCTTTTATCTTTTTAATTTTATCTATAATATCACTTCTAATAAACGATTCAAAATCCTTTACCTTCGAATTAGGCATTTTTAAGAATCTGACTATAATTTGAGTTCTTTAAGTTATTAGAAAAAATGCAGGTTTAATATATAACTTTTATAATAAATGCTAAATCAAGTTCTTTAAGAGTTTCCTTTAAAGGAGATCTACCTTATTTCACGATAAAATCCTTTAAAAACCTTAAATAGATTAAAACTTCGTTTTATTAATTAAAAATTCTTTTTAATAAAATAGGTTATATCATTTAAGTTTTTGGACACAGAAATTGATTACTTAAATACTCCTTGAGAAAGATTTAAATACCTCTTTTAATATTAATATTGGTGATACACGCTATCACCGACACTTAATAAAAATTCTCTAATGGGAAATTCAGAGTAAGTTAAAGCGTTGGAATAGCATCTATAATTAAGGGTTTCATTTAGATCACCGTACAGAAAAACTAACTTAAATATTAGATTAAAAACATGTCAGTTCTCCTACCAGAAGAAAAAAAAGAGATAACTATAAGGCGGTTTATTGATTGGGATAAATGTACGAATATTTTCTATAATAACATCTACTTGGAAAACTGTAAATTTGTAATAAAGATGAACCTTATTCCTAAAGAGAATTTGGAAGAGGACATTAAAATTAAAAAATTTGATTTAGGGAAGTACACATATTTGTGCTCTTATTGAGCTTTAATCTTTTTTATTAGATTTTTTTCTTATTTCTTTGAGGGCTTGAAAAATACATACAAAACAGGACATTTAGTAGTTCTCTCTTCTAAAGTGGTATTTTTTTTTTCAAGAAAACCAAAAAATCATTATAAAGATGCCCCTAATTCCTTTAGAGGGATCAGAAGAGGACAGTAAAATAAAGAAATTTGATCTTTTAAAATATACTTTTCTTTTAAGTTATTAGGTTCAGACGTTAGCCAATTAATTCTAGCTTATTTTTGAGATTTTTCATTTTTTTTAAGCTCTTTATTCCAACATGAGAAGCACATGAAATTCCCGTTTTCTAATAGAACTAGATCCTTTGTAGCACGAAGCATTCCGCAAGTATTACATTTTTCCATGATAAAAATTAGAAAGGATTTTTGTTTTGATTAAATTTAAACTTTTCTCGATGCGATTTCCTGTATTTTATGCTTTCGATACCTAATCCTATCGAATAAATCATCCATTGTAGGATAAGGGGTAAATTCTCTTTCCCTTTTATTAAGTATTATTGCCTCTGACGGACATTTAGCTACACAATTTCCACAACCCAGGCATTTCCTCCGTTTTATCGAAGACAATTCATTTTTAAGAGATATCGCATTCATCTGACAGATGTCTACGCAAGTACCACAACCAGTACACAATTCAGAATCCACTTCTGCGTAATAATTAGTTATTGAGAAATTGCCTGGAGATGCTAGCTTTTTCAGCGTTGATAGAAATTCACAACAACATCCACAACAACTGCATATAAAATTTAAATGTTGAGAGTCATCTGGTTGAATCACTAATCCATCATCCTCATTTTTTCGTAAGATTTCAAGAACTTCTTTTTTACTAATCGAACGACCCCAACCTTGATCAATATACAATTGAGCAGGTTCTCCGAAACCAAGACATAACTCTCTTCGGGAAGTTACCTTACAAGGATCTTTCATCACATCTTTCACTTGTCTACATACACAATTTATTGCTACATAAGGTCCCTCTGTTGTATCAAGGAGTTTTATTAGGTCATCATAAGTACTTACATTATGTTTAGGTTTAACACTTTGTTCCACAGGAATAGTTCGTAATTGTGCTCCCTTTACTTTAAGAGCTTCAGGCCACCAACCTTGATCCGCGTATTCGAGATAATCATCTACAAATCCTTCTGTTAGTTTATTAACTTGAAATTCAAACATCCCTACCATTAATTCTGCGTTTCCATACAATTTTCTTCCACTTTCTCGCTTGGACATTATTGATCCTTTTGATGCCAACCTGTCTAATATCTTTTCTAATTCTTCGTGTGAAATTCCCGTGCTTTTTGCCCGTTCATAAATAGTTTCTAAGGGCTCTAAGTCTCGATCCCATCCAAACTTTAAAAATGTGGCAATTTTTGCCTCTTCAGGAGTAAAAAGGTGTTTCAATAGACGTATATCGGCTCCAGATTTTACTGCAGGGAAACCAATTGGCATTTGGTTGAGGTGTTTCTGCAAATTTCGATAAATTTCTATTTCTTCTTCAACATAGCTCATCTTATAATCAGCTAAAAAATGATTTTAAATTAAATTAGTTTATCATCTTTTACTTTTTAACTTTAATAGAGGAAAATATTAGTCGAAATTTTTTGAAAAATTGATTAGAATTTTGAACTTCACAGATGCTTTTTATTTAAATTTTATCCATGCTTCACAAGTTCGGAGTGCTGTATATTTTTGGAGCTTTTCAGTAGCAAAATCTATTTCTTCTTGCGTCATTATATACAATTTTATTCCCTGTTTTTCTAAATCTTCAATTTTCTCTTTAATCGCGCTTTTTGTATTATTTGAAAGTCGTTTGGTATATTTAGCACTTTTTTCCTTAAGCGTGGAATCTTTTATTTCAAGAGATTTAAGTTCGTCTATATCCTTGCTTATTTAAGTTATCCAATTTGTATTGAAGAAAATTCATACTCTGTTCACGTAGTTGATATGCTTCATTAACAATATGCCCGTGATCTAAAGATTTTCCTGTAAACATCAGAAGAACTTCCCACCCTATCAAAACCATGATCAAAAGGGTGAAAATATCTGCGATAAAGATGAATAATCCAAAATCTGTAAAAATCGTAGAGTTTACTGTGAAAACTATAGAACTGGTAGCAACTACACTTAAAATCAACGTTAATATCAATTTTAATTTCATTAATGTTTCAGATTTATTCCAAAGAATCAAATGAGTTGCTTCTACGTCAATAGAGCGATTGTAGGCTACTTTTATTTTCGTTATAGAAAGTAGTTTTAATTCTTCTAATTCTTCATTTTCCATTATTATAACCTCGAAAGTTTAGATATTAATTCGAAATAATATTGATTAGTCTTATTTTATATAAAGATCTATTTGTTTTCTATTAATAATTTTAACTAAGAATCATACAATAATATATTAAACCTAATATTAATTCAATTATTTTAAAGAGGTAAGAATTTAAAATGGATATTGGAAGTATTGAATCGGGTAAAGTTATGTTGAAAGTTTTGACTACCAATGAAGTAAGTCTTACTATTTTACCCAAGATGAATTTAATAGGTAAAGTTAAATATCCAGGTGGTGCGGCAAGTAGAGCTAAAGGCGAACATGGTTTATCTATACTGATTAAAATCATTGATGGAGAACAGAATAAAAATATTTTAGTTGACACGGGAGGCTTTGCTGGGACTGTTATAGAGAATTGTAAGCAGTTTGATATTAAATTAAGTGAAGTTGATAAAATGATACTAAGCCATGGACATTTTGATCATTTTGGTGGCTTAAAAAAAGTGATTCCATTGTTAAAAGAAGATTGCGAATTTTATTTGAACCCCCTCTGCTATGAACAGTTCTTTATAGCTGTAAAGAGATCAGGAGAAGTAGTTCCTGCTGATAAATTAGCAGTAGCTTTGAAAGAGGAAAAAGATAAATTTGCCATTAGTAGAAAATTACGTCCATTAAATAAAAATATGATTACTAATTTAGTGAATGAAAAGGGAGTAAAATTAATTGAAACTAACGAACCTGTTAAGTTATATAATGGAATCATCACAAGTGGGGAAATTGAGTTAACTGATCAAAGTGAATCGACACCAGGGATCTATATAATGAAGAACAGAGAGGAATTCACAGAACATACCTTCAGAGATGAAACTTCAATATACATTAACATAAAAGATAAGGGATTAGCAATTATTACGGGGTGCGGTCATTGTGGTGTAATAAATACAATTAAACATGCTCAGAAAATAACAGGAATAAATAAAATCTATGCTGTAATTGGAGGTTTTCATGAAGAATGGAACTCAGAGGAAACCATTGAAAAAAAAGTAGATTTTATCGAAAAATTAAACCCGGAAATTATATGTGGTATGCACTGTACGGGATTTAACTTTAATAAAATAATGTCTCGTCATCCATCTCATACTATTGGAGTTACCGGAACAGAATTTCATCTTTAGAGCCAAATTATATGCAAAAAAAAGGGAATTAATTATTAAATAATTCAATCTCTAAAGCCATAATAGACGTTAACAAGAAGTAAAAGAGTTCCTTGTAGAGTTAATAATATTCCATACTGGGGGAAATCAAGAAAAACATAGTCAATATTAAAGGTATAAAAGAAAAGCGCAGTGGTAATTAACAGTAACATTATAATAGAAAAGATACTTTTTCCCGTGGAGTTCCACCAACTAACTTCTTTTAACGCGAGTTTCTCTATGATTTGAACATCTGAAAAGGAGGCATCCATATCTCCTATTTGTTGTTTTATTGTTTTCTTTTCTCGATAGTTAATAATTGATCTAAAAAAAGCCCCAATAATAAAGAAAATTACAATGAGTAAAATATCCGCGAGGGTGTTTGTTGTCTCAAAAATAAGACTGGGTTGAAAAAATATCATAATTTGGACAAGTACCAATATAATTAATAATGAGATTCTTACGGTATATTTCGGTAAATACAAAGGTTTTTTTTTTCTCTCAGATCAATAGATACCTGTTCTGAATTTTTGACTTCATTAACAATTTGCATTAACCTTTCGTGACTACTTCTCCTTGCTTCGAAATAAAAAGCAACCACAATAAAAATAGCGTTAATGATTAATGGTGGAATTGGTTCTCCCCTGAGTAAATATCCAAAGGGAAATGAGACGATCATTAGGGTAATAAAGGCTCTAACCGTACCTCGTGGCATGCCAAGAGGTTCTCCATCTATTTTTCCATTTTGTGAAAAACGGTTTGCTAGAATCCAAATAAGTAATATTCCGCCCAAAATCCAAGTGATCATAGTTAATAGAAAAAAAGAAAATAAAATTTAAAATTCTTTCCTCTTCAGTGGTTGGAGAGAAAAATATTTTGAATATATTTAAAGTTATTTTAGAAGCGTCTAAAACTTTAAGATTTTATATCAATGCCGCCATGTCTTTACAATTCTGAACAATTCGAAGTAGAATGTTAATATTGTCTTTATCATCATGGTCTAATTTTTCCATTATATCTTGAGCTTTTTTGAATAATATATCCTTTTTCAACCAACTAAAATACGCTAGTTTATCATCTTTATTAAGAAATGCTTTTCTTATTTCATTAAAATATTGTTCAGTTTCCTTATAAAAATCAAAAGTTCCTTTAGAAGGATTAAATCTTTCTAAAATTTCACCTATCTCTTGATTCTTTTCACAAAGCATTCGGTAATCCATAGCTTCAAGAGGGGTAAAATCACTAGTTGATGAAATATAAATTCCTGTCCTAAGATAAGTTCTAATATGAATGACTAAAATGAAGTAAAATTTCCTCAATTGTTCGAAATTACCATGCAAATCATCTAAGGAGTCGTTTCGTAAATCTTCGAACATATTAGCCACGATATCTAATAAACGTTTAATTAATTTTTTCGTAGGAATTTCCTTATACCCAAAATTTTGAATCGCCATTTTATGTTTTGTCTCCTCAATAACTTCTGTATTGGGGAGCCTATTCACATATCTCCTAATATTCTTTCTTAAAGCCCTGTTAATTTCTTTATCAGAAGTTATTAGGATATTAGTTTCACCAGCAAGACTCTTTTTTAACAATTCCCATATAACATATTGATCTGCTTCTAACACAACATCCTCCTTTAATGCTTCAATCGGTTGCTCAATTTTAGGTTTGATTTTTATTGTTCCATCATCTCGAATTTCAAGCGCAACTGGTGATTTTTCTTTCAATTGATATTTATTAGTCCATATCTTAGGCAAACTGACATATAGTGAGCCGCCTAAATTTTGTAGTTTCCTGTAAATTAGATCCATAATAAGTAATAATTTAGCATTTATATTTAAATCCTTAAAAAATTTAAATGAATTTTGGGTAATTATTTAAACCGCACTAAAAATCCTGGAAATCCTAGAATTCAAAGGGAAGAAAGTTTAAGGTTCTTAAGGATACTTTAAACTTATTATAGAGTGCATTAAAATAGGTTTTTTTGTATATTTATAGTAACAAAGAAAAATAAAGTGATAATAAAAAAATGTCAATATTTAAAAAATTAAATAAAACTGAAATAAACGAGCAAAAACTTAGTATGCTCGAGATTGTCCTTAGACTAAACCCTCGATATCTTGAAGAGAAAGAAGCATACAAGATAAGAAGGGAAATCAAAGGCTATATGTAATATCTTTTTTTTACTCTATTTTTAAATTTTATATTTAAACTACTATTCAGTAATTCATTTTAGTATGCAATTCTAATACAAAGAGTTTTATAAAAAAATAAGAAGAAATTAATTTTTCTCGAAAATGTGTATGCACAGAGCAGCTGCCGTTGGCCCCAGGTCTCCTCCTCCATTATGAGCTAGAGCTCTTTTAGCGTTTTTAACCTGTCTTTCACCTGCTTCTCCACGCAATTGTGTTATCAGTTCATACATTTGTGCAACCCCAGAAGCTCCTATAGGATGTCCACGAGCTAGTAATCCTCCGCTAGGATTAACAGCAACTTTTCCATCAAGATCCGTAGCACCACTTTCAGCAAACGGACCACCTTGACCAACAGGACAGAAACCTAAAGCTTCAACTGCGTGAAGTTCTCCAAATGCTGTTGCGTCGTGAACTTCTGATACATCGATATCCTCTGGACCGAGACCCGCCATTTTATAGGCAGCAGAAGAAGCTATTTCTATTTGATTAAACCGTTGTCGTGCACCAGATTGTAAAATTGAAGCTCGAATTAAAATTGCTCGATCTCTAAGGCTTGGATTATCCTTTAAATATTGTTCGGAACAAAGGATGGCTGCTGCTGAACCATCTCCAGTGGGTGCGCACATGGCTCTTGTTAATGGATAGGAAACTACATAATCTTCCATAACTTGTTCAATAGTTTGAGGGAAAGTGTATTGAGCTAAGGGATTCATTGTCGAGTTATTATGATTTTTTGCAGCAATTGCAGCAAGTTGACGTTGAGTAGTACCATAGGCTTTCATATGAGCGCGGGCGCCGAGTGCATAAAAATCCATAAAAATTGAATGGTCTTTCTTTTTTTTTGGCTCTCCTTCCTTGTTTTCTTCTTTTTCAGGCTTCTTTTCGCCCTCTGCTAACTGTTTTTTGAATTGATTCATCATCTTTAATGTCTCCTCCACATCAGTCCCTGAAATAAAACCGCTCATCGCTCCCATTCCTGGGATACCTCCACTCCTAACAACAGGAGGTTTATCAAAATACATTTTTTCCGTCCCGACAGCTAAAGCAACATTATACACACCCGCCTTCACAGAAAGCCACGCATTATGAAATGCTGTACTTCCCCCAGCGCAAGCATTTTCTACATTAGTCATGGGGATCTTATCAATACCATTAGCACTAAGAGCGACTTGACCGCGGATACAGTGCTGATATTCCGACTGACCCCAACCAGAATTACTAAACCAAGCAGCTTCAAGGTCGCCCTTTTCCAGATTGCAATCCTTCAGCGCATTTTCTACCGATTCTCCGGTCATGCTTTTCATGGTCCTTCCGGGTAATTTGGCAAACCGTATCATCCCGACACCGATGACATAAATATTGTTATTATTGGCCATAATGTCAAAAATCATCGATAAAATAATAATATTACTAATAAGAATAAAAAGTGCTATACCTTATCCACAAAATCACACGTAAAACTTGTGATTGGGGAAAAGAAAAATTTTTGTTACGTTGAAGAGTTCAATTGAATCTTAATTTTTAAGATATAAGGAGACTATCTGTTACTAAATTTTTTTTAATTTTGTCACAGAAAGTGCTTTGTACCGCAAAGTTTAAATATAAAATTTGATTTATTTTACTTGGGAGCTTTGTAATACAAAGTTCGCTAGGATAAGAGATCAAAAGTAGATCTAGTTAATTTATATATTAATTCAATTTAGGTTAGGTTCAAAAAGAAAAAACAAGGGATAAAATATGGATAAATACCAAAGAGCTATTTTAGCAATTGTTATTATCATCATTGTTTCGAGTGTTGCATATTTGATGTTTATTATTTTAGGAGACGTTGATACATATTTTCCATTTTTTATATTTTTCCCGGGTTCTGTTGTTATCTGGATTCCAATAATCGCTCGAAAAAGAGAGGAAGAACTAATGAAACGAGAAGAAAAGACCGAACAAATGAAGGAGTGAGATGTTATTATGCTTTACAATAAAAATGAAGAAATTCTGCTCGTGATTGGCATTGTGTCTTTGATTATTTCTCTTTTATTAGATCTCTTTAGAGGTCAGAAACCAATCATAGATTTTTTCAGTGGATTATTCACAGGGTTATCTATAACGATGAATCTTGGTTTTTTAATAAGATTTAGACATGAAAGGAATAAATCAATAAATAATAATGTGGAGGGATTTTAGATTGATACTTATTAAAGAGAGAAACGGAAAGTTTTTAAATTTCTTCACAGCATCGATGGTGGTTGGAGTTGGAGGATTGTTATTAAGTTTTCTACCCACTCTAATCTCATTTATTATGGTACTCACAGATTTTTACTTACTCTTTGACTATGCAGTAACCAACCTTTTAATTTTGTTTCTTTCTCAATTTATAGGGATTTTCATAGTTTATTATGTATTTATTCCTTTATTTAAAGCAAAAAATTCGGAATTTCATCCTATAACTATTTTAAATTCAGTAAGAACAGTACTTCTTATAAGTGGGACTTTTACGCTCATAGTCAGTATAAATTTTATTTTATTTTTTATCTTTAGAGTATTCAATTTAAGTCCTCAGAGTGGGTATACTAATATTTTATTAAGTCCAGAGCATTTGACCAACCCTTTAAATATCTTGATCTATTATCTTCCACTTACAATTGGAGCCCCTATATATGAGGAGTTAGTCTACCGTAGGTTATTAGTTCCTTTATTGGAACAACGGGGAATGAATCCCTTAACCGCGATATTATCTTCAAGTCTTTTGTTTGCTCTCGCACACCTACCAGATGATTTAATAAGTGGAAATCTTACAGGGACTATAATGCATATAACTGCTGTATTTTTGATTGGGTTTTCCTCAGGTTTAATTTATATTCTAACTCGCAACGTATTTTATTCAATCATAATTCATGGAATCTTAAATTTCATTTCTTTTTCAGGACCTTTAGTTACCATAATAGCTAATAGTAAACTAACTCTAACCTATGATTTTATTTATTGGACGATCTTCATCGTAGGCTTTGGGGTACTATTTTATGCGTTATGGCAAATCTTTAGGAAACGGGATGTGGAGTGGGTTGTTCTTGTACGAAAAAAAAACACAAAACCGATATTATATGGCTTTTCAGGTTTTATAATTATAGGTTTAGTTAGTATTTTCATTCCTTTAGGTATACAGCTTATAATTGTGAGCTTGGAGATAGCAGTTTACAATGTATTTCTGTATTTCATTACTTTAATAATGAGTTATGGTGTAGCTGTTATTCTCTTTTTATGGTTAGGAACTAGAACAAGGTACGAATCAAAAAATAACTTAATTCAAAATTAAAAAAATAAATCAAAGATGTTGAATTTGAACACTTCTGAACGGGGCTTAACAGCAGCATTGATTATTTCAGATATTGTGAGTGCTGTATTACTCATTTATAACATTTTTTATTTTCCACCTGGTGGGAGAGATATGATACCGCTATTTCTCATAATTTTACCTGCAATTTATGTGGAAACTAAAAGGCGTTTAGCAGTAGAAGAAAACAGAACCTTTCGATATAGAAAAGTATTATGGGTATTAATCTCATGCTTAATCATCACTGAGAGCATGAATTTAATTCTATCTATTATATTATGATTTCTAATTTAAAATGAAAAATATAAAATTAAAAAAATAAAAGGAGGTAAAAAAATTGAGTAAAGCATACGCTATTAAGACTCAAGATCTTACTAAAAATTTTGGTAAAGTTCTTGCAGTTAACAAATTGAGTTTACAGATTCCCTATGGGAAAACATATGGATTACTTGGTCCAAATGGAGCTGGTAAGACTACAACTGTCAGAGTTCTTAATGCTATTATATCTAAAACTTCAGGAGATGCCTTAGTAGGAGGATATGATATTATAGCTGAAAGTGAAAAAGTGAAGATGATATGTGGGTTTTTACCAGAATCTCCTGGTTTATATTCAAAACTCACTGCTAGAGAGTTCTTAGAGTTTATCGGTGAGTTATATTACTTACCAAGAGATGTAATTTCTGCTCGCATTGAGGAATTGTTAGAGATGTTCAATTTAGTTGGTCGAGGAAATGATCTTCTAGAAGGATATTCTAGAGGAATGAAACAGAAAGTTTGTTTATGTGCGGCCTTGATCCAAGATCCAAAAATCTTATTCTTAGATGAGCCCACATCTAATTTAGATCCAGCTGCAGCCAGAATGGTTAAAGATCTAATTTCTGAACTCGCAAGGAAAGCAGATAAAACGGTATTCATTTGTACCCACCTTCTTGATGCCGCTGAGGAATTATGCGACATCATTGGTATCATTGTTGATGGTGAGTTAAAAATTGAAGGTACTCCAAAAGAGATAATTGAATCTGTTGGTGCTAAAGACTTGGAAGATGCATATCTAAAAATTACAGGTGCATCTCATATCAATGATTTATTAGCTTGGAGAGACGAAAACTTAAACAATCACGAAACCAAAAATAAAAAGCAAAGAAATCGAAAGAAAAGAAATAAGAAGTCGAGGTAGATCAAAAATGACAGTTATAACGACTGAAAAAAAGCTTGGTGAGCCTTTTGATGAGAGTACCCAAAAAATTTCTCTTAATATTCAGCTCAAAACTAAAAGTTTATGGAGGATAATTGCAAAGAATGAGATAAAACTTAGAACAAGCAAGTTCAGAAACCACCGTAAACTATTCTTTATAATATTATACTCGCTGTTATTCCTGTGGGCATTTATTGCAGCACCATTTCTATTTGATTTGTTTATCCCAACTTTAGCCATCCAATTTTCTAGTGTTTTCAAACCTGTTGTAGCACTGATTATTGAATCTGTTATGATGATGTTGTTTTTAATGCTCGTGATGTATCCCCTAAATAATGTTTATAGAGAAGGTGAAATCGGGTTCAAGGAAACATTGATATCGACACCTGTGAAGGCAAATGATATATTTCTGGGAGAGTTTTTAGGTAAATCCCCAATTTACACTATGGCAGTCTTAATTTTTGCCCCAGTTGTGGTAGGCTTAATTAATCCTCTAATAGATTTAACGTTCATCCAATACATTACAATATATGGATCTGGATTTGGTCTTGTTTATTTTGCAAGTCTAATTGGTACAATTATTGCCAGTTGGTTTGAACATAAAATTTCTAAAAGTGAAAAAGCTAGAGATCTAGGGAAGGCGTTGATCTGGGTTTTTACGATTCTTTTAGTGGTCATAATGTATGCAGTAATGTTTTTCCTTAACTTTCTTTTGGCTCATCCCGAATTAAAAAACTGGCTCGCATTTTATCCATCTTTCTGGTTTTCTAATTTAATCTTATATAGCATTGATCCCATCTTATTAGATGCATTTATTCTAAATATATGGATAAGTCTTCTTCTAGTTGTTATTGTCCCAGTTTCAATCTTATATATTTCTTATAAGAAAGCTGAATCATTCTATACTTTAGAAAGTGGAACAGAAAAAAGTAGTGTGACCATAATTGAGCATGATAACATCTTTTATATTATGGTGAGAAAAGCTTCAGGTCGTAAATGGGGAGGCTTAATAATTATGCAATTAAAGAGGTTTTTGAGAAAAAAAGCGAACTTTGCACGAATTGCATACGTAGTCGGTCTTGTAGGATTTATATCATGGTTTATCTCAAGAATGGGAAATGATGTGCTTGGTTTGACTTTAGCTACAACAATGACTATTGCTCTTGGAGGTGGTGTAGCAAGTATGATGCTAGGTCATCTAGCCTTCGTTGATTCGAAGGATATATTATGGGTTTACAAGAGATCTCCAAGAGGATTAAAGGGACTAGTATATTCTTACTTGTTAGCAATGGTTGTATTAAACACTTTCATAGCGATCTTTATCACAACCCTCTTTTCAATCTTCGCAAACCTCGATATCATCAGTGCTGTGATCTTCTTTAGTGAATATTTATTATTTTCCCAGATCTCTATGTGCCAAGCTATGGGTATTCAATGTCTTTCTCCGGCATATGGAGAAAAAGATTCAAACATGAAAGGAAATGCTATGTTTTCAATGATCCTATTACAACCGATATTATTTTTACCGATTATATTAATTTTTTTCCTTGAATCGGGAACGTTGGAAATAATGATATCATTAATGCATGGGGTGATATTTCTTTACAACACTGGAGTCAGTCTTCCATTGCTATACTTTGGTTTAAAGAAATTGAATAAAATCGAGTAGATGTATATCTACTTTGAAATCTTTTTTTTTATCAACTCTAAAATAAAAAGATATAATGGATTGTAGATGAATATAAGATTAAATAATCATAACTAAACCTCTTTAATATTTTTAATAAATTATAAAAAAACGAAAAAATGTCAGATAATATTGATTTAAAAGAACTAGAGAAAAAAGCCTGGAAGTCTACACTTGAAGATGGAATTTTTGAGATATATTTTGGGATTTTACATTTAAGTCTTACTATTGGTGTGGTTCTTGATGAGGTTTTACCCTTTCCATATAACTCAATTATAGCATTTTCAATTATTGGTTTAGGTCTAATATTTTTCTTTATCGCCAAAAAATATGTAAGTCAACCCCGATTAGGGAAAGTCAAATTCGGTCTTTCGCGAATAAAGCGGAAGTTTAAAACAATTGCGGTCTTAACGGTCAACTTTTTTCTTTTATTAATCATTTATTTAATAGGTATTAATTTTAATTTACCTGGATATTTATATGGTTTAATCGTTGGGTTATTATTTTTCACACTTCCATTATGTTTTGTTGCCTATTTTCTTCAATTTAACAGATTATATGCTATCGCATTTTTGCTAGGATTAAGTTTCTTCCTTGATGAGTTATTTGCACTTTTTCTTATCCCAGAACCATTTGATTCACTTCTAGCGTTTGGAATCGTAAGCATTATGATTTTAAGTATAGGTATAGTAGTTTTTATCCGATTTTTAAAGAAATATCCATTACCAAAAGAAGAGGTACTTTAAAAATGACACAAAATATCGATTTAAAAGACCTTGAGAAAAAAGCATGGAGATCGACTTTTCAAGATGGGTTATGGGATATATACTTTGGTTTGTTATTCATGGGAATGGGAATTTATACAATTCCCCAGCTTTTTGGGCTTGAAGACACGTTTAGTCTTATACTAATATTAATGATATGGAACTTCTCGGCATTTGGTTTGTTTTTCATTGGTAAGAAATTGATAACTATCCCACGGATTGGGTTTGTTCGATTTGGTAAAAAGAGAATAATAAAAAAGGTAAAATTGGCAATCTTTTTGTTCTTTATGGTTGGTTTAAATGTAATCTTTTTATTTCTCCCATTTAGCGGTTTAAACATAAGACTTAATGCATTTACAACGATGTTAATTATCGGAACACTTTTCATTATGCTCCCGATATGTGTGGTAGCCTACTTTCTGCAGTTTGAAAGATTGTATATTATCGCAATTATGGGTGGATTAGGATTATCCTTAGCAGAATTACTTCGTCCGATAGTAGGTTCTCCTCTTCATTCTATTATTACTTTTTGCACACTCGGAGGGATAATAACAGCATGGGGTATTGTTCTTTTCGTTCGGTTTTTAAAAGAATATCCTTCCCCGAAAAAAGACCAAGCATAGGAGGGTACTAATGGCTAAAGAAGCAGAGAAAAAAGATCAAGACATTCCCACACTCCCTCCTATTGACAAATTAATACATGAACCCGCTCGATTAATGATAATAGCTAATCTTTATGTCGTCAAGGAGGTAGATTTTATTTTCTTAAAAAATCGAATTGGAATGACTTGGGGTAATCTCTCATCACATCTTAGTAAACTCGAAGATGCCGGTTACGTCAATGTTAAGAAAGAATTGAAGGGTAAGAAGACAAACACAAGAATCAACCTTACAGACGAAGGGCGAAAAGCATTCCGAGAATATAGACAGAAAATGGATAATTTTCTAAAAGATCTACCGAAATAGAACTGAAGGCATAAGAATAATAAATAGAAAAAAAATAAACTCTATATCTAAATTCAATTTATGGTTTAACAACAACCATCTTGATTGTTTGCATGATCGTGTCCGCATCCACAACTATCTTGATTGTTCGCCTGATCTTCGCACCCACAACCACATGCACTTGGTAGTTCCGGTTCAGAATTAGTCTCGACGATTTTAATTTTAAAATTCAAAACCTTTCCTGCCATCGGATGGTTTAAATCAATAATCACACTGTCTTCCTCAATTAATTTTATTGAAGCAGGCATCTGACCTTGTGGTCCCATAACCATCAACATCAAACCTGGTTGGAGTTCGATACCTTTGGGAAATTGTGCTCTTGGAACTTTTTGAGTCATTCCTTCCTTGAGTTCACCATATGCTTCGGAAGGTTCGAGTCTGATTGAATATTCTTCACCAAGAGCTTTACCTAGAACAGATTCATCGAAACCCTTAATTAACTGCCCCGCTCCTACTTGGAATTTAAGAGGGTTGCCACCATTTACTCCTGTGCCATCAAAGATTGTCCCATCGTCAAGAGTTCCAGTGTATTCGACTTTAATCCATTCTCCTTTTTTTACTGACATATACTTCACGTTATATAGTTATTATAAAAATAATAGTGGGATGACTTAAGAGTTAATGGATTATAATTTAGTAATTGCTATGACATGAAATTATTAAATATAAAAAAGTAATCTGAAATATTAGAATCTTATAAATTTTACTTTAAAATTGTTAATACCTAAAAAAAATTGAAAAGAGGTATTTCAAATGAGTATTGAGCTACCAGAAGCATACATCCTTGCTGAACAGATGAACAAGGTATTGATAGGAAAACAGATTAAGTCTTATGATCTTTATGATTATGAAAGGTTACAGAAAATTGGGTTTCTAAATAAGAATATAGACGAATTTGATCTCCTTGTTGATTGTAAAATTATATCTGTTATTTCGAGAGGAAATTTGATTCGTGTAATATTAAATAAGGACGTTAATCTTTTGATTGGACCTGAATATGGGGGGATAGTATTATATCATGAAGATAACAAAAACCTATCAGAGAAATTACATATGAAAATCATTTTTACTGATGAAACCATATTCACAATAAGGCTTAAAGGGATGGGACTTATATACACTGTTAAAAGTAGCGATTTAGAACATTCTTATCTATATAAACGCGATTTCTCCGATGTTTTATCTCCACTCGAAGATAGATTTACTTCTAATCACTTTTCAGAATTACTAAAAAACTCGAATAGGGGAATAAAATCCATTCTTGTTGGAAAGGAAGCCATACTTGTTGGTTTATCTAATAGTGCATTTCAAGATATTATATATAGGGCCAAGCTTTTTCCCAAAATAAAGGGTTCGAAATTAAGCGAACAACAAAAGGGAGCACTTTTTAGGGCTATCAAAAATGTTGTTGATGATAGAATAAGATTAGGTGGGAAATTTCAGTTTATTGATTTGTTTGGTAAGAAAGGTCAATATTTACCTGCTATGGGCCCTAATATGAAGGGAAAAATATGTTCTGATTGTGGTTCAGGCATAGAGAAACTTAGTGTAGGAGGAGGACAAGTTTATTATTGTCCTCTTTGTCAAGCAGAATAATTCTCTTTTATATTTCAACAAGAATAGAAATGTCTAGGATTCTAACAAAGATATTCTGATATAAATTGAAGTTAAGTTAGAATAAATCTTGATATCAAAAATTAGAGATTTTGAAAAAAATTTTATATTCTTACCAAATCTTTAATATCTATGTCAATACAAGGTATCGATCAAGAACTGTGTTCTAAGTGTAAAATCTGCTTAAAAGTATGTGATAGAAGGTATTTTCACGAAGATTCATCTGGGAATATTGTATATGAAAACATCACAAATAATTGTATTTTTTGCGGACATTGTATTGCAGCTTGTCCAGAAGATGCAATAATACGCAGTTTTAACTGGGAAGATGATGTAGAGACCTATTCAGAACCTATTGTTTCTTATGAAAAAACATTGCAGTTATTAAGAATGAACCGCTCAACCAGGAATTATAAACAGAAGATGGTTCCAAAAGAGTTAATTGATAAGGTATTTAATGCAATGAGGTATGCTCCAAGTGGTGGTAACGCAAGGTTATGGAAATATAAAGTTCTTTCAGATCCAAAAAAAATCGAAGAATTAGGTGATATAATATCAAGAACAATGTATAGATATTGGGGATTTAATTCATATGAACAAGCAAAGAAATATTTTGAATCGATGGATAGACAAAATATATTTAATAAAGCTCCAATTGTTATAATTCTCTATTATGAAGCAAAAGCCCCAAATAATACTATGTATGCGGTATGGGGTGCTGATACTGGTGTTGCTATTACATATGGTCAACTTGCGGCGGAAAGTCTTGGTCTAGGAACTTGTTGGATGAACGTTCTTTTAGGAGCCATTTCTATCAAAAAGGAAGAGATATTGGAGATAATAGGAATTAAAGGTCTCGTACTAGGAGCTATGACATTAGGATATCCCGCAGTCAAATACAGCAGGAGTCCACCACGTGCACCATTAGATGTAGAAGGTTTAGAATAAAACAATTTTTTTTAACAAGGAGAATCGAGTTTATCTTCAAGTAATGCTCTTAAAAGTTGGATTTTTCCAAAATGCAGTGCTGTATGAGATGTAGTTATGAAAAGCCAATGCGCTACACTCAATTCACCTTCTCCTGTTTCAACTGCAGAATAAAAATCTTCATTACTAAGTGAAGAGATAAATTGTTGACTTTGAATACGAACTTCAGTAGCCCAGCTTATTACATTTTTAACTGAATCGATAGATTTGCGAATCTCACCAATCGGCCACCAATCTGTGCCAAAAATTTCATATCCCTGGGGAATAATATTACCTTTAAGTTTTTGAATAATAGCTCCGATATGACTTCGTTCGCGATGAGCTATATGTCCTATGTGCCATATAATTGGTAGTTTCTTAGGATCGGGGACACAAAATAATTGTTCTTCAGTTAAACCATCAATTATATGTATATAATGTGAATACCAAAAACCTTCCGGTGTCTTAAAATCACCAAACATCCATAGAGCAACTTTTTTTAGTTCTGACATTGATTCCTCACTAAGAAATGTTATTTTTTCCTTATATTAGCATAGTGGGTTGATATTTAAAAATTTAAAATATTAACCAAAAAATGACTTAATAAATGTCTCTGAAAACTGTCTTCGCTGTAAACCTTCTGTTTGTATTTTCTCTCTTATCTCAGACTTTTTAAATGTTGCTTCTAATGCTCGAAGGAATAATTCTCCATCAGAAGTTAATTGATATTTATTATAGTCTGGTCGAAATATAAGTGATGAGTTAATTAACCTTGTTAGGTGGTTGGATAAGGCTGTTTTCTGTAATTTTGTATACTCTTTTAAATCAGCAAAAGATTTTTGCCCAGTTAATAATGATATAAGAATTGTAAGTCTTTTACTATTGCTTATTGCTTTTAATAGCATTAAAATTTCGTCAAATGACACTTCGAACGCATTTATCAATTCGTATATTGTTTTTCTTTCTTCCAAATTCAATCACAATTTTTTAATGGGGATATACCAATCTATCTCGCTTTCAGGATCTTCAAGACCTTTATAACGACGACGATCATACAATTGAAGAACGTAAGGAAATGCTTGATTAAAATTATTTTTTGGCATCCATTCTTTGTATATGAAAGCACCCAATTCAAATTTATTTGCCATAGACGTAGTGAAGACTAAATAACTTGTCTTTGGTAAAATTTTTAAAAACAATTCCAATGGAATTTCATCAATATTACTAACCTCCATTCCAACCATTACATAATAGTTCTTAGTTTCCTTAAATTCATCTGGTTCTAAGTGCAATTCCAATGCGATATCATTATCGCTACAAATCTTATTCAACAATAGGTTATACTTATAAGAAAGGGCACCAAATCTTTGCCATAGTTTTCCAATTTCATTTTCAGAAGACCATTCCTTAGCTGAATGGAAAGGATCTCCAAAAAATACACAACCTAACAGCTTAAACGTTTTATCCTCAAGAATAGATGGTTCAATCAAACTGATCCTAAAAGTTTTGTTTCTTTAATTATAGAATAAACTTCAATATATTTAAAAGTTTCCTATTTAAAATGAATGAATCCTAGAAAGATCGGAAGATTTAAATATAAATCTAGATACCTAGAATTTACCAACGAGGGGTTTTTTAAATGATAGGAAAAGAAATAAAAATGAAACCGATTGGTTTTGTTCGAGTTGAAGGTGATGATCCATCAAACACGGATTTTTATCTTGATATTCATAAGCAGTACCGATCGGCTTTAAAATCACTAGATAAATTCAGTCACGTAATTGTTTTATGGTGGGCACATGAAAATGATACTGAAGAGATACGAGATCAACATAAGTGGTCGATAATTCCACCTTATGGTGAAAATCCGAAAGAGACGGGAATTTTTGCTACACGAGCGGAATATCGTCCCAATCCAATTGCAATAACGGCAACAAACATAATAAATGTAGATCAGAAAAATGGTGTGGTAAAAGTGGACGGGTTGGATGCTTTTAACGGTACACCCATCGTAGATTTAAAGGCCTATTTTCCGATTTGTGATAGAATAAGGGACTGTCATATTGCTCCATGGTTAAAAGATTGGCCAGATTGGATGGAAGATGGGATGGTATGGTGGCAAGAACAAGGATTTTTCGAAGAAATCTCAGAGTAAAAGGAGGTTGACCAATTGAGTCCGACGATCCCCAGTGTTGGAAATTTAGGAAGAATAGCAAAAAATATTGCAGAAGAGATTAATGAAGAGATGTTAAATGCTATGTTTCAAGATTATTCTCCTTCTTTGAGTGGGGCTAATAGGGCTCAATGGGTCTTGAGAATGATTCAAAGACTTGAACGGGAAATTGGTCATGAATCCACAATCAATATTTTAGAACAAAGTGGACGTCAAAGTTGCAGTATTCATTTTAAAAACACAGTAAAGAAGCTAAAAAATGAATCCGATTCTATAAAAAGCTTTGTAAATAAATTACAAGAAAAATATAAACGGAGTTCGTTTTTTGAATTATCAAACAATAAGACTATCATTGGAGGACATCGTAGATGTTACAACATAATCAAATCTGCCACTAAACCAATTGATTCTCAAACCTATTGTTACTGTTGTGTGGGACACAATAAGGAATTTTACGAGTCAGCTTTAGGGAAACCAGTAGAAGTCAAAATAATCGAAACCGTAATGACAGGTGGAGACACCTGCAAATTTAAAATTAAATTCTAATTTTTTTATTATTATTAATAATATTTGAATCGAGGTAAGAAAAATGGCAAAAATTATTGACATTAACGAGCAGAATATTGATGAACAGGAAATGTTTTGTAAAAAAACCAAGAAAAAACAAAATGGTTATCAAAGCAAGCTGAAATGGATTAAAGAACGTTTTAAGGAAGGTTTAAAATATAAATTACTAATAGTAAAGGAAGGAAATAGAGAAACCTCGCGTGGGATGGTTGAATATATCCCTGGTGATTATAATTGGCGAGGAATAAAGGCAGATGGATGGATGGTGATCCATTGTTTATGGGTTGTGGGAAAAGCAAAGAAGCATGGTTATGGTTCCCAACTTTTAGAATTAGTGATTAAAGATGCAAAAGAGGAAGGAATGCTTGGCGTCGTAGGGATGTCTGCACTTAAAGGAGGGTGGTTACCGAATACAAAAATATTTTTAAATCATGGATTTGAAAAAGTGGATGAGATTGATCCTTACTTTGAATTATATGTTAAAAAATTCTCTGATAATATCCCGTTACCAAAGTTCTATCCTATATCAGAAGATAAGAAAAAGGACCATAAAGAGGGAGTTACAATATTATACTCTGATCAATGTCCTTATGTGGTTGATCTAGTTGATGAATTGAGAAATGAACCTAATGTTAATAAAATTAAGTCAATTAAACTAAATGATTGTAAAGAAGCTCAGCAGAACGGAATTTATTCTTATGGAACTTATTGCATTATTTGTAATGGAAGAATTTCATTATATAAACATGCAACTAGGAAAGAGATTCAAGCTATTATCAACCAATAATAACTAAATAATCACCCGAAATTTTCTGCTGCTTCTTTTCCAGCTTTACGAGCTTTTTTTAACAAACCAGAATCATTTTTAACCTCACCATAACGATTAAAACCAGGAGCAATTACACTCTCAACTAATTGAATACCTAAGTAATTAAATACATCTTCAAGTAGACCAACTGTATGCCTAGCATATTTTTCATTTCCCCCTCCTAAAGGAATAACAAGAATAACACGCTTTCCTTTGAATCCTTCGTGTTTTGGGTGATACCATCTATCTAAAAATGCTTTAAACTGTGCTGTTGGACCCCACCAATAGATAGGAGTACCTAATATCCAAAGATCACTCTGTAGCATTTTATCCAGCAAATCAGCCATATCATCTTTTTGTGCACATTGACCTGTTTTATGACAAGTGTTACAGGCTTGACATGGTTTGATGTTTAATTTATTTAATATAATTTTCTCCGTAGATGCACCTGCTTCTTCTGCACCAGCTAATACTTCATCAACTAAACTATCGGTGTTTCCACCGAGACGTGGACTGCCAATGATTCCTAAAACTTGCATATTTTATCTTATGTAGGTTATTTTAAAACTTTTATTATAAATGCTCAATCTGACGTTAAAAGAGAGGTATCAGATATACAATTTTATTCTTAAACTAAAAATCAAGAAGAATTATACAAAATGATTGCTGATTTCTTCGATGAATCAATATAGGAGCATTTATTTCATAATAAATTAAATGGGAAAGCTTTTCCTCATCTTTTAAAAATTTAAAATATGAAGATTATCCGGAAATATCACGCTTTTTTAGGGAGATTACTCCGATGATTATAAGCATTCCAGCAATCCCAATCAAAATTAAAAATGAAACCACAGGATGATAATAGTTGGTTTTTACATAATTCATTTCATAACCTGTAAATTCCATTTTAGTAATCCCAAACATCCAAAAAATCATTGCAAAGTAATTCAAGATTTCAGGATCAAAAGATTCTCCTATCCACAAAAAAATGTTGCTAAAATGATATCCTATGTCGAAATTATACAAAAATAAATCTTCATACCAGTTATCGATAGCGAATAGTAGGAGTGGTTTAAACATCATCATAACAAGAAATGAAAAAATTACTAATGCCAAAGGGAGAAGTAAAACATTTCTTGGTCTACTAAAAATTGATGAAAAGCCCATCGTGATACCCCCAAAAAACAATGTAATTATTAACCCATAGAGAAAAAATATTCCCAAATAAGAACCAATATCAACAAAAGAATATTTCATTATTGCGATTATGCAAATGATAGATAAACTTAGGAAGCTTATTGTAGTTCCAAATACAAATAGTGCGATAAATTTACTAAGAATTATTTTTGTTCGACTAATAGGTTTACTTACTAAAAATAACAGTGTTCCCGATCGTAATTCCTCAGAAATTAAGGGTCCTGTAGAACCTATAACAATAATTGGAAACATTATAGCAAAATTATAATACCATGTAGCAAATCCTAATAATTGTACTACATGTTGTTCTCCAGAAAGCACATACTGTGGTGTAAAAGCCAAGATTAATGCAGGAATGAACACCATAAAGAAAACAGAGATAATTATTCTTTTTAATGTCAACAAATCAAAAATTAAAGTTTTTCTAATCAATGCGAAAGAAGGTGTAAAGCTAGCTGTAGTATAAGGTTTTATTTCTCTAAGATTTTTATTTACTGGATTGGATATTTGAGCATTCATTCATTCTTCACCCCATCTTCTATTATTTCAATAAATATATCCTGCAATGAGGATTCAAGTTGATGAAATTCTCTTAATATTATATCATTTTCGATAATCATTTTAGGAATAGACTTCTGAAGCATTTCAAGATCCTTTGATATCATATGTATCTTATTATCTGTGTCATCTATCCAAGCATTGGTGATATAATCCCTTTCCTTTAATTGTTGTATTATTTTTTCATTTGAACTAGTATCAAGAATAACAATGTTCTGACTCCCCTTGATTGAATATAACTTTTTAATATTCTTAATCGTGTCTGTTAGAACAATTTTACCCTTGTTAATAATTGTAACTTTTTCACACATTTGTTCTACTTCAGATAAAATATGACTAGAAACGAATACACTCATTTTTTTTGACAATTCTTTAATATCTTTAATAATGTTAGCTCGCCCTATGGGATCTAAATTCGATGTTGGTTCATCCATTATTAATAATTCAGGATCGTGTATTAGAGCTGCAGCAATGCCAATTCGCTGTTTCATTCCCTCTGAATATTTTTCGATTTTTCTGCATCGAGCCTCTAATAACTCCAGATTTCCAAGTAGTTCAAGAGCTTTTTCTTTTGCATATTTTCTCTTCAAACCACTTAATTCCCCAACAAATTTCAAATATTGTTCTCCAGTCATTCTGTCATAAAAGGAGGGATTTTGAGGTAGAAAACCTATTAATCTTCGCGCTCTTACAGAACCTGCGTATTCACCTTTAACTTTTGCTTTTCCTTCTGTAATTGAAATTGCTCCTATCAACATATTAATTGTTGAAGTTTTTCCCGCACCATTTGGACCTAAAAAGCCGTGTACTCCGGGTTCCATTGTAATATTAATTTTATCCACCGCTTTTACGCGATTTTCACCTCTATCGTAAATTTTTGTTAATTCTTGAGTCCAAATTTCTGGTATAAAAGATTTTTCTTGAACCATATTTTTAGCACCAATGGTCTTTTACTCAATTTTTAATTTTGAGGAAATTTTGAATTTGATTTTAGTTTACAAAATTGGATAAACCGTACTTTTTTTTAATGTGAAGTCAAATATAAATTTTATACTTTAAGAAGTACTTAATTCCAGATAATAAGGTAATTAGATACGATTTATAGTGAAAAACCCAAAAATCTGTTATTTATTAAAATTAGGTATTCTTGACTTTCAATTAAAAGCTATACAGAAAACTTTTTCCTTGTTTTCCAATAACTTTTAGTATTCCCATTTTTCTTAGACAGTAGCTCATCTTTTGGGCCAATCTTACAGACTTTTCAAGTGAGTATGCAAGTTCAGCATTAGTAAATGGAGTTTTCAGGCTTGCAGGTTTTAACATTAGAAAATCAATAGGTGTGTAAAACAGCTTTCTTTCTAATATATTAACTAATTTTCTGTCATAGATTCTCCAACCCTTTCTTCTCCAACTCTCCTTTCCATCATTCTTACGAAATTCTTTTATTTGAACTAGTACCACTTCAATAGTAAAATTCATTTTAGGAACAAGATGAGGAATTCTGATTAGTTCCTCAAATATATCATAGTAAGTACCATGGTTTGGAGAAGTTCTCACGTTAATTACTTTATTCCCTCCTGCATCCATTTTAACTATTTTTTTATCTCGCACTATGGGATAAACTAACCTAACTTCATAACTTTCGGTAAGTTTTTCAAGCTTTTTCCTAATTGATGAAAAATTTCCTGTTTGAATTTCAATAAGGAGGTTGTCTCGAACAATATCTATTATATAATTATCAATAGGCTCTTCAATTTTGTCTCCTGGTTCTTTATACCATTGCTTTAAAGCGGAGTGAAACGAACTTTCTCTTAAGATTCCTATAGAATTAGACATATTTTTCCTTTTTAATTATTGAAAATTAAGTAAAAAACTCACAATTTATATTAAAAAAGACAATAATATTGAGAGATTATTGAATTATTATAACTTCCATTCGTTCTATCTTGAAGGTTATATTATAGAAACTTCAATACTTCGGGTAGTTCACTAATAACTCTAATGTCTTTTAGTGAATATTTCTTGTCAGGATCAAAGAGAATGGGAGTCATTCCTACTTTCTGAGCCATTTTAACATCCAATTCTAGATCGTCTCCTACATGAAAGATTTTATCAGGATTTCTAGTTTTCATAGCATCTAAAGCAATCTGGTAAATCTCTATATGTGATTTATTAAAACCGAAATCCTGAGTGTGAATAAAAATATCAAAAAATTCAAAAATTTTCAATTCTTTCAATTTTAACTGGCAAGGGTCACGAGGAGCATGTGTGTGCAGCCCAATCTTAATATTTTTAGTTTTAAGTTGTTCTAAGGTTTCTCTACATCCAGGATACAAGCGATAAGTCTTAAAGAAATTCTTCAGTTGAAATTCTTCACTTATGATTTCCTTCGACCCTTTGCTTTTAACACCAATACTATCAAGGAAAATAACATTTATGGAATTCCATTCCTCTTCTGATAAATTGATGGAAAGTTTATCCATCTTGTCCATCTCCTTCCGCTGTTTTTGCAGTCCCGTCCATATTCTTGGATCATCAGAATCGATCTCCATTCCTAATCTTTTAGCAATTCGTGACCAAACCTTCGTAATTGCATAACGTGAATCGATTAGGGTACCGAAAAAATCAAAGTAAATCCCAATAATATAAATTACCTCTTTTCTACTATAATTTATCTAGGGATTTATTCTTTCCCACTTCTAACATCCGCATAACAAAATCCTTCTTCCCTTCGGATTTCTTGTTCTTTAATCCATTCTTCTAATCCGAGATCTCTCAATCTATAGCCATCAAATAATAGTGTTCCTTCACGTTTTGCAAGGGGTTTTATTATTTCACAGGGATATTCATTACAAAAAGGACATGCTACTATTTTCTTTGCTTTGGCACATTTTCTTATTCCACAGAAGGGGGCTCCACATTTATCGGTTTTACAACATTCATCATCTCCGACATCGATTAATCTGTTAAGCATTATCCAAAAATCATTATATTCCTTAAACTGATTTCCCCATTCATCAAAATCCTCTTTAATTAATAGCTTTTTCAAATCACTTGCTTTTTTAGGAATATCTTGATGTTTTCCGCATAGTTTACAATATAAACCGCAATAGGTTACATAATCCTCATTTTTCATTGGAATCTAATTACTTTATTTTTTAGTTAAATCTTTAATATTCCCCTCTGTTTTTAAAATTTTTATAAAACCAAGTGACTTTGAAAGATATTTTAAAATTAAGAATCATTTAAAGGAGTGAGTACAATGGAAAATAAGATCGTTAGACTGAATAAAAGTCATATATCTAAAGTTGGTGAGGTTCTAGGTCGAGCGTTGTATAATGATCCTGTTTCTGTTCATGTTCTTCCTGATGATGATGAAAGGAAAGCTAAAATTAAATATATATTTCAGATGACAATGTGTTATGGAGTAAGATGGGGTGAAGTGTATGCAATTTCACCAAACCTAGAAGGAGTAGCTATCTGGATTCCTTTTGAAAAATATCATACAAAGATGTTGAGACTACTCAGATGTGCTATTAAAGGAAAAGGGTATAAATTGGGAATGGGTGTACAAAAAAGGTTTAATCCTGTCAATAAATGCAATGAAGCCGCTCATAAACAATTTGCTTCGGGGGAGCATTGGTATTTACAATGTTTGGGGGTAGAACCTATTCATCAAGGAAAAGGATATGGAAATGCTTTAATGAGAAATATGCTTAAGAAGATTGATATACAAGGACTTCCTGTATTTCTTGAAACATCAACCTTGAAAAATGTGAAATTTTATGAAAAATTGGGATTTGAAACAGTTAAAGAGTTGGTAATCCCTGAAACTCAAGTGAAAGAATGGTTTATGTTAAGACATAAAATTTAGACCAGAAAAGAACTATTAAATCAAGAATTTCTTGAGGTACTTCTATTCTAATTTGATTGGTTCATAATTCATCATAGATTCATTTCCTCTTTCTATATAGAAAAATTCGGATTTTTCAGGATCAAATTTATTCTTCAGGATTTTTAATACTTTCAATCCTTTAGATTTTTCTTCACAGATGAAAATATCAATACTAAGATATCCATGTTCTGGCCATGTATGTATCGCAGCATGACTTGTTTTTAATATTGTAACAGAACTGTATCCATAAGGGTGGTAATTATGTTGGTATATATCGAGAATAGTTAAATCTGCAGATATAAGAGAATTTATAAATATGTTATGTATTCTTTCATTGTCTAATAAAATTTCTTGGTCGGTAAAACGCATTTCTCCCAGAAAGTGGTACCCAATAGGAATAAATTGAGACTTGGTTTTTGATTTTACTTCAGATGTATAAATTGGACCTGTAGTAAGACTGAGATTATACTTACTGCTGGGATTATTAATTGATTGTAAGTAATAGAGATGGCTAAACTTTCCAATAATACTAGCCCCCTTATAATGATTAAAATCAGGAATCATTTCATTAATGATAAAACCATGATCTAATATCGAAAATTGCAATCTCTGCATTTGTTCTGGAGGTTTGTTCCCAAAGCTGAGAAGACATTTCTTACCAATTAAAGAGTAATTCTTACCGTTAATATTAATATTCGATTTTAAGATTTGACTAGCTCTTTTTAGAAACAATCTTAGCCCTTCATTAGTATAAGGGGGATCCATTATCACAACATCAAATTTGTTTACTATATCATCAGGACATGGCTCTCTTAAATCATGTGATATAACCTTGAAATCATTTAATGAGAGTTCCTCTACTGATTTGGAAATATAATTTAAAATTCTGTTGTCTATATCTAATACAGTAATATTTTTTGCTAATTTAGTTAAACCTACTGCTAAAGATATGAGATCATCATCTCCCAAGAAAATGATGTTTCTACCCTCAATATCTCCACGCTTTATTAAAAAGAGAGTTTTTTTTATTACTGTCGAGATGTCTGCATGGGATTGATCAAGTGCGAACTCTGGAGCAGGTCGTTTATCAAGATAATCTTTAATATTATTTAAATACGAGAATTCTTCTGGTAACTCTTTTATAAGATTATTAAAGTTTTCAGGGAGGGGATCATATTCAAAGTGTAGATTCAAATTTATCTTTACCCACTCTCTTCCTTTTTCCCCAAGAAAATTCCTTCTTTCAATAATACCGGCTTTAACCAATTCATTTCTGACAGCAGCAAGAGTGGGAATAGCAATACCTGTTTTTTGAGATAATATTTTATTCTTAAGAGAAGGAAAACGATACATATGAAACAAAATAGAACGAACTCCTTCAACACTTTCTGCTAACTGAGCTCTTTCAGCTACCAATGTAAGTACTTTTTCTGCTTCTTCATTCATTATTTTAGTTTTTAAAAATTTTTGGTATCAATTTCTTGAATTATAGTTTCTTTTCTTTTTTCTTTTTTATGGTTATCCTGTTAAATTATACGATTTCTAATAATATTAAAATAACAATAAATATAGTTAATTTTATCGCTAAAATAAATTAGTTTGAAAAATGAAAGATATCTATGTGACTCCAAATGGTGGTGGGGATGGAAGTGAAAGTTCCCCCTGTACCCTTGAAAAAGCGAAAGAATTGGTTAGGAAGATTAATCAGGACATGTCGTCTGATATTAATGTGTATCTAGATGAAGGTACCTATTTTTTAAGTACTCCTTTTGTGCTATCAAATGAAGATTCAGGTTCTAATGGATTTAAAATTCGATGGGGAAATAAATCTGGTTCAACCCCTATTTTTTCAGGTGCTCAAATTATAACCAACTGGTCCCTGCATGATGTTGACCAAAACATTTGGAAAGCATCTATACCTACAGGATTGTATTTTGAACATCTTTGGTATAAAGGAAAACGATTAAGGAGGGCTTGGTCTGGTTGGAACCCGAATGGATTTAAAAATACTAGAAAAGGTGTCAATGTCGTAGATCCAAATATTGATATTTCTAAATGGGAAAATATCAATGATATTGTAGTTAGTAAAAAATTCATATGGAGACATATACCATGTAAAGTAGACCAGATTAAAGGTCGAAGACTAATATTGAATCCTAAATGTGTCGAATCTTATAAAGTCCCTCAGAGTTCTTTAGGAGTCCTGAATCAAGCTGTCTTAATTTGGATGAATAGTCTTGTAATCTCTAATGCAGATATTGCTCTTGAAAATGTATATGAGTTTTTAACAGATGAGGGTGAGTGGTATCTTGATAGTATGGAATCGATAATTTATTATAAACCATTTGAAAGTGATGGATTTAAAGCAAATTCAGAGATGATATATTCAACTTTAAGAACATTTATACTTCTAAACGGAACAGAACATAATCCAATAAGTAACATAGAAATAAAAGGTATAACCTTTGAATATAGTGGTGGTACGAAAATGGGTATTACTGCCGGGTCACCTACAGAGCCTACAAAAGCAAATCCACCAAAACCAGAGAATGCTCTTCAGATTAACGCTGGATTTTCTATTATGGTTAATTCAAATATTTTTATGCATATTGGATCCGATGCAATTCACTTTGATCTTAAAGGGAATGATCTTAAAATTGTCGGTAACGGATTCTGTGATATTTCACGAGCAGCAATTTCTCTCAATCAAACAAATACTATTGTGAGTAATGAAAATAAAAGTAGGGTGCTTCCGGAAAACGCTGATAAATTTTTTGATGGAATCGAAATCACCAATAATTATATGCGTTATACTGGAATTGACGATATCGGGGCTGCTATTGTATATTCAGAATTCTCACGAAATGTAAAAGTATTCCATAATGAAATTCGGGAAGTACCTACCCTTGCAGTTCGTAATGGTTGGCGGTTCCTTGCATGGAAAAAACATACTGCTAACATTGAATATGCATGGAACAAGGTTTCTGATGTAGGTCAAGCAAATATGGGGGATTATGGGGGATTATATATCTCTTGTTGTAATGTAGGGAAATCAAGTATTCATCATAATTATCTTAATGGAGCAGGATTATCAAATAGAAATAATGGTATCTATTTAGATGTGTATACTAACGGTGTAAAAATCTACAATAATGTCTGTAAAAATATGCCCCAAAAATCAGAATTAGGAATTGGTGGATGGTTAGGACTAATTATATCCGAAAACAACGAAATATTTGAGAATTGGACAGATAGTAAAGTGATGGTTGATTTTTCAATTCCAGATAATCGAACAGAACCTTCGCCAACAAATAAACTTTATAATAACTATTATCATTCTAAGGAAAGTGAAGATTGGCCCATTGAAGCTCAAGAAGTAATGAAAAACGCAGGCCTTATACCAAAATACAAGTTTATTCAACAAATAATTGATAATGAGCTTGAAAAAGATTATATCCCATTAGTTAAGTTGTATACATATTCTAAAGAAGCAAAATAAAAAAGTAATTCAGTTTCTTGAATTATTGTTTCTTTTCTTTTTTATGATTATATAGTAAACCAGAGCACCTATAAAAGCCCAAAAAAGGAAAGCAGTTATCCAGCTTATCATAATATCAAGGGTCCGAGTGCCAAAAAAGAATGAAAACGCCGCA
>JAEOTR010000034.1 GCA_016839705.1 Promethearchaeota archaeon | reverse complement strand
TGGCGGCCCTCGAGGGGAATCGAACCCCTATCCCTCCGCAGGATAACTGGGTTTGAAGCCCAGTGTCGGAGACCACTTATTGTTAGAGATCTAATCGATCTAATCAAATTCCAACCGTCAAGGGCCACTGAATTTATTCAAATACTTCCGATATGCTTTTTCCATCCTCAAATAACGCATTAGCTTTTTCCATGCAAGAGGGGATGTCAATTTGTTGAGGACATTTTTCAAGGCATTCTCCACATTGTATGCATAAGGTGGCAGCACCCTCAACTTCTTCACCTTCAGCTTTTCTTTTCTCGAGATCCTTGTCTGTTTTTGCCATTCTATTATAGAAAAAAGCCAACCTCGGTCGACCTCGACCTCCCCAATAGTAGAGATCATTTACTAATCGAAGAACATTTGGGATAGAAACCCCATTTGGGCAGGGTAAGCAATAACCGCAACTTGTACAAGGTATAACTATATACTTACTATAAGCTTCACGTAGTTCCGAAATCGTTTGTAACTCTTCCTTTGTGAGAGAGTTAACTCCAGAATTATTTGCAGATTCTACATTTTCCACTACTTGTTGCATTGTGCTCATTCCACTTAATACTACTGAAACTTCTGGGTGATTCCAAACAAATTGTAAAGCCCAATCAGGCATACTTCTTTTCATTTTTGATTTATCTAGAACTTCCTTAATTTCAGGTTTTTTATTCAACACACGATCTGGAATTGCTAATTTTCCACCGCGTACAGGTTCCATAATTATTAAAGCAACACCCTTACTACCTGCATATTGTACTCCTTTTGTTCCCGCCTGGTATTCAATATCTAGATAATTATATTGAATTTGACAACAATCCCAATTATAGTAATCAATAATCTGTTTAAATACTTCAAAGTTGTCGTGAAAGGAAAAACCAATATATTTAATTAAGCCATTCTTCTTTGCTTGTTCGATTTTTTCAATTAAGTTTAGGCTTTTAATCTTTTCAAGTCTATCTCTATTTAACCCATGCAAAAGGTAAACATCCGGTTTAGTCTGTAACCGTTTAATTTGTTCATCAAGATAAGTATCAAAATCTTCTGCTTTTTTAATCATCCAGATTGGGGATTTAGTTGCGAGATGCACTTTCTCACGATATCCATCTTTTAAAGCTTTTCCTACAACAACTTCGCTTTCACCATTATGATATGGATAGGCGGTATCAACATAGTTTACACCATTATCAATGGCAAAACGAATCATTTTAATTGCTTCTTCTTCATCAACCCTCATTTGTTGATTCATCGGTAATCTCATTGCTCCAAATCCTAGGGCAGAAACCTCCCACTCAAACGAACCCATTTTTCTATATTTCATAATACACACTATTCACTTTAAATATTAAAAATTAATGCAGAAAATTTTCAATCTTAATTGAAGTTTATTCTTTAATATTATCAAAAAGCTACCTTTTCACCATTTCTTAATAATCAAATATTATGTGGATATTATAAGGTTTAATAAAACATCCTCATCAAAATAAAACTAATTTATTTCAAGATTTACTAAATTATAACCGTTTTTTTCTTTATTTAGAAATTGGAGCTATATTTCTTAATATAAATCTTTCAAATAAATGAAAATAATATGAGCAGTGGTAAAAACTTAATTATTGAACTAAATATGCTTGAGTGTCCCTTTTACCCAGCATGTAATTTACCAAAAATCCAGTTTCTTTGTAAAATTCCAGAGTGTAAAAATTGTCCAGATTATATAACTAAACTTGAAAGGATAAGATAGGGATTTTTCAATCCCGTTGTAAGATAATTTACTAGAAGTTATTATTTTAAATATTGATGTCTTTTTATTATATCATTCAATGTTGGTCTCCTTGCTTTAGTTGACCCGATTTGAACATTGTAGATTTTTTCAATGAAATATGTTATTAAAAAGCCAGTAACTCCCCAGATAGTATATATTTGTCCATTCTCTTCATTAAAATAGTTATAATAATAAACAGGGAATCGTTCACCACCTACTTCAAACTCTTGTTCTGCGAAATTAATTTTTTTGATAAAAAAATCAATCGGAACTTTTAGGATTTTTTGAACTTCTCTTTCATCTCTTTTGAGCTCTTGAGAGTTACTTACAAGTCCGAGAAATGGGGTAACAATAAATTTGCTGATGGTGGGAAAATCATCTAAGCACCCTATTATTCTAATATTGCTACGGGGTACACCTATTTCTTCTTCGGTTTCTCTCAAAGCGGTGTCTCTTAAAGATTTATCCTCTTCAGGTTCAAATTTCCCCCCGGGAAAAGACATTTCACCTCTGTGTCTCGTACCCTCATTTGAGCGGTGAATTAAAATAAGTTCATAAGGTTTATTTACGTGGGGGATTATTGTGAAAAGAACTGCTGCTTTTGTAAAAAAACTATCCGTAAGAGAAGTCCGTAAAGGAGAATTACAGGGAAAAATTTTCTTTTTTATTAGATTTTCGTTGAAAATCAAGCTTTTGGTATCCATTTGATATAGCAAAAATTTTAAGATAAAGATTATTTAAAAATCATAATATTAATTCCTAAAAAAGTTTTTAGCAAGTGTAAATTCATGAAGCTTCCCAAGGAACTGAGAGATAAAAGAGATATAGGAGGAACGGTTAAAACTAGAATATGTTCTATTATTGATTGTAGTGAGAATGCGATTCGCTCTCTTTCTGAGAATGCTTGGAAGAAATATATTGAAAAAGCAGGTTTAAAACTCAAAGATAGTGCCACTCGTAGACTTTATTTATGTAAACTACATTATAATCAATCTAATAAAGTAAGAAAGTCTCAAGAAAAGATTTTTCAAAAGAAAGGATTTCTAGATAATTCGAGTTCTAGTAAAAAAGGGAAGTGGGAAATTTAATTTCTTAAATTTAAGGAATTGCAGTCATTTTATCATAAATAATATTAATTAAATTCTGTTGTCCCTGTGCTATCCCTAATGCTAAAAGAGATATTGCAATAAGTAAAATTATTATGCCAATAATTTTATTTCTCATATCGATCGAAGTAATAAATTTTGTATTATAAAAATAGTTTTACGATATCTTTACTTTGTTAATTGTTCCAGTGTTTTAATTTTTGTGTTGATTTTTTTTATGCGTAAGTCGAACTCCTTATCCAATCCTTGAAATTGCTCTTCAGCTATCTCTTTGGAATGAAACCGTCCCTTGTTTAGCTTCCGTTCACCAGATAATTCTGTTTTTTCCAATTTTAAATCTTGAATCCACAATTTCATTCCCGCTACTAAGGTTTTTCGTTCCTGTTCTAATTCAAATTTTTCATTTTTATATTTTTCTCTTAATTTTTCAAAAGATTCCTTATCTACTTTATGTAATTTATGTTCACGACTTAAATTCTCAAGTTGAAATATTTTTGTGTCTATATTATTTTGAATTCTTTGGACTATAAAGGGTTCTTCTAAACTTTTCTTTATCACACTTTCCTTCTCCTTCATTTCTTCTATTAAGGTTTTTATAGCCTGGAGTTTTATGTTTACTTCCTTCTTGAAATCAGTATCATAGTCATATTTTGGGTTTTTAGTTAACTTTGAGATCTCATTTAATCTCTCTATTAAAACTTTTTTGTTTAATTGGATGTCATTATATTCAATATAATAGACCATCTGTTCCTTTACTTCTTCAGGGAGTGGTTTCACATCACTTAATTCCTTTTGTTTTTTAGATTTCTTTTTTTCATTATCGTTATTAGTAAGGCTCACTACCTCTCTCTGTGGTTCGTTATCTTTTATTTCTGTCTCGATTTTATCAGGTTCTTTTTCTTCCGGAAGATCTTTAATTTGGGATTTGCCTTCGCCTTTTGAAATATCTGTCAGAAGAGGTTTGCCACAGATTATACAGAATTTATCAGTATTTTTGACAGGTTTACCGCAATAGGGGCAAAATTTAGCCATTTATTCATCACTTTGGTTTAAAAATTAAGTTTTACAGATTATAATATAATTATAATCAAAATAATAAATTAAATTGATCGAGTCCGATTTTTGAAATTTCTGGAACCATAATAATTTAAAGAAATTTAGATATTTTGAATACAGAATTCTGTTAACTATTTTACCTATAAAAATCCTATAAAATAAAGAGCTTTTCCAATAAAAAAGAAGGAATTTATATCCTTCATCATATTTTTACTTAGTTTAGGATGGACATAAGTAAAAAAGTTCCGGTTCATGTTGGATTATTTGGTCACATAGATTCTGGAAAGACTGCTGTGGCAGCAAGTCTTAGTGACATCATATCTACGGCAGGTATTGATGCTCATCCCCAAAGTAAAGAAAGAGGAATCACTATTGACATTGGATTCACTAGTTTTATTCTTGATGAGTACCTTGTGACATTAGTAGATGGTCCTGGTCATGCTGATCTAATTAAAATAAGTGCCTCTTCAGTGGAGATTATAGATTGTGCATTAATTGTCATTGATATAAACAAGGGTCCTCAAGTTCAAACTGGGGAACATCTTATAATGGTAGAATCTCTAAATATCGAGAATATTATTGTTATTCTTAACAAGATTGATCTTTTCAAAGGGAACATCGAAGAGGAAATTCAAAAAATTAGGCGTTTTTTTGGTTCTACTTCATTTGGTTCAAATGTGCCGATATTTACCGTGTCTGCGAAAAATAAAATAGGGTTAGAAGAATTAAAAAAGGGTATATCGAAAACAATTGATAAACTTAATTTAAAACGAGAAATTGTTGGAGATATAATAATTCCTATTGATCATTATTTTCCAATAAAAGGGATAGGAGCAATTCTAACTGGTACTCTATTAAAGGGTCAATTAAAATTAAACCAGACTCTCGAAATAATACCTATCAAATCTTCAGGGAGGGTCAAGAACATTCAGATTTTCCATCAGAACGTAGAAACTGCAAAAGCTGGTGATCGAATTGGAATCAACATAAAGGGAATAGACATTAAAAAACTTTATCGTGGTTGCTATGCTACAAACAATCCTAAAGCGTTCGATTATTGTGATATTATTGAAGTAAAAGTAAACAATCACAAATTATTTACACGAAAAACTAGTTTTGGGACGCAGGTTCATATCACGATTGGTATGTTAACAATTGTCGGATTTATTTACCCCTATTATGAAATGGGTGAAAAAAGGATACAAACAACAGTTTCAAATAAAGATCATGGTTTTAAAGCAGTAATTTTATTAAATGAAAAAGTCTTGATAAGAAAAAAGAAACATGTCATTCTTTTAAGTCGATTAGATCTCCCTCCCACAACATTAAGAATTATGGGTTCAGCAGAAATACTAAAAATCCATTATGACTCCCCTTTATTCTTCAAATATAAAATTAAAAAGGGATTTATTAAAAACCCAGACCACAATCAAGGAATTATCTGTAGTGGTTTAGCACAGAGTGCTGTTGGGGCTAAAAAGATTATTGGAAAAGATTTAGAACCCCCTTTCACAAAAGTATTAAATACGTTTGGTACCAAAGGCTCCATAATTGTGGGAATTGAGAAGGATAATGAACTCGTTAAGAAAGGAGATCCCGTATATCTCAAGGAGTTAAGAAGTTTTCATCTAAAAAATATTTAAATTCTTGAAAATCATTATAAATATATTAGAGGTGTTAAAAATAGAAAAAGCTAAAGACGCTGAAATTGAGATCAGTCAACAAATCTTAGATGAATTAATGAGAACATTGGAGGTATTAGAGAGTTCCACTGATTTAGAAGGAACTGCTATTGTTTCAAAACAAGGAATAAGAATTGCCAGTTCAGAAGCAACCGAAGTTGAGTGGGATATATATAGTGCAAGCCCCGCAACGTTGATCTCTCTCGGGGAGAAAATCAGTCAAGGCTTAAAACAAGGTGAGCTGAAAGATGTTGTAATAAAGGGAACTTCAGGGTATACAATTATTCTAGTTGGAGATGCTGACAATGATTTTATGCTTTTTACAAGATGTAAAAAAGGTTATAAACTTGGCTATTATTTCCATAAAATACGAAAAGCTTTCAGAGAAATGGAATCTGTGTTAAAACAAATCCATACAAAAAATGTTAATTATTAAACTGAAAAAGTTAAAAAGAAAAAAATTACTTAAATTCTACCCATAAACCCATTTGATAGTATCTCCGTTATTTAAGTTATACTTATTTGAAGATACTCCTGGAAAATCCCCATTTATAGAATAACGCCAATTTCCCTGAATTCCATCTATGTTTTCAACAAGGATACCCATTTCACCAAATTCATTATATTCTACATCACACCATTTAATTAAAGCGTTAAAAGCTGTTGTATTATAATTGGTTAAATCGAAATCATCTTGTGTTTTTACTGTCCCGTTACCATAATCTACAATTAGCGTTAGATCGGTGACTGTCTCCTGCGGTCTATTAACTTCTCCGACCTCTAAGCTAGTAGCATATATAAAAAATGAAGCAAAACTAGCTGTAGCTATTATTCCTATTAAGAAATATTTATTCAATTTCCTAATTTTAATGTTAACTTTTGATGCTGCAAGAATTGAAACTATTGAAACTACACTAATCGATGTGACGACTATATATGGTAGAAAAATTAGGAAATAGTTAGGTGGTTGAAAGGGTCCTTCTTCTTCGCTTTCCCATGGTGTGTAACCCTCAATAACCATTTCAAGCAAAAAACTACTAAATGAAGTATTGGTCCATAATAATATTCCCGTTATTTTTTCATATAAAAGTGAAGTTGTTTGCCCATCACCTAATTGTTCGAAAGAAATTTTTAATGTTAAATCGGTTTCTTCAATTTTAGCTATTCCTGAGACAAAACCACTAGCTTCCTGCAAAGCAACCTTTTTTACCCAGGTTAGATTATTGATGCTATTTATGTGAATTCCCGGTTGGAAGTTGTTATATCCAAGAGTGAGAGCCCATGCTATTTCACTATTTGATCTATTACTTAATGTGAAATTGGTATTCAAAATACCGGAATTGTTTTCAATTATTTCAATGTCAAACCAAGCAATTGGATTTTCGAATACATTACCCCAATCGTTAGGATCTTTATCATAAAATCCTGTAAAGTTAACAATTATTTGTCCTTTCGCAGTAGTTTTCCATTGACCCTCAAATGAATTTTCGGGCCAAGGAGTGAAATTGAACCAACCAATATCTCCCCCAAATTTAGCAACTTCATATTTTATACTGGAATCATAATCTACGGTAAAATTTAAAGATTGAATTTCAAGTAGATATCCAAATATCGTGGTTTTTGCCCATATAAGTATACCAGTTTCTCTATCATAAATCATATAAGTTTTTTGTCCACCTTCAATTTGTTCAAACCCAATATAGAAGAAATTATACGTTTCCTCTACTTTTACTTCACCTACAACATCAAATAATCCCCCTGGATCTGATTGATTAAGTGCTGAATTCTTTATTTGAGTTAAATTTTGCACTGGTATTAAAAACCCCGATTGGAAGTAGTTAAAACCGAGAGCAAGCGCTCTTGCAACTTCGCTGTTAGATCTGTTATTCAAGGTAAAATTGGTAGTTAATATTCCACTATTGTTTTTAAGGATCTCAATATCCAACCACGGAATCGGGTCTCCAAATAGATTTCCCCAATCATTGGGATCTTTATCATGAAAACCAGTAAAATTAATTGATATTTGTCCTCCTGGATTTGATTCCCAGTTGCCTTCAAAAGAAGTGAAATTCCACCATTCTGAAGCAGTACCAAACTGAGTTACATTATATACGTATGTACCGTTTATATCTAGATCTTGGTAATATGGGGTAGATATGCTACTATTTGCTTTCACAGATGGAATAGAACTCTGGAAGAGTAATTGCAGAAAAATTAACAATCCAATAATTGAAAATATTTTTTTTGTGTTTTTCATTTTTGACAGATTTGTAAGGAAACTTATCCTAATAAATTGTAATACTCAAATAAATTCTTTTCAACATATTAAGGTTTCGATTGATTCCAAATGGTAAATACAATAATTTTTTCTAATATATTTAATATTTATATCTATAACTGGAAAATTATATAAATGGTTCAGAAAATGAAACTAATGGATTATCACACACACAACAGACGTTGCGGACATGCATTAGGTGAGATTGAAGATTACGTAAAACTAGCAATCAAAAAGAATTTTAGCGAAATTGGAATCTCAGATCATTTTCCATTAGGTGCTATAATAGACGATCCACAATTTACCGAAATAATCAAAAGAGCCTCTATGGAAGTAAAGGAGTTCCCTAATTATATTAAAGAGATAAAAAGATTGAAAGAGAAATGTAAGAATAAAATACGGATCCGATTATCTACTGAACTAAATTTTGCCACTCCAGGAAGAGCATTAACTAATCAAAAAAAAATTCTTGAACCATTTATGGATGATGTTGATTATTTACTTGGTGCAATTCATGATATAAAATGGCATGAATCCCCTATTATTGTAATAGATCCGCGTGAGGGTTCTGAAGCTCTGAAAAAATATGGTTTCGAAAAAATAACCATAGAATATATAAAAAAAATAGAAAAGTTAGTAGAAACAAACTACTTCGATGTAATTGCCCATTTTGATAATTATCGTGTTTTATTTCGCCCAAATACCCCCCATTATTCCCCAAATTCATGGCAAAAACTTTTAGATCTATTAGATACGATTAAAGATAAAGGAATGGCAATTGAGATTAATACCTCAGGAGTTCTTAAAGAAATCGGTAGTCAGTTCCCAAGTGATGAAATAGTAAAAGAAATTATTCAAAGAGATATTCCCTTGGTGTTAGGTTCTGATGCCCACAGACCACAAAATATTGGATATATGTTTGAAGAGTTTCTGGAGAAAGCAAAGAAATGGGGTTTATCTCATGTTTGTAGATATGAAAACCGTGAACAGACTTTAGTAAAAATCTAAGATTTTAAGCCTTATTTCTGTTTTTTGAAATTTTTTTTTTTTAAGATTATAAAATTCAATAGAGAACTATATTTACACAATAACGGAAAAATAGTAATATTTACATCTGTTTGAATAATTATTTAAAGTTTAAAAACAACAAATAATTTAAAATTAAGGAGGGAAAAAACTAGATCTGTCATCTAATGAGATAAAAGAAAAATTTGGAAAAGAACGGGTTATTGATGAAATAAAGGAGAGTTTGGAGCATAAGCTTGTTCTTAGATTAGAGGCACCACTTATTGGTTTAATAGTCTTCAGTATTGCGTTGTGGGGCTCAAAATTATTCACGCTTATTTCACCAGGAACAAGTTTACTTTTTCAAATTGGCAGTTATAAGATACGTAACAAATTTTTTTCTATTTTTAACTATTTCTCTAAGGAATCTCTTTACTCGTGATTTTTTCTTTTAATACTTTAAATGCATTTACCCATGCTTTTTCAAACCAATCACGAGCTTCCTGCCAATCTGGAGTATTTCCCCAGCCTGTGTGGAATAAATGAATAGTTGTTTTATTTGGGGTTTTAATCTCTCGAGTAAAAAATGCGATTACATGTGTAAGAGGATCCGCAAAATTCATGAAGGACTCATACTGCTGTGGCCCTTTCCATGAAAATGATAAATGAACATTCTTCTCTATCCCTGTAATTTTACAGCCAATTGTACTATCATGTTCTCGATTTTCAGGTACCCAGAATAGTTCAAATTTTCCCCCGACTTTTGGTTCAACTTCAGCCTTTGTTGTTAACCAACTCTCTAATAACCTATTTTGTGTAAACATATCAAAAGCAGTATTTATATTACATTCTACTTCTTCTTTCAACTGAATAATATTCTCCATTTTTAGTTGTCTTTTTTAGTATTTTATTACCTTTATTACTAAATGTTATAAAGTATTATAAAGTAACAAACTTTTAAACTATTTAAACTAATAAGTAACTAATTAGTAATTTTGTGAAAAATTTGGAAGTATTTGAAGATATAGATAATATGAAAAGTTGCCCCATTGAAGTGGCACTTACTATTTTGGGAAAGAAATGGACTCTGCAAATAATCAGAGACATTTTTCGTGGAAAAAGAAGATTTTCAGATTTTATAAAAACAAATCCTCAAATAAGTACTAAGATGCTTTCGTTGAGATTAAAAGAATTAAAAGAATCAGGATTAATAAAAAAAAGCGTGGTTTCAACTACTCCTGTAAAGATTGAATATACTTTAACAAGAACAGGAAAAAATCTTAATCGAATTCTTTTTCAGCTAGCAGAATTTTCTCTAAAGAATTATCCAAAGGAAGTTTATAATAATTTACCCAAATCTGTAGAAGCAGATATTTTAAGCTTAAGGAAATATTTTAAAGTAGATGATTCTTTTCGATCTTTCCAATAATTTTTTTTGTAATTACAGTAGAAACTTACATTTTTGTCATGAAATATAGGAAACATCACCTATATATTTTTAAAAATTGAAATATTAATATCCTTAAGCTAAAAAGTTATATTTTATCGAGAGAAATTTTGTGAAAATTTTAGAACCTGATTCTGTTAATATTGAAAAGGAGTCATATGATTCAACAAAAATGGAATCGGATATAGTAAATAATTCAGTGTGGTTAGAAAAAAGATCATTTCGAATTGCTTTAGTTAGCACTTTCACAGCCTTGGGTATAGTTTTAGGCTATATGTTAGCATATATTCCTAATATTGAGTTATTTACTCTTACTATGTTTTTATCAGGTTTTATATTAGGTAAAAGAGATGGGATGATTGTTGGGATCTCAAGTTCTTTTATTTTTTGTTTTTTTAATCCATATGGTGCTTCTCCTTTGCCCCTTTTAACTTTTCAACTGTTATACTACACATTAATAGGATTATTAGGAGCAATAGCTAACCAGCTACTAAAGAATAAGAGGTACTTTACACCAGAAAAAGATCTTTATAAGGTTCAGATAATGGTTATTTTTGGAATAATTGGGGGATTAATGACGCTTTCCTATCAACTTTTCTCATCGTTAATAGATGTTCTCATCTTTTTCGGGACATTAGATGAATTTTTACCTTATCTTCTTACAGGTATCCCCTTTACCACTATTCATATAATAGGCAATGCATTAGGATTTATTTTTATATTACCAGGATTGATCCAGTTAGTATACAAAATGCTTTATTGAAAAAAACTTTGAAAAAAAGGGAGTATCATTACAATAATGATTACTAAACAAACTATTAGCCATTTATTTCTTTTTCTTTGATCTTTATGTTCTTCATCTATTTCATATTCATTAAGATCTTTACCTAAGTCAGCTTCCATCTTTTATCTTCTTTAAAAAATTGAAACAATAATTAATAGATAGAAAGAGTTGTATTTTTATTTACCTTATTTCATCTCTGATGTTAAGGTTAATTTTCCACCAGCCGCCTCTATTTTCTCGACAGCTCTTTTCGAGGCTTTTTTCACAGAGATATTAATCACTTTATTAATTTCTCCCTTTCCTAATAATTTCTGAATGTTAATTTCATTCAAATTGATGTTGTAGGAGTTTCCAGATTTTGTGGCTTTTTTATCCATAACTAGACTATCAATATTTAAATCTAAATCTTTTACATTCAAGCTATTTACTTGATATATTCGGTTGATATCTTGAGGTCTCTTAAAACCTTTCTTCCCGAGATCCCAATCTGGATCAGGAAAACCTAGCTCCTTTTGTTTTAAATAATAACTTTTCTTACTCTTTTTCCATTGAGTAGTTTTTCCTCTCCCAGCACGTTGTCCTGTTTTCCTATGCTGACCTACTTTTCCATATCCATGGGTTCTTCTGCCTCTCATCTTTCGTACTTTTCTAGCATAGTTTCTCATTAATTCCCTTCACCTTTTAGTTATAGCATTTTATGAATTATCTGATTGATATACACACCAACATACCCAAGAATTCCTCCCTCAGTAAAATGTTTTTTTATCGAGCCTCTATGTCCTTTTCTGGGAGGATGCAGGCGGAATACTGGTTTAATTTTATACAAATCTTTTTCTCGATATTGAATTTCTCCACTCAATAATGCTTTTGAAAGCACCTTAAAAGTTTTATATTCTGTTAAATTCTTTAAATGCTCCTCTGTAAGTGATATATTTCCTTCGATTTTTCCTCTTACTCTTAATAACCTTACTAATGTTTTATCATCAATTTCTCCATAAGCTATATAATCTTTACATTTCATAAGCATTCCTTTATAGCTCTTAGTACCCCAAATAAGTACCCCATGATTTATTTTATGCATTCTCAGCATTTTAAGAGTATCAAGAATCTTACGTCTCATACCTGGTGCTCCTCTTAAACGAATTGCGAAGTAAAGCTTAGGTATATATTCAGTATCTTTTGACTTGATATTCTTTTCTACCATTGTCATATTTACACAGCTCAGTTTCTTATATATTAAAATTAAATTTATGCGCATTTTTCAAAGCATCAAAGGTTGCCTTTACAAGATTTTCACTTGTTCTTGTATCACCAAAGGTCTTACTCCAGATATCTTCAATTCCGCATAATCTCAACACATCTTTTACTTTATCAGCACAAGCCAGCCCTACACCAGCAGGAGCAGGTATAAGTCTAATTCTAACAGAACCACATTTACCTTGCACTTTAAATGGGATACTGTGAGTCCCTCCACAACCGCATTCCTTGCTTCCACATCCCCTTAAAACGGGAACTACAGAGAGTTTTGCCTTGTCGATTGCTTTTCTAATAGCTGGTCCGACCTCTCGGCTCTTAGCCGACCCTGTACCTATGAATCCGTCAGTACCAACAAGAACAACCGCTTTAAATTTACTACGCTGTCCACTTGCAGTCATTTGCTGTACCATCTTAATCGTAGTGACACTCTCCTTTAATTGTGGTAAAAGGATGCCAATTATTTCTTTCTCCTTGACCACTAAATTATTTTGAAATATTTTATCCAAGGTTATAAGCCCTTGTTGAACTAGTTCTCCTAGTTTAGTTTTAGGAATCCATACTTCTTCGATATCTCTTAAACGACTCATAATTTAATCCCTATTTTAAGCATTATTTTCTATTTTTTTTTTTGAATCGGAAAAAATTTGACTAATTTTCAGAGGATTAACATTTTTAGTCTTCAGATATCCTGAAAAAATTTGTTCATATTTTTCCGAATCCTCTGATTTTAATTTTTTTGCATAGCTTTCTATATGTGTGCCCTTTATTCTTTCTTCAATGTTATCTGGGAAGAATTCCTCATTATAAGGAATGTTAATGCCTGCATCTATAACACCTTTGCAAGCTGCAAGCACCCGATTTCTATTATAAAGCATTCCAAGATCAAAAATTGCTTCTTGAATATCGTTTTTTTTTGCTCTTAATCCTGCTAAATAACCAGTTAAATAAGATGCAGGAATATTTCCTGTATTTGCAGCCCATCCATATTTTGAAATTAGTTCCTTTGAAAAGGCAGAGATTAGAACTTCATCACCCCCTAACTTAGACTGGATTATTTGAACACTCACATGATTGTTTGAAGTTCGAATCACTATTCTCAGTTTTCTTGACTTGAGTAGTTTTAATCTCTTATGGTAATCCGTTTTACCATCAAAACGTCTTCGAAATGGTCTTCTGTATCTTGGTCCTCTTGCCATATCCTATCTTCCCCTTCTGATTAATTCTTTTTCTTTAATATAACGATTCATTTGAGCAACACTAGCGAACATTCCACCTTTAGCATTCCTATAAAGTTTTCGATAATTAGCTGCTGTGATCAACTTTCTATCACGTAATTTTTTAAGTTCTCTTCTTTGTGGACGAATTCGTTTAATCCATGCTCTTTTTTTAGGAGTTCTTGCATATTTTTTCCCTTTTCTTTTTCCTAAGCCTCTTGCCCTTCCTTTTTTCTTTCTTTCATGAAGAATATTTTTTCTATGTTTTGAGATCCCCTTCTTATATTTTTTCTGAATTACACCTTGTTTTATTAAATTTCGGATATCCTCGCGCGTTATGGCTAGAGAGATATCTTCAATTAAATAGGGATCAAAATATACTCGATTCTCACCACACTTGAGAACCTCAGCAGCCATCCTTCTCTGGGGTTTTAAATTCATTTTTTTATTCCTCTAAACTATTCTTCATCCTCTATGTCAAGAGAATCTTCTAATTCATCAATATCAATTATTTCTTCACCTTCAAAATCTGTTATAGGTGCTTCCGCCATTTCCTCTAACATTTCAATTTCTCGTTGAGAAATTCCAAGGTTTAATATTTTAAAACCTCTCTTTTGGCAGTAATCCGTTAGGGCAATCCGTTTTCTAACCCCTAATTTACCAGAAATTTTTATGGCATGTATATTTTTATTCAAATTTTTTAAATCATCAATTGTCGTAACTTTTTCTTCACTATACCCAGAGGGATGCAATCTTCTTACTTTTTTTGGTCCTCTGTACCCAATTGTAGGAGATTTAACTCCTAGTTTTTTTTTCTTCCGTGTTTTTGAATCAATTCCTCTCGCTTTCCTCCACGAGTCTTTTACCCTTTTATACCTCCAAGATTCAACTCTTCTAAATGAAGGTCGTTTCTTATTAGTCTTTTTTCTTAGTTCCATCAATCGTTTATCCTGCACCATAGTATTATCCTCATCTTATTTGATTTCCCAGATGACCTCTTCCCCTAATTGTTTTTTGTATAAATACACACCATCTTGGAATACTCTCGGGTCTTTTTTCCTTATTCGACATGCTGTTTTAACATTTGAGGCTGTTTGACCAAGAGCTTCTTTATCTGGTCCAATAAAATAAATGTCGTCTCCTTTTACTTCCACGTTAACATTATCTGGATATTTTGCTATTCTTGGAGCTCTTTCTCCCAAGAAATTTTCTATGAAGATGTTCTGCGTTTTGTTATCTATTCTAACGCTACATGGGAAATGAGAATAAGCAATCTTAGAAATATATTTGTAGTTCGTCTGAACACCCACAATCAAATTATTTATTATACTCATAATAGTCTTGATTAATGCTAAAGTGGCGCTCTTCGGAAAGTCAGTTGAGAAAATAACTTTTTTATTTTCGACTCTGACTTTTATTCCCCTTACATGAGAAAAATCTTTTGTGATATCCCCATTTGGTCCCTTAACTCGAATATGATGGTCACCTTCTAAGGTAACTTTAACACCATCAGGAATCTCTAATTCCTCTTTAAAGAATGCTATTTTTACCATTTTTCTATTACCTCATGCTGAGATTAATAAATATAACACAATGTAAGTCCCCCAATGTGTTTTTCCTCTGCTTCTTTCATAGTCATTATTCCTTCATTTGTGGATAAGATAATTAGACCTAAACCTGGAGCAGGTAATAATCTTCTTTCCAACAATTCAAATTGGTTAACCTTATAATTCAACCTCATTAAACCAGCACATTCATTAATTCTGCCTAATAACGCAATTTTGAATTTTCCTTGACGTCCATCATCATATCTTTCAAATTCCCCAATATAGGCTTGCCTTTGAAATATTCGAAGAATTTGTTGAATAATTTTGGAAGCTGGAGTGATAACAACTTCCTTCTTACGAGCTCTTTCTGCATTTTTAAGAGCGCAGCAGGTATCTGAGAGTGGATTCACCAAATTTTTTCACATCCTTTTATCATTTTTCTATTTTTCTTACTCAAACCTTTTAAACCCAATTTGTGAGCCAATTTCATAAAAACACCTACGACAAATGTACAAACCATATCTTCTAATTATTCCTCGATGGGTGTGACAACGCCTACATTCTCTCTGTCCTTTTCCATAACGCTTGCCTTGTGGAATATTTCTTCACCTAAATTCATTAAATATATTCTAGATCTAATTTTTTGACAATATCGACTCCAAAATTTTGTTTTAAAAAATATTGGGCTTCCATACGTGATACATAATGGTGTTGTGGGATTTTTGACCTACCTTTTCTTTTATATTTAACTCTCATTCCAGGCCTAATTATTCTTCCGCATACATCTAATCCCCATAATCCAATACCCGCCTCATATTCTGTTTGAGGGATTTTAATATGTTCATCTATACCAAATGCGAAATTCCCAAAATTATCAAAACTTTTTCTTAAGATTTTATTATTGTTTACAATCAACAACCTCTTTAACAACTTTTCCGCGTTCTTACCTCGAATTGTAATCTTACAGCCAATTGGTCGTCCCTTTCTGAGATTGAATTCTTTAACATTTACTTTCGAAAGTGTTTTAAGAGGAACTTGACCTGTAATCTGTTGCAATACGCCCACTGCCTTTTCTAACTCTTCTCCGCCACTACCAACCCCTATATTTAAAATGATTTTCTCTAAATAAGGTTTTTTTATGGGATTATTCCATTTTTCATCAAATTCTTTCGCTTGAGCGTTAGAAGCCTTCTTAGTTTTGACTGACATTATCTTCACTCCAAGATTATTAGTATTCTATTTTTGGTAGTTCAATTTCTGATTGGTCCTCTCCAATAATGAATGTATAATCATACAATGTTTCTGTATGATCTCCATTATGCTGAATAGAGACAGTACTTGCTTTAGGCCCAAATCTTTTTAATATTGTTATTATCTTTCCAACTTGACCAATATTTTTCCCAGATATAATAATTGCTAATTTATTCTCCTCAAAATTTAGCACTTTTAAAATTTCCTGTTCTGGGATTGAAACTTTCAATACATCCATGTGTTTGTAAATATCTTCCTTCGGGTTTCTTGGGTCATTCACCAAGACCAAGATATTTCTCCCATCATGTAGATTTAACTGAAGATTCCCACCTTTTACACTAGTTTTGTTATTAATCCTACACAATTTAAAAGAACTTTCTTCTTCAGAAATTTCATGTAAGATTAACCCGTGATGAGAATCTGGTAAAACTCTATAAAATTTATTCATTTTTTCTATTGACAGTACATCCATCAATCCTACTGGATATCCTTTATCTTTAACGACTTTTCCATCTACCTTTATATGTCCTAATCCAATTAGTTTTTTAGCTTCTCTATAGTTATCCACAATATTAAGAAGGTCTCTTACAATATGGAGGAGGGGTAAACAAAACCTTTTAGGGTGAGGTCCCGCAGAGGGTTTAATGAAAAATTTTCCATGTTTCCTTTTAATTTGTAAAAACGCAGGAGTGTTAAGTCTTTTTTGCGTTTTTTGACCACCATGTCTAGTCATTATTTATTTTTCCTCCTCTTTTCCTTTTTTTGAGCTAGCGATTTCTTCATCATAAAATCCATATAAAGCTTTTCTCTCGATAACTTTCGCCCGCCATGGATCCATCTTTTTCTCTTTTGTAAACTTTGTAATAACTAAATTAGAGATATGTATAGCAGGATGATAATCCGTTCCATCTGTTTTCTCGAATTTAGCTTCTTTTATTTTACATCTCAAATCTTTGGTAACCTCTAAAACTTCTCCTTCGAAGTCTCGATACTCCCCGCGTGTGATTCTGACGCTGTCACCTACTCTAATAGGAATTTTTTTTATACCGTACTCATCCCGAAGAAAGTCTGCTACTCTTGTACTAAACAGTTTTGACCTTTGATGGTTTTTGTAGTTAAACAAGGCCTTGCGTTGCTTTCTCGGTTGTTTTGATTTTACTTTCATTATTGACTCCTCTCTTTTTCCTATTAAATAATTAATGACGATATTGATGCTAATCTGGGAAACAATTCAGCAGCTTCTCGAGCGATGGGACCTCTCACTTCAGTTCCACGGGGGTCACCTTCTCTCGTGACTAAAACCCCCGCATTATCCTCAAAACTTAAACGAGTACCATCCAATCGTCGAAAAATCATTTTCTGTCTAACTATTACTGCTTTCATAATATTTCCTCGCATTTCGGGTTTTCCTTTTTTGATTGTCACTGTACAGATTGAACCTACAGTGGCTTTAGGCAACCTCCGTAGTCTTGTTTTAAAATGATCAACATTAATAATCTGAGCAATTTTTGCACCAGAATTATCGGCAATTAGTATTCTTGAACCGTTACATAGCCCATAACTCGTTCGATGTCTTATGACTCCCTTTCTACCCATCTTACGCCTTGTACCCATTTAATCCCCTCCAATTGATAGTTTACCTAATATTATAAATGCCTTAGTTTTCGAGATTTTACGTGATTCTCCGACCTTTACAAGATCACCGATGTCAACTTCATGAATCAAACATTCTGGTAAATGACATGCAAGTCGAGTATTACGACGCTCATATCTTTGATATTTTTTAACAAATTGAACATAATCTCGTCTAATTATAATGGTATTTTTAGACTTCTTGCTTACAATAATACCTTGAGTAATTTTTCCTCTAATTCTTGTGTTACCATGAAAGGGACAAGACTGATCTTGACATTCTTCAGCTTTGATTTTAGGTGGGATGACACCTGGGATTCCTATATTTCTACTCATCTTTTAAACCATCTCTTTTTTTTTAAACTTCTTAATCTATTTACAGGAAGTCCAACAATCTTACTCCCTTGAACTTCTAAGCAAAATTCTTCTTCATTGTTCTTGAAATCTGTAATCTTAAATCTAAATATATAATCTTTTTTAATATATCTTTTAACTTCATAATTTTTTTCTGTAATTATCATATCCCTTGTCTCATCAATGATAATGCCTATATACAAGAATTTACTCCTAGTTTTTTTTGATTTAAGTTTTGCATAAGCTTGAATACCTATTAAATCATGATAAATTAGATATTTAGGATTCATCATTATTCTTCCTCTTTCATTACTGTTAATATTCTAGCAATTTGTTTTCTTAGAATTTTAGCTTGACTAGGATTGTCAGAAAGACCTCCACCTGTTTGGTTTGAATAAAGCATCATTACTTCCTCGCGTAAATTCAATAATGCTCTTTCTTTTTCCCTATCATCCATTTCTCGTATTTGTTTTGCGGTAAGGATATCTCCCATAATTTATCACTTCTCATTTATAGTGTTAATTTTCTCCTTCTTCCCCATTTTCTTCCTGTGGGGATAAAGAAATCTCAGATATAGCCTCCTCATCAACTTCATCAATAATTTGCTTATCCTCTTCACTTAACATTGCTTCTTCTTCCTCGATAGCATATTCGGCTTTAGTCTTTGCTAGCTTTGCCTCTGCTTCTGCTTGAGCTTTAGCTAATAGATCTCCTTTAATAATTATCTCATCACCAATCTTAGTATCTATATGTTGAATTTTCACTACTACCCCCAGTGTTCCTGATTTTTGAATACATTGTGCTACACCTTTATCAATACCTTCCTGCGAAACAAAACCGCTTTTTGTCATTGTTCCCGCTCTGAAAATCTGACATCTAGCGCGCTGGCTCGTGACTTTTCCACTAACTCTAATCTCCGCACCTAAAGCACCTCCAGAATCCATGATTTTTCTAAGTATGTAATAACCTGCTCGACGATAATGGCGTCCCCGGTCAAGAGAATAGGCTAATCTTTCAGCCATGATCTGTGCGTTAAGATCAGGGTTAGAAACTTCTTCTACTTCAATTTGAGGCATTTCAAGGTCAAACCGTTCATGCAAAACGTCCGTTATCTCTTGAATTCGCTTTCCACCTTTTCCAATTACGAGCCCTGGCCTGCTGGTTTTTAAGGTTATCCGAACACCTAAAGGTGTTTTTTGAACATCTACACCTGCAAATCCTGCTCTTACTAATTCTGATCGCAAATACTCATTAATTTGCATTAGCTTAATACCTTGTTCAATGAAATTTTTCACTAGAGGGGACATAATCTTTCAATAATTTTTATTTTTATCTTCTATTTTATCATTAATTAGCTTAACTTGGGAATTCATAAATAACAATCTCAACATGGGTGAGAGTTCTATATTTTGCTGTTGATCTACCTCGTGCACGTTCAATATACCTTTTTATAATTCTTCCCCTATGAGAGGCTGAATGAATAATACGGCACATTTCAATGTCTAAACCTTTATACTCTCCATTAGATTCTGCCGCAGAGAGAATTTCATAAATTCTTGCTGCTGCTTTTTGAGGGAATCTTCCTGCATACCACTTGAATTGTTTCAAATCTTTCCGATGTGCAAGTTTTCTTTTATGTCTTCTAAAAGGTACAGATTGTTTTAGTTGAATTACTTTTTCAAGAAATTCTTTTGCTTGCTCAACACGCATCCCTTTTAATACGGCACATATTTCTCTTGCATGTTTGGGTTTAATTCTTAAATCTCTCCCTGATGCTTTTGCTAGTCTTTCTACATTATACTTCTGTTCTATGAATGAATAACCCCAATTAGGCACAATTAATCATCTCAATTTTTAGTTTATATTACTTTAATGGAACATATTTTGAACTTCTGGTGGCTCCTATTCCTGGTGAACCATGTGAGACCCTTCTTCTTGTAAGTGAAAACTCCCCGAGATAATGACCAATCATTTCGGGTTTAATATCGACTACCTCAAAGTCTTTTCCATTGTAAACCCCAATTTTTAACCCTACCATTTCTGGGAAACAGACCATATCACGTACATGTGTTCGTGTTAAGAGATCCTTTCCACGTTTTTTAGCACGGAAAGCTCTTCTTAATCTTTCAAGTAATTTTTTCTGTCTCGGTGGCAATCCTCGCTTTAAGGATCTTCTCGCTCTTGCTGGTAATAACTGTATAAATTGATCCATGTTCATTTTCTTGAGTTCCTCAAGTGTATATCCTCTGTAATGAAATCTTAGTCTATCTAGTTCTTTTTCTGTATCTAAGTCTTTTTCTGTGTCAGAACCTTCTTCTGGATCCAGTTTAATATCTATTTTTTCCGACTTTTCTGAATCTAATTCTTTTTCTGAATCATCAGTAGACTTTTCTTCTACTTCCTCGGGATTACCTTCATTTAATTGTTCATCCGGAGCCATTTTTTTACCAATCTGCTTAATTCTTTATTATTATTCAGGTAATTTTTTCTGATATAAGTTCATACGGTAAGCATTTTAGTGTTGCCTTAAATTTTAACTTTTAGGTTAAGTAGGTGAAAATCATAAAACTTATAAGTCTTAGATGTAATTGTCCATAGAATCCTAAATTCTCAAATTAGAGCAAGTCTCTTACTGAGTTTCTTCAAACCATAAATTATATTAATAATATTGGTTTGGATTAAAAATACGCGTTATATCATTTTCATCAAATTTACCATCCCATCGTTCTTTAATGATGATGAACTTATCTGGTTCTTTATTAGGGTTGATTGCAGAATGGTAAGTATTTATTTTATTTATGAATTTTGTGCCATTTTTTACGAAATAGTGAACTTTATTCCCATTTATAATAATAGGAGTTCCTTCTAAAATTTCCCAAAATTCATCCCTATTCTCATGAATTTGGATTGATATTCCGAATTCTGGGCGTATGAAAATCAAATTATAATCAGGATAAGTAAATTTAAAGCTATACCATTTTGGTAGGGTGTCAATGTAGTTTTTAGGGGCATTATATCTTTCTATAAATAATTCTGGGGTAAGATTGGTTTTTTCTAAATTTTCAAATTTATAGGGATCATAAATTATCTCATGTCGAGAAATATCTTTATCATATTGTATTTCAATTGAGCTATTTCCTTTATTAATAACCATATAGTAATTTTCTGGTTTAATTAGTAAATCTAGGTTAGAGAATTCTTCAGTTATAAGCGAGTTTCCATTGATAATGAAGATTTTTTGGGATCTATTAATATTCATTGATATCGATAATTCCTCTGCATCGTTTTTCCTTAATAATGTACTTCTTTCAGAAGAAACAATCTCTTTTATCAAATCAGCATCTCCCTTTATTTTTATACTATATTTAATTCTTTCATTTTCTCTTCGATTTCATTTAAATATGGCATTGAATCTTGTGCACCCTTTCTGGTTACGGCTATTGAAGCAGCTATCGTAGCAATTTTTACTGCTTTTGTTATTTTCTCACCTTTACTTAAGAAACTAGCTAACACCCCAATAAAGCAATCCCCGGCTCCAACTGTATCCACTGCATTTACTTTTGGTGTAGGTACTTCAATAATCCTGTCTTCAGGTCCTAAATAGATTATACTTCCCCGACTACCCAAAGTAGTTATTACATATTTTATTCCCAAATTCGTTAAGGCTTTTGATGCTTTTACAATTTTTTGTGTCCCTTCTTCTGAAATCTCCTTATTTGTTAAAAAGGAATACAGGCGGTAGAGTTCTCCTTCATTCGGGATAATGATATCTATTTTTTCAAGAATTTCAAGAAGAATTGGTTTCAAGGGAGCCGGGTTGAGAATTTTAATAACATCTCCCTCTGAAGCTATATCAAATATTTCTTTTATTGAAACCATAGGAATCTCCATCTGGACAACTACACAATACGAATTTTTGATAACATTTGCATTTGACTTTATTTCTTCTGCAGTTAATTTAAAATTTGCCCCAGGAGCTACACTTATCTTATTATCTCCGTTTTGATTGATTAGAATGAAGGCAACACCACTATGTTCATCAGGATCTCTAATTATATAATCAGTATTGATACCTTCTTTAGTTAAACTAGAAATCATCTGATCACCAAAAGGATCAACTCCAATTTTACCAATAAATACCGTGTTTGCTCCTGTTCTTACTGCTGCAACAGATTGATTGGCGCCTTTTCCTCCTAAAAATTGTTTAAATGTCCCCCCAGTAATAGTTTCACCGAGATCTGGAAACCGTTTCGAATAGATATTTAGATCCATATTACTAGAACCAATGATTAACACATAAGCAGGATTTTTATTCATAAATTCAACACAAAATGAGGATTCAATTATGAATTTTAATATTTCATTATGGTTTATATGTGGATGATCCACATATTTTATTTACGATCAAATAGTACTTGATCGAATGGTTTTAATTAAATCATATTTTAAAAATAATATTAAGCAAGATACAAATCTTAAAACTAAAATCATCAACACAATAAGTAAACAGTTTTAAAAGGTTGTTAATATGGCTAAGGATAAAGTTGTTGGGGCCCTTGTTATAATTCTTGGGCTTGGGATAGCAGTGATTTATACAATGGGTTCAATTATCGATTTACTGTTCGATACAATTTGGGCTAATCCTGGTTGGGACAGTTGGAGTAGAATCTT
>JAEOTR010000033.1 GCA_016839705.1 Promethearchaeota archaeon | reverse complement strand
TAACCCTTCTTTCTGAAGTTCTAAAGATATCATTAGATAAATCGATTTGAGTTAAATCATCCTTAAAGTTAGGATAAGTAGCTTCAAACATTTCTCTTAATTCTCGTGGAAAATATAGATGTTTTATCTTAACTCGTTCCTTAAAGGTTTCGAAATTGTTTATAACATATGTATCTTTATATTTCTCAATCTTATATTTAGGAGCTTCTGAACCCTTAACCTTAGTTGTTAGTTCTTTCAATACATCGTTTATTCTTAATCCTAATAGAGCTTGACATTTAGCAATTAATTTATAATCTGAGTTATTGATTTGAGATAAAATAGCTTGAAGTTTTTCAGTTGTTAGGTCAATTTCATTCTCATTAACACCCTCTTTTTCTGTTTTTATCCCTTCTGAAAGAGGGCTTCCACGAGCTTTATAGAAGTGATAACAAGAATCTCCCTATATTTATGAAAATTTCAGTTTCAAGAAAACTTGACATTATTAATCATTCAAAATTTAAATATAAAAAATCACAGCAAATCTGTAAACACTCCCAAAATTCTAAAAAAATTTTGTTTATTTTTACTTATTTTTAAGCCTTATTACTTGGATTAGATAATTTAAGCATTCAGTGATTGCATCATTTAAATTCCCAGAGTTATCAATAACAAAATCAGCTTCTGGAAACTTTTGATTTTCCCGTGCTCGTTCGATTCTTTTTTTTAATAAATCCTCGGTTTCTCTTTTTCTGTCTTTAATCCGTTGGTAAGTGATTTCGAAAGGAACCTCGATAAAAATCACCTTAACATTACTATATTTTTCTCTGGCTTCTTCTACTATGGTACGACTAACATTGATAATAACGGGATGCCCTTTTTCTAACCATTTTTCAATTTCTATTGGAATGCCATAGTGTAAATCGTATATATACCATTTTAAAGCAAATTTTCCTTTCTTTTCCATTTCCTTAAATTCTTCTGGTGTTATTGAAATATTTCTTTCGAATTCAGAAGGAGGTCTGGTAATATATCTTTTAGGGGTAATAATTTGCATTAAATCTGAAGGGTATTTTTCAATAATTCCTGAAATAATAGAATCTTTTCCAGAACCAGAGTTTCCTACTATTAAATATAACGTCCCAAGAAATTTTTTTGTCATTAACTTTTTTTCTTTAACAAATTTGCTCTAATAATCTAATTAGGTCCAGTTTAAATTTAAAGTCTACAAAAAAAATTTGCTAAGAATTTTAAGTAAAAATGATGTTATCAATCTTAACAGAGAATTTATTTTTTTTTTAATTATCACACATTTTAATTTAAAAATGGCGAAAAAGAGCATTTATGAAAAATCTAAGATTTCAGATATACCCGAAAGCTATCAGAGATATTTAGATGAGATCTTTATTATATCAAGAAAAAAGAAGGGAGGATGGGTTACAAATAAAGAAATTGCCGAGAGTCTCAAAGTAGAACCCGCTTCAGTGTCAGGCATGTTAGAAAAATTAAAAAATAAAGGGTTAATCAATTGGGAACCGAGAAAATCAATAAGATTAACTGAAAAAGGGAAATCAATTGCACAGCAGTTAGATGAAACCCATGCCCTACTTTACCAATTTTTCGCTAACGTTCTAAAAATTGAAGACAAAGAAATTATTGAAAATTTATCATGCGAAATAGAGCACCATATTACTCGAGATGTAAAGGAATCCTTAGAAGATTTTCTCTCAAAATATTTAAAATAGGATTCATTGATGCATTTAACTTATTTCATTCCTAAATAAGAATTTAAAATGTCTGAAGAATTAAACCAAAAAGTTGACTTGGTTAAAAGTAAATTCGAAAACTTTTCTAATTTCATCGAGTTGCCTGATTTTAGGTCGTTTCTATTGTTTACTTTAACTAGCCAGGTTCCTATGAACGTTCTAGCGCAAATAGGTTTAGGAGGTAATAAAGAAGTAATAAATCTACCTTACAATCCTATTTTGAAGATTTATTATCAAAAAATTAATCTGATATCCGCGGGTTCATTGATAATCTATGTTAAAAGCAATCCGATCTCTGAAAAATTCCTAATCAAAAAAGATGATTCCACAATTAAAAGCTTCTTAAATCCTAACGAAATGAGTTTAGCCTTTCGAGGAAAAGAAAAATTTCTTCTACCGAAAATTAGTGATTGCAGTAGTTGTTACGTAGATAACAATTCAAAAATAACTATTAAGATTGATGATCTGTTCCATTCTTTAGAAAGTTTTCTTGCGGTTGCTGAACCAAATTTGCTTTTCGTAATTGACGGAAAAAATGAATCTGAACCCGATATATTATTTACTTTTAATATGATGCCAGAGATACCGAGTATTATTGATAAGAAAATATTAAAAATTGATGTTTATATTGATGATAAACAAAGTACAAGGGAAGTTACATACATCAAACGCGAAGAGGATTATAAAATCGATTATCTTCAAGAAGTCAAAGAAATTAGCCATGCTGAAATTTATAAATCGGCTTTTTCACTGATATTACATATTAAATCCTTAAATGAACCATAAATTCTTTCCTAATCTTATTATTTTATTGTAAAATTAGGAATTAAGAAAGCCCAAGTGTTTCCTTATTAATAATAGACATTTATGAGATAAGAGTTTTTCTTATATTCGTTAGAAATTAAACGGTTAACACCATTAAAGGATTAATATATTCAATTTATAAACCATCCGACAAAAATTATAAAGTAGACTAATAATTCATAACATTTTGTTATATTCCAAGGTTAAAAGGGTTATTAATAATGAAGATCATAACAATTAATTTACCAGAGAAATATTTACAAGCTATCCAAATACTAAATGATATGGGCATTTTACCTTCTCGAAGTGAAGCAATAAGAATGGCTCTTCACGATTTCTTAGCGAAAGAGTTAAAAATGTATAATGATCTTGATGATGAGTGTTTTAAAATGCTAATACGTAGTAGAAAAAATAAGATTAATCACTAAACCTTTTTTTCTTCATTTTTTATTTTAGGAAATTAAGAATTATTGAATCGTTTTAATCTAAACAAATTTAAACCAAATAAAATTAATCTCCACTAGGGAATTTATTATGGATATTGATATTGAAGTTTGTAATGGTTGCGGACAATGTATATTTATCTGTCCAGTTCAAGCAATACAAATGATAGATAGGAAAGCTATTATCGATGAAGAAAAATGTGTTGAATGTTCGGTTTGTTATAGAGATGCTAACTGCGCTGTTAATGCAATCAAGATGAAAAAATTAAAATGGCCCAGAGAAGTTCGGATTCCCTTTAGTAATGTAATTGCTACACATAAGGTAACAGGTATTGGAGGACGCGGAACAGAAGAGATGAAAACAAACGATGTGACTAATCGCTATGGATTGGGAGAAGTTGGAATTTCCATTGAATTGGGACGTCCAGGAGTGGGAACAAAACTAGGAAACATCGAATTATTCACAACAAGGTTCTCAGGTATTGGGGTGATATATGAAGAAAAAAGTCCTGTCACTTCTCTAATAATAAACGATAACGGCTATATTAATGAAGATATTAAGGATGAACGTGTTCTTTCTGCAATAATAGAATTTAAAGTTCCAACCGAAAAATTACCTCAAGTTTTAAAAGTGATTAGTGAGGTTGAGAAGGTAATTGATACTGTATTTTCTGTGGGTATAGTATCAAGAATAGAGAATAATAATACGGAGAGTATTATTGATCGAATATCTAAATTAGGTTTTGAAGTAAGACCTAATGCTAAAATAAATATAGGAATAGGTAGGCTATGAGGTTTAGGAGGTAAAAATATGACTCATACATTACACAGAAGAGGAACGATAAAAGAATTAAAACAAGATTATGTCATACTAGCTATGTTTGCAGCAGGATTCAATGATAATTATAACGATTCCAGACAGAAATTAATAAGAATAGGAGAAATTATGAATGAACATAATCCTGTAAACATTATGTCTGAAAGAGGATGGAGTGTATCCGCCACTATTACAGCAACTTATGATGATATTGAATCGGTAAAAAAATTAATCCTTAAACTAAAGAAAGAGGATTTAGGAATTTCAATCGTGGTTAGTGGATTAATATCCGAAATAAAGCGTTTGCTTAAAGAAGTTGGTTTAGATATTCACACAGTACATTTTTCTTTAACACCAAAAGGTTCTTTAACGTTTGGAAGAAATGAATTGCTACCGGAAGAGAAAATCTTAGAAATTACTACGATGTGTGGACATCATACTGTCTCACCACAGTCAATTACACACTTTGTTGAATTAGTTCAACAAGGAAAATTAACAGTTGAAAAAGCAGCAAAAAAATTAGCAAAACCATGTGTATGTGGTATTTTTAATACTTCTCGGGCGATTAAACTACTCAATAGTTTATTAAAAGAATAATTATCAATTTTCAAATATTAGCAACACAGCTTAATATATAAATACCAGACTAGTTTATTTTCAATTAAACTTAAGCGATTTAGAATTTTATTTTAAATAATTTTAGATTTGGTGAGAGAAATATGAAAATTGGAATAATCGGGACGGGGAATATGGGACAAGCTTTAGGAAGGTTATGGGTTGCTAAGAATCATCTAATAATGTTTGGGTCTCGTGACCCCGTAAACGTACTAAAATTAGCCAACTCACTTGGACCAAATGTATCAGGAGGAACATATGCTGATGCAGCTCAATTTGGTGAGGTTGTGGTTCTTGCAGTTCCATGGTCGTCAGCAAAAGAATCTATCGAAGCTGCGGGTGATCTGGGAGGAAAAATACTTATAGATTGTACCAATGCTGTAGCACCTCATTTAGGAGGTTTATTAGTTGGGCACACGACATCTGCTGCAGAAGAGATCGCTACTTGGGTCGAGGGTGCAAAAGTAGTTAAAGCTTTTCATACTATTGGTTCTGAAAATCTAAATAAATTGGAGTTTGGGACACAAAAAGCATCAACATTCATTTGTGGGGACGATTTAGAAGCAAAATCAATGGTAAAACAATTAGCGATTGATCTTGGTTTTGATGCTATAGATGTAGGTCCTCTCAAAAATGCTAGACTTACAGAACCTCTTGCCATGCTTTGGATTGAATTAGCGTACAATCAAGGAATGGGTACAGATATAGCATTTAAATTATTAACTCGTCGTAAATCAAAATGAGATTTCAAATATATTTGGTTTTTATTATTTTTTAAAATAATATTCCTTCCAAAATCAAAATCAAATAGCATTTTTGAAAGATATAAATTTCTTCTTAAGAATAATTTAATAAGAATGGTTTAAGTATAGAATTATGAAAATCTCAAAATATTGCAGAACTTTTCCATTAGTTAATACTTATTCTATTGTTGCTAGAGATCCGGAAACTAAAGAGATGGGTGTCGGAGTTCAGAGTCATTATTTCTCAGTAGGTTCTGTTGTGGATTGGGGTACTTCTGGTGTTGGGGTTGTAGCGACTCAATCATTTGTAAATAAATCTTTCGGATTAAGAGGTTTAGAACTAATGAAACAGGGAAAATCCCCAGAAGAAGCATTAAATATATTACTCTCAGATGACGAGGGAAAAAATGTGAGGCAAGTTGCTCTGCTTGATACTCAGGGGAGGGTAGCTACCCATACAGGATCAAAATGTATAAAATATGCTGGACATAAAATAGGGGATAATTTCTCAGTTCAAGCAAATATGATGCTAAAAGATACGGTGTGGCCTTCAATGGCACAAACATTTGAAGAAAACAAAAATCTTGCCCTACCAGAAAGAATTATTAAAACATTGCAAGCAGCAGAGTCAGAAGGAGGAGATATAAGGGGTAAACAATCAGCAGCAATATTGATTGTAAAAACAGAACCTGTAGAGAACAAGTGGGATGATCCTTTTATGGATATCCGGGTAGAAGATCATCCAGAACCTTTGGAAGAACTAACTAGGTTACTAAAACTTCGGAGGGCATATGAGAATATGGATAAAGGAGACGTTGCTATGGAGAAAGGTGATGAAGATGCAGCTTTAAAGGAATATAACGCAGCAAGGGAAATATGTCCTGATAATATTGAAATGAGATATTGGACAGCAATTTCTCTGGCAAATATTAAAAGATTTGAGCAATCAATGCCAATATTTAAAGAAATTTTCAACATTGATAATAATTGGAGGATACTTACAGAAAGATTACCTGAAGTGAATCTATTGAATATCTCAAAAGAAGAATTAAACAAAATTTTGACATTAGGTGATAAAATATGAAAGTCGCACGTTATTACAATAACCAAGATATAAGAGAAGATGAAATAGCTAAGCCCACACTCAATCAAGGAGAAATTTTAGTTAAAGTGAAAAGTTCTGGAATTTGCGGGTCAGACATACTTGAATACTATCGTTTTGCGAAAATGAAAAAATTAGGTGTAGACTCATTAATTTTGGGCCATGAAATTGCGGGAGACATAGTGGAAAAGGAGGATACTGTTGAGCATCTAAAAGTTGGAGATCGAGTTTTTGTTTCTCATCATGTACCATGTTTTGAATGCCACTATTGTAAACAGGGGCATCACACCGCTTGTAATTTACTACATAATACAAATTTTGATCCTGGTGGTTTTGCTGAATTTGTGCGAATTCCAAAAATTAACATCGAAAAAAAAGGTGTTTATGTCTTAGATCCAAGTGTTTCTTATGAGGAAGCTGTTTTCATAGAACCACTAGGTTGTGTTTGCAGAGCTCAACGATTAGCAGATGTGAAGAAGGGATTAACAGTTTTAGTTCTTGGATGTGGCACTTCTGGTTTATTGCATATTCAACTTGCAAAGCTTAAAGGTGCAAAAAGAGTGTTTGCTACTGATATTAATGATTATAGAATGCAAAAGGCAAAGGAGTTTGGAGCTGACGAAGTGTTTAATGCTAATGCTTATCTATCTGAAAAAATTAAAGAAATTAATAAATATCGGTTAGCAGATATAGTTATTGTAAGTACAGGTGCCACCTCTGCAGCAAAACAAGCCTTAGAATGTGCTGCATCAGGCAGTACGATTATATATTTTGCAGTTCCAGAACCGGGTGTAAACCTCGAAGTTCCTATTAATAATTACTGGAGAAAAGAAATAAAGCTTATGACTTCCTATGGCGCTGCACCCCAAGATCTTGACGAGGCTTACAATTGGATATTATCTAAAAGAATTAATGTGGTAGGTTTAATAACACACCGATTTCCGCTCAGTAAGGTTAAAAAAGCTTTTAAAGTAGTATGTGAAGCAGGTAATTCTTTGAAAGTAGTACTAGAACCCACTAAATAAATTAACTCAAACCTAATAATTTCTCAGCATTACCACCTAATATTGCATCTATCTCTTCTTTAGTGAATCGAATTCCATTAGGTGCTTGTGTTGGAAGATTTTTAAGTTTATCTATAAAATTTTTAATCGGTAAAACCGGATCAAATACCGGACTATCAGAACCAAATAAAACTGATTCGACTCCTGCATAATCAATTATATCTCTGAGCTCTCGACAGAACAACTCGAATTTTCCAAAAGCATAGGGTCCCCACATCGCTAAATCTCCATAAAGGTTTGGATGAAATGCTGCAAGTGCCCCCCATGGTCTCCAATTAATTGATCCCATATGTGCAGCAATTATTTTTAGTTTTGGAAAATCCATTAAAATATCAGAGAGTAGCAGAGGATTTGAAAATTTACTTCGAGTTCTTGTAAGTGGACCAGTATGAGTTAACAAAATTCCATTTTTCTTTTCTAAGTATTCTAATAATTGATAAGATTCAGGACTGGTTGGATCAAAACCATTATCTGGATGGTATTTTAACCCTTTCATACCAAATTCTTCAAAGCATTGTTTCAACATGTCTAAAGCTCCTGGTCGCCGTGGATCAACTCCTGCAAAAGTTATTAATCGATCCTGGTAGGTTTTTCCTATATCACTAATTCCTTTATTAATTAACTGATTGATTTCAGGAGTCAGCATTTTGTTATTTGCATTATCTACATGGCATACTACGGCAACATCTATTCCTGCATTATTCATGTGATTTATTAATTTTTTACCATCTTTATAACCACCATATATTTCACAGCATTTCTCTATAATTATTTCTTCACTTATTTCGATTCCCATTATCTTTGCAATTCTTAATAATTCTGGTACCATATATTTAACAGTTTCAGGGGATATCTCTCTCTGGGGACTAAGATGGTAATGTACATCTATTATCATAATTAATCCCATTGAATTTTAATAAAAAAAGGTTTAGATTTGGGATGAAAAGTTTTCTGATTTTATCAAAATATTATAATCGACTACCTGAAAATTAAGTCGAGTTTGGACTTACTCCTAAAGATTAGCTTTATAAATAGTATTTAAACTAACAAACGATCCTAAAAATATGAGGTTTTTCTTTAAATTTTTCTATATAGACTGAATTAGAATTTAATAAAATTTGGAATCTTGTTATTTAAGATCATAAAGGTCTGAAAACCTTACTCCGTTGAATATGCTTTCTTATTATCCATGATTCCCAAAATCTATAAATATCATAAACCACACCTTTCAATTTGCTTTTTGGGAAGAATAAATCCATCTCGAGTAAAAGCTTTACCGCACTATCTTCAGAAGCTTGAGTGCAATTACAACGTATTAGCGCTTTGTCTACTTTTTTTTGGTTATTCCTAATTTTTTTTCTCATATATTCAAACGGGCTCAAATCAGGATTTTCAACAATATAGGAATGACTTGAGGTTAAAAATCTAGCTCTTTGAAGAAAAATTTCCTCTGATTTGTCAATATCTTCTAAATATTGCGAGATTGAGGTATTCCTAAATCCATACCACGGACCATAGCCTTCTTTTTCCGGATTTGGTTTATCAAATCCAAGACAACTTATATGAATTACTTTTTCTTTAGGTAATAAAAAACCAATATGCGCTTTAGAATGTCCGGGAAGTGAAATTGTATCAATACTAAAATCTTCAAATTTAAGAGTCTCTCCTGGTGAAAAGGTATTAACTTTAGTACATTTTTTGTATCCATTTAACTTCCCAAAATGTTCAACTGTTTTATACTCTAATCCTTCATCCCAATTAAAACCTTTATAAAAGTAATGTAAATCTATTAAAAAATTAGATTCTGGATAAGGAGCATGTATAGTTGCCCCAAGTTTTTCCCAAGAATGAACATGACATATATGATCAAGATGTCCATGAGAGCAAATATAATCAGAAATAGGGCCATAGAATTTGTTGAGCAGTCTCACGTATTTTGGTTCAATATTTAAATCAAGCGAGATGGTACTATTATTTCTTCCTTTTCTCGTTAAAATAAGGAGCCCGTCACAGCAAGAGAAAAAGAATGGGTGTTTGATTTGCTGAACTAATAAAATATCTTCTGTTACTTTCTTGATTTCTAAGTTATCTATCTTTGGAAGGGTCATCGAAGAAATTATTAGTGATAAATAATGCTTTACAAAATAATTGAAACTTTAATAAGTTGATTTTAACAAATGGAAAGTTATAGTTGTCCTTTTAACAATCCCTACTAAATAATAAGAAAAAAAAGATTTAATATATAAATCATTAGATTTTCAATTTTTTTCCACTAAAACAACGGTTTCAATTTATCTTCTTGCTGCAAAAACGTAAGACAAAATAGAGCTATCATGATTATATCAACTATAACTGTTAATACACCCATACCTATCTCAAAAACAGCGAAGCTGATAATGGTGGTGACTATACCAGCAATTAGCCAAACTATTTCGCAGATTACGACAATTTTTACTTGCTTCCACTCTTTAGCTAAGATGCCGAGAATCGAACTCACTGTAAGTCCTAAAAACAGAGATCCAATAGTTAAACTCATCATATGGGTTTCCAATGTAAGTGCTGAGGGTGATCCCAAAAATATTGGAACTGTGAGATCTGGTATAAAAAACAGAATTGAAAAAATAAGTCCGATGATAGAGTGGATAATAAAAGTAAGTTTTGTAAATTTTAAAATTTCTTCAGCCATTTTATAATTCACTTTCTTTTAGATTTAGATTTATGTTGATAAATTATTTTTCATTGTATATAAGAAATATTGAATTCTCTACAATTTAAATTAGTAAATTCAAATGAATCCTGAATTAATAAAAAGAAAATAAAAATAAGTTTATAGTCCTATAGGGCCTTGTTTATAAATCTCAAATGCATCATCAACAGATGCATTCTCGTGAACAATTGATCTAACCGCCTTTATCATGCCAATTGGTTTATCAGACTGGAAAATATTTCGACCCATATCTACTCCGACTGCTCCTTTATCAATTGCATTTCTCGCCATTTGGAGAGCATCTTTTTCTGGAGTTTTCTTTCCACCTGCGATCACGATTGGTACGGGGCAAATGCTTGTGACATTTTCAAAATTATCGCAATAATACGTCTTTACAAATGTAGAACCCATTTCTGCTGCCATTCTACTAGCCATACCTAAATATCTATCGTCTCTTACCATTTCTCGACCAACTGCGGTTACCGCTAATGTTGGTATACCGTATTCCTGACCCCAATTAACAAGTTTTGATAAATTCATCAAACTTTGTTTCTCATATTCCCCCCCAACAAAAATCGAACATGTAATTGCTGAAACATTCAATCTTATAGCATCTTCAATTGTTACATTGATCTCTTCATTTGAAAGTTCTTTAAGCATGCTAGCTCCTGCGGATACCCTAAGCACTATAGGAACATCAATATTTGGGTCAACACAACTTCTTAACATCCCACGTGTTAGCATTAATGCATCAGCATATTCAAATAATGGATTTAAATCTCCAAAACATTTCAATTGACCTGGTATATTGCCGAAATACCCGTGGTCGATCGCAAGCATTACACAATGACCAGATTTTGGTTTTATTATCCGTGATAATCTATTTTGCATTCCATAATCCAAATTAATTCACTTTTTTATATTAATTTTTGATATTATCTAACTTAGTAAATTAATTTAGGATCTTTATTTTACTTTTACTATAGTGGAGATTGAAAAACAGCATAAATAGTAATTAGATATTGCTCAAGAATTCTTCCACTCTACTTTTTATTTTTAAAACGAGCTTCTTTGAGATGTTTCTTCTAATAAATTCTTTTATCAAATTCAAACGATAATTATTAATCTTTTTCACTTTAAACTCTTTAGATATTTGGGTGATTAAATCATCTTCATATATTTCTTTAACGCTTTCAATTACATGTATGGCAAATTTCGCTTCATTTATCAACCTGGAAATATCCTGCTGAAGTAACTTCAATTGTTCTTTCTCATCTATTATATCTAAAGCTCTTTTTAGAATTCCTTCTTCGAACTTTAATTTTGTGTCCCATGGAGTTTGAAAAATATGTTGTTGTGTGTCCATTATTAAAGTGTCTTTATCTTTTATCTTTAAATGACTTAGATCAGAGCCATCAAGTAAATGAAGTGTTTTACTACCCCCAAAGCTCTCTGGTAATATTATATCTCCTACTGAATTTAAGGTGTCTTCATCAAGTTCAAAACTTTCGTCTTTTAAAATGTATATTGGATAATTAAATATCTTAGCATGAATTAAGTTAAAAATACCATAAATGCCAAATATTTGTATTAAGTTCCTAAGGTTTAATATTCTCTCAGTCTCCTTCTCAAATTCTTGTGTTAAAGATGCTATATGTATGTCAATTTTTTCATAACCCCTAACAATTCCTTTTGTGTCTACAAATACAATGAATTGGTGCTTAGAACACACGGCATTAAGTGGTACTTGAATTTTTATTGTGCCATACTTTTTTTGGGAAAAAATTGATTCTGGAACATTTATATTTTTCATTTCTCCGCAAGTAGGGCATGTAATCTCAAGTACTTTAAAAGTCTCCAACATAATAAAAAAAAATTAGTTAATTCCCTTATACAATTATTCGTAACCCCTACATAAAAATATTAACTAAATTTGCCTATTCAATCAACTTAAAAAATAGAGTTTTGGAAGGTTATATATCAAATTATTGCAGAATTTGTTTTTGTCAATTCATATTAATCAAGAATTTTGTCTTCTCAAGGGTTTTCCTGACTTTAAGTTAGTAAATTTTCCTTTATTCAACGCAAGAACTCCGTTTACAAAAACATATTCGACTCCTTCTGAATGAAGTCTGGGATTTTCATATGTAGCTTTATCCTTTATTTTTTCTGCATCAAATATAGTAATATCTGCCCAAAAACCCTCTTTAAGCAGGCCTCGATCTTTTAGGCCTAATTTTTGAGCTGGAAACGATGTCATTTTTCTTATAGCCTCATGTAACGTAAGTAACTTTTTCTCACGCACATATTGACCTAACACTTGTGTGAAAGTACCATAACAATAAGGATTTGGGAATATATCAGATTTTTCTGGTATTATTAGGCCATCAGACGCAATCATGGAGAGGGGATGTATTATGGTTACAATATTATCCTCATCAGTAATTGATAGATAGGTAGCATTTACAGCACCATTTTGATTTATTAAAATATCAATAATAACTTCTCTCGGATCCTTCTGCTTTTCTGTTGAGATTTGATAAACATGCTTACCGTTATAGTCTTCACTATTCGGGGCATTTATAAACACCTTTACCCAATCTTTATCTTCTTTAATATCTAAAAAACTAGCGGCAATCGTGCTCATTTCTCTCAATATCTTATCTCTTAGTTCTGCATCACTATTTGAATTAATCAAAGTATTTATCGCACTCGGTATGTCTACTCTATCATTTGAAAGGTAAACCCAAGGTGGAATTAACGCAAATAAGAAGGTATAATTTGATGCATGCGGAAATACATCGAAAGTTACATCTAACCCTTCCTCACGAGCTCGTTCAACAATTTTACATGCTTTCCTAATATTTCCCGGCCAAAAACCGAATGGTTTAAAATGCGATATTTCGACAGATATCCCTGAACGTGCTATTTTTACAGCTTCTTTTGTAGCCCTTACCAATCCGCTAGAAAACCCTCTGAAATGAGTAGTATATATTCCTTTATATTCGCTAACAACCTTACATAGTTCGATAATTTCATCAGTTTTTGCAAAGGAACCCGGAGGGTAGTCTAATCCAGTAGACATGCCAAATGCTCCCTGTTCCATAGAATCTCTCAGTATTTTTTTCATCTCTACCAACTCATTTATATTCGGAGCTCTGTTATCTACCCCTAAAACTATAATCCTAATCATCGAGTGCCCTACTAAAGGGGCAATATTAATTGGAATTCCTTTTTGTTTAAGATCCTCGAGATATTCCGTTAAATTATTATAAAATCCGTATTTATCATCAAAGGAGAGCATTGATCTAAACATATCATAAATTTCATCATCGGCGAGTTCTGTATTTATAGGTGTCATTGAAAATCCACAATTCCCTATAACATGAGTAGTTACACCTTGCGTAAGTACGTTTTCACCACGGCTTTTAAGTATATTGTAATCCGAGTGAGTATGGATATCTATAAATCCAGGGGTAACAATGAGCCCCGAAACGTCTAAAACTTCCTCAACATTAGAATTTCCGATTCTTGGAGCAATTTCAGCAATCTTACCATTGTCAATCAGGATATCCGCCTTAAACCATGGATTTCCCGTTCCATCAATAATTTTACCATTTTTGATTAAAAATCTTTTCACGCTAGATTTAACCTCTTTCATTATAAAAATAAACTATGCTTGTGTCTATTAATAAAGCTTAGTTTAAATCCTTATAAATATTGTATAAATGGTAGTTCCTTAACAGATAAGTAAAAAAAAATTGAATTAGGAATTCTTTCTATTATTCTTCATTAGAATTCTTAAAAAAAGCATTATAAAAATCATTGGTAGAATACTAATTCCTATTATTTGATATAAAACTGAATTTATCAGACTAATAGAAGTAGGATAAAATAGAATCCCGAAAGCATTTATTAGGAAATGAAGAATGATACAAGGAATTATACTTTTAGTCTTGAAATACATATAAGAGAACATGATTCCTAAACAACTCGCAAAAAACACCTGTAGCGATACGGAGAAAAGATCTGGAAAAGATAATAAATTAGTATAATGGAAAAGACCAAAAATTATCCCATTTAATAGTACCACCGTAGTCTGAGTATATCTCTTTTTTTGCATATTTAAAATAATACCTCTAAAGGCTACTTCTTCCCATATCCCCGGTCTAAGCATATAGATTATTCTAAACCATCCCATAGCTAAAAAACCAGGTACCAATGGATTAGGTGGACTAAATAAAACATTAATATTGTCTTGAAAATTATAGCTTCCAAGTAACAGGCCCATTATTAGGCTGATAAAGCCATATATTAGAAAAACACTAATTCCAATGAGAAGTTTCCGCCAAAATGGTCTAAATGGTTTAAGTCCAATTGTTGTGGAAAATTGTTTAAAAGATTCCTTACCATTTGGAAGTTTTAACCCAAAAGGAATAATTATTAAGTATAAAAGAGCTAAAGAACCCATTAACAAGAAGAAGTCAATAAATAGATATACTATGAACGGTTGTTGTATTAAAACAGAAAGAAAAGAGAGCTCGATAATTGCTGGTAAGTACAAAATAAGAAATGATAAAATCAATATTACTAAAGTGCTTACGTTTACATGTTCTCTTAAAAAACCCCCAGTTTTATAAACCGCCATCTTTTCGACTTTAGGAAACATCCTATTGAAAATAAAGACCATCAGTGCTAATCCAAGAATACCGATTACGCCCAAAACTAATAACCCTATAGTAATACCAAATAAAAATATCAAAATATTTCCAGTTATTAAAATTGTCATAAAAAGTCCAGCATCAGCTAAGATCATTGCGATCCATTTTAAAATCTTATTTTCCTTATGTAATTCTTCAATAATGTACTTGTATTTCATTTGTCCGAAGAACTTGATTTTTAATACAAACATAAATAATAACAACATCCATGCTATCGGGAGAGTTATTAGAAGTAGTACAATCACTAATATCGATTGTGTTAGTAAAGTAAGGACTATTGAAGTTATAATGAGTGATATCCCTTGAAGTGACAACATCAATATTATTTTTGCTTTTGCTTGATCCCGTGGAAGAAGGGGTAATGAAGCTAAAGTTGAACTACCTGATTCGTCCATATTTAGGAATCCTACTATTAGCATTATTGGGAGGAAAAGATACACCATTAGTATAATAGACCAAATAAACAATATTGTTTCAGTTGAAATGGTTATCTCATTGAAAAATCCCGACATTGTTAAAATCATTATCAATGGATAAAAAATAGGGAAGAATATAAACATAAAAGACTGAATATCTCTTGTCGAAGAAACTAGATCTTTTCGGATATATGCTTTAATTGGTGAGGTTTGTTTTATTTCAAATTGAATCTCTCTTTTTTCTACCTTTTCTGTTTTAACTTCTGTTGAAATTGCACTATGTAAAGCCCGTTTGGCAATCGTAAACATTACCCACGTTAATACAATGCTTAATGCGAACCCTGTTATTGTAGTAAGTACTAAAATAGGATGTATCTGAAATTGAAGAGTATATAATGACACAAGGAATGCTGGGGCAAATAGAAAAGGAATTAGGCTTAGAATAATAATCAAAATGAAAGATGGTTCATTAGTACTAAAAACTACAAACATATTTTCGACACTACTAATACCCCAACTGAATATAAAACTAGTACCAAACATGATGATAAAATAGCCTATCATCGTTACAGTTCTAATTATATTCGCATTTTTTGATTTTGATTTCGATTCTGAAAAAAGAATACTCATTTTCTCCCCAATTATTACCAGAATACTAAAACTGAAGATCACGTTCACAATAGATGCTAACAAACAAATAAAAAACATAATAATGTCTTGAGTTGCGATAAGCATAACTATAGGAAATCCCAATATTAAAATAATTAAGGGAATATCTAAATTGCGAAAAATTGTCATTATACCTATTTTTTTTAAACTCTTTTTTGAAAAAGGAAGCGTTTGCAACCACTTGAAAGCATTCCCTGACATTAAAGATCCAGTTGAGATCATTCCAAACATAAGCAAATACATGAGTTCCATCCCTAAAAATATCATAAATAGAAAAGAAGATACGAAGAAAATTGTACTTATAGAATACGCACCTAAATTATCTGCAATCTGGAAGTAGGTAACTAACGGTAATAGAGGTAAAAAAAGAAAAAGAAATGAAAAAACAGATTTAAGTGCTCGAGATTGATTTTTAATGTAATTTTTATTCTTTTTTAGTTTTTCAACAAATTTTGCCTGATGTGCTCCTGCACTAGCCATCTGGCTCTCCATTAAAATCTCGTGAGTAGGATATTTGGCTAAAGAATAGAAAGATCTTTTTTTTTTTTCTTTCATACTCATCAACACCATTAATTTTTCATTTTAAAAGAAGCTCTTAATTTTGCTATAATTTCATTAACGGATGTATCTTGTTCAGTTAATCTTAAAAATACATCCTCTAAACTTGCCCCAACTTTATCGGCTTGTAGGCGAAGTTCCTCAATTGTGCCTATTCCTACAATTTTGCCTTTATTTATTATCCCAATGCGATCACATAGTTCTTGTGCAATTTCCATAATATGCGTAGAAAAAAGTACTGAACCTCCTCGCTGAGTATGGAGTTCTAAAATAGTTTTAACAACTCTTACAGATTTAGCATCGAGCCCCGCGATGGGTTCATCCAAAATAAGCAAATCAGGATCATGAAGAATAGCAGCGATAATTTGTAATTTCTGTTTATTTCCATGAGATAGAGTAGCAATTAGTTGTTCATAATATTCAATTGCCTCTAAGTTTTCTAAATATTCTTTTGCGAGATTTGTAGTTCGTTCCTCATCTAAATTTCGAATTGATGCAATGAAATTAAATAAGTCTTTTGGTGTTAAAGATTTAAAAATTAAGGGCTCTTCAGACACATAACCAATGCGGTGTTTAATTTCAACTTCATTTCGTTCAGGATTTAATCCAAATACGCTCATCTCTCCTTCATTGGGTTCAAGTAACCCTAGAAGAAGTTTGATGGTGGTTGTTTTCCCTGCACCATTTGGTCCTAATAATCCAAAAACTTCTCCTTTATTGATGTCAAATGAAATCCCATTTACCGCTTTTACATCCCCAAAAAATTTCTTTAAACCAATAACTTCTACAATTTTATTATCAGACATGTTAATATATTAAAATTTGTTAATAATCTTATAATTTATCTTCATATATTTTCTTATATAATCTCATATAATATTATATTTAAATGTTTTGAATGCTTGATAAACAATAAGGACAATAATCTTATCTATGAAAAATTAGCGTTTTATCGGTATATATAGATATATATATTTTTTGAAATACTAAGTTGCCCTAAACCTAAGACAATTATTTGTCTTTCAGGATTTCTTTTTGTTTAACAATCACAATAATTGATATAATTACAAGGAATGTCCCGATTAGATGAAAAACTGTAAATATTTCTCCAAGAATAAAACTCGCAAAAATTGAAGTGACGATGGGCGTTGGTGCGATTACTATAGTTGCTTTTGATACATCTAAATATGAAAGAGTTTTATACCAACAAAACAATCCTGATCCATATACTACACCCATAGCAATAAAGAAAAATATATTAACAGGATCATTGAATAAAGCTAATTTATCAATCGGAAAAACAATAAAATAAATTATAATTAAAATTATGCCTGACATAATATTCCTAACAAATACCATCTGAGTTGGTGTCATTTCATTTCGATCAAACATCGATTTTGTTAAAGTATGCCCTAACATCCATAAGAACGTTATAAAGAGTAAAATGAGAACTCCGAATATAACATCAACGTTATAAACTGTAGTAAAAGAACCTTGTGTTATAGCTAAAAATAAACCAAAGAACAAGAGGATTGAAAAAACGACTTGTGTTTTCGTAATTTTCTCCTTTAATATTAAAACTCCGAATACCAATCCAAAAAATACAGAGGTCTTTTGGGTTAAGGAACCATTTATAGCACCTGCTAAATTATATCCGATAAAAAATAGAAGCTGATTTAGTCCAAAGATAATTCCAATTATAATTAGGAGCCATATGTTTTTTTTCCAATTTTGCCATACAGTAGTTTTAGACATTTTTCCGTTATTAGTTATACTGGATTTATTTCTTTTTATCTCCATCATCATCAGGGGAAAAAACATGATTGCCTCAACTAAACAAGTCATTGCAGCGAATATAAAGGCGTCAAGAGATTGTGGTCTCGCATTTGCTATAATGGGCTGAAATCCCACTAGAATTACACCCAATCCTCCAAAAAGAAGTCCTTTCTTAGTGTTTATGTTCAAGGTATATAGTAGAAACATTAAGACTTTAAAAATTTTAGAATTTTAAAACGATGTTTTCTTTTCATTAATATGGTTATAGATAAAGATTGGTTTACTCGAAAAATTAATGATTTCCTAAGAAATGATGTAAGTAATAAGATGGTAGGGGTAGATAGTTCCTTTATTTTTGAACCAAAAACAGTTGTGGGATTTTCTTCCGGAAAAGATCCCATTTTTGATGAGTATAAAGAAATAATAGGGCAATTTCATCTAACCCCAAAGGAGGCTTTTTGTAAATTCTGTGAGATAAATAATTTAAATTCGACACTAGAAGATTTATCAATTGTTGGGTTTGTACTCCCGATAAATGAAAAGACAAAAAAAGAGAATTATGAATATTCTAAATCCATGCCATCTGAAAGATGGGCTCACACTAGACTTTATGGGGAGCAAGCAAATCAGAAATTACAAAAATTTCTCGTTCAGGAATTAAAGAATGAAGGGATAAATGCGGTTGCTCCAATGACCGAAAGGTATTTATACAAAGTGTTGAAAGTACATGAAAATGGAGTTTGGGCTTCAACTTGGTCTCATAGACATATGTTATTTGCCTCTGGATTAGGTTCATTTGGATTATCAGATGGTTTTATCAATGCACGGGGTAAGGCGATGAGATGTGGGAGTATAATTGTTGATTATAAATTACCTTCTGATGCTAGTAAAAGACCAACTGATCCATATGAGTTTTGCACGGAATGCGGTGATTGCGTTAAAAGATGTCCAGTTAGTGCGATTTCATTTGAACTCCGTCATGACAAGCAGAAATGTTCTTTACATGTTGGTAGTACCGTCCCCTACATAAAAAAAAATTATGGGATTGATATATATGGCTGTGGATTATGCCAAGTGTCAGTTTCTTGTTCTTCATGCATTCCAAAGAAAAATACCTAATAATTAAGAACGTACAAATTTTTCTTCATAAAGTTTTTTTAACTAAGAAAATTAACAGTAAAAATTACCTTAAAAATAACTAATTATAGCAAGATCTGAAGGTGTATTGAAGTTTCTGAAACTTATGCGATTTTAACAAATGATCTTTCAAAAGAATTCGGGAATGTAATAGCTGTAAAGAATTTAAACCTAAAAATCCCATATGGAGTAACCTATGGATTACTTGGTCCAAATGGGGCAGGGAAAACTACAACCGTGAGGATGTTAAATTCAATTATCACACCAACTTCAGGGAGTGCTCAAGTTGTTGGATATAATACTATAACTCAAAGTAAGGAAGTGAAGATTAATTCTGGATTTCTACCAGAAACACCAGGCCTATATCAGAAATTAACCGCAAAGGAATTTTTAGAGTTTGTCGGAGAGTTATATTATCTACCCAAAGAAGTGATTTTCTCGCGTATCGATGAATTAATCAGTATTTTTGACCTAGAAGGACGTGAGAATGATCTCCTAGAAGGATACAGTCGAGGAATGAAGCAAAAGGTATGTCTATGTGCCGCATTAATCCAAGATCCGAAGATAGTATTTTTAGATGAACCAACTTCTAATCTTGATCCAGCAGCTGCAAGAATGGTAAAAGATTTGATCTCTGATCTTACGAAAAAGGCTGATAAAACAATATTTATCTGTACTCATCTTCTTGATGCTGCTGAAGAACTCTGTGATTTGATTGGAATTATTGATAATGGGATTTTAAAGATTGAAGGAAGTCCAAAAGATATAATTGAGTCTGCAGAAGCAGAAAATTTGGAGGATGCTTATCTTAAAATTATGGGTGCAACTCGTATTGAGGATTTATTAGCATGGAGAGAAGAAGTCCCGAGAAGCACTAAAAAAGACAAAAAGAAGAAAATCAAGAAAAGAAAGAAAGACAAATAGAATTGCTCTCTAAAATATCTAGTATTACGCCTCGTAACCCTCGGGTGGTTGGAATCCCCCAATAATCTCCGTCAAAATACCAGCAAGATCTATTGGGGTGGCATCTTCTAAGTAAGGTCCTATAATTTGAATACCTACAGGTAATCCATCTTTTGTTAGTCCTATTGGCGCTGTGGTTGCTGGGAGACCTGTCAATGTTGCAAAGGATATCCAGAATAAAATATCTAAGTAGGGTCTTGGACCTTCAAGAGTGTCTAAACGGCGTTTTATCATAGGCTCACTATGGTCATGAGGAAATGCTGGAATAAATGTTGTAGGGAGGAGAAATGCATCGTGGGTAAGAAAATAATCTTGCCATACCGCTCTTGCTGTCATTCGTGCTACGTTAGCCATTTGAAAATGTTTGTGGGGGGCTGTCCAAGCCCAGGCGGCTTTTGCTTCATCACTTCCGTCCTTTTTTGTTGCGAATTCACGAACCTCCTCTATATAATCATCTTGTAGCTGATAGGCATATGTTGATTCCAATAGGAAACGATAAGTTTCATATTGACTTGAAGGATTGACACCAGGTGGCCAACCTTTCTCTAATTCTGCTCCCTTCTTACGAAGTGCATTAACTGCTTGAAACAATACTTCTTTCACCTCAGAAATAACTGGACAAAGCAGATCATCCAATATATAACCAATCCGATAATCAGATAAGCGAGTTCCTCGCGATGGTGGCAGAGTCCAACTGTATGCGATAGCATCATTGGGATCTGGTCCCCCCAAAATTTTAAGTGCTAGTTTGAGATCGGCTGCACTTCGTGCAAGTGGACCAATCACAGACAGATTTGCAGGAGGTACGAGTATATTCGGGAGAGGTGGAATATGACCTCGCTCTGGAATGACATTTAGACTAGGCTTATGACCATATACTCCACAAAAATTAGAGGGGGTGCGAATTGATCCCCCGATATCACTTCCTATTGATAAATAGCTTAATCCCGCAGCAAGTGCCGCGGCTCCACCCCCTGTTGACCCACCCGGGGTACGTTCATGATCCCAAGGATTATTTGTTGTGCCAAATATCTCATTATAACTCTGAAGGTCAGAAGCCATAAAAGGTACATTGGTGTGGCCAATGATTATTGCACCTGCTCCAAGCAATCTTTCAACAGCAACTGCATTTCTTTTTGGAATATATTTAGCTAAAGCAGGTATTCCAGCAGTTGTTAAAACATTAGTTGTTTCGAATGTATCTTTCACTGAGCATGGGACGCCATGTAGTGGTCCCCATAATTCCCCTTTTGCAAGAGCCTCATCTGCAGCACGGGCTCGGTTAAGGGCATCATCCGCAAGAATTGTGACAACTGCATTGAGAGTTGGATTGTATCTTTCAATACGATCTAGAATATGTTTAGTGAGTTCTAGAGAGGATACTTCACCTTTCTGGATAGCTCTTGCTACTTCTATTGCAGAGACAAAAGTAAGATCAGACAATTTTTTTGACATTGATAATTTCCTCCTGAGATTTCTGCATATTTTTTTTTAAAAATTTTTATTTGAAATAGCTTCCGAACTGAGGAAATTTCTTCAGCTGTTCTGAATTAAATATTGGACCATCCTTACAGACAGAAATATCATTATTTTCTCCAAGGCAGCAAGAACCACACAATCCTACTCCGCATTTCATTTTTCTCTCAAGAGAAGCTTGAACTTTAATATTTTTTGATTCAGCTATGTCTAGTACTTTTTTCATCATAACCTCTGGACCACATGTAAGAATAAGATCTATATTGTTAGCGGATATGATTTCTTCAATACTGTCTGTTACATAACATTTTTTACCAAAAGAACCATCATCAGTAGTACACATTGTATTAGGAATGAGTTCTATTAACCTATCAGCAAAGATCAACGAGGTTTTATCTTTTGCCCCTATAGCAACAGTGATATTATTACTCGTGTTCTTTAGTGACTCAATTAGCGATGTGATTGCGGCGATTCCCATTCCCCCTCCGACAATAAGAATATTGGCGGCATCCCCATAACTCCATGGGTTTCCAAATGGTCCCCTTATTCCAATAGAATCTCCTACTGTAAGGTCAAATAGTTTAGCAGTTCCGTCCCCAATTTTTTGAACTGTAATTTCAATACGATTTCCTTCTACTTTCGAAATCGACATTGGTAAAAAATCTATATCAGGAAGCCACAAAAATACAAACATTCCTGGTTTATACATTTGTGCTATCCTATCGTTCCTCAGAATGATACTCTTAATATCTGATGAATGCTCTACTACGGATTCAATTTTAACTATATCGGTTTTACAACGAGTGATATCTAAAACTAAGTCTTCCTTGATTTTTGGAAGAGATTTAGCTTTAAGAAATCCTTTTTCAATAGCTAAATCGTATATCACCTTCCCCCTTTCTGTTCTAATGATTAAAGTTTTCCAACCCTCTTCACTCCCAATATTACCTACAGAAATATCTGCAAATGAGGCGGTATAATCCGAACACGAAAAACAAGCATTTCGAATTGATTTTTCATAAATGTAATTTAGTGGAATTTCTTTTAATCCCGAATTCGAATATACTTTCATTTTAAATTCATTTTTATCCGCACCAACTTTTATTATATCTTCAGTATTAATACCGTATTCATTAAAACATTGAGCGATAAGTTGGTTATAATAAGTTCCAAAACAAAATGTCCCAATTGCTAGTGTAATAAGATCATATGCCTCAAAATCAAATATTGGGTGATTTTGTATTTTCCGTAATGATTGAATTTGACATGGTGTCCCAACTACTGCAATATCATTATGTTCTCTATTAATTGCATCCCCTACAAGAGATATTGTAGGACTTTGACTTGGTTTATATCCTACCCCTTTGAAAATTTCTTTTTGATTTTCAGCAATTATAGGAAAAGGGATGAAGTTTTCATCCTTATCGGTTATTATTGAACAATCAATTAAACCTGCTTCCATTGCTGTAAATAATAAAGTTGTGATTGGACCTGCTTCAATAGGTACTTTCTCTCTAGCTTTATCTGTGAGTTGTACGGTGACTATATCTAAATAATGCCCTAAAATCTTGTTATGCTCTTTTCCGAATACCCATTGATCTAGTAATGACATTGGAATTTGTTCTATTCCTGTTTTTGGGCATAAATTATAGCATAAACCAAATCCATCTCTACAAGTGTTACTATCTTTACATGAACCATCTTCTATTGGAATTTCTTTTTGAGTGTCAAATTTTATATTAGCACAAAATGCCCCACATGCTCCACAATATACACATTTACCAGTTTGTATAATTTCAGAATCAAGTTCTCGCCAACCTTTTTTGATCTTACTAACATACATAATTCTAATTGTCCTCCTTTAATTTTTTAACAAAATCCTGCGCTTCTTTTTTACCAAGCTCAAATGCTTCCATGTTTTTTTCTAACGTAGAGCTAGGTACAAATTTTTTAAGAGTCTCAAGAGCAGATTCTTCTGAAATTATTCCAGAAAGTATAGTAAAAGCCCCAAAAAGAATTGAATTACCGAATACAATATTCCCAAATTTCTCAACAGCTAATTTTTGAACAGGAATACGTAATGATTTTTGAATCTGATCTGCTATTTTAAAATCCTTGATGGTTGATGGATCCCAGATTAAATATCCTGTATTTTCACCACTTTTAAATTGGTTAGGGCTAATACGGGCAGCTGATTCTCCAGAAAGTACTATTAAAAAATCGTATGGTTGTAAAGCTTGAGGATAATCAATAATTTTAACATCTTTATCTAATTCGACTACTACTTCTGCCCAACAGGCACCACCGCGAGCAGAAGCACTATAAGCTTCGGTTTGAGTGGCTGCTAAATTTTCATAAAGCGAAGCAGCGGTAATGATCATTTTTGACAACGAAATCACACCCTGACCGCCAAATCCTGCGATACGTATTTCATATCGTGCCAATCTTTATTTCTCCCCCATTGCTATTTTCTTAATTTTCTCATACTCTTCGGAATATTCTGGTGTGTCAGGATTATATCTAAATTCCCCAATGATATACTTATTTAGTAATTCTTCTTCAGTCATGAATTTCGCTTGATTAATACGTAAGCTATTTCTTTTTATCCAATCAATCATGATGCCAGTATTATCCATTTTCTGTCCTTTTATACCTGAACTTTCATCACCTAAACTATCAAGATTTTTTCTTCCGAAATAGGTAATACAGGGAGTTATTATTTCTATAACAGCAGTACCTTTGTGTTTTAAACCCTTCCTAAAGTATTTCATTAAAGTTCTAGGGTGAGCAACTGTTGTTCTTGCAACATAAGAAGCACCAGCAGTAAGTGCAAGTTTTACCCCATCGGTTCTATTCTCAAACATTTTATATGGTGTAGTCGAACTCATCGCACCAAATAAAGTTGTTGGTGCTCCTTGCCCCCCTGTCATTGCGTAGATACTATTATTAAAAATAAGTATTACGCAATCAAGATTTCTGCGGCAAATGTGCATAAAATGGTTTCCTCCTATTCCTAAACAATCACCATCTCCAGTAAAGATAATGGGTTTCATTTTGGGGTTAGCCATTTTCATTCCTGTTGCTAAAGCTGGTGCTCTACCATGCAAAGTTAATATTCTTTGTGTCGCATGATGTAACGTTAATAATATTTGCCCATAACATCCAATCCCAATAACCACCGGATGCAATTTAGGATCTACTTTTTCATCTTCAAATACGCGATTGAAGAGATGCCCAATTATTCCATAACCACATCCAGCACAAAAAAGAGAAAAATATCTCTTAAAAAATTTTCCTGGCATTGAAATAGAAAGATATGGATGTTCTGGCTGTTCACTTGGATACATCGACATTATTTTGCCACCTCCCTTATTACTTTTAAAATATCATCTGGGTGATGAAAATCGCATATTTTAGGAATTTTTATTATAGGTATTTCTAATTTTGTTACTCGTTCAACTTGTTCTGCGACAATACCAGTATAATTCAATTCAGGTACAATTATAGCTTTTGCTTCTTTCACTACATCCTTTACTTTCTCATCCGGAAATGGCCACAATGTTATCAATCTAAAAATCCCAACTTTAATTCCTTCTTTACGTGCTATGTCTACAGCACGATAACTTGTTCTGACGGGTAAACCATAAGAAATTATTATTATTTCAGCATCATCCATTTTATATTCTTCAGTTAAAGATATCTTATCTATATTGGTTTTAAGTTTATCAGTTAGCATCTTCGTAAATGGAAGTGCCTCTCTTTGGGAAGACATACCTGCTGAGTTATGTGCTTGATGGAGAAACATTAAAGGTACATAATCAGTGCCCATTATTGGTGGTTTTGGGATAACGTATGAATTTGTTTTATTATCAAAATAAGTAAATTTATGTGTCAGATCAGAAGGTAATTCACGAGGAATTACTTTTTCAATAATTTCTTCTTTTGATGGTATAAATAATGGTTCATGAAGATGTCCTAAATAGGCATCAGAGACAATGAAAACGGGACAACGATAAATCTCAGCAAAATTAAATGCGGTAATTGTTAGGTCGAATAGCTCTTGACAATTCATTGGAGCTAATGCTATTACTCCAAATTCTCCATTACCCGCAAAGCGCATCAGACCTAAATCATTATGATGAGGTTCAGTAACAAATCCAGTACCTGGTCCATTTCTCTGAACATCACAAAAAACAAATGGTATTTCTAAACAAGCAGCCATACTTATAGTTTCCACCATCAATGAAAATCCTGGACCAGACGTTGCAGTCATTGCTTTAGCACCCACTAAGGAAGCACCCATTACGGCGTTTATTGATGCTAATTCATCTTCCATTTGCATACATACACCTCCAACTTCTGGCATCCTCCTAGCTAAATGTTCAATAACCTCAGTACTCGGAGTAATCGGATACCCTCCAAAGAAATTTAGACCTGCTGCTAGAGCACCTTCTGACATTGCAATATTTCCCATCATTACCTGTTTTCCTTCTGGTAAATATCTCTTATCATTATTTCCCAATTAATACACCTCATTAAGTTTTAGCCCTTTCACTGGACGCTTTTTCTTCATCTAATACATAAATACACCAATCAGGACAGGCGAACTCGCACCTACGACATGCAGTACAATATTTTTCTTTACCTTCCTTAACTTTTGGAATATATGCAATTCGATAATTCAACTCGTCACTCAGTTCCAAAATACCTGTAGGACATACTGCAATACAAGCTCTGCAACCTCCACACCTTCCCTTATTTAAAAACAATGAGAAGTTTTTTTCCTTATTCTCTATTAGTTTTGGAATTTTTTATCAACCTTCTGATTGATTAATTATTTTTTAAAATACTTCAATAATTATAAATTTCAGTTAAATATGTAGTAAGTGTTTCTGGAGATTCCCAAATAATGTATAAAAAATTAGGATTGTCTGTTAATAAGATTTAAATTCTTGAATATTGACCTTTATATTATGCTTCTTAAATCGATGGAGCCTTTTGGTTTAGCTTTAGAAGAATTTTATGAAGGAAACAAACAAGCAAAAATAATATTTCATAGAGATGATGGACTAAATTATGATTATTATGTCTCTCAATGTTTTAGGAGTGAAAAAGAATTTTCTTCTATTGAAAAACAGGCAATAGATTTATGTTATGGGAGAATATTAGATATTGGTGCGGGTGTAGGACCACACAGTCTTGAGCTCCAAAAAATGGGATTAGAGGTATATGCATTAGATATTTCCTCTCATGCATGTGCTATTATGAAAAACAGAGGTGTTAAAAATGTTAAATGTGCAGACGTTTATGAACTGGATGAGAGGAATTTTGATACAATCCTGTTAATGGGGCGAGCAATTGGATTTACTGAAGATTTATCCGGGTTGAAGAAATTTTTGGAATTTTGTAAAATTTTACTAAAGCCTACAGGTCAAATTTTATTAGATTCCCTAGATGTACGATCTACTACAGATCCAGATCATTTAGCTTATCAGGAGAGAAGTGGTCAATTGGGGAGATATATAGGAGTTGTCGGTCTTCAAATTGAATATAAAGGGATGTTTGGAGAAAAGTTTAACCTCTTACATGTTGATTCGCAAACCCTAAAAGAATGTGCAAAGGAAACCGGATGGTCTTTTGAACTCATTATTCAAGAGGAGATGGGAAGTTACTTAGGAAAAATTTTTAGAGAAAATTTTTAATGAAAAATCATTATAATGCCGTTTCAGCAATCTTATCCAATTCTGTCGCTAAGCTTCCATCAATAGGTTTAATTGAAGGCTTTTGTAACAACTTTTCAGCAACATCTAATGCTCTTTTTCTTGTTGATTTAGAACCATTTTCCTTCCATGAATCTCTTGTCATTCTATCTATAATTTGACTAGGAAGAAATAATTCCTTTCTAAAATATTTAAGAGTTGATGGATGGGATAATAATTCTTCTTTATCTTCATAATCTTTCAATATTTCTGAAGCAAAAGGAGTACCAAAATCTTCAATACCGCGAATTAATCTTTTTACCATTCCTACTATTTCATTATCAATTATTAGTTTTTCAACACTTTGAGTAGACTCAAAATCAAGCATCCCTGGTCCAGAAACCATATTAACTCCCGCAAGTCCTGCAAGTAATGCTCCCATTCCTGCTTCAAACCCCGCTTGAGCATCTGGTATTTTAGAATCGCTTAAACTCATATAGGCATGAGTAGGGAGATTTAAAAATTTTCCCATCTCAACATCTCCTAAGTTAATCATCATTGTTTCAATTGCACCCATTGGAGTTGTCCCATGTTTCATATCAAACACCGCAGGAGAGCCTCCCCAAATTAATGGAGCACCCTCTTTTGCTAATTGAGCAATAACAATTCCCGCAAGACACTCGGCACAGTGTTGGGTAATTGAGCCAATTAAAGTAATTGGAGCACTCGCCCCTGCTAATGGCATAGATACAAATTCAGATGGTATCATGGATTTTGCAGCATCAATAAGTGATTGTGTTGTAAGATCAGACCATTTTAATGGAGGGCTAGGACAAGCATCAAATATTGCCAGTGGTTTTCGAGCTAAATCCTCTTCTGATGTTCTACATGCTAGCAAAATTTCTTTCATAATAGAAAAACTCTCTTTACGAAATGTTCCTGTAACTATCGGTTTATAACAATTAGATAGTGCTAAATATAGGCGATGCCAATCTTGAGCTTCTTTCGGTACATCTTGATAAATTAGAGCTGTACTTTGTGCTTCAATAAATTTTAATTGTTCAACGATTTTGGAGAACCGGATAAAATCTTTTGACAAGCCCTCTCTTATTTCTCTGGTATTTTCATCAAGAATAAAAATGGCTGCGGAACCAGGATCAAAATGAACGTCATTGTCTTTTAATGTAATACATTCATTTCCCTCTCTATCGAAAAGAGTGATTTCATAAGGGACTGAAGCTAAGCACTTATTGATCAAATCTGGGGGAAAAAAATACCGCAAACCTTCATGATTTAAACCTTTTTGATCAAATAATTCAACCGCTTCTTGATTTTCAATGAAAATACCTTGGGTCTCTAATATAATTTTTGCTTCCTCTAATATTTGTTCTTTGTGTTCTTCATCCAATACGTTAATCCTAGGTCTTAATATCGCCATAAAAATTTCAAACCCTTCCTTCTAATCTAAATCTTATCTATTATTTTTCTAATTTCATTAATAGTTATTGGGGATGTACCACAGCAGCCACCAACTATTTTAACTCCTAAATTTATCATTTCTTGGATATCCTTCACAAAATCTTTAATTGGTTGATCATAAAAAGTCTTTAAACCTTCTACTCTAGGTTGTCCAGCATTAGGCTTTGCAGAAATCGGGACATTTGTCACATCAATAGCTTGTTTAACTAAATCTAGCATATCTCCTGATCCAATAGTACAATTTGCCCCAATTACATCTACATTTTCACTTTCTAATGATCTAATACATTTTTCTAATGAGTCTCCCATGATTGTGAAATACCCTCTTTTTGTCTTCTTATATGTGAGGGAAGCAATAATTGGTTTACTTGAGACTTCTTTAATTGCCCGGATTGCTGTCAAGATTTCTTCAAGATCAGAAATAGTTTCAACATGGTAGAGGTTAACTCCGTTTTCCAATAATTTTGCCTGCATTTTGAAACTTGAATGCCAATCTTCACTGGAAGCATCTCCTACTGGAGGACGAAATTCACCAGTTGGTCCAATATCACCAACAACTAAACGTCCAGAGGAATTAGCTTTTTGAATGTTATCTAAAGCACATCCTATTATGTCTTCAATCCTCTCTTCAAGGTTGTATCGTCTTAAATTTAATGGGGTTGAACCAAATGTGTTTGTTTGGCACATATCTGAACCAGCATCATAATAGGATTTATGAATCTCGATTATGGTTTCGGGATTTTCAATGTTTAATAAATCTGGAACCTTTCCGGGTTCTAATCCTCTTTTAATTAATTCTGTTCCCATTGCTCCATCGAATAAAACAATTTTAGAATCATCCCTCAACCAATCTTGAAATTTCAAATATTTTAAACCTCAATAATTAATTTATTATTTTTCTAATAAAGATCTAACTAATTTTACAGCATCTATAGCATTTTCGGCAAATCCATCAGCATTACATTCAGCAACCCATGCGTTAGTGACGGGAGCTCCCCCTAAGATAACTTTAAACCTATCCAATAAATTCCTTTCCTTTAAGATATCAATTATTTTTTTTTGCCCAAACATAGTAGTCGTTAATAAAGCTGAAACTCCTATAATATTCGCACTTTTTTCAATTGCGGTATCAACAATTTTCTCGGCTGGAACATCGGCACCTAAGTCGTAAACTTCATAACCATACGCTCTCAACATCGTTCCAACAATCGTTTTTCCAATGGAATGAATGTCTCCCTCTATTGTAGCTAATACTACTTTACCTTTTGAAACTTCTTCTGCTCCTTTCTTAAGATGAGGAATAATTAAATCTAAACAGTTTTGCATAATTTGCGCCCCTCTCATTAATTCTGGCAGAAAAAATTCACCCTCTTCCCATAGTTCACCCACTCTTCGAATGCCTGCAGCATACCCTTTTTCTATAACATCAACTAAATTCAAATTTTCTTTTATGGCTTTGCTGGCCAATTCTATTGCTTTTTCTTCATCTAAATTAATGATAGAATCAATGATAGTTTTAAAAACCTGTTCTTGAGACAAATATATCTCTCCTAAAATGTAGTTAAATCAATAGCTTATATTTTTTAACTTCGATTACAAATATTATTTAATTACATCTAAGAAATAAGAAAAACCTTATTGTTGAATAGAAAAAAATATTTGTTAACCTACTTTTTATTTATTAACAAATCAAACCAGCACACTAGTGATTTAATGTCTAAGAAATTTTCTAAGGAACCGTTAAGGGGAATGAAAGATTATTACCCTTCTGATCTACGTGAGATGAACTGGATAATTGATAATATAAAATATATTGCTGAATTATACAGTTATGATGAATTTGAAAGTCCTCAATTAGAACCCGTTGAAATATTTGCAGCTAAATCTTCTGATGAGCTTGTAAATGAACAATCCTTTATTATTGAGAAAAAAGAGGGGGAGAGACTCATATTAATCCCAGAACTCACTCCCTCCTTAGCTAGAATGATCTCTAGAAAAAACCAAGAACTGAAAAAACCTATCAGATGGTTCTCAAATCCTACATGTTTTAGATATGAACGTCCTCAGAGAGGAAGACGTAGAATGTTCAAGCAATTTAACTTTGATATTTTAGGTGAAAATAGTTTATATGGAGAATTCGAAATTTTTAATATCATAGTTGACATTTTCACTGAATTTGGTGCAACTTCAGAACAGTTTCAGATTTACTACAATAACCGTCGATTTATTGATGTTGTCTGTGAATCTTTACTAAATATCCCTCAAGAAAAAGTCCCGATGGTTTACAAGATCTTAGATAAATCTGATAAAATGGAAGAAAGTGAATTCGAAAAATATGTTTTAGAAATCTTTCAAGATGAGTTTATTATTAAGGGTATTTTTAAACTAAAAGATTCCAAGAGTGTTAAAGACTTGTTAAATAAGTTTGATAACGTCCCAGAAAATTTGTATAATTCGGATGGTTATAATGAATTAGTAGATTTTCAGAATTTATTAACAGAAACAGGTCTTTCAGATTATTGTACTTTTTCCCCCAGCGTTGTAAGAGGTCTCGATTATTATACTGGCATAGTCTTTGAGGTTTTTGATACTGGAAAAGAAAATATTCGATCTATATTTGGGGGGGGGCGTTACGACGATCTGCTATCCATATTTTCTGATGAAAAAGTATCTGGTATTGGATTTGGAATGGGTGTTCTAATGCTCTCACTTTTTCTAAAAACTTATAACTTAATTCCAGAAGAAGTCCGTAAAAAAGATTATACTGATACTATTTATATTGCCTCTATTAATAAAGAAGTATCAACTTATGCTATTGAACTTTCTCGAACTATACGAGATGAAGAGTTTGCATGTATTGTTGATTATCGATTTAAAAATCTAAAAAATCAATTAAAAAGAGCTAGTGAGCTTGGTATTATCATTGTCGTAATTGTCGGAATTGAAGAAATGGATGAAAATAAAGTAACGATAAGAAATATGATTTCTGAAGAACAAAAATCGGTTTATTTTGATGATTTAATTGATGAAATATACTTAATCATTGATGAATTTGGAAAATCATAAATTAACCGATAATGTTTTATTTTTATTTTTAAGATATAATAGTAAGAAAAATCATGAATTTTATTGAACGACTAATTCAATTAATAAAAGAAAAACAAAGCGTTATATCCATGGGTTTAGACCCTAGAATGGATAGAGAGGGAGAAATTCCCCAGTATCTTATTGAAGAATTAGATCACCCTGATAGAATAATTTTGGAATTTAACAAAACTCTTATTGAAGAAGTTTTCGATTTGATTCCTGTTATTAAGCCTCAAATCGCATTTTATGAGAAATATGAGGCTCTAAATGCTTTAACAGAAACAATAAAGTATGCTCACAAAAAAGATCTTTTAGTAATTTTAGATGCAAAGAGAAATGATATTGGATCGACATCTGAAGCATATGCGCATTCAATGTTTAAAAACTATGGCTCAGATGCTTGTACAGTAAATGCTTATCTCGGAATTGATGGTATTAAGCCATTCCTGAATTATAAGGAAAAAGGAGTCTTTGTCCTGGTTAAAACATCAAATCCAAGCAGTTCTGATTTTCAAAATTTGTTCAGTTCTAAGATCCCAGATATTTCTGAAGAGATTTCTGAGTATAAAGTTACAAATCATATCTTAAAAAGAAATTATATCCTAATGGCTGAATTGGTAAAAGAATGGGCATCTGATCTCCAAAAATTCTCGAATTTTACTAATTTAGGGGTTGTAGTTGGTGCCACTTACCCGAATGAACTTAAAATGATAAGAGAAATCGTTAAAAATTCTTTCTTTTTAATTCCAGGATACGGAGCACAAGGTGCCCAAGCAAAAGATATTAAACCTGGTTTTTATGAAAACGGATTAGGTGGCATAGTAAATTCTTCGAGAGGAATTATTTATGCTTATAGTAAGAATCAAAATTACTCACAATATGATTTTAGCAAGGCAGCTAAAGATGTGATTCTTGAAATGAATAAAAAAATCAATAATCAAATTGGTATATGATATGAATTCTGCTTTTACATTACATTTCCTAAACTACTAAAGATTAGATAATTACTCCCGATGATTGGTCCTAAAATCAACAAGGTTATGACAATTGATCGTTTTATACCCGGTTTATGAATCATATTAATAAGATTTACAACAATAAAAGCTGAAAAAATAACAACCATTGCTATTATTCCTGGGTCTGGTCCCCGATAATTATAAGTGGGACCCGTCATAAAAGTCAATACCATATCTAGCAACATAGGAGCGCTAATAAAAAGGGTTACACCATATTGAAGAAGAAAACTTACCGCAACCCATTTAAAATTTGTTTTGGATTCTGCTTTAGTAACCACTAAACCAATTTTAAATAATAGTATGCCACTTATGATTATTATTGTTGCAATAATAAAGGGAAATATCTCTTCTATACTTGGAAACTGAAAAAACATGAAGATCACTCAGTAAAATAAGGAGATTTATTTGTTAGTAATGAAATTTATAATTCTAATGATTTTTTACTGATTATATTATAAAAGATATAAGTTTTAAATTTATTTAGTTTTAAATTTATTTAATTAGAACTAAACATTTAGTGGATTAAAACTATAAAATGTATTGGAGGAAATTATAAAGTTAGGAAGGTAGTATATGCAATGGTAGAAACTAAAGAAAAAACTATTCAAGACGACGAAAAAGTTCCAAGAATCGCTGTATTTATTTGTCAGTGAGGTTTAAACATAGCAGAAATCATCGCCACTAAAAAATTGGCAGAATTCTCAAAAACTATTCCAAATGTAGTCGAGGCATTAGATTATATCAGTTTATGAACAGAACCTGGAGCGGAATTTATAAAAGAAAAGATGATTGAAAGTAATGCGAACAGACTTGTAGTTGGTTCGTGTACTCCTAAAACTCATGAACCTGTCTTTAAAAGCGTACTTGAATCAATGAATATCGATGCATCATATTTAGAGTTTGCTAATATACGTGAGCATTCAAGTTTTGTACATAAACAAGATATGGAGGGTGCTCGAAGAGTTGCTGAAGATGCCATTCGTTCAGCCGTAGCAAGAGCCGCGGTGTTAGAGATAATACAAATCAAAGAAGTTGATATAACAAAAAAAGCTCTGATTATCGGTGGAGGAGTTGCAGGTTTGTCAGCAGGGATCGACTTAGCAGAAGAAGGATTCGAAGTACATCTAGTAGAGACACAACCTACAATAGGAGGCAAAATGGCAAAATTAGATCGTACTTTCCCTACAGATGATTGCAGTATATGAATATTAGGACCCGTTATGCTTCAATCAGCTAGAACACCAGGGCTTAACTTATATACTTATAGTCAAGTAGAAGATGTACAAGGATTTGTAGGAAATTTTACGGTAACCATTCGAAAAAAAGCGAGATATGTAAATAAAGATTGTAACGGTTGTGGAGCCTGTTGGGAAGTATGCCCGGCTTATGGTTACAATGAATTCAATGAAGGATTAGATTCAAGAAAAGCTATTTATTCGTCATTTGCACAAGCTGTTCCTGCTTTTGCTCAAATTGACATGGATAGATGCATAAAATGTGAGCTCTGTAAGACGGCATGTGAAGTAGATGCAATCGATTTTGATCAAAAAGATGAAATCCTAAAATTGAAAGTAGGGTCCATTGTTGTTGCAACTGGTTGGGATGAATTTGAACCTCCTACTGGATACTTAGGATACAATAAATATCCTAATGTAATTACACAATTAAAACTTGAAAGAATTCTTGCACCAAATGGACCTACCCTCGGGCACCTTGTTCGACCCTCTGATGGTAAAGTACCAAAAAATATTCTATTTATCCAGTGTGTAGGATCGAGAGATTTAACAATGAATACCTATTGTAGCTCAGGAGTATGTTGCATGATTTCAATCAAAAACTCAAAATTAATAAAACAACACTCACCTAATGCGGATATTACGGTTGCTTACATGGATATGCGAGCTGCGGGAAAAGATTATGAAGAATATTTTACAGCTTCTAGAAAGGAAGGTATAAAATATATAAGAACGAATATTAGTAGGATAAAAGAAGATCCAGATACTCAGAACCTAAAGATTGTTATGCAGAATACATTGAGCTCAAGTGGATTAAAGGAATTGGAATATGATATGGTTGTTCTCTCTGCTTCGATGGTGCCGGCGAAAGGTGTTGAAAGCATCCAAAAAATCCTAAAACTTGAATTGAGTCAAGATGGCTTTTTTAAGGAATTTCATGCTAGATTGAATCCGATCGATACAAAAATTCCCGGAATCACATTAGCTGGAGCAAGTCAAGGACCAAAATCAATTGTAGAGTCGATTGCTCAAGGAAGAGCTGCAGCATCTTCATTAGCCAGGTTAATGGGTAAAGATAAATATCGAATACTCTTAATTCGGGCGGCTGTTGAAGACAAAGAAAAATGTGCAAAATGTGGGTTGTGTGAACTGAATTGTCCGTATAATGCGATAAGTGTACAGGATGATGGTGCTGAAGTGAATGAAATCCTTTGCAGGGGATGTGGATCATGTTTAGCAAATTGCCCATCAGAAGCAATCACGTTAAGGTATTATAGAGAACCTCAATATGAAAAACAAATAGATGCAATCTTGGAAGAATTATAAAGGGGGATAAAAAATGGCTAACAAATCAGTAGAGAATATAAAGATATTAGCTTTCCTTTGCTGGAAATGAGGATACGGTGCAGGAGATATGGCAGGCACAATTCGAGCACAATATCCTGCAACATTTAGACCAGTGAGGATTAACTGTACAGGACGAGTAACCCCCTCTTTAATAATGCGAGCAATAGGAAAAGGTGCTGATGGAGTTGTTCTTGGGGCTTGATATCGTGGAGAATGCGATTATGAAACAGGTAATTTAGTTGCCGAAAGAAACGTACAATATGTCAAGGAGATTTTAAAAACGACTGGAATTTCACCAGAAAGAGTCCAGATTTTTAATTGTAGTGCTGCTGAAGGTCAGAAGTTCCAAAATGAAGCAATAAGAATATCAGAAGAAATCGCAGATTTAGGGAGTAATCTTATTAAAGAAAATTTAAAATCTGAGCAAGAAAAAAGAGCCTCAGAGGATAAGAAGAAAAAATAAACCGAAGGGATGAATCTTGTGAGAAAATACTAGTCGCAAGATGACAAACCATAGTGTAATGGCTTCGGCAATGAATATTTTATTACAAAATCTAATTTTTATTGTCTTTTCTCTTTAGAGTTAAAACCTATTAATAATATATTAAAAGATTTCTAAAATTTTATATAGTTAGCTATCTAAGTAAATATTGAATTGAATTAACAATTCAAGTATAACAAAATAGAAAAAAGTAGTGAACTGATATGAGTGAAGAAAGTATGAGTAAAGAAATTACCGCTCCAAAAATAACCCTTTTTATAGCGATGCTATTTATATTCGCTGAAGCGATGGGTTATTTCTATGTTGCTGCAATTGATGCTATGATGATTCTTTACGGGATTATTGGTCTAGTATTTGTATTCTTAATTTTTATATCATTAGACCTTGTTAGTTTAGGCCCGGTGAAACTAACGTACTGGTGGTGGTTAATGCTTATCATCGGTATTGTTTTAATCATCTTCAATTATTTAGCAGGGGGAAATTATTTTACAGCTATTTTAGTGTTGTTAGCGGTAATAGTAGATTTAGTTAGGGGTAAGAAAGATATGAATGGTTCGAAAGTTATGCTTTTATTCGGCATTGCTTTCGCTCTCTGGGATTGTGTCGCAATTTTCATAGGATTTACTGCTGGTGCTGAAATTATCCTTGTAAATGCAATTTTTGGTCTAATTTTAGCAATTATTCTTTTGATACTTGTACTAGATTTAGTAGATATTAAAATACCCTTTGGTTGGTGGAGTGTTTTAATAATTGCATTTGTAATCTATACATTTGTCTCCCCATTTGCAGCAGGGTATCCTGTGTTAGGTTTTGGCGGAATAATCCTTATGATTGGATGGCTTCTAATGTTACTTGCTTTATAATTTAAAAACTAAATTATATTTTTTTTTCATTTATTTCTGACACATAATCTAATTCTTTACTTAATTTTTAATTTAAAAATTAATTACTAAAAATAATAGTATTTATCTTGGTGAGTTAAAAATGGTAAAAGATATCGAAAAACAATACAGGAAAGCCGAGAAGTTATATAAAGCAATGCAATTTAAAAGAGCTGCAAAGATTTTTGATTTTGTTGGAGATTTATATTCAAAGTTAGGCAATTTTGAACTTGCTAGAGACTGCTATTTTGATGCTGCCAAGTGTTCTATGAAAGAAGATAAATACGTTATAGGTTTAGATTTTCTCAGAAAGGCAGGTAATGCATCCTTATTTAATAACGAGATCTTGGAAGCAAATCAATTCTTTCGAGAAGCAGTAAATTATATTCCTAATTTAAGAAGTGCTTCCGATCGAAATCAAAACTTTATACTATTTTCATGTTTATCATTTTTGTGTCTTTTTGTTAATGGGGAGAAAGAAGAAGGTTTGAAATTAGTAAAAAAAATTAAAAATTTTGTTGACGATAAATATTTCAAAGAAAATCCATTAATTCACCTTATCACAAATTTGATTATGGTTACTACAGAAAAACATGAAAAATATGTTGATAGAATTAAAAATGATTTTAACAACTGTAAGTTCCGAGAAGCTGAAATTCTCCTTGCAAAACAAGCATTAGTAATTGCAAAAACCTACACATCGTTAATTATTAAGTTAAGTCTAGATAAAGATGTGTATACTACTAATGAAGTGATGAATTTATCCTTGAAAATTGATTCTAATCCTTTATTAGATATTTCGAAGCAAGAGTTTTATAATTATTCTATAAAAGAATTGAAAATAAATAAAATTGGGATTTCACTTTCTGATAACCTAACTACTCAAGAGAGACCAGAACTTCCAATTAAACTCGAATTAAATCAAAGAGACCTAATCAACTTCTTAATTAAACCACACTTTCAAATGGAAAATTCCGTTATTGGACCAATTTCATTAGACTTTGAAATAAATGGGAATTTAATTTTTACATATGAAATTCTACAACTTTTAAAACCAAAATTAATATCTCCTCTACCGTCATTAGATATTTCCATAAAGAATCTAAGACCTCCTCTGATTGATCAAACTTTTCCACTTGAAGTGTTAATTGAGAATAAAAGTGAAGGTGAAGCTCTAAATCTTAATATTGAAATAGAATTTCCAGAAGAAATTAAAGTAATGAGAGGTACTCTTACGAAACAGATATACTCACTAAGATCAAATGAAAATATCAGATGGGAAATAAGCCTTAAACCTATTGAAGCAGGAGAATATGTAATAAAAATCACTAGTAAATTTAATGATCCAGATCAGAATGTTATTGAAAATGATAATGAATTTCCTCTCCCTATAAAAATGTAAATTATTGGGATTTAGATTAAATTGTTATTGGATCTTTATGATTATAAGTTAATTTCTCACACTTTTCTTTTCCTATAACGATATCATCTTCCAACCTAACACCCCATTTATCTTCCCAGTATAAACCCGGTTCGCTAGTATAAACCATATTTTCTTTAAGAATAAAATCATCAGAGACTTTCCAGCTAATTCTAGCACCAATATCATGAGCTTCAAAACCAAGTGAATGACCAAAACCATGGAAAAATAATTTTTCATGATCATATCCCTCATCAGCTAAGTACTCACGGCATTTTATTGCAGGGATAGAATTAGGAATATTGTTAATTAAATACTTATTCGCAATTTCTTTTGATTCATAAAGAGCATTATACGCCTTAAGAAATTCATCAGAAGGCTTGTTTCCAAGCCAAAAAGTCCAGGTTATATCAGAGCACATTTGATCAATTTGTAATCCTGTATCTACTAAAAGAACGCCAGGTTCTACTTTTTTTGTTGATGTATTATGATGGGGATCAGCAGCATTAGCTCCTGATCCTACAATAGCTGGAAATGAAGGTCGACCTAGTTTCATATACCTATATTCAATCTCTGCCTTTACCTCCCTTTCTGTCATGCCTAATTTTACGATATCTGGAAGTGATTCTAAGATTTCTATTGTTGCTTTGCAAACATTACGTAGATCCTTTAAATCTTCTTGAGATTTAACACACCTTAGATCATAAATAATTGGAGCTGCTGAGAAAAATTCCGTGTTAGGAGCTAAATCTATTAAGGAAAAATAATCACCGGCATGTATAAAGTCAGCATAATTCGTTCCTTTCTGGCTAAAAATATTTTCACCAAAATTAAGAGCAATCCTTTTTTTGTTGACTATTAAACTTAGCTTTGATTTAAGATCTTCTAATGAATTATATGAATCTACTTTTGCGTGAACACCATTATTTTTTAAGGATTTCTCAATCATTGGTGCTTCCATCTCAACAGCAAGAACTCTATGTTCCCCATTTACTGCCACATAAATGTAATGCCGAGCATGAGATTCCACACCCAATAGAAAACGAGAATTTACATCACTGCCTTCATTGCATACTATTAACCAACCATCTCCATTCAATTCTTTTAAGAGTGTCTGGGATTTTTCGAATTTGTTCATATTTTTAACCAATAAATTTCCATTACTTATTTTTATTAAAATGTTAGTTAGTATAATTTAATTTTGATTTCACATTTAAAAATTAACCAAATTTTTGTAATACCTCTTTCCTTGTAAAGAGTGTTCTTTTAGCAAATTAAAGAATTAGTAATAAAATTATTAATCACTATTTCTTTATATCTGTATATGGTATAAAGGTTAGATAAAAATATGAAGCTTAAAGTAAAAGAAATTAATTTTGAAACGGGAAATACCAAAGATGTTGTACTGAATATTAAAGACGCTCAAGAGTTAGGACAAAAAGCTGGTGAACGTATTTTTATCAAAAATCCTAAATCTCGATCCCTAGAAGATAAATTTTGGACAGCAATTATCCAAATAGATTATTCAAATACAATTGTAAATTCAGGAGAAATTGGAATCTTTTTAGATATACTACGAGAGAAAAAAAGTCTAAAGAATGAGACTATTGTTTCAGTTAAACCAGCAGAACCTCCGGATTCATTTAAGTTCATTCAGAAAAAAATTAAAGGATTGAAATTATCAAGTGAAGAAATCAATAGTATTATTGTTGATGCTGTATCTGGATCATTGTCTAGAATTGATCTCACCGCATTTATTACAGCCGTTTCTATAAATGGAATGGATAATGAAGAAATGACGGCTTTAACATTAGCTGAAACCAGAAGTGGAGAAATGTTTTATTTTGGGATGGACGTTTATGACAAACATAGTACTGGTGGTGTTCCAGGCAATAAAGTCTCTCTCATAATTGTTCCCATTGTCGCAGCGGTTGGTTTAACAATTCCCAAATCTTCAACAAGAGCTATAACATCACCTTCAGGAACAGCTGATTCAATGGAAGTGTTAGCACCAGTTGCATTTACTCCTAGAGAATTAAACGATATTGTATCTAAGGAAAACGCTTGCATAATTTGGGGTGGAGCACTTGAAACTGCTCCGGCAGATAATGTTTTGATTGAAATTGAAAGACCGTTACATATGGATCCCATAGGGCTTATGATTCCCTCAATTTTAACTAAAAAACTTTCATTAGGAGTCAAAAAACTCGTACTTGACATACCTGTTGGTGACGGAACAAAATTTCCTAGCACTGATAAAGGAAAACAATTCGCTTATTTATTTAAAGAGATCGCTTCGAATGTAGGTATTGAAACAGAGTGTGCATTGACGTTAGCTCACCAACCCATTGGTCATGCTGTAGGTCCAGCTTTAGAAGCTAGGGAAGCTTTGACTTTACTTAGAGATTATTCAGCCGGACCAAATTCATTAATAGAAAAAGCTACTGACTTAGCGGGGATGATACTAGAAATGAGTGGAAAAGCTCAGAAAGGAGAAGGACAAAATTTGGCGAAAGAGGTTTTACGTTCCGGTAAAGCTTATGAAAAGATGAAAAATATCATCGAAATTCAAGGTGGAGACCCAGAAATCAAGCCAGAAGATATTAAAATTGGTCCCTATGTTAAAGAATTTTTTGCAAATAAGGATGGTTATATTGTTGAAGTAAACAATTCTATTATCAACCAGATTGCTAAAACAGCGGGATGTCCTAGTTCCAAGAGCTCTGGTGTTGAAATTATAAAAAAGCAAGGTGCGAAAATAAAGAAGGGGGATATTGTCTTCAGGGTTTATTCCCATAGTGAATCTAAATTAAGAAAAGCAGAGAAAATCTACAATGCAACGGGGGGCCCTATACGACTGGGTGGGATGGTAATTGAAAAAGTTTAATGAAAGGAAATCTGACTGAAAAAGATGCCACTAACTCCTAACGCAATTTTTCAAGACTTAAAAAATAAGGATTTAGACAAGAATTCGGCTATTGAATTATTATTAGCATTAGTTGATAATGCAGAAAATGCTGACACTCGAATAGAGAGTCTAATAATATTAAATAAAATACACCTTGATGATGATAATACTTTTAGATTCTTAGAGCATTTATTAATTTCTGATATTAATGAGGATGTTAGAAATCTGACATGTCAGGTTTTACAAAACCATTATAAAGAGAAGGCCCTTGATCCAATGATATGGGCTTTTGAGCACGAAAAATCCTTAAAGTGCATAATAACAATTATTTCCAATATAGCCAAAATTGAAAATATCAAATCCAAAACTGTTTTGGTTAATAGATTAAGAAAGCTCCAGAAAAAACAGTTTAATTCCCTTCTGAAAGATTCAGGAGATAAAGAACATCTCAGTATTATGTCTATAAATGAACTTGCAGAAATTTTAATAAATTATCATGTTATTTTATCTTTGAAAAAAACATTTGGCTATTTTAAGTATAGAATCAATAATCTAGGGTTAATTAGTGAGTTGGATTTATCAAATGTTGAAAGATATAGTTCTGGACTAAATAAACTTGAAAATTTTCTTGAATCAATATTTACATTGAGAGATCTTAAAAAGTGTGACTTGCGCTTTAATCATTTAACAACGATCCCTAAATATTTCAATAGTTCACTTGAATATTTAGATTTAAGTTATAACAAATTAGTAAAACTCCCTGATATTTACAATTTCACTATAATTAAAACTTTAAATTTGAAATCAAATAGATTGAGAGCTCTTCCTAATTCTATTGGTTCACTTTCCTCATTAGAAGTTCTTAATTTGAGAAATAATGTTTTAAACCATCTCCCCGAATCAATTAAATCTCTTTCTTTCCTAAAAACCCTGGATTTACATGGAAATAAATTTAGCGATGTAACGATAAGTTTGAATAAATCAATTAAGGAGTTAGATTTAGGTTGGAATAATTTAAAAACCATACCAGGTAATATAAAGCCTCTTTTATCCTTAGAAAAATTAGGATTAGGGGGAAATAAATTATCAAGGTTACCTGAATGGTTGGGATATTATTTTTCGCTTAAAGAATTAGATTTATATGATAATAATCTATCTGAAGTCCCACAATCAATTGGTTCACTCAAGTCGTTAGAAAGATTAAATTTAAGAAATAATGAATTAACGAGACTTCCATCTTCTTTTATTAATTTAAGATCACTTAAGATTTTAAATTTAAGCTGGAATAATTTTATGGTTCTTCCAGAATGGATAGGATCTTTAAGAAATTTGGAAGAATTAAATCTATGGGGAAATCGACTTGAAGTTTTACCCGATTCAATTGCCTCACTTTCTTCATTAAAAATTTTAGATTTAAATTTTAACAAAATCGAATATCTCCCTCCTTCCCTAAGAGAATTAGAAAGAAAGAATGAGTTAATTATTAAACTGTAAACCCTAACTTCATAGAATCTTCTCAAATACTATAAATAAAATAAAAACAGTAATTTAAAAAATCAAAATCAATTTTCTAGAGTAATGGAATTAACCCCTGAAAGAATCTACGAAGATTTTTCTAAAAATATTATTGATAGACTTTCGGCTACTAAACTGCTATTATCATTAATTGAAAGCAGTGAACGTGAAGAGGTACGTGTCGAGAGTATTAAAAAGTTAAATCACATTGGGGTTAAAGATGAAGGCGTTTTCAAACTTCTGGAGAATATACTTATTTCTGATTCAAATGAAACTATGAGAAATACCGCTGCAATTGTTTTGAGAAATAATTTTATCGATAAAGCATTAGAACCAGTGAAATGGGCTTTTATCCATGAAGAATCACCTTCTTGTCTAGCTACCACATATTCAACTTTAATAGAAATTATTAAAAATTTAGTTAGAACAGAAAATTCTTTAAATAGATCAATATTACTTACAGAAGTAAAAAATATTAGAAGGAAAGACTTTAGACTCGGATTCGAAGCATTAAGTGATGCTAAAAAAATTGAAAATATAAGCATAAAGGAATTAGGAGAAATTCTAATTAACTACTTGACAATTACACTTTTAGAAAAATCATACTGGAGATTAAAATATGAAATTAAAAACTGTAAAATTGTAGAATTAGATTTTATTTTTAAAGGTTTAACAAGACTTCCTGAATCCCTTAAATATTTATCTCATATAAAAACTCTAATCCTAAGGTATAATCAATTAACCCAACTTCCTGATTGGATAGGGTCTTTAAATTGTTTAGAAACCTTGAATATTAATGTTAATAATTTAAACGATTTACCATCCTCTATAGGTGCATTGTCTTCTCTTCGAGAACTATCTCTGTGGAAGAACGAACTTGATCATCTCCCAAATACAATTGGTACTTTATCAAAGCTAGAAACTTTAAATTTAAGACTAAATCAACTTAAGTCATTACCACCTACTCTAGTAAATTTGTCATCTTTACAAGATTTAAACTTACACGATAATCAATTAACTTCCCTCCCAGAACTAATTGGAAATCTTAAATCATTAATGTATCTTAATTTGAGTTGGAATCATCTTAAAACATTACCAGTATCTTTAGGAGATCTTCCTTTACTTAAATCTTTAGATTTAGAAAGGAATGAGTTAAGTGATATCCCAAACAGTCTGGGTTCCCTTTCATCTTTAGAATTTTTAAATTTAAGTGATAATAACTTGGATAAACTCCCAAGTGATATTGCTAATCTTTCTTCTCTCCAATATTTAAACTTATCAAGAAATGAGCTAAGTTCCCTTCCAGAATCAATAAGTTCACTTAATTCTTTGCGAGAATTATATTTAGGCGAAAATAAACTTTCATCTATTTCTAAAAAGATTAAAAAATTAGAAGACAATGGTGTTAAGATTTATTATTGATAACTCAAGATTATTGTGTATCATATAATTCTTTAATTTCTTCGATTGTTGTTATATCTTTTGCATTTTTTTCAGGTCGAATTCTCTGGAAAACAGGAAATCTCATTGAATACCCTAAAGTCGAAAATTTATCACTAATCGTAATTTCATCACCACTGATTTCTAAAACCATTTCTGGTTTAAGCCAGATATCTGGTGAATCTTCACATATTACATTAACTGGCTTTCTTTCCACCTTATATTTTTCCATTTCTTTAGTTAAAGATTCTGACAATTCATCAGTTAAACCAGAGAAAAAACGAGTAAATGCAATGAATCTATCAGTCTCTGGGTCATATACTGCACCTATATATGTCCCTAATACACCAGTCCGTCGACCCTTGCCATAGAAAGCTCCCACTAAAACAACATCTACAGAATCTTTTAATTTACCTCCCTCTAAGCTTTTTAACTTTAACCATAAGAAACCGCGATTACCCGCTTGATATATAGCATCATCTTGAATGGATTTTGCCATAATCCCTTCATTTCCCTCTGATCTCGCTTTTTTAAAGAAATCTACTAATTCCTCGGTAGAATTTATCATAACTGATTTAACTAGACGCAATTCATCCCTTTCTCTTATAATTTCCTCTAATTTCTCTCGACGTTTTGGCAAGGATTTATCTACAAATGATTTTTCCCCAAATTTTAAAAGATCAAATATAAATAAGCAGACAGGAACGTCTTTAGATATATCCTCTACATCATATTTCCGCCTTCTTTTACTTAAAACTTGAAATGGGAGCATCTTTTCATAAAAATGATCCATTGCAACTACTTCTCCTTCAAATATAACCTTATCTGCTTTAATACTTTCATTAATAATTTCACAAACGTCAGGATACTGTTCAGAAACATCTAGTAAACGTCGGGAAAACAACATTATTGAATCGCCATTTTTATGAATTTGAAGTCGTTCCCCATCTAGTTTATATTCTGCTATAAAAGGTGTCCCTAATCTATTAACAAACTCAGTGTAAATATCTCGTGAGGCAAGCATACTGAGAATTGGGGTTCCATACTCTATATCAATATTTTTTACTTTGTCTAAACCCTGTTCAGCCAATATTTTTGAAATTTCACCCAAATCTGGATGTAAACTATAAGCTCTTTCAATAAATTCTTTACTATCTCTAGAACCCGTGAATGCTAATGCTAAGCCTTCAATTATCGTTGGTGATTGGACGCCCACTCTTAGGGTAGATGTTATGATGCGTAGTAAATACTTAGTTTCTAAAGGTGAACTTCTCCTCATTAGTCCTCTTAATATACCCAATTTGATATCATGCGAACCTGAACCTTCAGTTAAAGCAATTTTTTTTAATTCTGAATATAATTCAGAAAGCTCTATTGAAGATATAGTAATAGTTTCGTTGTAGTCAAAAAGAGATTTTTGTGTCTTTTTTCTTGATAAAATTAATTCCGCTGTTGCCCCTATATCTCCTTGTTTTACTAAGACTTCCTTTATTTTTTTATTTTCTATTCCTGAGTGTACTGATAATGCTTCGATTATCATTTTTTCAGCTATTCCCATTTTGGGAAATTGTTTTATATTTGGTACTAATTGACCTTGTAAAAGATAAATTATGCTATTTAAATCTTCAAATTCTCCTTCTTCCTTGATTTTTCTAAAAAAGTCTGATAAAAGATCAATCATTTCTAACCTTTTCGTGGTATTCTCTAGTTCTGAAAACAACTGTGCTAATCTATTGAATTTCATAATTGATCATAGAATACTAAAATATAGTTTCAGTTCTTTTCTAAAGACTAATAAATAATAAAAAAGATAATAATAAAAAATATTAGTATTAAGAGTTTTTAAATTAGTTTTGAGAGTTCAATAAATTTCTTCTGTATTGCCAATTTTATGCTAGGATTAATATTATTAAAGCTATCCGCAGTAAAATTTATCTTGTTCCCTTCTTTTAAATGAAAGGTACAGATTGGTCCATCCATTTCTTCAACAGAAAAATTACCATCTGGCTTCTTTGAAATCCAAATATCATCAAAATGTTCTAAAATAGCGCTGAAGACAAATGAAATCTTAGCGTCAGTAACCAAGCTAGTTTTAGACACATGTATAGCAGGGGTGGATTTAGAGGCAGGTATAGTAGCGGATACTATAGGTTTAGTAGCGGTTGCTGTAGGTTTAGTAGCGGTTGTTGTAGGTTTAGTAGCGGTTGTTGTAGGTTTTATGGAAGGTAAAGGTTCTGCTTCATCATATTCAGAACCAACATCAGATGATTTTGAAGGTAAGGGAGCTTTGATAGGGGCCACTGGTTTTGTAGCAGTGGGAG
>JAEOTR010000091.1 GCA_016839705.1 Promethearchaeota archaeon | reverse complement strand
CCAAACCTTATATCTAGTCGTCATGCTTGAGGATGCCGGCAGTCTGAGCAAATTTACCATACCCCATATCAATTAAGGTTTGTGTTCTTTTATGCAACATAAAATCAATCCAGCCTTTATCCTCATCTGGATTATTATAAAAAGTTCCTAAAAGTTGAGCATATTCTACTTTCGTTTCAGTTTGTATTAATTTTTCAATTGCATCAATTGAGAGCGCTAATTCCAAATCGGAATCAACTGCACTCCCTGGTTTTATTTCAATACCATTTCCATTTCGATATACATGAAATATATCTACAGGAGATCTCTTGTCGTATGATTCAAGTGAATCATAAAGAGCAAAATCAAAATCTGACCCATTAATAAGATCAGAAAAAATTTCGGGATATTTTGCCAGAAACGTAGTGTATTTTTTTGCAACTTTTGTCTTATAGGCTTTCTTATCAACAATTTTGCTCGTCATTCCCTCTTCTAACATATTTATGCTCCTTTTTTCTTACTTTTTTCAATAAAATCTTTATACCATGATATTGTTTGTTCTAATCCTTCTCTTAAGGGTGTAATTTTGTAACCAAGATTATCAATTGCTTTTTCTGAGGAGAGTGACCAATTATGATTGATCATTTTAACCGTTGCTCTATTGATATATGGCATTTTTTTTGTTAACTTTGTTTTAAATTCACATAATCTTGCGTACATTTTTGCTAAGCTCATTGGAAAATGCCGAGGATTTTTTCTATTTCCAACTATTTCTGCAATTAAATCTAACCAATCACCAAATTCTATATTAATACCGCCGAGGATAAAACTTTCTCCTTTTAAATCGTTTCTATCAATGACGTTTACAACACTTTCAATGATATCGTTGAGATATACGAAACTACCAATTGCTTCTCCATTTCCTGGACATCCTAAGAACTTTCTTCTTGTGATATCATAAACTGTTTGCCCAAATATATTAAAATCTCCAGGACCATAAACTATTCCTGGATAAAAAATGGTTGCATTTAGGCCTTTATCGAGATATTCTACAATTAATTTCTTAGCTTGATATTTTGTCTTTGCATAATCAAGATATAAACCTTCCTCACAATCATGGGTTTCATTAACAGGGTCAATTGGGGTTGCTCCTAAAGCAATAAATGAACTGATATATATAAGTCGAATATTTTTTTCTAACGCGATTCGAGCAATATTTTCAGTGCCTTTTATGTTTGTATCTTCGATAATATTCTTATCTTTTGCCCACATTCTAGTATAAGCTGCCAGATGGTAAATTAAATCAAGATTTTCTGATGCTTTATCAAGAGATTCATAGTCTCGAATATCACCAATAACATATTCAATATTATTGAGATTTTGAAAAGGTTCGGTATTACTACTCTCTCTGATTAATAACTTTAAGTTATGTCCTAAGCTTTGTAGTTTCTTTACTAATGGAACACCAATAAAACCTGTACCACCAGTAATTAATATATTTGCCATGACAAGACTATTAATGTATATTAAAGAAATTTTAAAATATTAAAAAGTTACATCGTATTAAAGTTAGATCTTAGAGATACTGGGATTTTACTTCTTTTAATATTAGGAAAACTCGGAATAAATAATAATATATTTTTATATCTATTTTAGAAGGCATTTATTAAAGAACTGTATTTATTATATTATAGATCTTCCAAAATTTTAACTAAAAAGATATTGAGATTAGATTGAAAAAGAAATTAAAGAATTTTGGTAAATTTCATTCACAATTAGATTTACCCTTTTCAGAAACCGATAATGAGTTATTGGGAGATATATTTAAAACCCTTGAACTTGAATTTGGCTTAAAACATGCCTCTAATCAAAAATTGATTGATTTAGGAGCGGGAAATGGAAGTATAGTAGTTTATGCTGTTTTAAATTATTACGTTAAAGCCTATGGAATTGAGATAAATCATAATCTGATAACAGAAGCAAGGAGTCGTATAAAATCATTAAAAAAGGAAGGAAACTACAAAAAAAGAATTTTGAAAAAAGCAAAATTTAAACATGGGGACTT
>JAEOTR010000032.1 GCA_016839705.1 Promethearchaeota archaeon | reverse complement strand
TAGAAAGGCTATAACTTGGAGGAGTGCTCTTAAACCATGCTCCAGGTGAGGGTGAATCGATACTGTCTAGCGAAGGATTAATCGTATCTCTATTAACTCCTACACTCGCAGAATCCCAGCTACCTGCCGAATCGTTCACATAGAATGTGATTGTAACACCTCCTTGACCGGCATTACTCCATGCCGTAGGATCGATGGTCCCACTCAAAGCTCCTGTGTAGTTGTTTACACCACTATCGATAGTGTACCAAATCTTATCTATATTCGACTCGGTGATAGAAAGGCTATAACTTGGAGGAGTGCTGTTAAACCATGCTCCAGGTGAGGGTGAATCAATACTATCTAGAGAAGGATCGACTGTATCTCTATTTATTCCTACACTCGCAGAGTCCCAATTACCCGCGGAATCGTTTATATAGAATGTGATTGTAACGGCTCCTTGACCAGCATTACTCCATGCCGTAGAATCGATGGTGCCGCTCAAAGCTCCTGTATAATTTGTCGTTCCACCGTCAAGTGTATACCAAATTTCATCCAAATTCGCGTCGATAATGGAAAGACTATAACTTGGAGGGATGCTACTAAACCACGCTCCAGCAGAAGGAGAATCGATACTTTCTATTGAAAGCCTAAAAGTGTCTTCAATACCAAGTAATATTAATGGTTCTTTATGGACTAATAATCTAATTTTCAAATCATCAAAATATGACGTTGATTCATTGGTCCATGTCATTAATCCAATCTGCCCATCATTTAGGTGATCGGTATCAGTTATATTGTTCTTCAAAATTCCATTTAAATAAACTAAATATTGGGAGCCCAAAACCTCTATTTTCAAATCATACCATTGGCCTGCATTCAATACAGTTTCACTATCTGAAGTATTGTCAAGTGGAGTTGGGATATTATCAGTCCATTTCCCAATAGCAACTTCATACTCCCAAAAACCTATACCTGCTGTATAGAAATTATTATTATCAAGATGGCGGAACATTACTCCTGCTCCAAAATTTCCCGCACTACTATTTACTCTTACTTCTATTGAGGCGTTTTCAACTGTATATGAATTTAATAAAGTTCTACCATCTACTTCTAATAAGTTTTCGATATATATGCTATTATTTACTGACCAAGAACCATTAATGTCAGTCCAACCGTTTGCAGGTCCATCAGTTTGGGTGAAATCATCAAAAAAATCATAAATTTTACTTTCATTTATTGGGGGATCATCACAATCATTATACCCATAATAGAGGTAGTAACTCCCATCATAAGTGTTAGGATTAACTGAAGATTGAGTTTTAAACCATAATCTGGTGTCAATTGTATTAAAATTTGTTGTATTTACACGATCTAGTTCTACCCATATATCACTAGTATAGTTATACCATATAATGCGAAGATCCTTCCCATCATTTCTGAGTTTTCCTGCTGAAATTAAGTTGGCCGTATTTATTGAAACATTTACAGAATAACCTTTGGCTAGATCCTTTGTATGCGTATTGACTAATTTTAATGGTACTCGATATGTATAAGACGAATTCCACCAATTGCTGAGTGATGGTATAATTACCTTAATTACAATGTCTTCAATGCCAATATATCCTTTTGAATCATTTACATAAAACCTAATTCTATGTGTCCCATTGGATAAATTATCCCATAAATCTTGTTCGAAAACATCAATAATTTCTTCATCTATTACTCCTGATAACGATAAAAATGAAGAATTTCTACTTGCTATTTCATACCAAAACGAGTCACCTTTTCCCTCTTCTATAATAAGTTTAAAGTCGGCAGCAAATTTTCCATATGTAGAATAATTTAATGGGTAAACAATAGAGAAAGAAGGAGCATCCCACCAAATTGGATAAATATCTTGACTATTAGCACCACCATAGATATAATTATATGGTATATCTCCAATATTATCATCATTAGCGTCTTTGCCTGTGTAATTATCCCAATAATTACCAATTGATGAGTTATACCATGAATTTTTACCTTCTTTACTATCATCTAATGCATGCTTACCATTTTCAATAAATTCATTTCTATAAAAATTATTTCTCTGGCTATTGGGACCATTTAATAATACCCCATGTTGAGAATTATTTTGAATAATATTTCCGATAATATTATTGCTTTTACAATTGTGAATAAATATACCTGTTTCATTATTGTTTGATATACTATTATTAATAATAGACCCATCATCAGTAGTATCTAAGTAGATACCAATACTAGCATTAGAAACCTGACAATTTTTAATAATAAAATAAATTCCCTTTGAACCGTTTATGGAGATCCCTATATCATAGTTATTAGCATTAATAGACACATTCTCAATTATAAAGGGATCATCACTAGTTCCACTACCAGTACACCATAAATTGGTCTGATTCGTTACCTCCCAAGTTAGTAAGGCATTATTTTGATCAATTTCAATGTGATCTATCAACCAATATCCTGATTCCTTAGGACTAATGGTATCAACTTCAATTTGATTCTCATTATCATTAGTGTTATCACCAATATATAAAGGACAACTAATACATAAAAAAAAACCAAACAAAACTATTAATAAATAATAAAACTTTTTTCTGAATTTCTTGCTTGTAAAAAAATATAATCCTAAAAATCCAATTAATAAAAATAATGATTCATATACAAAAAACATGAAAATTTCGCTTTTCTAGTAATCTAATTCTTCTAATTTAATTAATGAATTTCAAAAACGGGTGGAATCGTTTTATTGTCGTCTATATTCAAAACAATTATTCTAAATTATACTAAAATATAAAAAGTTTTATCTTTTTTTAACAAAAATGAAAAAAATTCTGTCAAATTAAATTTGGATTTGAAATAAATTAAACACTCTTAAATATCTCATTGAAAAAGATTTTGAAAGTTCATGTTATTTAATAGGCAAAATCTTTATTGGATTGGATATCTTAATTCACTTAATAAAGAATCGTTATAAGGATTCCAATTCCGTCATTCCAATAACTTATCTAATTTTTTTAAAAGGAAAAACACTTCTTTCCCTTTAGACGTAAGTTCATAAAAGCACGATTTATTATGATTGTCAACGTTAAGTAATCCATTTTTTATAAGATCATCTTTTATTCGAAGAAATGAATTATAATAACTAAATTCATTGAGTTTCTTGTAAAATGTATATTTACCCGCTCTAAAATTGTCAAATAGAGAGAGCACTTGAAATGTATTATATACTCCTCGCTTATTAAGCAAAGTTTTTAAAACTTCCATGTTAAAAAATCCTGCTAATATATTTATTCTTAAAAATATTCTTATCCCAGTTTTCCCATAAAAATTCAGATTAAAAACTTTATGCCTTCCGACAAAATATGTAATAAATAAAATTGTTTAAATTAACTTTTAGAATTCAGAATTTATCAGAAATTTAAACGAAAATTTAATTTTCATTGAAATTTCATGAAAGAATATGAGTTAGACGCTTGAGAAATGTACCCGTCTTTTTGTACTGCATCTGTTACCAAATTTCAGAAATATAATAAAACATTTAAAACGTTATTGATAACGAGAGTTAAAATTGTAAAGTTTGAAATTTCCAACGGATCTTTTTTAATTGAGAAATCACATACACCAACAGTATGGATTTATTAGATAATTTAGACTACTTTTAATTTACTAAGGAAAAAATTTTAACTAAAAGAAATTAGAATAAATATGAATTCTGAAGAAAAATACAAACCAACATGGAATTCCCTAAAAAGGCATAGAACTCCAGAATGGCTTGATGATGCCAAATTTGGAATTTATTATCATTGGGGTATATATTCTGTTCCCGCTTGTGGACCTAATGTCAGTTGGTACCCATTTTGGATGTACAGAAAAGGATCACCACAATATGAATATCACGTCCAGCATTACGGCAATCCAACTGATTTTGGTTATAAAGATCTTATCCCTCTATTCAAAGCGGAAAAGTTTAATCCTGATGAATGGGCTAAATTATTTAAGGATGCGGGTGCTAAATTCGCTGGTCCTGTTGCAATCCATCATGATTCTTTTGCCATGTGGGATAGTCAAGTGACCAAGTGGAATGCTGCTAATATGGGACCAAAACGGGATACTGTTGGTGAAATGGAAAAAGCGATTAGAAAACAGGGCATGAAATTCATGGTTGCATTCCATCATGCTGCAAACTGGCATTTTTTTCCTCAGTCAGATCCTGAATTTGACACTTATAATCCCGAATTTGCAGGATTATATGGAATTAGGTATCACGGGAAGTATAAACGATATCAGATCTGGCCAAATAAAGAGTTTCTTGACTGGTGGAAAGCCATAGTAATTGAGGTAATTGATAAATATAAACCCGATTTAATATGGTGGGATTTTGGTTTAGGTAGGATTAAAGAAAATTATAAAAAAGAAGTCTTAGCATATTATTTCAATAAGGCTGAAGAGTGGGGTAGAGAAGTCGAAATATTATATAAGAATAATAATATTCCTCCTGGTTTTGGAGTTGTTGATTATGAAGTTGGACGTGCTAATAAATTAACCTATTATAAATGGATAACGGACACTTCTATAGACTTCAATGCTCAGAGTACTGCCTGGGGTTATGCTCGAGAAGCCGGCACCAAATCACCCAGAATTCTTGTACACAATTTTGTAGATCGTGTGGCTAAACATGGTTATTTAGTAATAAATGTTGGTCCAAAATCGGACGGCACAATACCTGATCTTCACCAAGAAGCAATACTCGAAATGGGTAAATGGTTGAAGCTTAACGGAGAAGCGATTTATGGAAGTACTCCATGGTCGATAGCTGAGGAAGGTCCCACAAAGTTGGGAGAAGGAGGTATGTTTTCTGAACGAGGGGATAGACCTTATACTCCAGAAGATATGAGATTCACAGTAAAGGATAATTCCCTTTATACTATTGTATTAGGATGGCCAATAAGACCAAGATTGACTATTAAAACAATTAGAACATCTTGGATTAATATGACAGTATCAGATGATCCAAATTCGTTCCATTTAATCAGAGAAGAAGATATCAGGTCAATTAAAATGTTAGGTGTAGAAAGAGATCTTAAATGGACGGTAGATGATGATGGGCTCCATATCGAAGTTCCCGATCAAAAACCATGCGATTATGCTATAACTTTTAAAATCAGCTGGAGCTGAGAAAAACCCAAAGATCTTTAACAATTATTAATAATCATTTTTTGGATTTGAAATGAGGTAAAAAAAAATGCAAGATAATTTAATTTCTCATTGGAATTTTGATGAGATTATTGAAAGCAATGTAGTTATCGATTCTGTATCAAAGGAAAAAGACCCCATTGTTGGATATGTAGATCTTTTGGAGGGGATCAAAGGGAATGCACTACGTTTTGATGGTTATACAACTCATCTAACAATCTCTAAGAACAGATTTCCTGAATCATTTGAACAATTTACGATTAGCACTTGGATTGCTAATGGTGCTTATTCATGGAATGAAAGCCCTATTATCGAAAATTATGATGAAAAAAATGGATTCTTTCTTGGTGTGACTGCTACAGGGAGAATACGATTCAAAGTAATAATCAAAGGTGAATCTTTTAAGGTCGAATCTGAACAAAAAACACCCCTTTTTAGATGGATGAAAGTTACAAGCGTGTTTAATGCAGCTCAAGGTATGAATCTTTACATAAACGATGAATTGGTTGACTCGTTAGATATTAAAGACCAAATAGAAAAGTTAATCATTCCAAATGATTCGTTTTATATAGGTAAGGCTGCAAAAGATGTTCGACCGGTACATGGGGTAAATAATGGCGGTCATTTTCCTTGTTCAATGTATCTTGACGCAGTTATTGATGAGCTTGAATTTTTCGATAAATCGCTGTCTAAAGATCAAATTCAAGAAAGCTTCAGAAGTATACATGATATTCCAGATCCTCCCTTAGAAAGGCGAGGACTCCCAATACTTCCCGATGGTCCAAATAAGTTTGGAGCATATTATACCACCCTTAAATATTATAAAGAATGGGATCGTCTTTGGAGAGTTAAAGACCACGCAGATATAGTCGTTCTTTTTGATCAGAAGCCTGTAAAATATGTATTTTGGAGGGGATTAAATTATATTTCTGCATGGGTGACCGGAAATGGGATTTGGTATACAAATGAATTTAATGAAACATGGGCAGATAAATTTGATCCTGATATAAATGGATGTGCTGAACCGATGTCTGATAAGCAATGCCGCACATCTCATGTGAGAATAATTGAATCAAATGATGCTCGAGCTATCGTACATTGGCGTTATTCTCTTGTAGATACGCATTATAGGCAAGCACGAGTCGACCCACTCACAGGATGGGGTGACTGGTCAGATGAATATTATGTTATATACCCAGATGGCGTAGGGATTAGGGATGTTACACTTCACAGTTCTCAACCAATGGAACCTCACGAATTTCAAGAGTCTATTGTAATTTTAGGGGAGGGGATGCATCCTGAAGATGCCTATGATTTAGAAGCAGTAACTCTTTTCAACATGAAAGGTGAATCTCATACATATAGTTGGGAGAAGGACGCTCCAAAATTCTTTACTGCACCAAAAAACAAAAATATTGAAATTATTAATGTAAAATCTGAGAATGTTCCATTTTTAATTGTTCCAGACGGTCCATGTATCGTTGCGGGAAAAAAATTTAACGGAAAGAAACGTCGCAACCCATACTTCCAACCATATTCCCCTTTTATAAATAGTGGAGCTCATTTTCCTTGGTGGAATTCTTGGCCTGTCGCGAATATTCCTACTGATGGAAGATTTACTTCAGTTTCAGATCGTCCCTCACATACAAACGTCTCAACAGAGGCAGAATGGGCAGACTATGAGATAGGACCAGAAATGAGGAGGAGGATCATGCTTCATGGCGTTTGGGATAAGAAAAATAAGGAAGGTGTGGTGATCTTGGCAAAATCTTGGCTTAGAGCACCTGAGATAGAGTTGAAAACAGATGCATATGATGGTGGAAGATATATACCTCATGAACGTGCCTATTACTTCAAAAGTAAAGATCCAATTTTAAAAGCACCGCTTGAATTCATGATAAACGCAAGTGAAGAAAAACCGATAATGAATCTTGCACTTGTCATCCAAAATTTAGATACTGAAGTTAGTCTAAAGATCAACGGAAAAGAAATTCCTCGCAGTGAGAGATTTCGATATGGAATAGAGCATGGTCTTGAGGAAAATAAAATTATACTTTGGATTGAATTAAAAGCTAGTAATCCTATTCAATTTTTAATAAGTCCTAAAGGTGCTAAATAAAATTGATTGGTAATAAAGCTTTAGAAATCTTCAAGAAATTGGAGGATAGGAATCTCTTAGACGAAGATCTTGAATCCTTTCTGGAAGTATTTAAATATTTAACAAATAAATCTGAATATGCTGAAGATGAACTTTACGGATGGGAGAAAATTGTTCAAATTAAATTAAGAGATTCGGAAAATTTTTATTTGAAAACTGATGCTCAATTTACTGAACACCCTAAACTAGTTATAGATTATGGGGATGCGGATTCCCCTGATTCTATCATAACTGCTGATAGAGACTCTCTTACAGGAGTTATCTCCGGAAGACTTTACCCGTTCATGGTATCAGATAGGTTCAAAATTGAAGGTGACAATACACAAGCTGTTATCTTCTTCATGTTATTAAGGCTTATTGAACAAGAATTAACAGATCAAGAATAGAAAGAAATTTTGAAACTAAAAATTATAACGAATTTTCTATTTTTTTAATTTTTTCCTCAGTAAGAGGAAGGGTTGCTTGTGATAATATCTTAGTAAAGAGTCGAAGATACTCTAGAGGAAATTTTTTTACTAAATTTTTTTAAGATTTTTTTAATCGTAATAAGTTAGGAAAGTCCCTTCGTTCAAGTATAAGAAATTTTGCTTGATTTTCTTCCTCGAACCACAGTTTGACTGTTTCATTTGCGTAAAAAACTTTATTGTCTTTAGTAATTAATTGCTGCTTTAAATTTGATCGCTCAAAGAAGACCTGATTGTCTTGAATGAATATTTTATATCTTTCATATTGCCCCTGGAAATCGTTTAGTATGTTAAGATTAATTTCTATTGAGTTATACTTAGATTCAGTATATTCAAGCTCGAATTCTCTCATTTTTTTAATTTCCCGATCTGAGTCTTTGTTTATCAGCTCATTTAATGCTAATATATGGGCTTTTTCTAAAGCTTTTTCTTGTGGGACATTGATATGGGGTGATACCCCTTTCGCTTCCCAATTTTCCTTTGAGATTGGATTGATAGGACGACCAATAGGTAACCAGATGACAAATTTATCGGAAATAGGGAATATTTCTACGGGATGTGCTGCTCCACGTGTAGTTTCCCCTATAAGGGTTGCTCTTTTTAACATCTTTAACACATAGGCGAGCTCTTCCGCTCCCGATGCTGTCCTACGGCTGATAAGTATATAGACTGGTTTATGGGGAAAACGAATTCCAGGAACATAAGGTAAAGTTCGTGATTGAAAAGGTTCTTCTTTTGTGGTTTCAAAAATGCTGGTAAGAAGTTTAGTACCAGGTTTCATTAAATAGCTTGATATTAATGCAACCATCGAAGGATACCCACCACCATTGTTTCGAAGATCAAAAATAAGGGCATCAGTGTTAGCTAAAAATTGAAAAACACCAACAATAATTTCACCTGCAAATTCTGCGGGGGGAACATCATTTAATTTAACATATCCAATATTACCAGGGAGACGTTCTGCTTTAATAATGCTGAAATTTTTATATCGCTCATATTTTAGACGATTCTTTAATTCTGGGAATTCATCATCACTTTCCTCTGTAACTTCGTATCCATTTTGTAGCGACTCTCGAGCCATTTTTGGTTCGTATTCAAAGTAAAAATGATGATCATTAGAAATTTCAACCAGATCATTAGAAATTACCCTTTCGAAAGCAACAGGATCAGTTATATTAATGTATGAACCTTGTTCTAACTTATTTAAGATATACTGCGAGATCTTTTTCGATTTATCAGGGAAGATATAATATTTCTCTATTTTCGCGCATAGTTCCTTAATTATTTCCGCTATATAACTCCCTTCCAGCTTATCTTCAAAAATTTTCTTTTCCATATGATTTTCTCACATCCATAATAATATAATTGAGAGAAAAATTAACTATTTTATGATAATTCAGGAAAATTTTCTCGATAATTGAAGGTGTCATTTTATCTCCTTAAATTTAATCAACTTTTTTAGTAGAAGCTGATATTTTATCGGGATCTGTCTAAACTATAAGTTATAATTTGAATTCTTGACGTTCTCCTATAATTTCAAAACTACTTTCAAGTAAATTAATTTTATCATCACTAAATCCTGATTGACACCCTCCAACAGATAAGTTTACCATCCCAGGTTCAATAATACGCTTTCCTTCATTATTAACGTGAAAAAGATTTTTTGGTGTTATTGTGAATGATATAGTTGTAATTTCTCCTTTTTTAAGGGTTAACCTTTTAAATCCTTGGAGTTCTCGAATTGGTAAGTTTAGGTTGGGAGCAGATTTACTCAGATAAAGCTGAATAATTTCATCTCCATCTACTTCTCCAATGTTTTCAACATCAGCACTTATTAGTAGATCTTCTCCAACTTTTATTTTAGGTTTAGAAACTTGAAGATTGCTATATTTGAATTTAGTATAGCTTAACCCGTATCCAAAAGGATATAGTGGTTCATCCTTAAAATATCGATAAGTTCTATTTTCCATGCTGTAATCCTCAAATGGAGGTAATTGATCAAGTGATTTGTAAATTGTTATAGGTAGTTTCCCTGCGGGGTTATAATCCCCAAAAATAACATCAGCAACGGCATTACCACCTTCTTCTCCGGGATACCAAGCTTGAATTATTGCAGGAATATGCTCTTCTGCATAATTTACCGCCAAAGCACTTCCACTCGTTAAAATTAACACTATTGGTTTCCCAGTTTTGTGGATTGTTTTTAATAAGTCTTCTTGAAGCCCTGGCAGATATATATGCGGACGATCTCCACCAGCTTCGGTTTGTGTTGCAGATCCCTCTTCTCCTTCATATCTTTTGGAAATACCAAGGACCATTATCACAATATCAGATTTTTCTGCTATTTCAATCGCCTTATTAAAACCTTCTTTAGATTTTTCTACACGTGGACACCCTATAGTGTAAGTTACCTTGGTTTCAGATGAAACTTTATTTTTAATACCGTTAAGAAATGTGATGAATCGAGAAGGAAGGCTTGCATAATTCCCAACTAGTACTGATAATGTGTCCGCATTAGGCCCAATTACTGCAATCGATTTAAGATCTTTCTTTAAAGGTAGTAAGTTTCCTTCATTTTTTAAAAGAACAATCGATTCCCTAGAAGTATTTAAAGCTAATTGCCGATGTTCCTCACAATCATTTACTTCGTATGGAATCTGTTGATATTGAACTAATTCGGGAGGATCAAACATACCTAACTTAAATCGTGCCATAAATAGGCGTCGTAAAGCTTTATCTATTGTGTTTTCTGTTAAAGCATCCATTGCTATAGCGTCTTTCATCCATTGCCAAAATTCCTTCTTTTTTTCTATATCTGCTTCCATCACATTACAAAATAGATCACATCCGGCATTAATTGATAATGCGGTAGCTTCTCCTATTGTTTTAGCTACTTTATGACCTCTATAAATATCAGCAATAGCACCACAATCAGAAACGACGTAGCCCTCAAATCCCCAATTATCTCTTAAGATTTCTTGCAGTAATATTTTGCTTGAACAGCAAGGATCATTATTTGTTCTATTATACGCGCACATTATAGAAAAAGCTTTAGCTTCTTTAATAGCTGCTTCAAAAGCAGGGAGGTATGATTCCCATAGATCTCTATCCGAGACATGAACATTAAATTCATGCCTTATAGGTTCTGGACCACTATGAACTACATAGTGCTTGGGAGTTGCAACTAATTTTAAATATTTGGGATCATCTCCTTGAAGGCCCTTTATAAAACTGACTGCCATCCTAGATGATAGAAAAGGATCTTCTCCATAAGTCTCTTGACCACGACCCCACCTGGGGTCCCTGAATAAATTTACATTAGGTGACCAAAAGGTTAGTCCTTCAAAAAGCCCCCTTTCATTGTTTCTTACAGATTCATGGTGTTTCGCTCTTGCTTCGTCTGAAATGGCTTTCGCAACATCATTAATCAGATCTACATTCCACGTAGCTGCAAGGGCAATTACTTGTGGAAATACAGTAGCATGATCTTCCACTACAAGAATACCGTGTAAACACTCATTCCACCAGTTGTATTCTGGAATATTCAAACGAGGAATTCCTGCGGCAGTATTAAACATCTGGGATATTTTTTCTTCAAGGGTCATCCTTGAGATTAGATCATCTACCCTTTCTTCAAAAGGTTTAGTATAATCTAAATATAATGGTTTTTCTTCATTAGAATTATTGTGATTCATAAAGCTTCACTAAGAATTTTTAATATTTGAAACATATTAGAAATTAAAATTAAATGTAAATTAATTAATTTTTGTTAAGAATTCTTTATACAAAATAGTCTAAGTTGATATAATAGAGGTAACCTAAAATGTCCGAAGATATTATTAAGAAAAAATACCCTCAATTTAAGAGTGAATTTGCCGAAGTTAACAATATCAAACTTCATTATGTTAAGGCGGGTCCAGAAGATGGAAAATTGATTATTTTCTTGCATGGTTTTCCCCAATTTTGGTATATGTGGCGAGATCAGCTTTTAGACCTATCGAAAGATTATCTAGCGGTAGCTCCTGATATGAGAGGATATAATACATCATCCAAACCCGAAGAAATAGAACAATATCAACCGCAACATATGGTTGAGGATATAAGAGCATTAGTAGAAGACCATTTTGGACGTAAAAAATTTATATTAGTGGGTCATGATTGGGGAGGTGTCGTTGCTTTTCCATTTGCCAACATGCATCCAGAGTTAGTTGAAAAGTTAATTATCATAAATGCACCACATCCAAACACCTTTGGTAGGTTGATATCAAATAATAAAGATCAACAAACATCAAGTCAATATGTATTATTTTTCCGAGCAAAAAATGAAAAGGGATATATAGCTGAGGGAGTGTTGTCTGCAAATGACTATAAACCCTTGTTCGATATTGTTGTCAACTCTGAAATGGATTTTGATGAAGATGATCACCAGATCTATAAAAATGCATGGTCTGAACCCGGAGCTTTAACTGGAGGTTTGAATTATTACCGTGCTGGAGGATTACGACCTCCAACACAAGGAGAAGACATATCAGAGTTAGCAAGTGAACAATTAGAAGTTAATCCCGTAATGATAAATATGCCTACGTTGGTTATTTGGGGTGAAAAAGACACAGCATTAACAGTTCATAACCTTAAAGGACTTGATGAATTTATCCCAGATTTAACCATTAAACGCATTCCTGAAGGTTCACATTGGGTTGTAAATGAACAACCAGATAAAATTAATTCTCTGATTAGGGATTTCATATTGTAAATTCCTAAGTGATCTCTTCTAAATTCTAAAGCTTAGTTATCGGATTTTATTCATTATTTATTATATATTAATATAAACTTTTTTTATCATTGCTATTCTAATAAGTTTATAAGAATTCAATTGAAAGATGAAATGAATTTTGAAATTTCGTATTGAAAAAGATATTTTAGGGGAATTAGAAGTTCCTACTGATGCTTATTGGGGTATAAATACACAAAGAGCAATAAAAAACTTTGAAATAAGCGGTAAAAAATTTCCTGAGATTTTTATTAGATCTTTAGCTCAGTTGAAGAAGGCTTGTCTATTGGCAAATATGGAATTGGGACTGATTGAAAAAAATAATGGAAATGCCATTGATAATGCTTTAAATGAAATATTAGAAGAAAATATGTACCTTGACCAATTTCCTATTGATATGTTTCAAACGGGATCTGGAACTCAAACTAACATGAATATGAATGAAGTCTTAGCTAATAGGGCGAATGAGATTTTAGGTTTTCCTATGGGTAAAAAACACCCTGTTCATCCTAATGACCATGTAAATAAGGGTCAATCATCTAATGATGTTATTCCTAGTACTATGCATGTATCTGCTTTGCATATGATTCAAAGACTCCTCCCAACGTTAGAAAGGCTTGCAAAATCCTTGGAGACCAAAATCACCGAGTATAACGGAATCGTAAAAGTAGGAAGGACTCATCTACAAGATGCTGTTCCTATACCTTTATCTTTAGAATTCGAAGTGTATAAAAAACAAATCGAGACTAACATCGAAAGATTACGAAACGCTTGCAATGAATTATATTATATTCCTATAGGAGGAACAGCATTAGGAACAGGATTAAATGCCCACAAAGACTTTGCTAAACTTACCGTAATTAACCTTTCGAAAATTACGAATTTGCCTTTTAAGAATAATCCTATAAACGCAGAAGGAATTGCTTCACATAATACCATTGTTAATGTTAGTGGTATTTTAAGATTATTATCTTTATCTCTTTTAAAAATGGCAAATGACATTCGTTGGATGGGTAGTGGACCTCGAGCAGGATTATCAGAATTGATAATACCGCAAAATGAGCCTGGTTCTTCCATAATGCCTGGAAAAGTTAATCCAACTCAATCAGAAGCTTTAATTCAAGTATGTCTTCAAGTTTTAGGAAATGATTCCGTAATCTCTTTTGGAGAAGCATATGGCAGCATTTTAGATTTAAATGTGTGTAAACCTGTTATGATTGTAAATTTGCTTGAATCTATTGATATCCTTATTGGGGGAATAAATTCTTTTATCGATCATTGTTTAATAAATTTGAAGGCAAATAAAGACCATATTAGTACTCAACTAGAAGAGATGATCATGATTATCACAAATCTAACACCTATAATTGGGTATGATAAATGTTCTGAGATTGCACAAAAGGCATATAAAGAAGGAAAAACGTGCAAAAAAATAATAAAAGAAATGGGTCTAAAAATAGATAATTTAGATGAATTATTAGATCCTAGAAATATGGTGTAACTTTAGGAGTGAGCCTAATTGAGTGAGATTAAAACATTAGAAGATGTTCGAAATATTGCTAGAGAGAAGTTAAAAGGAATTTGTGGTGTATATAAAGATTGTGATGGTGATCCACGTAGGCTCTGTCAAGGGCAGAGCTATGGGAGGGCTTTGGGTATTGGAGGTATTGGAAGTGGAACTAGTTTTCATAACAATTTCTTAGCCCTAAGAAAGCACAATCTTAAAATGGAATTGATTGAAAAAGACATTCATCCCAATACTTTTTATGATTTCTTTGGGATGAACCTTACGATGCCTATTATGGCTGCTAGTGTTGCAGGAGTAAATAGTTTTGGGGGTGATAGTGTTATAACTGAATCAGGATTTTGCCATGCTGTTGTTCAGGGATGTAAAGCTGCCGGGACTTTAGGATGGAGGGGGGATACTTATACCTATTCTCTTGAAAATTCATATGGTATTAATGCTATTGCTGAAGCTGATGGATTTGGAGTTAAAATTGTAAAACCTAGAAAACAAGAGACAATAATTAAGTTTTTTAAAAAAGCTGAAGAAGTTGGATGCGTTGCTGTAGGTGTAGATATAGATGGTTGTGGATCATACGCAATGGCTACTCATAACAAACCAGTGTTCAAAAAATCATTGAAAAGTCTCAAGGAATTAGTCTCTGCTACTAGCTTACCAGTCATAATTAAAGGTGTAATGTGTGCTGAAGATGCATTAAAAGCAGTAGATGTAGGAGCGGCAGCTATAGTCGTATCTAATCATGGTGGTCGTGTATTAGATCATACTCCAGGAACAGCAGATGTTCTCAAAGAAATTTCCTTACAAATTAATGGTAAGATAAAAATTATAGTAGATGGTGGTATTCGTACAGGTTATGATGTTCTTAAAATGCTTGCTCTCGGTGCTGAATCTGTTCTAATTGGACGAGATATTATTCGAGCCGCAGTAGGTGCGGGTGCTGAGGGTGTAAAAATTCATATGGAATATATGCAAAAAACCCTTCAAAAAGCAATGAGGATGACGAATTGTATGACTTTGAACGATGTTTCTTCAGATATTTTATATGAAACTTATTAAAAATAATTATTTTTTAATCGGATACAAGTTTTTTCTCATTTAATCTATCTCTATCTAACGCTACAATTATAATGTCTCCTATATATTTTACTACAATCGCAAATATAATCATTACGAACACTAAGATGAAAGAAGTGCTAGTAGAGAAAATGCTAGAAAGTTCACTGATGAAATAACTACCGAAAAGCATGAACAAGCTGAATGTAGCTATTAATACAAAGATAAAAAGCAAAGCTTTTTTTGCCAATTCAATTTTTACTATTTTATCCATATTATTTACACTTACCTTTAAAGTTGAATTGCTAATCATTAAGTTTTATTTATTTTTAAATCTTAATATTTTAAACACCGAATTGTAAGAGATTGAGAAATGTCTCTTCACATATATTAGATTAAAGATTATTAAAATATGGTTAATTCTATCTTTTTGAAAGTGCTTTCACTAAATAACACTTAATTTCAGTGGTAAAAATGGAAAAAGGAGACCTTATTGGGAAAGGAAGGGCTGCAGAAGTACTATATTGGGATAATAACAGAGTTTTAAAACTATTCTACAAGGATTTTCCAGGGCATATAATAGATTATCAATTTAAAGTAGATACATTGATTGGTAATGTGTTTCCAAATCATTGTCCCAAAACTTACGAGAAAATCGAAGAAAACGGTAGAATAGGTATCCTTTACGAATATATAGAAGGAGTAACTTTGATGGAATTAATGCGAAAAAATAAAAAAATTATAGGGAATGTTCTTAGAAAACTGGCAGAAGTTCACGTTGAGATGCATAAACATGAAATACATGATATAAACACTCTTGTAGATTTTTTTAAACTAATGATTCGTCAAACGAATCTGTTAGATGATGATCAAAAACAAGAGATTATTAATTATGTTGAGAAATTACCTGAGGGGAAAAAAATTTGCCACGGAGATTATCATCCTGATAATATCATCATCTCGAAAAATAATTTATACATACTTGATTGGTCTAATGCATATTCAGGTAATCCAAATAGTGATGTTGCCAGAACTTATTATGTCTTAAAATACGGAACAAGTCCCTATGATAAAAAAAAGAATTTTATAACTAGATTCTTTCTCAATGCAATAAGATCTCGTTTTGCTAACATTTACCTTAAGCATTATTTAGAACTGTCTGATACTTCTATGGAAGAGATCAAGAAATGGGATCTTGCAATATTTGCCACACGCCTTCGTGAACCAATTCCTTTAGAATATGATAAATTATTGAAAATGATCAAAAATTTACTTAAAGGACATAAATAAATTTTTAAAATTGTAAAAAAAACCAAGTAACTTCCCAGAATCCTTGCGAGGTTGTCATTATATGCCAATCATTTATGCACATAATTCATCCTTAACGGGATTTTAAATTATAGATATTTTTCGATTGCTTCTACAATTAATTCTATTGTAGGTCTGTCTGTTTTTGTTCCAATATATTGCCATACTATATTTCCTTCTGTGTTAATAAGAAATTTGATGGTATCGCATGGCTTATTTGTAAACCGTCATGTCCAGCACTCTTTCTATCCAAAAATACATTATAAGCTTTACTAATTCTACCTGCTCGATCTGTTATAAATTGTATCCTGAAATTGTTTTTATATTTCATTTTTATTAGTTTATCGGGTAGATCTATCCCGATAGATATTAATTTGACATTGTATTTCTTTAAAACTGACAGGTTCTCAGTTAAATATTTGAGGTGCCTTTTGCAATGAATTCACCAACTCCCTCTAAACAAATCAAGTAAAACACCATTGTGCTTCTTTAATAATTCAGATAAATTAATCTTATCTCCATCAATGTCTTCTGTATCAATCATGGGTGCTCTAATCCCTAATGTTAATCCCTTGTTTGGCGTCGAAATATGTATTTCAGTCATAATTAAAATAGATATCTTTCCTAAACTTAAAGGATTTCCTAATAAATCATAAACACTTGAGATTAATGTTTTAAAAGCCTAAGAATTAAATATTTGCTTAATTTACATTAAGGTAATTTTAAGGTTACAAACATAAGGGAAAATAAATGGATCGCGAATTAGAAATTTGTGAGACAACAGACTCATTTGCGTGCGAGGATTACAAAGAAGAAGAGCCTAAAATGTGTGAACTTGACCAGGCTAAGACCTATAAAGGATTAATTGGGATCTATGTGGATGAAAGCTATATTACATACATAGATGGTATAAGAGGAGAACTGTACTATCGAGGTTATCCTTTACAAGATTTAGTTAATAATTCTTCATTTGAAGAAGTCGCATATTTATTAATATATGGAAAACTACCTTCGAAATTAGAATTAAAAGCTTTTAATGATGAAATGATTAAGGAAAGAAATATTCCTGATAATATTTTAACAATTTTAAAAAGCTTTCCAAGAAATACTACTAGAATAGAGTTATTAAGGACTTCAGTTTCGGCATTATCTCTTTATGATCCAGATGATTATGACTTTTCAGAGGAAGCAAATATAAGAAAAGGAATAAGAATTATTGCGAAAATACCAACGGTTTTAGCTTTTTCTCACAGAATCCAAGGTAATCTACCTCTAATAGAGCCTTCAGAAGATCTTTCTCATGCATGTAATTATTACTATATGATGACAGGAGAAGTGCCTAATAATGATTTTACTAGATATTTTGATAAAATATTAATTTGTCATATGGACCACTCGATCAACAGTAGTACTTTCTCTTGCAGGGTTACTGTCTCAACCTTATCAGACATCTATAGTGGTATTACAAGTGCTATTGGAACACTTCGAGGACCTCTTCATGGAGGTGCCAATGAAAGAGTAATGAACGCAATGTTAGGAGAAGTTAAGAATAAGGAAAATGTAATCCCTTGGGCACAATCTAAGTTGGAAAAAAAAGAAAAAATAATGGGTTTTGGACATCGAGTTTATAAGACGTGGGATCCCCGTGCTAAAATCTTACGTGAAATATCTAAGGACTTATGGAGTAACCTTGATGTCGTAGAGAAGATTCCAGATATACAGCATGAGGAACATAAAGGTGAAATAGACAATATCTATGAAATGACAGAAATCCTTACAGATTTTATGATTAAGACAAAAAACATTTATCCAAATGTTGACCTATATTCTGCGGGGGCTTTACACGCATTAGGTATACCAACAGCGTTATTTACACCGCTTTTTGCTGCTTCTCGTAGCGCTGGGTGGGTTGCACATGCTATTGAACAACTTTCAGACAATAAACTTATAAGACCCCGACTTAGATACATAGGTGAATTAGATAAAAAATATGAGAATATTGACAACCGATAGTATTTGGATTACAGTGTGAGAATTATGGATGAGAAAGAAATTAAATCCAAGGTTAAAGAAATAATTAAATCCAAAGTAGGAGAAGTTTTGATTTACAATATTCAGAAATTAAAGGATTTACAATTAGGTGATCCAAACAAATTACCATATTCCCTTAGGATATTATTAGAGAATCTTTTAAGACATTTAGATGGTAAACGTGTGAAAATGGATCATTTACTCACAATATGTCAATGGGATTCTAAAAGTGATATAATAAGTGAAGTACCCTATATTCCATCAAGAGTATTATTACAAGATTTTACCGGAGTTCCCTCAGTAGTGGATTTAACGGCTCTGAGATCAGCAATCAAGAGAGCAGGTGGGGAACCTTCAGATATCAATCCTAAAATACCCGTAGATCTGGTTATTGATCATTCAGTTCAAGTTGATTATTATGGATCCAAAGACGCTAGGGAATTAAATGAAAAAGTAGAAATGGATCGTAATCAAGAACGTTATAAATTTCTAAAATGGGCACAAGCTGAATTTAAAAATTTTAGGGTTGTACCTACGAGTAGAGGAATTTGTCATCAAGTTAATTTAGAGTATTTGGCATCGGTTGTTCATATCAGAGAAAAAAATGGTGAATTAAATGGATATCCCGATACTTTAGTTGGGACAGATTCCCATACAACAATGATAAATGCTTTATCTGTTTTTGGATGGGGTGTAGGAGGTATAGAGGCTGAAGCTGTCATTTTAGGACAACCTATTTATATGAATGTTCCCAAAGTTGTGGGGGTGAAACTGACAGGGGAGGTTAAAGAAGGTATAACTGCTACGGATATCGTATTAGCTATTACACAAACTCTTAGAAATCATGGAGTAGTCGGTAAGTTTGTTGAATTTTACGGTTCAGGATTAAATAATTTACGCCTTGCAGATAGAGCAACCATTGCAAACATGTCTCCCGAATATGGTGCAACAATGGGATACTTTCCCATTACGGAAGAAACATTGAATTATTTAAGAAATAGTGGAAGAAAAGAAGAATATGTTGATTTTGTTGAACAATATGCAAGGAGAGTTGGGCTTTACTATACCGATGATACACCCTTACCAAATTATAGTGAGGATTTAGAGATCAACCTTAGTGAAATCGAACCAAGTTTAGCAGGTCCAACACGTCCTCAAGATCGTATTCCATTACGTCAGATGAAGATAAGCTTTGTAGAACATATGAAAACAACACTTGGTAAGAGTGATGAACTTGAAAAAATATCAGATGGGAATAGCTTAAATCATAGTTCCGTTGTAATTGCTGCCATTACTTCTTGTACTAATACATCAAACCCATCTGTAATGATCGGAGCTGCGCTTCTAGCGAGAAATGCAATAGAAAAAGGTTTAAAAGTGAAAAGTTTTGTTAAAACTAGTTTTGCTCCAGGATCTCGAGTTGTTATTGATTATTTAAAAGAAGCAGGATTATTCCATTATCTAGAAGAATTAGGTTTCTACTTAGTGGGATTTGGTTGTACAACTTGTATTGGAAATAGTGGTCCACTAAAAAATGAGGTTGTTGCTGAAATTCAGAAAAAAAATTTAGTAGTAGCATCAGTTCTCAGCGGAAATCGAAATTTTGAAGGAAGAATTAATCCACACACAAGAGTAAATTATCTTGCTTCCCCCCCTTTAGTTATAGCTTTTGCTTTGGCTGGTACTGTCGCAATAAACATGGATAAAGAGCCATTAGGATATGATCCCGATGGGAATCCTGTTTTTTTGAAGGATATTTGGCCAAACTCAAAAAAAATTGCTGAGTTAAGTGCTAAATTTGTTAAGCCTCAATTATTTATTAAAGAATACAGCGAGATCTTTAAAGGTTGGGACTTATGGAATGAATTAAAACCCCCAAAAGAAAAAGTCTATCAATGGGAAGATACTTCGACTTATATAAGAGAACCACCGTTCTTCATAGATTTTCCTTTGGAAAAACCAATTCTTCCAGATATAGAAGGAGCACGAGTTCTTGCCATTGTGGGAGAGAGTGTAACCACTGATCATATCTCACCCGCGGGTAATATCCCAGAAGATATGCCTGCAGGAAAGTATCTCATGTCACAAGGGATTGAAGTGAAAAACTTCAACTCTTATGGTTCCCGACGCGGAAATCATGAAGTCATGATGCGGGGTACTTTTGGGAATATTAGAATTAGAAATAAGTTAGTAGATAAAGAAGGTGGATGGACTAAAAATTTCATTTCTCAGGAAACAGTTCCTATTTTTGATGCTGCTATGGATTATATCTCAAAAGAAATTCCATTAGTCGTCATAGCTGGTAAAGATTATGGGATGGGTAGTTCTAGAGATTGGGCAGCCAAGGGTACTCAACTACTGGGTGTCAAAGCAGTTATTGCTGAATCGTTTGAACGTATCCATAGAAGTAATCTAGTAGGGATGGGTGTTATACCTTTACAATTCAAACAAGGTGAGAATTCTGAAATTTTAGGTTTAGACGGTACTGAAAAGTATGATATAGTTGGAATTAAAGATATTCAACCTTTTTCTGAAGTTGAGATAACAGCTAAAAAAAATGATCGCAATGAGGTAAAATTCAAGGCAATAGTAAGATTGGACAGTCCGATTGACATTCAATATTACCGAAATGGTGGAATCTTACATACCGTTTTAAGAAATATGCTAAAGAATTGAGATCCACTAGTTTTACTAATTTTCTTAATTCACTTAAATGTAAAACAAGAATTACGATTAATTTGATAATTGTTTAAAATGTCCAATTATTCTTAATTTATTTTGAAAACGGTTTAATTCACAAATTAATCCCTTTATACCACTTCCATCATGATATAATGGTTTACTAAACCTCAAATTTACTATTCCAGAGTCTCCTGGATTTAATTGATCCCCTTCGATTATCTTCAAGGGAGTGCTTTTAATTTCGACTATACCATGATATTCTGTTAAATCCCCTGGGATGATAACTCCACCTTTAGGTTTATAGAATTGGTTTATGTAAATTTTAGCGGTTACTTCTTCCTCTCCTTTAAAGGTGCCTTGAGATGTAATTATGTTGTCTCTACTAATTTCATCTGGGGATACATTTCCCTTTAATGCTAACCCTACTCTATCTCCTTCATAGGCTTCTTTAAAAACCCTATCATGTTTTTGGATACTTCTGATAATAATTTTTTTGATTGTTCCGTGATTTCCTGTTAATTCTAGCATTTGGTTTGAATGTATTGTCCCTTTTTTAACGATTCCGAGGATAACAGTACCAATTCCTTTTACTGAAAATGCATGATCTATTAATACTTTTGAGTACGTTGAAGTTTCTAAATCATTTCTGGGTATTTCGCTGGCTAGTTCTATAATTTTTTTTTTTAATGAGTTGTATTCTTCTTTCTGTCTTATTTCAATAATATCGATTCCTTGAAGAGTGGTATTATTTAGTACATTGTCTATCTTTTTCTTAATATCCTGTAGCTTCCATTCTGTCTTAGATGTAATCCCAGAAAGCACAATTATTGATTTTGTGTTAGACATCTTTTGGGATAAATCCATTCCCACTAAAATCTCTCCTACAGATGCATTTAAACCAACCTCGATATCAATTACTAAAATATGGATATTAGTTAGTATTAGTGTTTGTAATAAGGGCTTAAGTTTTTCGGGATAGTCGATTGGAGTCAAAGCGGTAAATACGTGTCCCAATTGAGAATCTAATCTATTATAAAATTGTATATCTGAACTTGTTCCTGGGGCACCTAAAGCCTGTCCTAATAGTTTTCTTTGTTCGAAATTATCCCCAAAAATTCCCACTAAAAAAGTACGTTCTTTTCCTTCACTCATTTAATAATTTTAATAAATTACCAAACTAAAATTTTACGTTTTCAAATTATTAATAAAACTTAACTATAATTTGAATTATCAGCAATAGTTCTAATGGTCTTATTATTATTATTATTATTTGAAATAATAATTAGGATAATTTTAATGAATAAAAAAAAGATTAAGGTTTTTATTTCTGAACCTTCATAGCAAGTCCCATTTTACGCCATGATTGTCTTCCTGCTTCCCACATTTTCCCTTGATTATTATCGCCTTTTATTTCACGACCAATCCATTTTTTTCCAGTTGGTACTTTCTTTCCCATTCCTACAAAAGAAGTAGCTCCAACCATGGAGTCATCTTCAACAATTACGGTAATCATTACCACTGACTGGATGCCTATTACTGTATTATTTTTGATAGTAGCACCATGGACTATGGCACCAAATCCTATTAAATTATTATCCCCTATCGTAGTTTTAAACCCCTCTGCAGTATTTATGATACAGGCGTCTTGAAAAACATTCTTAGCCCCAATCTCTACTTTAGCAAAATCCCCACGAATTATTACTCCTTGATAAATCACGTTTTCAGGGCCAATTGTAACATCACCAATAACCCAAGCGGATTCAGAAACCCATGATGAAGGATCTATTTTTGGTGTTTTAACCTCCCCTTTAACTTCAATTGATATTATTGGCACTTTTAATTCCCAAGTTTTTTTTATTTTTTTAATATCATTTATTAAAACTCTATATATTATAAAGTTAAAGTAAGTTCTCTGTCATCGTACTAAACCTATCTTATTGTAAATGTTTAAAAGGATATTTTTAGACTAAATAATTACAAACTAGTTTGTTGGAATTTTTATGTCTCAAAATTTGAAGAAAGGCGCTTTTTTGGATCAATCAAATATCTTCTACTACTCATAAAATTCAAATAAATAAAAACAAAAAGAATAAAAAATTTTTTTATATTTCTAAATTGTGTGTTTTTGTTTGATGAAAGTGAGCTTTCCACCAGCTTTTAATAATTCTATTTCTGTGTCACCTAGAGAATGAGACAACGGAATCTCAGAGTTCTTGGTAAGATTTTTTAAAATAACTTCTCCCGTATTGAGTGTTGTAAGATCGATTTCAAACATATCACCCTGTTCCACCGTGTTATAGTCCTCTTTGTTTACAAATGTCAAGGGTACAATACCAAAATTAACGAGGTTTGCTAGATGAATTCGAGCAAAGGATTTGACAATTACAGCTTTGAGTCCTAAATACTTAGGAGCAATTGCGGCATGTTCTCTGCTTGATCCTTGACCATAGTTTTCTCCTCCTACTACAAAACCACCACCTTTCTCTAATGACCTATCAGGAAATGTTTCATCAAGAACATTAAATACAAACTTGCTAATTTCGGGGATATTGCTTCTTAAAGGTAAAATTTTTGCTCCTGCGGGCATAATATGATCGGTAGTAATATCATCTTCTACTTTCAATAGAACTGTTCCGGATAATTTATCAGGTAATGGATTAAATTCGGGTAAAGGTATAATATTTGGTCCTCTTACGATTTCTACTTCCTTTGCTTTTTCAGGGGATAACGGTGGAATTATCATATTGTCATTTACATAAAATTTATCTGGCATTTTTATTTCTGGAAGGGAACCTAAAGATCGAGGATCTGTTAACTTTCCTTTAATAGCAGATATTGCTGCAGTTTCTGGACTTACAAGATAAGCTTGGGCACTTTTTGTACCAGATCGACCCAAAAAATTTCTATTGAAAGTTCTTAACGATACCGCATTGGATTTAGGCGCTAATCCCATGCCAATGCATGGTCCACAAGCGTTTTCAAGGATCCTTGCTCCGGATTTTAGTAAATCTACCATATCACCAGAATGGATCATATGTTCAACTACTTGTCGTGAGCCAGCCGATACAGTTAATACTGTACCTTCATCAATAGTGTTTCCTTTTAAAATGCTAGCAACAGCTTTTAGATCTTTTAAAGATGAATTAGTACAACTTCCTATACAGACTTGGTCTACTTTAAAGCCTTCAATTTCTTTCACAGTTTTTACATTTCCAGGGCTATGTGGTTCAGCGATGAGTGGTTCAAGTTCACCTAACTTGATTTCAATTCTTTCATCATATACAGCATCCTCATCTGGTTCTAAATGAGTCCATTGATCTCCCCTTTCTTGAGCTTCTAAAAATTCTTTAGTAATCTCATCAGATGGAAAAATTGAAGTTGTTGCTCCAGTTTCAGTTCCCATATTTGTAATAGTACCTCGTTCTGGGACTGTGAGAGTTTTTATCCCTGGACCAGTATATTCTAAAACTTTATTAACCCCTCCTTTTACGCCAATTCTTCGTAATATCTCTAAAATTACATCTTTTGCAGAAACAAAATCTGGTAGTTTTCCCGTAACATATACATTAACAATTTGAGGCATTTTTAAGTGGAAAGATTCACCAGCCATTGCAGCAGCGACATCAAGTCCACCTGCCCCTATTGCTATCGACCCTACACCTCCTCCTGTAGGTGTATGGCTATCACTCCCTAATAATGTTCTACCTGGACGAGCAAAACGCTCAAGATGGACTTGGTGACAAATACCATTGCCAGGACGAGAAAAATATAAACCATATCTTGCAGCAATACTCTGAAGATATCTATGATCATCAGGATTTTTAAAATCTGTTTGTAATGTGTTATGATCCACATAACTCACTGATAGTTCTGTTTGAACACGAGAAATGCCCATTGATTCAAATTGTAAATAAGCCATCGTCCCAGTAGCATCTTGAGTTAGTGTTTGATCAATCTTAATGGCAATGTCAGTACCTTTTTCTAATTTTCCTTCAACTAGATGTTGTTCTAAAATTTTTTCAGTTAAAGTTTTTCCCATTATATACAACCTTTTAATCTTTGCTTTTTAACCAAAAGTTAACGATATCTTAATCTTTGTATAAGTAGATACAAAGGATAATGATAATAAATTTTTCTAAAAAATTTAAAAATAGGTGAAAGTAATCGTAGTAGAACTAACCAATAATTTATAACATTTGAACTACTAACAAAAATATCAAAAATACTAAATTATTTATCAAAATTGAATTATTATGTCTGAGGAAGAAATTAGAAGTCAGATCTCTGCGAAAGAAGATGATATCACTAGAATAGAGGAAGAAGCTTCTAAACAGGATGGGTCTGCAGAGAAAGAAATTGAAGATGAGTTTGATGCTAAGATTAATGAAGTAAAAGTAAAACTGGAAGAAGAAGAACAACTTAGGGATGAAGCAATTGAAAAAGCAGCAGAATGGTCGGAAAAGAAGAAAGAAAAAATTGCTGCTGCTAAAGATGAAAGCAAAAAACTCTCAAAATTGAAAAGTGATAAAGAAAAAGCTTTAAATGACAAGTTAAAGTCAATTGAATCTGAAAAGAAAAAGAAAATTAAAGATATTCAAAAAGAAATAAACGCTTTAAAAAAAGAATTGAGTAATTTAGAAAAAGCGAAAGCAAAAGAAGCAGAATCAGAAGAGTATTAATTTTTTTTAATTTTTTTCATTTCCAAATTATTTTGATTCGAAGATGTATTAGGTTTTAATCTTGATAATTTTGACTGGTTTTGGGCCATATGGAAGAAGATCTTTCAATCTTAGCGCCAAAATTGTAGAAAAACTTGATTTATCGAATTTAAATTTACCCATTAAGAAGAAAGTATTCCCCGTAATTTGGGACTTAAGTCTGAATTCCCTTAATAAGCTACTAACTCAGGGTTATTCAGATCTAAAATTAGTAATCCACTTAGGTATTCATGAAGGTAAAAAATTCATTATAGAAAAGTACGGATGGAACTTTGTTTTTGGCAAAGATATGAATGGTAAATTTAAGTTTGGTTTGATTCGATATAAGAGCCCCTTATTATTGAAAACCACCTTAAATATTAACAAATTATATTCTAATTTACACCTAAAAGACAAAAAACAAATTACCTTTTCAAATTATCCAGGTATATACTTATGTAATTATATTTATTATTGGTCTCTGCTTCTATCAGAAAAAAAATATCTAATTGTTTTTATCCATATTCCGTATAAAGTAGAATTAAATAAAGGTATTGAAGTAATAGATAAATTAATTAGGACAATAGTATCTATTCATCCTGATATGAATTAAATGATTTAGAAATTAAGTGGAAGTTTTTGGCCTTTTTCATTAACCATATCCTTGGATATTTCCGGGTGAATTCTGATTTCATCATATAGCCAATTCAGTAATCGCATCTTTGAATTGTACATTTCAACTTCCTCTTCAAACAGTTCCATATCATGATTACCTTCGACATTCATTATATTCCATAAGATTCAAATGAACATATTTATCTGTGTAATATCTAAATAATACGTTCAGAATATGCATAAAGTTTCCTAATGAGATTGAAAATAATATAATTTATTTCCTTAAATACTTCTTTTTAATATCATCGAGTTCATAAATGATATTTTCTATTGGATCTCCATTTATTACTTTATGCAATTTATTCACTAATTCTTCAGGAAAAGACTCAAATCTTGCTATCTTTTCTTTTAATTCTTTGAGATCATCTGAAACGGAATATAAAGTCGTACTTCGTTTGAAATCTAATTCTTTTGATGTTATATCTATAAAAGTTTGAATCATCTCGTTGTGAATACTATCTTCAACCTTCTGGATCTCATAATTTAATTCATAAATCATATGGTCATATTTTTTATTAATTGTTTGGATTTCTTCATCTCGTTTCAGATTTATTTCATCAATTTTTGGCTGCATACCCTTCTTTTTTAATTCTAACTCTTCAAGTTTCGAGTTTAAATGGCTTAACATGTTACTTCTAAATAAACGACTTTATTTAAAGAATTAGTTCAATTTCAATTAGAATGTAAGAATCTATTAAATCTTCAGGATTAAACATTTTAGCAACAATTAGATAAAAATTATATCTTTAAAATTATTTCAAGTATCCATAGCACCTGACATATCTCAGTAATTATTATGCCACAAAAGATTAATATACCCGAACCGGAGGAAAATCTTAAATTCATTGATGTTCATTGCCATATGCCCTTTCCACGACCTAAAAATGACCACTTACCTACTAATCGAGAACAATATTTAAATTATTTTAAAATGGGCGGACAGTATTTAATAACAAGCACTATAGATATCAATACATTAAATATCACACTCAATTTTATAAAAGAAGTAAATAAGAATTTTGGATTTACATGTGGTTGGGCACCCCAAACAGTTACATACACCCCGAAAGATAAGTATAACTCTGATTGGAAAAAATGGGTAGATTTCATAAAGAATAATCAAGAAAAATATTTAGCTATTGGAGAAATTGGTCTTGATTTTCATCATGCGAAGACCTTAGAGAAAAGAAATAAACAAATAGAAGTTTTCAAGCAAATTTTAGACATAACTAAAGATTATAACAAACCTTATATACTACATGTTCGAAATGCGGGGGAAAACGAGTTTGATAGACAAAATCCAAAACATCGGTTTAATAAAAGAGATGGTGTTAATAACGAAATTCTAAAAATAATAAACGATTTCAATTTAAATCCACAAAAAATTATGTGGCATTGTTTTTCTGGTCCAGAGGACTATGGGAGAACATTACCGAGTCAAGGATTTATGCTTTCTGTTCCTAGTAGTGCCTATGGATTTAATAGATGGAGAAAGGTTACTAAGTTTTCCCCTTTAGGCTCATTAGTTACTGAGACAGATTCTTACTATCAACATCCTTTTAAAAGAGGTCCAATAAATGTTCCTTCAAATGTGAGATATTCAATTGCAGCTATAGCGTTTTCTCATAATGTTCCGCAAAACTTAGTTAGTGAGAAAACAGTTGAGAATGCTATAAAATTTTTTACTTTAAAAATTGAAGACTTCTAAGGATTTACTTACATTTAATACTACTTCCACATTATTTTAATCGGTGTATATTTTGAAAATTTTAATAACATATTATTCACAAACTGGAAATACAGAAAAAATTGCTCAGAGTATATATAAGGGTTGTGAAGGGAAAGAAGTAGAAATAAAACCAATTAAAGAAGTAGATCCTTCTACTCTGGGTGATTATGAATTGGTGTTTTTAGGATCAGGAATTTATGCGAGTAGAGTAAACAAATCTTTAGCTGATTTAATAGATGCTGCCACAGAATTACCGCCTAAATTCGTATTCTTTAACACTCATGCGAGTAGGGTACCTTATCAAGATGGCTTCAGAGTTGTTAAAGAAAAAATGGGAGAAAAGTCAGAAATAATTAATGAATTTGATTGCTGTGGTGATAATATTGGTGTTCCTGAAGCAATACGTAACTCTATGCTAGAAAAATTACCTCCAGAAAAACGAAAGGAAGCTGAAGAACATCAACAGTGGTTAAAGGGGAGGCCGAATGCAGAAGACCTTGAAAATGCTAAAAAATTTGCTCATTCTGTGATCCAAAAATTGTAATTTTAAAACTTTTAATCATAATTTTTTTTTCAAAGAAGATGTTAATCTCAATAATTAGTCTAAGTTTTATTTATATAATAATAAGGATAATTCTATTTTAACATCAAAACTAATTTAATCAAAATGGTAAATATGATAAGAAGAAACATAGTTTTCCTAATTATAGCTGGACTACTTGTGAGTGGGGGAGTTGCTTTTGGGATAGTAGTAGTTGCCACTTGGGGTGAATTCGCATATTCTAATAACTATTATTATGATCCTGGCGTTCCCTCATCATGGGAAAAAGTTAGCTTTTCTAGTGATGTAGGAAGTATTAACATAAAATACAATTCCACACCAACCAATTATGCTGTAAAATTAGAATTAGATATTAAAGTCAGTGGTGGTTTTGTAGCTGGTAAATCTTTTTCAGATTTTTTCAAACCTATTATATGGGCAAATGTGAGCGAGCCGGTAACTACTTTTAGTCTTGAGAATAACCCAATAACATGGTTTATCTTCCCTATTATTCAAATAATTACAATTGATGTTACACTTAGAACTGATGTAAACTATGATATTGCTGCTGCATCAACCACAGGCTTAATAAACCTGGATATTCCTGATAATATGGATTTGAATAATACAATTTTGCATTCAACAACTGGTTCCATCACATTGAATGCAAATGAAAATGTCACCTTTAGTGGAAATGTCCAAGCAGGGGGAACCACCGGTAAAGTTGACATTTTTGCTAAAAACGTTAATTTTTCACAAGGATTAACAACAACATCAACAACAGGTTTACTCACATTGAATTTTACTAATTGTGTTATGGGAAATGATATAAGTGGAACAAGTACAACAGGTAAAATAACTCTAAATAGTTATAACATGGTATACTCTCAAAACAGCGTATTGAATTTGGTGTCAACTACCGGTGAGGTTATTGCGAACATTTATCAATATATCGATATGGGTGTTAATATTACTGGCTCTCTGGTTACAACAACGGGGGGCATTGGAGTTACATATAAAGATAATCAAGCAATTGTTGGTGCTAGTTTTTTAGGAGCAACAACGACTGGTAGTTATGCACGTACTAATAGTGGTGGCTTTTCTGCTATAAGCTCAAATCCCTTTGAATCTCTTGATTATGGAACAGCAAATAGTACATACACACTTAGTTTGACAACAACCACCGGTGGAATTAATGTTGATGGTACAAGCTCTTAAATTATAATCCTTTTTTTTTAATTTTGAATATAAAATCAACTTCTGAATAAAATTAGCAAGTGATATTTTAAAAAAAATAAAGTTAAGGAATGAAGACAGTCCATGATGTTGCTATTCCAGCAATTATTGCTGAGATTATAAGCGCACCAATAGCTGTTAAGGCTCCCTTTTTAAAGGTTAACATAAGAGCAAAAATTAATACAAGCACGAACCAAATTCCAAAAGCGAAATTAGCAAATCCTACTAGTATATCTATTGCTATGTGTGGAATCAATGACAAGAATGAAAATAATGTGCTTATTATCAATGGCGGAGTTGAATATCCAATAGCTCTTATGACATGGTTAAATGAGTCTGCTTCTCCTTTGATGGCATTTCCTATGTAGAATACAAGGATAATCGCAAAAACTGGAAAAATTATATTGTTAGCAACGGCATCCATTATAATTCTCGTAACACTGGGACGAGCAACACCAAATATGCTTATTATCCATTCATATAAATCTTGAGCCAGTAAGTTTTGTAATAGAGTTTGTATTGCACCTAATATGATTGAAATTGTTATTAAATATAGTGCAAAATTGGTAGAATTGGTGTCTTTAATCGTTTCTTCTACAGGTTCTCTTTTTAGTTTCATAAAATTTATTATTTTATCAAGTTCATTACTCAATCTAAACGCCTTAAAAATTGGTCTTAGTAGAAAAGATAATCTTGTTTACCTTATTAAAGATTATATTATAAAAAATTATCTAAAATTTGCACTTCGACTTAAATATTCAAAATCTTTATAATTCATCCAGTTACTAATATACACCTATCTTGTTTTCATTATCTTCATTTGGAATAGGAATAATTTTCTGAAAATCTTTCTGATAATCCTAATCCGAAATAAGTTCCTAATTATTCTTAATAAAAAGTAATTTTTTGGTTTGAATGTACTCCTATTTTTATCATAACTAATACGCTTAATGAAGAAATTGTTTTGCAATACTGAAATTAGTAATTGATAGGTTATAATCGCAATTATATCCCAAGCTCGTTTTATATGAATTTTGGGGTATTGTAATTGTTCTCCCATAGCCATCCTTACTATTTCTAAAATATGATACAAATCAATTTTACTACCAACAAGTTCACGAGTTGCCCATAATAAATATAAGCAACCACTACAATAAGAAATTAGCGCATTTGCCCCTGTTTCTTCTGCTTCTTTAAATTTCTTGCATCCTTCTGAAATAATATCAAAGGGAATTGAAATATTTCTTACCCAAGAAGCTCCTGCCCCAAATCCACAGCAGAGAGAATCTTTTTTGATATGTTCCATTTCCTTAATTTCACATCCACATAATTCTAAGATTTTTCGTGGAGGATCCCAATAAATTCCATTTAAAGCTTTTGAATAACAATTATCATGAATAGTTACACTAAATTTTAATTTCTTTGTGATCGGTAATTCCCCAGATTTAAGACTATCTAATATCCAATCATTAAAATTAATAAAATTTCGATTATGGGTAACTCCCATTTCCTTTGGATGAATCTCTGAAAAGATAAATTGTACTGCGTCTAAAGTATGAGCAATATTTTTAACATCCCATTTATCAAAATCAGCTTTGCATTTTTCAGCAATTTTAGCAACAACGTCTAGATATCCTCCCTGATATAAATAAGCTCCACCTTCCCATTGATCGATTAGATCAATTGGTTTGAAAAAATCTAATAAATTACTTCCTCCTATTATAAAAGGAAACAAATGGGTGTAATTCCCTATGATCAGGATTGTATCTTCAGGTTTAGGAGAATAATTCATCCAATTAGAAATCCACTTCTGTTCTTGATCAGATAGAAATAAATTAATCAATTGCCAAATATTGGGTAATTCTGTTGGGCAAACAAATTTATATAATGGAGGTGCTCCACGTTTCTTGTATAAATCATTCCATCTCTCAAGAATTAATTGATAAGGGTTAGCTTTTTGAGGACAGTATAAATTACATGAAAAACACGTATTGCATTTAGAAAGTACATATTTAGATTCTTTACCTTCAATTAAGCTTTTAATTTCTTTTTTTGATTCTTCTAAAGATAATTGTAAAACGGGACATAAATGAAAGCATTGTCCACATAAATCACACTTTTCTTCATTAAAAGCCGAAATCCTTTTACCAATAGTCATACTTACCATGCATCTCCATATTCTGGTGGATCTTCAGGTATTTCAGTTAATCGAAATGTCTTTTTTGAAAATATTTTTGGAACTTGTTTCCAAATGGTCCCCCAGAAAAAATGCTTCGAACGCTTTTTCTTTGCGTTATTTGTAAGAGAAGGTTTTTCCCCTATTGCTAATTGTAATAATTCAATTATATGATAAACTTTTAGTTTTCTTGGATATAATTTTTTATTTGCTGTAAATGTTGCTAAGCACCCAGCACAATATACACATACAGCTTCAGCTTTAGATGTCTTAAACTCTTTAAAATTTCTGAAAGCTGCTGATTTAATTTTAAATGGTTGATAAGAAGAATCTACAGAAAATCCCGCACCGATTCCACAACATCGCATATTTTCTCTACATGCATCAATTTCTACGATATTAATCCCAATTGCAGAAAGTATTCTCCTCGGTAAATCCATATATTCTTCACCAAACATTTTTGCATAACATGAATCTTGGACTGTTACAGACATGTTAAGCTTATATTTTACTTGGATTTTCCCACTTTCAATTTTTTCCCATAGATATTGTATATAAGATTTAATCTCTTCAAACTTGTAGGTAAGTCCGTAATGTGGAAGAACATTCTTGAACACATTTGTTCCTGCGGTACACATAACTAATAATTTCTTCGGATTTAGTGTTTTAAACCATTTATCCAATCTTTTTGTAACCTGAAATAACTCATCACGATAACCTGTACGAAATAACGTTTCCCCACAACAATATTCTAAACGTCCTCTTATGTCTAATTCTTTAAAAAAACTTGCTTGAGTTAGTTCTGCGAATGTTATAATATTACAACCTGGATATGTTAAAGTTTCATTTTCTAATGGTTCTAAAGATGCCCATTTTCTAACCAATTCTTTTGTCTTCTTCGGAAGACGTTCCATAACATAAGATCGAAAATTTGGATAATGAGGATAGAGAGTCATATAATATTTTCCCCGTTTCCTCAATCCTTCATTGCTATATTGTTCATTCCATCTTTGTAGGATTAAGCTTGTAGGATGGGCATCTTCAGGGCAAAAAAAATTACATGAAAAGCAACTTTGGCATTCAGTTAAAACCTTAATAGTTTTTTCTCCTTTAATAAGCTTTTTCATCTCTTCAATAGATTCCTTTTCAGATAGCTTCATTACGGGACATTTATGAAAACATTCTCCACATATAGTACATTTATTCATATTAAATGGTGAGAAAAACTCAATCCCTACAGGTTCAATATTAGTCATTTTATAAATACCTAGATAAAATCTAATCAAGACTTCATAGTAAAATGAAAGTAGAAAAAATTTAAACTGACAATTAATAAATTATGAACAGGTTAAATTAAGAATTTTGCTTAATGCGATTTTCTTATTTCAAACCTAATATATTTCTATTTGAATCAGTAACGAAAACACCTTTCGATGAATCTAATAACACAAACTTATTACTCCATGGATCCATGACTACACAGCACTTCCCTATTGGAATATCGAATGGATCTTTTAAGATTGATCCCCCAGCCTTTTTAAAACGTAAAGCTGCGATTTCTACAGAATTTACCTTTATATCTGTCTCGGATTCATCTGTTTCTACATGGATTACCAATTCTGCTTCACTTTCTGGAATATTCAATCCAACAGCAGAATCAGTTCGCCAAATTAATTGGTGTCCAAGCAATTCTCTATAAAATTTTAATCCTTCTTGTATACTTGGTAGAGGAACACGAATACAATCTACTTTACGAAATAAACCTTCCTCATCTGAATTGCTATTCAAAATAAACTAACAATATTACAAAATTGAAAAATTTATGGAAAAATCCCTCTTAAATCAAAGGCCTTTGCAATTCGAGATACAGCGATTATATAAGCTGCTGTGCGAAGTGGAATAGCTCTTTCCTTATAAATTTCATACACATCCTCAAAAGCTTCAATAAGAATCCTTTTTAATTCTTTATTTATTCGATCTAAATCCCAAAAATAAGCGTGAATATCTTGAACGTACTCAAAATATGAAACACAGACACCACCAGCATTAGCAAGAATATCTGGAATAACATGTATTCCTTTTTTAAACAATATTTGATCTGCTTCAGGACTTGTAGGTCCATTTGCCCCTTCTAGTACGATTTTACATTTAATATCATTTACATTATCTTTGGTTATTTGATTTTCAAGAGCCGCTGGGATTAATATATCGCATCCGGTTGTAAGTAATTCCTCATTTGTTATTAGCTTATAACGCTTATCATTATAGTCTTTTAAATAGTTTCCTTGGCGTGTCCACTCAAGCAATTTTTCAATTTCCAAGCCTTCAGAATAATAAAGTCCACCAGAAATATCCGAAACTGCCAAAATTTTACAACCACGATCGTATAATAACTTGGCAATCCAACCCCCTACATTACCAAATCCTTGGACAATAATTTTTTGCGTTTCTAATTTCATTTCTAATTTTTCACACATTGCATCGATAACAAAGTACAAACCCATCCCAGTTGCAGAATTTCTACCGACTGATCCACCAATTTCAATTGGCTTTCCAGTAACAACTCCGGGTACAGCCATTCCTTTGTTCATACTATAGGTATCCATGATCCAGGCCATTATTTGTGCATTTGTGTTTACATCTGGAGCTGGGACATCGATGTCAGGGCCAATAAAATTAATAATCGCTGTAGCATATCTCCTAGTAAGTTTTTCCAATTCTTTTTTTGATAACTCTCTTGGATTCACACAAATTCCTCCTTTAGCACCCCCTAATGGTAGTTTTAGTAGGCTACATTTCCAAGTCATCCAAGTTGCCAAAGCTTTTACTTCATCAAGATTTACATTTGGGGCAAATCTTATACCTCCTTTTCCTGGACCTCGAACAGTCGAATGATGAACGCGGTAACCTTCAAAAATCTGAAGTGAGCCGTCATCCATCATTATTGGGATAGATACGATTAGGGCTCTCTCAATTCTCTTGAGATATCTTGTCACATTGGGATCTAATCCCATTTCTTTTGCAACTATATCAATTTGTTCTTTCGCTACTTCATACGGATTTAATTCCAAACTTTTTCACTTAATTTATATTTTTTTTAATCATGGGAATAGCCCTCTTAACTCATGTGCTCTTCCTAATCTTTCTGCCCCTATAGCATAAGCCGCTGTTCTATATGTTATTTCTTTCTCTTGTGATAAATTTAGAACAAATTCGAAAGCTCTAAGTAAAATTCGTTTCATCTCCCTATTCACTCTTTCAAGGTCCCAAAAGTATGAATGTATATCTTGAATATATTCAAAATAAGATACACACAAACCACCTGCGTTAGCAAGAATATCTGGGATCACAATGATTCTTTTTTCATTCAGGATTTCGTCCGCTTGAGAAGTTGTAGGGCTATTTGCTCCCTCCAGTATTATTTTACAGTTAACATTATCTGCATTCCCGCTATAAATTTGATTCTCTATAGCTGCGGGAATGAGTATATCACATTCTGTAGATAATAACTCTTCATTAGATATGATTTTTATATCACTTTCATTATAATCGCTTAGAAAGTTACCTTTTTGCTTCCAACTGATTAGCTTATTAATATTTAAACCTTTATCAGAATAAATTCCACCTTTAGAATCTGTAACAGCAATTATTTTACATCCAACACTACTTAAAATCTGAGCAACTATACTCCCGACTTTTCCGAAACCTTGAATAGCGACTTTACTAGAGGATATGCTGAAATTCTCTATTTCACATAAAGCTTCAAGAATATAAAACATTCCCGTTCCAGGTGCATCGGTGCGTCCAACTGTTCCACCAATGTCAATGGGTTTTCCTGTGACTACACCTGGACAAGATCTGCCTTTATTCATGGAATACGTATCCATAATCCAGGCCATTTCCTGTTCTCCAGTATTCAAATCTGGTGCGAGGATATCAATATCAGGGCCAATCATGTTTAATATTTCTGAAGTATATCTTCTTGTGAGTTTTCTTAATTCATTTATAGATAAATTCTTTTTCTCAACGCGAACTCCGCCTTTTGAACCGCCTAAAGGTAATTCTAGTAAACTCGTTTTGAAAGTCATCAAAAAAGCTAATGCTTTAATTTCATCAAGAGTTACATCTGGGGAATATCTTAACCCACCTTTAGCTGGTCCACGCAAGGTAGAATGGTGAACTCTGTAACCCTCAAAAATTTGGAGAGAACCATCATCCATAATTACAGGTATAGAAACTATTAAACTACGTTCTACTTTCTTTAGATATTTCACAGTATTTGCATCTAAACCAATTACTTCCGCAGCGATATCGAGTTTTTTTTTCGCACTTTCAAAAGGGTTAATATCTAACATTTACTTAAACTCTAATATGTTAATTCCAATATAATCTAATTAATACAATTTATCAAATATATTTTATCTATGTAAAGACAAACCATACTTAAATATGACTTAGGTTCAAATGATATTACCATAATATTTTTTTTAAATCTCTAAAGATTAATAAGACAGTATTGAACAAATTGTAAAGGATCATTTGCGCAACCACCTGAATCTAAACCACCCAATTGTTCTATTATTTTTTGTGGAATTAAATTATCCGCTAACCATAAATCCTTTAAATTCATTAGAGACTCTAAACCTTTAACTTGAATTATTCGATTTTGACCCAAATCAAGCGTTTCTAGTTTTGTTAAAGGTTCAATTCCTTTAATTTCACCAATATTATTTTCTGATAGGAAAAGATTTTCTAATTGAGTTAATGAGTATAAACCTCTAATATGACTAATCTTATTTTGTTTTAAATTCAATATTTTTAATTCCTTACACCCATCTAATCCCTTAATTTCTGAGATCTGATTGGAATTTAACCATAAAGTTTCAAGTTGTTCTAATGATTCAAGATTTTCTATTTTTTCGATTGAATTATTATTTAGATAAAGACTTTTTAATTTCTTTATATTTTTTAACCCTTGGATATGTGATATTTGATTCCCCGCAATGTTTAATATCTCTAAATTTGTCTGATTTTCCAAATTTTCGATTTTTTTTAATTGATTTCCAGCAACCCATAAAACCTCAAGGTTTCTCAAGTTATCAAGTCCTTCTACTTTAGAGATATTATTCCATGATAAATCTAATCTTTGAAGAGATGTTAAATTTTCTAAGCCTTCTAATTTTTCAATTTGATTTCCCCGAAGATAAAGCTCTTTCAGATTGGTTAAATTCTCAAGCCCTTTTATTTTTCTTATTTTGTTACTTATTAAATGTAAAACTTCAAGATTCTGTAAATTTTCTAAGCCTTCTATTTCAATTATCTTATTACTTCCTAAATTTAAAATTTTTAAATCAATTAAATTGTCTAATCTTTTTATAACAATGATTTCATTAGAACTAAGTTCAAGATGTGTTAAATCTTTAAGTTTGTCTAAACCTATGATCTCATCGATATCTTTGATTTCTAAAAGACCCAAATCAAGAAAGCCATTCCTAGCTTCAAATTTGGTGCCTGCTAATTCTACAGTTTTCATCAAAATCACTTGGTATAATGTGTTAAGATTGTATTTATTAGTAATATCTTTAATCAGATATAAATTAATTATAAAATATTTTTAATTTATTCATTTTCATTTCAAAAAACTTATCGAATCTATAATTCCTATCTAATTTCTTTCTATTTCATAAAAAGAACCTATTAAAACTCTATTTAGAATATTTAACTATGAAAGCAATAGTTTGCAAGGAATGTGGATATTCTTTTGAAAATAAGGACCCCGGTAAATATTTCTGCCCCAATTGTTCTAAAGAAATGAAATTTTTTAAATTCGAAGCATATTGTGGTGCAAAACCAAATGAGCTTCATGAGGTAAATTAAATAGTTACCCTTATTTATTTTTACTATATGTCTTTGTTTTACGCTGTTTGTAAGGACTGTGGTTATAGTTTTAGGAATAGAGAACCAGGTATTTACTTCTGCCCCAATTGTAATAAAGAAAAGAGATTCTTAAAACTAGAATTGTTTGATGGAGTGAAGCCGTCAGAAATTCATGAGAATGACTAAAAGTTAAAAATTTAAGTTTACTTACTTTTCTTCTTTTTATGGCAAGAGCATTATATATGGATGACTCCTATCTTAAGAGGTGGAATGCTAAAGTTTCAAGCGTCAAAGATGAAAAGTATATTACTCTTGATAACACTGCATTCTATCCTAAAGGTGGTGGCCAACCCTGGGATGAGGGGTATATAATTAAGAATAATGAGAAATTTAGAGTTGTTTATGTCGGTAAATTCTCAGGGGAAATCAGTCATGAGGTAGAAATATCAGGGCTAAAAGTTGGAGATATTGTTTCATGTGAACTAGACTGGGAACGAAGATATACCTTTATGCGATATCACACTGCTTCCCATCTAATTTCTAACATTCTGTACAATAGAGCTAATGCGAAAATTACTGGAAACCAAATAGAAATGGATAAAACCCGAATGGATTTTTCAATGATAGATTACTCCCCTGAAAAATTACAAGCTTATGTTGATGAAGCAAATTCGATTATCCAACAAGATTTACTTATTACTATAGAATATATGTCCCGACAAGATGTTTTAGGAAAACCAGAATTAGCCCGTTTAGCTGTAGGTTTACCAGAGAATATTAAAGAATTTCGCATTGTAAAAATAGGGGATGTCGATATTCAAGTAGATGGGGGAACTCATGTCAACAATCTAAAGGAAATCGGTACAATTGAGTTGACTAAAACCGTAAATAAAGGTAAGAATAACAGAAGAATGTATTTTGTGCTGAAATAAAATAGAAACTTCACCCATTATCTTATCATATTGTAGGAAAGCCTTAATAATGAAATTGACATAAAGCTTTGAACCTTAAAAGCTTTACCACTCAGAAAAACCTTAAGATAAGGAAATATACAAAAAAGTAGTAATTATTATAAATATGTCAATCTAATTTTATTTTACATAATAGGTAAATATTAATTTAAAAATCCTAAATTTAGGGTAAAAACCAAAAAAAGTAAAAATAATATTGTGGATTCCCTTATGGCAGAAAAGGAAATTAATCACAAAAAGGAAAAAAAAAAAATTTAAAACTCTAAATAAAAGACAAAAAATTGGCTTAGGAACTACGAGTATTATAACAGTTGCTGCAGTTTTTAGTGGATTTTACTTTTTTTTTGAATTACAAGAAATATCAGAGCCTATATTCAAGTGTGGTTTGAATGATGCTCCCGATTCAATCGATCCACTTAAAAATCCAGTTCCAAAATATGTAAATCTAATAATAATTGATCAAATTGCCGAAGGTTTATTTGCTTATGACCAAAACCAAACCAATACACCCATTGTTCCTAATCTTGCGTTAAATGGAACTTGGAGCCCTGACCACCTAAATTTTACTTGTTCACTCAGAACAAATATAAGTTTTCATGATGGAACACCATTTAACGCTGCAGCTGTTAAATGGAATTTTGATCGAATATATAGATTTATTTGCATAATGCCTGAATCTGATATATGGGCTTGGGATTATACTTATCTAAATTCAGAAGGTAAGCCAATTATAAACCATACAGAAGTATTAAACGAATATACTGTAAGGTTTGTGTTAAATCAACCTTATGTTCCTATAAGGGATCTATTATCTCTTTGGAACTCTTATATACTTTCGCCAACTTTAACTCCAGAAGATGAATTCATTGATATTAGAACTGGAAGATTAGTTGGAACAGGTCCTTACATTTTCGATTCATGTCAGGTAGATTATAGGGGTTATAGTTTGGAAACATATATGCATGCTAATCCAGATTATTGGGGTGGAATACCATCAATTAACAAACTAGTTTTCCTATATTTAAGTTCTACAGAAAGAAAGGAAAGAATACTCTCCGGAGAGCTTTCATATATCATGTGGTATCGTGATAATGAAACACTCGATATTTTCAAAACAAATCGCGGAACTACAGTAGTACCAAAAAAAGTCCTTGGTTTCTGGTATCTTGGAATGAATAACAATATTATAAATGTAACAATGAGAAAGGCAATCTCATATGCTTTTGATTATAATCGTTATCTTAATGAAGTATGGAACGGGCATGCTGAGAGAGCAAAATCTCCTCTTTCAAAAAAGGTTCGATATTCTAATTGGGAAGATTTTGATGTACCATATTATAATATTACGAGAGCAAGACAAATCTTAATAAATGTAAGTTGGCCTGGTACAAGTGGTTTAACAGCAAACGATAATATATCAGCTGGAAATGAATGGGAGACATTGGCAAATAGCCCCTCACCTCTTGAAGTTTATAATTTTTCAAGTAGTAACCCATTTTTTGAATTAGCAGCCAATCTCACAATCGAAAATCTTAAACAAATTGGATTAAAAATAAATCTTGATTCAATAGGATCATTAGAATTAGAGTATAAATTAAATACAGGTGACTTCGATATTGTTACTCTGAGTTGGGGAGTTAGTTATATAGATCCTGTCGATATTATTAACCCATTATATTCAAGTAACTTTGATGGAGTAGGTAACTATATAAATTTCAATGATACACAAGTACAACTATGGATGGAAGATGCTCTTCAAGAATTTGATGAATTTGCTAGAGAACAATTATACTTTGATATTCAGCAGCATCTTATGCAGCTTAATCCAGTTGTTTGGCTGACTTTTCCTATAAACTATGAAATTTGGGATTCAGATGTAAAAGGGATTCCAATTGATGGTGCTCCTTTAAAAGTAATTTTAAAATTTGCTTATCTAGCCAAGTAATGTTAAGTTGGGATGCTATAAAGATTCCACAGATAATCACCGCTATCCCATTTAAATAGAGAGAAAATATAATTATTTTGAGAAGGAAAATCTGTGGAATTATAATATTGTCCTGCACTTAATGGTAAAAGATCCCTTTCGAATCCTATCCATGAATTTTGTCCTTCAAGACCGTGAGTGGTTTTATTATATAATACAAATCGAGCTCCAATATTAGATGAAAAATCTTTATAGATTATTGAGATATTTCCCGTTTTTGTTATTCCCGTTCCTGTAACATTGGCTCCCATTTCTTCAAATTGGGTAATATCAAAAAGAATATATCCAACGTCATTTTTAATAGTCAAAAGACTATTATGATTATATTGATTATTATGAGTTTTTAATGTAATATTCCCATTAGTAACAGTTCCAGATATATTACCTTCAACTTTACAATTAGTTAAATCATAAATTATATCACCATTAATCACATTTAAGAATAAATCATTAACAGTAATTCCTAGAGCAGAAAGTTTTACAGTCCCTTCACTTACAGAAGCATTTATGCTAAAAACAATATCTGCTCGTAGCTGAATATTAATATGAGTATTTGTAATGTGTAAGCTTGAAAAATCTTCGAACATCTCAGGAATTAATGCAAATGTAAAATTTAATGGAGATGTTAAGTTTTCCCACCCTATTCTATAAAAATCCAAGTATGATTTACTTCCTAAGTTAGGACCTGCCATTTCAATATCTACATCTATTTTAACAAGATAATCTACTGAGGGAGAAACATATTTTATATCGATTATACCGATATCAGTAATTATATTCAGTTCTTTTTCAAGTGGTGGGGTGTTAGATGAATATTTATATGTAAGAGATTCATCAATCCTATTAAAACTTGCAAATTCCGCAAAAATGATGATACTCGGAATAGTTACTATTGAAAATACAAAGATTAGATATATAAAAAATAAAGTTTTGAATTTTTTCTCCATTTAAAAGATTTGAAGTAATAATAGCTACTTTAAGTATTTAAACAGAAAGTTTAATATTTAAATTATATACTAACTAAGGTGCGATAAAAACTCTAATTCTAATGTTCGAGAACATCAAAATTTATTAATACTGAAATTTCTTATTAGATATGTATTGATTAATTCCATTTAGTATAAGTTATGATTTTCGATCCTTTAGAGCGCTTTTTGTCAAGTATGGCAATTTTTATAATATTTTTCTGTGGGCTTTTTTACTTCTCTAAAGGATTTAAAAAACATGATAAGAATGAAAAAATCCTTATGGTTGGGTTTGGAGCTTTTTGGTTTTTTATTGCTTTAACACGATTATTCTTTTTTATTAGTGATTATATTTTAGAAGGAACTTATATAGGAGATTTATATGTTATTATTCTAACTTATGACGTTATAAATTATCTTTTTTTATACTTCTACTTATATCTATATAACTATATTTTTGTTATTGCCACAATTGTAATAATCCTGTTCACTTGGTCTTCTTTCAAATCAACACGTGAGTTTCAAGCTATTTCCTCAGCCATAACCGTTGGATTTGCTACATTTTTAATTGGTTGGGGCTTTGATTCAATAATAGTAAAAAATTCAAAATTATTTACCCCTGCCTTAAGTCCAGTATTTATGATAATGGGTATTTCAATCGTAACATCTCCATTAATAGGTCATTTTGAATTATTTTCTAAAAAAATTGTTAAACTGTTTATTGTAATAGTAATATGTTTACTTGTAATATTTATAACCACAATACTGCTCTTAAATCTTCAATTAGCAAGTATTTTTTTAATTATAATCGGGATAGCACTTTCTATGCTGATTTTAATTATTAGTTATATAATTTATTTTTATGTTAAAAGTGGAGAACGTGTTATTAAAGAAGAAGAACTCCAAGATACTTTAAAAACCTTTACTAAACCTCTAAAATTTAGTGTAGAAGATGTTAAATATAGTAAAGAAAAAGGATATTGTTTAGTGTGTAAAAATAAAATTTCTGGTTTTACATACGTTTGTCCGAAATGTCAAGCTTGGTATTGTCTGAATTGTTATAAAGCTTTATCTGAGATAGAAAATGCTTGTTGGGGGTGTGAAACAGCTTTCACGAAGTTTAAACCAATAAAAAATCTTTAATAAAATAATTAATAAAATAGATAAATAGGTATCAAAATCTAAAAAATTGAGGGTAATGATTGAATTTATTTTTTTAATATTAATAATCTTTTTAGTAATAACATTTCTGGTTTCAATCGCTTTATCTATATGGGTATACACAGACGCTAAAAAAAGGGAATCAAATATTTTCTTATGGATTTTAATTATATGGCTAATCCCTTTTATATTGGGATTTATATTATACATTAAATATCGAGAATAACTGAAAATGTCTTTCTTTAAGTTCTTAACGAAAAAATATTTAGATTTAAATTATAATTCTAAGATCTTAATTAACATTAAAATCCATAAATAAATTAATTATTAATATAAAACAAAGCTTTATTGGTGCTAAGTCAATTTCTATTCAAATTCTTTTAATCGGAGAAGAAGGGGTCGGAAAATCTACAATTTTAAAATTATTTCCAAGCGAGACTATTCTAGAAATTGATATAAATTTAAATGAGATTTTTAAAAAATCTATTGAAATACCCACATTAGAAAAGATTGAACATTGTGTATTACGAGTTATTGAGTCAAAAGAATTGGTTAGAAATTTTAATTTATTTAAAGATTTATTAGAATCTATCGACATTATATGTGTAGTGTCAAATTCAAGCATGGAGAATTTAAAATATAATCAAAATTTATTATTATTTCTAAAGAAAAAAGTTCTTGATGTTGATTTCTATGTTATTGCTAATTTTCAAGATAGAAAAAAAGATACTCTAAAAGTGGATAAAATTGAAGAACTAATAGGGGTAAAAACATTTGAGTATTCTGCAGTCCAGAAAGATTCCAAAGAAAGGATATATTCAATCATTGAAGAAATCATAGTAAGATCAATTCAAGAAAAAAAAGAAAAAAGGCAATTAATCTCTATATATAGTGATATCTGGTCAAAAATTGAGAACGCAAAAATTTTTGAAACACAGGGAGATAGGATTAAAGCAATAGAATGTTTTTCAAATGCAGCATCTCAGTTCAAAAGACTTTCCTCAAAGATAGCTCTCACACATGATAGAGAAGAAGTTGAAGGATTATATCATTTAAGTAAAGCATGGGAGTTTATGTCATACGCTCAAGAAAAAATGGAGCCAAAAAAGTTCTTAGAAGCCTCAAATCACTTTATTCAAGCTAGTGAAATTATTCCTGATAATAAATTAAAGTTATTAACATTAGGAAATTCAGAGTTTTGTAAAGTTCTAAACTTAGTAATGGAAATCGAAAAATCGGATAAAACGAGCATTAATACAGATAATACCTTAAAAATTAAAGAAATGTTTAATAAAATGGCTAAATTATACAAGCAAGGAGGATTCGAAAAAGAGGTAGAATGGGCTTTAGTTACTTCTTCATCATTTGAAAAATATATAAAGGTTCTTAAAAAAACTTGAAAACTTGATTAATTAACCCCCTATTACTTTTGCCCATAGTTCTAGTTTGTCATTTTCTTTTAAACCATAATTTTGAACAACGTCTCCAACAGTTATTGAATTAGGTAGTTCTTTACCTTTATAAATTAAAGCAAAAGAACGTTGTTCTGCGACAATGACATTCATATGTTTAACAACAATAGTTATAATACTTTCGATTAAATGCTTTTTATTAACATCTAATTTAATTATTTTGCCTGCTCTTGAATCTTCAACCGATATTATCATTTTTTGTCAAGTCTTTTTGATTAATTCAAGCAGTAATAAAAAATTGTTACTATATCATAATAATTATTAAATAAATCATAGTGTGCTAAACATTTTTAGATTTTACTTCGGAATTTTTTTAAGAGTTCAAAGGTAATCAAACTTCAAACTTAAAAAAAAAAAAAATGAAACTATTATTTAATTCTTAATTTTCTTTCTCTGTATTATGACAAATGAGATCATGGCTGTAACACAAATTATCAAAAATAAACTGTATCCGGAAACACCTGGAAGACCTGTAACTCCAACACTTACAAATTCATATGTATTATAATCCGTGGAGTGTTTTAATGTACCATTTACGAGAAATCCTCTCGCTTTTTCATACCACATCTCACTCCCATGAGCATCTTTTAAAATCCAAACCTCCATGGTACCATGCATAGCCTCACCAGTAACATTGAACGTAGCATCACCATTTGTAAGGCCATTATGGACGCCCTTCCATATATTACACATTAATAATTGATCATCCAAGGAAATATTAGTATAAATCCAAAAGACAGAATGGTCACCATTAAAAGGCCCAAAATTTACTTGGTTTGATATAATTCTAGTGTTGGTGTTAGTGTCCCAAGAACCTGTATCATCAATATCACCTCCCAAGTAATTAGTGATATGAATAGTGTCACTCGATGATTTAGTAAATGTCATTGTGGAAGGAGTTATTCCCGACATTACGTTGGTGCTATAATTATGTTTAACTTGAAGTCCATTTGGTATTCCTACCGCATTCGAATACCCAATTGCTAGAAAGTGTGAAAAGACAATTAAAAAAGTTATTAATGCAAGGAAAAATTTTCCTAAGTTCGATTTCTTCATTTTTAATTAACCTCTTTTTTATAGATTTTTATTATTCTCTATTTGTTTCACCGAATTATTTTAGATTTTGCTTCGGAATATTGAACAAAGTGCGAATTACAATTTTATTATTTAATCCATTTTTTCTTTATTTCATCTAAAATGGTGTATTTTGGAAAGTCTTTCAAGAGAAACGATACTAATTCTCTCTTTACTATCATTTCTTTATAGTATTCCATATCTAAAGTAATAATATTTTGATAGATCATGCCCTTGAAAGTTTCTATTACATTATCGGAATAATTTTTTCTCTTAAAATTCGCGTATAGATATTTGACATAATCTGGTAGAAACTTTAAAATATACGGCTTTACTTTTTGATCAAACATGTTATTATAGATATCTTCTATAATGTTTTCAACTAAACTTATAGTTTGCAGATTTTTTTCGTCTTTTGGAGTATTTTGCTGCAGTTTATGGAGAAAGCTAAATTTCGTTATGTTTTCATCGATGATTAAATTTAACATCTTCTCAAATTTTTTGTCTACTCGGAAAAAATAATTTTCTTTTCCCCCAAATCTCAAATTAAAGAATTTTATTTCATATAAATTCTCTTCCACAATGTTCTGTATAAAAAAATTAAGTGTAGTTAATTTAATATCAAATTTAAGAGAAAATTCCTCAGGTGATATAAAATTTGGATACATTGATGGATGATTAAAAGAAAAGAATAATAGAATCTTATAATAATCTTCCTTTGATGATAATAAATTTTCAGATTTAGAATAATCTAAATGATTAAGTAAATCTAAGAATATGATCTTAACCTTATCATCTTCAATTTCATACTTATCAAGGAATTTCTTTGTTTTTTCTTTAATATCTTCAATTCTTTTAATTTCTTCCTTAAAAATTGTCTGATAATCTAAATCATATTTTTTTAAAATTTTTGAATATTGAGATTCACCAGTTTTAGTAATCTGATATTCCATATCTTCGACCTTCACATAACCTTTTTCTCTTAAAAGATTTAAATTTTTTGAGAGAGAATTATTATTGATAGAGAGTGGTTTTTCAAGAAAATCTTTCCATTTGCAATATTCATTATTATGTAGCATCCAGAGAATTATGTGGTCATAATTTCGCTTATTTAGAATTATTTCTGGAGGATATCTTAATTTTCTATCAAAAGAATCTTTAAACCTTAAATCAAAATATCTTTTTTTTCCTTCAGGTGTAATCATGTATAGACCCTTCTCTTTCTTTTCAACAAATCCATTTGTCATTAATAGATTCATATATTTTGATAAGGTGGCAAGACTAAATCCTAAGGGATTGTCTAAAAAGTCAGACCAATTGCATTCTTCATTATTATTAAGCATCCATAAAATAATATATTCAAAATCTTTTTTCTCAATCCCTGAAGAGATAATTATTTCTTGAGGAGGATAATTTAGTTTTTTAGCACAAATCTTATGAAAACACCACGGAACTCTTATTTTCAATATAGAATATTACTTTAATAGTGTTATTAACCTATCTTAAGATATTCATTTAAAAATATGCTAAATGTACTTATATTCTTTTTTTAAAAAAAGTTCATTTTAAATCTGCATTATATATTAATTCAAAATTCTTTAAACTTCGACCTTTACACAATATTCCGAAGCCAAATCTAAAAATAAAATTGCGAGAGTGACATCAATAACAACAATCTAACAAAAAGAGGTCGAAAAATAAAATTTAATCATTTTTTTAGAAAAAAAAGTGAAATAAAATAGAAATTAGAAAAATGGAGTGAAAAAAAATGAAAATGAAAACAAAATCAAGTCTAATAATCGGAATTTTTACATTAGCAATGATATTTGGAACTTTTACTATGATAATCGGACTAGTCCGCGCTGATTCACCTACTTTTACTGTATCTCCAACAGGTGTAGATGATACTGCAAACATCCAAGCAGCATTCGATGATGCCATTGCAGCAGGTCCAGGAAGCATTGTTCAATTAACTCTAGGTCAATTTTATACTAATGCAATTTTAGCTGAAAATTTCTATGGTACATTTATGGGGGCAGGCATGGATCTTACCAAAATTGATGTTCCTAGAGGATTAGATCCTGAAGCACCAGGAGTACTTGGTCCTTATGGACCTAGTTTGTTTACGTTTGCAGGAGGAGAAGTATGTATTTCTGATTTAAGTTTTGATATTACACCTGAAAAACCTGCTGAACTATGGTACGACCCTGACCCAGCCTACGATTTGGTATCACTTATCTTAATAACAGGAGATATAAATTCCCGAATTGAAAGTATTAAATGTACTGGTCATGAAGGCACATTTCCCCCTTTTCCTTATATTAAAAGTTTTAATATTAGATTAGGAATTGAATGTAATTATGGAACTGGGAGACATATTATTACTAAATGCAACTTTGACTCACTTTGGGGAGGTATTTCTGCTTACGTGTTAATGAATGCTGAAATGAAAATTAAGTCAAATTCATTTAAAGGAGGTACTTTTGGAATAGTTAACATGGATAATAGCTATTCAAAATTTGAGATTTCTCGTAATGATATCCAGACAGAATTTTTAAATGGTATTTGGGTATGGCAAATAGGAGATTTAACTCCATCTTTATCCCCTTCCCAGTGGCTTATCACTCATAATAATTTAAAGGTGTCAAATTCTGCCGATGGTATAGGTTTATGGGATCATACACCAATCAAATCACTCGAAGCAGTTGTCTCTCATAATAAAATTATTTTAGAAGATACAATATATGGCGGAATTTGGACAGAGGGGTTGCAGGATGCTTTTATCTCTAACAACATAATTCGTGGTACAGGAGATTATGGTATTGGATGTTTTTTTGCCTATAACAATTTGATTCTTGGCAACAATGTCCAAAATGTTGATGCCTCCTGGGTTCATATTGCCTTGTTGAGGTCAAGCGAATGTGTAATTGTTGGAGGGTCTACAAAGATGAACGTGCTGGATTTCAAGGGTACCAATAATCTCATAGTTGGAATGAATAATATGCTAGGTAATCCCCCAGGTCCAGAAATCCAAGAAGCAATGGAACAGAAGAGGGAATTTCTTCAATCTTTCCTCAAATTTTAACAAACTAAATTTTCATTTCTATATATTTACACTATAAAAATAGAAAATAGAGGATCAGTAAACACCTTTTCCTCTTTTTCTCTTTCTTTTTTTTAAAAAAATTTGTCGGCTTCTTGAAAAATTCCTCCATTTCTATATATCTCTTTTTTTTAATTTTTTGAGTAATTTTTTCTAGAAATTTTTGATATATTGATAGATTTATAATCTGAAAAGATCTAATAAGTCTATAGATTTTTTTTTCTAAATTTAGATTTATTTTCAACTAAAAAAGAAAAATGGACTCAAATGTTAGATATATCAAAACAGAATAATTCAGACCTTATTGACAGTGAAGAATTTAATAAAAGATTTCTAGAGTGGACTAAAAAACATGCTCCACTCATCCTAGAGATTGGTAAAATATCTGCAGAAAATAAAACTTCATGGGGATCAATTCTAGAAAAAAATGCCGTAGAATTCCCTAATAATCCCGCTATTAAATTTGAAGATAATGTTCTTACATATCAAGAATTTAATGATAAAGTAAACCAGTATGCAAATTACTTCATTTCTTTAGGTTTGAAAAAGGGTGATGTTGTAAAGGTTTTAGTAAAAAACCGAATAGAACTATTATTATTATATAGTGCAAATGCTAAAATTGGGTCAATATCTTCATTAATCAATACTGATCTGCGGAAAAAAACCTTAGTATATAGTTTAAACCTTACTCCGGGCAAAATTATTGTTGTTGGTGAAGAATGTTTTGACACTTTCAATGAGATCAAATCAGATATCAACTTATCAGATGCTAAACAACTCTGTTTTGTACATGATAGTGGTGAGATGGACCTTCCTGAGGGATTTACCGACCTCCCAAAAGCTGTTTTAAATCTTCCTGTAGAAAATCCAACAACTACGACTAGTATCACACCTCAAGATGTTATTGCCTATATTTATACTTCTGGTACAACGGGATTACCTAAAGCAGCACTCTTAACTCATGCTAGAGTGACTCTCGGGGGATATGTTTTTGGGACTATGATTGCACAATTTACCTCGGATGATACAATATATATTTCACTTCCCTTTTTTCATGGCACAGCTCTAATGACGGGTTGGCCATCTGCTCTTGTTAATGGTAGCGCTTTAGCAATCGCTCGTAAGTTCAGCGTTAGTCATTTTTGGGATGATGTTCGGAGATATAATGCTACTTGCTTTAGTTATGTTGGTGAGATATGTCGTTATTTAATGAATCAACCTCCTAAACCGGATGATTCGGATAATCCTGTAAGAGCAGTGATTGGGAATGGTCTTCGTCCAGACATATGGCAGGATTTTAAAAAGAGATTTGATATCCCCTATATTGGTGAATTTTATGGTTCTTCAGAAGGAAACGGTGCATTTGCTAATGTACTAAACTTTGATTGCACCTGCGGATATTCAACGGGGGGTTATGCTATTGTACGATATGACCATGAGAACGATGAACTTATAAAGAACAAAAGAGGTTTTTCGAAAAAAGTACGTACTGGCGAGGTTGGCTTACTCCTATTCGAAAGCACAGAAACTACTAAATTTAGGGGATATACTGATGAAAAAGCAACTGAAGCGAAATTACTTCGTAATGTCTTTAAAGAAGGAGATGTATGGTTTAATACTGGTGATCTAATGCGGGATCAAGGTTGTAACCATGCTCAATTTGTTGATCGTCTCGGAGATACTTTCCGATGGAAAGGACATAATGTTTCAACTACAGAAATAGAAGAGGTCCTCAATACTTTTGATCAAATTTCAATGTCATGCGTTTATGGAGTTAGATTACCGGCTACCGATGGACGCGCAGGAATGGCAGCGATTGTATCAACATCTAGTGTTAATGATTTTGACTTCAAGAAGCTGGAAGGGCTTTTTTTTGCCAATCTCGCTCCGTATGCTATACCTGTTTTTCTTAGATTTAAGTCAGGTCTCTCAACAACACATACTTTTAAATTTAAAAAGATTGAACTTAAAGAAGAAGGAATTAATCTTCAAAAAATTGATGACGCTTTATTTGTCATGCTTCCAAATAAGTCAGAATACACGCCGTTAACAGAAGACATCTATAAGAAAATATTAAATCATGAATACAATTTTTGAATTTAATCAGTTATTCAATTCCATTTAGTACAAGTCGATCTTCACTATATTTATGTCCGATAATAAGGTTAGAAAAGAGATTGTAGAAATCGTCAACCGGGAAACTAAAGCTTGGGATACTCAAAACGTGGATCTCCTGATGACGGTTTTTCATCAAGATATGGTATGGCCATGGCCTAAAACACCACAATCTCACGATCCCATTGACTGGGTTTTAGAATGGGGAAGATATAATTATGATCGTTGGAGAAAGGGTTGGTTAGATCTTTTTAATACGCATAGATTAGTCCTTAATAAACGAGAAATACGGAAAATCGTAATTTCGAAGGAAGGAGATGGAGCTTTTGCAGTGGTAGATATTGATACCTTATGGATAGATTCTAAGGAGAATAAAAACCATTGGAAAGGTAGAGTTTGTAAAGTGTTTTCAAAGGTAGAAAATGAATGGAAAATGATTATGCAAACAGGAGTCCTTGAATATTAGATCTTAAGTTAGAAGTTTTTTGTTATAAGCATTAAAAACTAAGGTTCCCATCTCTTTTTTTCTTCTTCTTTCTTCTCTTTCTTTAATTCTTTTCGTTCTTTATGGGTGAGCTCATCATAGCGTTTTGTATATATTTCTTCATATCGCTTTCTTAATGCCTCTACATCTTCCACATCGCCTAATTTATCTTCAAGACCATCTTCAAAGAAATAATTAACTTTGAATTTTTTAGCAGGAATGCCAACATAAATCCAATCATGCTCTAGCACTTGCCCAACCGTAGTTACACTATTGGCAGCTAAGATACAGTTATGCCCAATATGGGTGCCTGGCATAACTATAGCATGGGAACCTATTCTTATATTATCTTCAATAACTGTCTTTCTAATAATCAGAAGATTCCCAATAATTACTGCTGATTGAACGATTGCTCCTTGTCCCACCACAACATCTTTTCCAAATTCAATAAATTCTGTGTCAACCCATCCTTCGAATAAAGAATTTGAGATTTTAGTTTTAACCCCGAAAGCTTTAAAACATATATTATCTAAAATCCCTGGAAAAGGAAATCTATGTGCAAGCCAAACTGGCCACCGTTTAATTGTATTCCGCAGACTCCAATATCGAAAATCTTTATCTGCAGGGATCCTTAAAAATGTCCCCTCTTTTGGTTTATGAATAGCGTTGATTATTACCAAAAGTATCTTGGTAAAAAATATTGCTGAAAATACAATCGTAACATACATCAAAAATATTAACAGAGGTAGATAAGTATAAAAATGAACTGGACTTGGTAAATACCATAAAAAACGCCAATAAATCCAAAACTCTAATAATAGTGGAATTATACTCGCCCAAATAAGGAAAATGTATAATATTAAATATCTTTTTTTTGCCAATATTGTTGGTGTAAAAGGACCAACACGCATTGTATTAGGAACACTCATACTTCTTTTACCTCTTTTTCTTTTTTAATTAAATCTTTTTTATCATCATCTATATTTACTTCATGTTCTATCTCAAATTTTTTTGCCTCATCCACATCACGCTTTAAAATTACATCTCTCCTCTCTTCTGCATACTTATTTTCTTTTAATTTAATAGCAGGAATTCCAAAATATACCCAATTTGGTTCTAACACCTGATTTACTGTAGTAGAAGAAATAGCACCGATCACGGATTCTTTACCCATGATCGTCCCCGGTGCAATCGTAGTATGACCACCAATCATGATATAATCATCACATACAACTTTTTTTATAATCAAATATCGGCCTACCACCATGGACGACATAATCGTAGCTCCTTGTCCGATTAAGTTTTTTCTCCCAAACTTAATAAACTCGGCATCACACCATGCATCATTTAGATGACTTGAAGCATCCATGTCCACACCAAATAATCTTAATGATACTACGTCAGTCCATGGAAGTGGTGAATTTCGCATAAACCACAATGCGATTTTTTTCAATTCAGTTCTTAAAGTCCAAAATTCAAAGTCGGTATCCCCAATCTCTGCTTTAAAAATACCTTCTTTTGGTTTATGTATTAAATTTATAAGAATTAAGAGTAATTTGCTGAAAAGTATGCATGCTAAAATGAAAAGATATATTGAGCCAAACAAAATAAGAGGTAGAAATGATAAAATAGGTATCCACTTTTGATCAAGCAAATACCAATACCATAATATTGAGATTAATAAGCCTGCTAACCAGAAAATTGGTAAATAGACTGCTAAAAATTTTAAATTAACTCTACTGATAGCAGAGCTAGTAGTGAAATCAATTGCTAAATCTTGTTTTTCTAATTTAATAACATCAATTCTTTTCTCATCCAAGTTAGAAATTTCCTGTTCTATTTTAACAGCTTCGTTAGTCAACGTTTCTTGAATCTCTTTTGCCTTTAGTTGTTTTAGAAGTTTTTTATCTGTATACCCCAAAATATTCTCATTTTTTTGCAAATCTGTTGGAGTAAGGTCTAAATATTCTATAGTTTTCTTTCTAAATATTTTTCTTAAGGGAATTCCCCAATAATAGTTTTTTCCTTTTAAGACACTATGTTTAGTTGCAGAAGCTAGGGGGAGTAGGAACGAATCATTATTTATTTCAGAGCCTGGTCCAATTTGACTCATAGCGGCTGCTGTAACATTATCCCCTACTTTAATTTTAAAATAGGAGATATTTCCAAAAATTCCTTGAATAAGATGACTGGCTAGAGTACTATTAACTCCAATATAACAATTTTTTTTAATTTCAATAAATTTATCCATTCCTACAGATTCTTCTAGAGTTGTGCCTTTACCAATTTTGTTTGAGCCTACAGTATTAAAGAACCAATTACTTAACCACGGAAAAACACCTTTTGTAAATGAATTTTTGCCATATTTGATCATAAAGCTTCTAATATGATAATAATTGACGGCTTTACTTCGAATGTTCCTGGGTATTACTCCGGGCTTAGATGGGGAAATCTTTTCAGAAATTTTCCAACAAATTTTAGTTGATATCCCCAAAATGATTAGATGAAGTAGGTAACATCCGATGAGAACGATGGGCATCAAGAGGAATGCAATTAAAGAGTTAGGCTCTGTAAAAAGTAATATAAAATTAGAAATTTCTAAGAAATTAGGAAGAAAAACTTGAAGAACGTACCAAAAAAAGAAGACACCAGGGATAACCCATGAACTATAAAAAATAAAACTAAAGATAAGAATATACAAATAAAATTGAAGTTTAACCTCTTCTTTTAAAACTTGATTTTCAGGAGTATCCAAATTCGATGGTTCGCTTTCGTCAACTTGTTCGCTCATTGTTACCATAAGTTTTCATTGAAAATTGTTATACTATGCAACTCATTAACATTTACTCAATTAAAAAGCAATTGATTCTTAATATACTTTATAAGATATTTATTATCCCTTTAAATTTATGATTAATACTTTTAATAAAAATATATGAAAAATAAGTGTGAAAATTGCGGAGAATGTTGTTTAAGAACTGAAATGATTCTTTCTGAGAGTGATATTAATAGAATTATGAAAAATTCCACTAAAAATCTACAAAAAAATGATTTCGTATTTAAAAATAGAGATGGGTTTTTTCAATTAAAAAATAATGAGGATCACTGCATTTTCTTAGACTCTCTTTCAAAGGAATGTAAAATATATGAATATCGCCCTCAAGGATGTAGATTTTACCCATTAATTTATAATTTTCAAGAAAATAATTGTATTTATGATAATGATTGTCCTAGACCTCATCTATTTTATCAGGATGAAACTGAATTAAAAGAAACATGCGAAGATTTATCGAGATTTTTAAAACAAGAATTAGGACTCCAATAAAATTAGTATTATTAAAACTGAAAAGAAAAGTAAGATTGAATACATAAAGGTGGTCTTTTTTATTAAACAATCTTTCTTTTTTCTAAATACTTTCCGTATTTCCACCAGCGATAACAAGATTTTGCTGCTGCTGCTGTAGAACGATATACTACAAATCCATTGGATAGAGATTTGGAACTAAATTCGAGGTTCATTTTTATCCCTTGCTCAAACATATTCATACTGCTGGCAACACACAATAGTATTTTGCCCGAGTGAGGAGGTAAAGCATTGGAAATTGCTTTAATATAATCATCCAAGCTATTTCCTCTTCGAAAAACAAGATATTCTGGAGAACTTGCCATTATTATGGAGGAAAATTGAGGTTCTTCTCCCAACATCTTGATAATTTTAACAGTATGTTCTAAACTGTTCTTTCCTCCGAATTCTAACGGATTTTTTAAATTAGAGTTAATTTCTGGGATAAATTGGTTAATTTTTTGTGTCACTTCTTGCGTTAAAAGAGGCATAAGTAAACCATTCCGTTCAACTTCATCAGTACTTTCCACCGCTGTACCCCCGCTCATAGATAGTACTGCTGTACCTAAGGTTTGTGGAAATGGATAAGTAAGAGATGTTTGTATCATATCTGTTAATTCTACAAAATTATCTACTAGAATTACTCCAGTTTGACATGCCATTGATTCCCACATTTTATAATTACCCGCTAATCCCCCTGTATGACTCATAACTGCTTGATGACCCGTTTGGAAAATACCACCTTTCCATATAATTACAGGCTTCTTAGCAGTTGTCTCTTTTAATAATCGAACAAACTCATTCCCCTCTCTTTTAATATTTTCAATATACATTGATATTATTTTTGTCTCTGGATCATCTTTAAAATACCGAAGAAAATCAAGTAAATCCAAATCAATTTGATTACCAAGGGAGACGATTTTTGAAAAACTATAACCTAATGAATGTGAAAGCATTCCATGGGTGAATGCAATCCCCCCACTTTGTGATATAAAAGCTACTTGCCCGTTATTTATTAAATTTCCAAGATCGTCTAAACCTTCAATATTTTTTGAATCGAATTCTTTATTTGCTTCTTGCATTGACCTAAATGACATTAAGAAAGTAAGATTTGATTTTGGAGCAACTATGCCCATACAATTGGGACCGAGGATACGTATTCCATATCTTGAAGCATTTCTGATTAGTTCTTCTTCTAGTTTTTTACCTTTTTTATCAAATTCAGTATCTAATTCAGAGAATCCACTACTAAATATGTGGGCAAATGAAACTCCTTTTTTACCTAATTGCTCAATAATCGAAGGAGTTAATTGTGCAGGTACCGCTATTATAGCAAGATCAACTGGTGTTTCATCTGGTATTGAAGATATAGAATCATAAAACTTATATCCCATTAAATCCTCATCAATATATTTCGGGTTTACAAGATAAATTGGATTCGGAAATTGAGCACCCTTCAATGCATGAACATATTGAGTTGCTCCAGATGGGTTTAATTTTGAAACACCAATTATTACTATCGCACGTGGGTTAAAAAGTCGTTCAAACGGTATATTTTCTCTCGTTAATGGAAGATTTTTAACAGATATTTTGTTTCACCTTCCAATATTTCGATACAAAGTTTTTCGATACATATTCTCTTAAAAGTTGTCTTAAAAAAAAATTTTACTATAGGAACAATATTTTCCTTGAAATATTTTAGCACTATGAGATATTTTACGTTTTTTCTAAATTAAAATAAAGAATCAAATTTTATATGAAATGTTATTCGAAATTGAAATCAGACGCTGAATTTACCATTCCTGAAATTTTTTATTTAAATATGAATATTTAAAAAAAACCCAGCACTCCCATCTTACCAAGCACAACCTGTGTATCAACCAGAACCTATATATCAGCCAAGACCTAGACAAGAAACAGAAAAAATAATTTGTCATTATTGTGGCTCTGAAAACTTAAAAATTAATAAATATTGTGAAAATTGTGGAAACCAATTAGATTAGAATAATTTTTGAATTTCACCAAATATTTCATTAATACTTAAATTAATCTAAAGTTTATTAAAATTGAATATAAAAATTAAAATCAAAGAAATAGAGAGTATCAATGCATAGATTTTTTACTGGCAAGAAATTAGAGAAGTTTAATAAGCTAAGGCAAGCAAGCCCAAAAACAAGGAAAAAAGAAATAAATAAATTAATAAAAAAAGGGGATTTAGAATCTGTTAGAGTGCTTTTCCAATTATGTAACTTGGAAAGGGATACGCAAATCATTGATGCTCTTGTAAAAATAAATAATTCCGACTCATTAGAGGCTCTTAGAGGGATATATCAACGTGCCTGTCGGTATAATTATGGAATTACATGGAATGAATTAATAGAGACGGTCATGATTGATTTGAGAGACTACCATACATGTCTCGACATCATGTTTGATGGTACTTCAAAATATAAAGATAGAGCGAGAGAAATCGTATTAAACCATCCGAATTTGAAACAAACCATTAAACGTTATAGTCATTCTTTGACTCTTTCCTTTAACGGTAAATATCCTAGTGAAAATATTACTGAAAGAGATAAATTCATGTTATCTCGTCAACATCAAGAGGACATAAAAAACCTTATAGCTTTACTTGAGCAACAGATTGACAATATTAATGAAGACCAAGCTTATTACACGGAGTATCAACCTTTTGGTGATGATTCCAATTATGATTGGTATAAAGCTAAAGCGCCTCGCAATAAATGGTTAAGATATTTGAGAACATTATTAAAATGATGGTTTAATTACATTCCATCTTAAATGTTATGATAATATTATCGTAGAACAGTAATAGCGGCAACGCTCTTTGCGTTTTTTCCGATAAATTGTTTATAAGAGATCTTTCTTATCTTCATCAATGTTAACTTCATGTTCAATCTCAAATTTCCTCTCTTCATCTACGTCTCTTTTAACTAATATTTCTCTTTGAGATTCAGCATATTTGTTTGGTTTTAGTTTAATGCAAGGGACTCCAATATAGATCCATCCCGGTTCAAGGATCTGAGAATACACAGATGTAGAAAGAGCACTGACAAAAGTATCCTCCCCTATAATTGTACCTGGTGCGATTGTGGAATGACCTCCTATAAGTGAATAATCACCGCATATAACATTCTTAATTATTAAGTATTTACCTATCACCATTGAAGACATAATCGTCACACCCTGTCCAACTAAGACTCTTCTCCCGAATGTTATAAATTCACTATCGCACCAAGAATCATATAATGAACTTGATAAGGTCATTTTTACTCCGAAAAATTTAAATGCTAATATATCCGCCCAAGGAAGGGGCCAATTACGTAAAAGCCATAATACTATTTTTTTTATTTCGGTACGCAAGCTCCAAAATTCAAAATCAGTATCTCCAATTTCCGCTCTAAATATTCCCTCTTTTGGTTTATGTATTAAGTTAATTAAGACTAGGAATAATTTGCTGAAAAAGAAACACCCTAATATAAAAATGAACCACATAATAATAATAATCGTTGGAAGGAAGAATATCATTACAAATTTATTGCTTACCAAGGAAATAAATGTATAAAAAATTATCGTATCCAACATACCAGACAACCAAAAAATTGGAATGTAAACTACTAAAAACTTTATGTTCACTCGTGAAATTGCACTACTTGTTGTGAAATCTAAGGCTAAATCTTCTTCACTTAAATCATTTATATCAATTTCTTTCTCATTATCTAGACTTTCTTCTGTTTCGGTGCGGATGATTTCCTCAGGTGGCTCTAAAGATTTCTCACTTTTTAATTTCTCCAATACTTTTTTATCAGTATATCCCACGATATTTGCATTTATCTCTAATTCCTTTGGTGTTAAATCTAAAAATTCCATAGTTTTTTTTCTAAATATTTTCCTTAATGGAATTCCCCAATAGTAATTATTTCCTTTTAATAAGCTATGTTTTCCTGCAGAAGCTATCGGTAGTAGATAAGAATTATCATATGCCTCTGATCCTGCGGCAACTAGGTTTCCCGCAGCAGCGGTAACATTATCTCCAATTTTCACATGGAAATAATTTATATTTCCAAAAGTTCCGTCAACCAGATGAGTCGCCAAAGCAGCACCAGCACCAAAATAACAATTTTTTCCGACAATTCCAAACTTTTCGTTGCCTATGCTTTCCTCAAATGTTGATCCCTTTCCTATCACACTTGAACCAACAAAATTATATAACCAATTGCTTAACCAAGGGAAAGCTCCCTTAGTAAAAGTATTCTTTCCATATTTTATCAAGAAACTTCGAATATGATAATAATTAAGAGTTCTACTGGGAAAATTCCTTGGTATTATTCCATCTTTACTGGGACACTTTTTTTCAGTCAATCTCCAAAAAAATCGTGTCATTAGCCCAACAAAAAATAATCGAATAAGATAACAGCCTATAATAACTAAGGGCATTGATACTAATGCTAGAATTGGCTTTATTTCAGTAAATAGTGCTATGAAACTAGATGTGTCTAAAAAATTAGGTAAGAAAAAGAGAAAGATATAACTCATAAATAAAAAGGCTGGAACAATATATGATGTAAGGTAAATAGTAAAAAAGATGAATAAATACCAGAAATACTGAAACTGTATGTCTTCCCGTATAAAATTATTCTTGGTTTCTGATTTAGGCTCTGGTATTTCATCATTAACCATAATTGTGTTTTCTCGAAAGCACTAATTAAAGATTTTAAAATTATATATAATAATTAAGTTTCTTTTTCTAAAAAATTCAATGTTTAGAATTTTTAAAGATAAATAGATATAAAGAATTTAGTCTAAGATTATGAATTTATCAGGATTATATATGAATAATTGTTTTAATATGGTCTTGGGAGATATTATTAAAATCTATAGCTTTATCAATGTCCTTTAATGGATATTTTTTAGAAATCAATTTTTCAACATCAATCGTTCCATCTTTTAATCCTTGTATAGCTTTATCAAATGGTCCACATCTACTAGTATAGAGCGTTAACTCGCGCACAATGGCATCAGTTAAATTAATAGAAGTGTCAAGACCATGCGTACTTTTTAAATGTACTTTTCCAAGGGTTCTACATGAAGCAATTACATCTTTTATTGCTAGAGGGTTGCCTGTTGCGTCTATAGTTATATCAGCACCTAGCCCCCTTGTAAGACTTTTTATCCAATCAGGAACGTAAGGACCATCAAATCTGTTAAGTACTTTTTGCGCACCAAGTTTTTTTGCTAATTTTAGTTTTTTATGAGAACTATCAACAACAATTAATTTTAGACCTTTAAGCAATGCTATTTGTGTAATTAGCAATCCTAATTTCCCAAGCCCAAATATAGCCATCACTTTATCATTTGCATCCAATGGCATTGTTTCGAATATTTGATATGCTGCTGCTAATGGTTCGATGAATGTGGCATCATCATATGAGATTGAATCTGGGATTTCATGAAGTAAATATGATTCCAATGCTATATATTCAGCTAAGGCCCCATCAATATCTATCCCTAATGCTTTTCTTGATACGCATTGAGTATATTTCCCCTTTTTGCAGTAGAAACAGCTAAAATCAATATTAGTATTTATTTCAGACGTCACTCTTTTATTAAGCCATTTTGGATCAACATTATCTCCTATCTTTACTACATCACCTGCAAATTCATGCCCTAAAATTATAGGTGTTGGACTAGGTAAAGATTTTTTAATTATAGCTATATCGGTTCCACATAATCCAACGCTTTTAACGTTAATTAATACTTTTGTATCTGATATTCTAGGATCTGCCACAGTTTTTATTTCCAATTCTTCTCCATCAAATACTGCCGCTTTCATTTGTTTTGGTTTTTTTCCATTTGACTTTCGATATATTCAATATTGTCTTTTAATGTGTCCAAAATTGGCTCATCTCCCATTTCTAGATTCTCTAAAACATGGATCGCGTCTTTAAACAGTTTTATTTTTTCAGGATATTGAGATCGTTTATAATATACCCCCGGGATTTTAGAAAATTTAAATGAAAGACACTGTAATGCCGTAATTAAAATCCAAATAAGTATGAGTATTGCTACTGCCCATTCTAAAGGTGGATTTATCGGGTTGGTTAACCACACTACAAATACTATTCCTACAAAAAAGCCATAGTAAGAAAGATATTTTTTAAATTGTGGACCCTTATACATGGTAGACTTTGGACCTAAGTACATTAAAAGGCTATATAACACAATATAAATAGAGGTTCCTATAAAACTCACACCCGCTACAAATGCATGAAACGCAAGAAAAGCACCGGGGTAATCCTTATCAGGAATTATTCCCACTAAAGCAATACACATGTTGGAAAAAATAGCTACACCTGTCGCTATTTTTCTAAGACGGTTTTTCAGATAAACTAATTCATTTTTCAGATAGATATAAAAAGGGATTAATAATGAACCCGCTACAACAAATCCAATGCTAAACAACGTTTTTGCTTCTCTTTCTCCAAGTGTACTTATAGTACTTGTTAAAGGGGAATATCCTGGAGAAAGAATTATTGAGATTATTAACATAACTAAAATGAATAAAGCCCCAAAAAATCCAAATAATACTTCCATTCTACTTTCCTTTATCGCAACCATACTAATTTACCTCTAAAAAACTAATTATACTACTTTTTTTTAAATTTTACAGTGAAAAGTTTTTTATTAAACTTCAATTGATATTTATAAGTAGGATATAGATCTATTTAAAAAGTGATTTAATGAATAAATTCAAATTTAAAATTACTGTAATTGGGGATGGTTTCGTAGGAAAAACATCCTTAATAAAAAAATTCACTCAAGGAAGTTTTCAGAAGGAATACATTAAGACTATAGGAGCACAATTTTCTAAATATGAGGAAGAAATTGAGGGTGATCTTTGTGAATTAGTTTTTTGGGATATAGCTGGTCAAGATGAATTTCATTTTCTACGACCTGCATTTTATAGGTCAAGCGTGGCATCTATAATTGTGTTCTCCATAGAGGAAAACAAATTTGGAAAAGATAGTTTTAAACATGCTGCGCAATGGCTCAAAGAAATTAAGAAATTTTGTGGAGACATTCCTGTTGCACTTTTCGGAAATAAGGTTGATTTGGTTGATGATAATAGATTAACTGATGAAAAGATCATAAAATTTGTTCAAAAAAATAATTTTACAGGATTTTACCATACATCAGCGAAAACGGGTCAGAATGTTGAAGACGCATTCAAATCTCTAATAAGAGAATTATATAGTAAGACAAAGAGTTCCTTAATCACGCCATAAATGGGAATATATTAGTATATTATTATATACAAAATATTTTTGAATTAAAAATTCATTTTGATAATCTTTATCTTAAATAAATACGTAATCAATAGATGTATTGAGAGCATATGATTTTGATATAGAAATTCAAAAAATATTTAATAAACAATTTTTTGATATACCATCTATAAATTGGAAGAAATGGCTAGATATTTCATCGAAAGAAGAATACGAAGAACTTACCCTTAAAAATTCAGGTTTATCATCTATTAGCGACATTCTTGAAAGAATTACTAAAGAAAAGACGGATTCAAAAGCCCTCGCAATAAATATTAATAATTTTCTAGCAAATTTTCAGGGATCGAAACCAATAATATTATGCCATAGCTCTGGAACAACTAACTCAAAAATTTCAGCACTGAAATGGTTTCCTATGTCAGATTGGGTCGTTAAACATTATTGGGCCCCTGGAATGCAAGCCATTTTTGAGTCGGGTGGGTTGAGCACTCACTCGAGTGTAGTTATTTTTGTTCCTTCGAGATTGAATATTGATGGTTTAAAAACTTATGAAGATAAAAAATACATTTCTCTTTATTCTTCAGAATTTTCCCAAAGAGTAATGTTATCAATTATTAAACCAGAGTCATATAGATTTTTTGAATATAAAGATTCTAAAAGGTTGGATGTCATTGCTAAGCTCTTATCACTAGAAAAAATCTCTACGATTTCTGCTCCAGCTATTACTGTATTAGGGTGGGCGGATATTGCAAAATTACAACGTGGAATACAAGAAACTATGAAATCTATTAAAGATAATGAAGATCCCATTTTAGAAAAACTTCTCTTAATAATAAAGAATAAGGGAATAAAAACGGCAACGTATGAAATTCAAGAATTACTTTCGAAAAAATTCTCTCAAGCCACTATCGTATTTAGTATTAGTTCTCTATCAGAAAAGGATTGGGATTTAATTCGAAAATTTATGAATTGGAAAAGAGGAGAAGAAAAATTCATAAATTTATATGTTGCCTCGGAGACAGGACCTTTTGCGGCAAGTATTACGAAAAATGGGTATGAATTCTCAAGAACGGGAAATCTATATGTATTTCCCTTAACACTGCCTGCAATTGAGAGTAACGGAAAATTCCAATTAATTTCTCGAACTGAATCAAAAATTGGTAATTTGCTGATTTCACGTTTAAACAATTCCAATGTTTTTTGTAATATAGACATAGGAGATATCATAAATGTGGTTGATTCAGAAGCCCTTCCCCAAATTGAAGGTAAAATTCTTCGCTCAAACTTTCAATTAAAGTACCCGATACATATTATTCCAGAAATCCCAATTCCTTCAAAATACCATGTTTATGTAGGTGAATTCTTTAACTTCGATAGTTTTGATATTTATAATCCTCGTGGTTTAATTTATTGCATAAATCGGAATTGTAATGTAGACATTGATTCGCTACTATTAATTAAAGATAATATTGACGGTAAGGATAAACTAAAATTGTTAATTCCATCAAATGGAAAAAAGGGATGTTTAAATTTATCAAAAAACAAGGAATTATTGTCTAAGTGCATTAACGATGAAGCTTTCAAAAAAAGTATTTTAAATAACCATATTGAAATTATACCAATCGATAAAACTCCTATTGATTTTTTAGCCACTCGAAAAGAAATGCTCGAGAAAGTTAGAAAAGGAATAATATCAAAAGGTATTCTCAAAAAATGGCCTTTATATGTTGTTGAAAGTCTAACAACATAAAAAAAAGAAAGATATTTTTTAATTATAAAGTTTGATTTGAAATTCATGGCCAAGCTGCCAATATGATTCCTGCGATAAGAAAACCTATTAAATAAAATCCATATTCCAGAAGAAAGAGTTTTATACCTCTATCATTGAAGTTATTTTGATTGATACCAATTGTAGCCACAAATCCTACCCATAAAATTAAACTCAAAAGCGTTGCCGAACCAATATCAGTCATTCCTGTTACCTCTATCATATATGCGATGACTAAAACAGTTATAATGCTAGTTGGTATCATAATTATTGTGTCTCGTATGATCTTGGATTTAGGTTCACTTTCCTTTCCTACCAATTTTAACCACATATTACCGAAAGCAAAGGGAAAATACCAGAAAAAATGTATCGCAAAATAAATTAAACCCACAACTATAACAGCTACCCAATTAATAATACTCACTTTTTTTTATTTTAAAAATATCAATTAGAATTAAATGAAATTATATTAGATCATTATTTATTTCTTATTTGTTTAAAATATAAAGGATCTATATAATCTCAATTATCAAATTTTAAAGTGCAATTTTCTTTTTTAAGAAGATTTAAGACCAATTGGATTATTGAAGACTTTAAGCTTATAGATAGTTTGATTCTTTGAGGTTAAAATATCCCATTCTTCTTCTTTGTCAAATCCATGAGCTAATAGAAAATTTTTTGAATATTTTTTTCGAGCTAATTCTGCCATTTGGTTCAATGTTTTACTTTTAAGCACAGCATCTTCCACCAATTCTAATTTTCCTTGTATCGAAATAAAGAAGTAACTGCTTAAATCAGACTTAAAATTTTCAATCGAAACACATACGTTCTGATTTTTTAAAAGAATTTCCTTTTTTTTACCATAATCAGTAAAATGGAAATACAATTCATTATTTATATAAGCATATTGAAAAGGAGAGATATAAGGATACTCGCCATCAATAAATGCAATTCTACATAAGTTATGAGAATTAATTGTTGTGTTTATTTCTCTTTCGCTCATATGTGCTAATTTTTTTACCTTCATAGATATCAATAATTTAAAATTTTATATAATCATATTCTATTTTGATTAAATCGTATATCTTTCATTAAATATTCTATAGCAGAGATAGCGCTTTTCTCTTTATTTTTAATCTCTAACATGATATCAAAATTATATTTATTTGTCTTTTTTATAAAATTTCTAAAATCTGTCATATCAAGTTCTTCTGCATGTTTACATTTACCCTTAAGAGGATGTTCGGAACTATAATGTATTATTGGTAATCCATCTTTTTCTTTCCATATCATAAATACCTTTTTGATTGCTTCTTCAGTTGTAGCTCCTAAATTATAACAGTGATGATGGTAAGAGTCAAAGATAATTGGTATTTCTGTAGATCTATTAATGACTAGCGTATCATTTACGTTATAACTTTTATCATCGTTTTCAATAACATAATAGTTTTTTATATTTTCATTAAGTTTTTTATATCTCTCAATAAATCTTAGAATACTGGTTTTCTTATCCCCATAAACACCTCCAACATGTGTAATTATTTTAGCAGTAGAGTCTAATCCAATGGCTTCCAGAATTTTAGTATGATATTGAAGTTCTTTTATACTATTTTCGACAACTCTTTGATTCTTAGAATTAAGAACAGTGTATTGGCCAGGATGCATTGTTATTCTCATGTTTTTCTTTCTGATATATAACCCAATTTCTCTAAACTCTGATTTAAAATACTCTTGCCAGTTAAAAGTCATAATAGGATGAGATCCAAAAGGAATCAAATCAGAAGTTATCCGAAAGAATAATATTTTATTTTCGTAATTAAACTCTAAAATTTTTTTCAAACACAGCAAATTATTTTGAATAGTATCAATCAGCCTATTTTCTGAATAATTCTTCAAACGAAATTTTCTACTACTCCTGCAATTTAAGCTTAAATTTATACAAGGATATCCAACTTTCATAATAGAATAACTAATTATCAATTATCATTTTGATAATAGAAATCTTGGCGTCGATCTTTAAACAAATTATTATACTCATTCAGTTTTTTATCTCTTGCCTTCTTAATGTCTATATCAACTAATTCTATAAAAATTTCATCCTTAGGAGCTAAAGATAAATTCTCTCCATGAATAGAAATTATTTGGCTTTGACCCGTAAATTGAAAATGATCCTCTCCCCTATTTTCTTCCCCAATTCTATTTGAAGTTATCGAAAAAACTCGATTTTCTAAAGATCTCGTGATCATAGCATTTTGACAATAGGGAAGCACCAAGTTGGCGGGATGGGCTATAATATCTGCTCCTAGTAAGGCAAGAGTTCGTACTGTTTCAGGAAAAATCCAATCAAAACATATCATAACACCTATTTTTATATCATTTACCTCATACACTTTAAATGGTTTATCTCCTGAAGAAAACCACAATTTTTCCTTATAATAAAGATGTATTTTGCGATATGAATCAACAACTCGATCATTTGAGACAATCATGGCAGAATTATAAATCTCATTTTCGGCTTGTTCGATATATCCTCCTACTATTACAGCACCGGTCATTTTAGAGATTTTTTTAAGGAATTGAGACGTTTTTTCATTTGATGTTTCTGCGAAAGATATTGCTTCCTCCTTTGATATGAATGTATAACCTGTGGCAAATAATTCTGGTAAAACAAGTAAATCTGCTTTTACATTAACTAATAGGTTTTCAATTTGATTAAAGTTTTTTTCCTTATCTCCGAAAATAGGAGCTGTTTGGACATAACCTACTTTTTTCATTTCAATCGTTTATTTTGAGATTATTCTAAAATTCTAAGTAATTCGAAAAAAGTCTGTTTCAAGATTGTTCAAATTCAACTTTTTTATCTTTTCTCCTTGTATAAAAATCTTCGGAGTGCCCTTCTTCTTTAGATTTTACCACATTTAGCTGACTTATTATTCCTTCTAATCCTTCTTCAAAGTAAACATTTTCCTTGTATTTTTTCGCTGGAGCGCCAAGATATATCCATCCCTCTTCTAGTTCTTGACCAACAGTTGTGAGAGAACTAGTTGCTAAGATAGAATTACGTTTTAAATGTGTTCCGGGCATAACCACACTGTGGGCACCGATTATGACATTGTCTTCAATAATCGTTTTCCTTATAATAAATAAATTCCCAACAATAATTGAGGATTGAATTACCGAACTTTGACCAACTACCACATTTTTTCCAAATTCAATAAATTCACAATCAACCCAGCCTTCAAAGAGAGAGTTAGAAAATTTAGTTTTTACCCCGAACATTTTTAAGCAAATATTGTCTAAAAAGGGAAAAGGAAATTTATGGGAGAGCCATAGGGGCCATTTCTTAATAGCACTCCTTAGGGACCAATATCTATAATCTTTGTCTGAGCGATGCCTGAGAAAAACGCCTTCACGGGGTGTATGAATCAGGTTTACTATAACTAAAAAGATTTTGGCAAAAACCAATGAAACAAGAATAGAAGTTAGATACATAATCATAATCAAGAGTGGAAGAAAAATTATAAAGTGTATAAATTTCCAATCATAAAGTATCCAATATAACCAAAATTCAAATTGGATTGTAAAAATAGTAATCCACATTAAAAAAATGTAAAAAATTATATATCTCTTTTTTTCCAGAATGAGGGTAGTATTTGGACCAACCTTTAAGCTTGAGGGTACAGACATAATTAATTATCCTCCTGATTATTGTTCAGAAGTTTTTTCTTATCTTCTTCGATATTCACGTCTTGTTTAACTTCATACTTAATTTCATCTTCTACAAGTTTTTGATATATCACATCTCGTCTTTCTGTTATATATTTATTAGGTTTATACTTTCTCGCAGGAATACCAAGATATACCCAACCTGGCTCTATATGTTGATTGGGATTACTAGTTGTAAAAACTCCTATAATTGATTCCTTTCCAATAACTGTGCCTGGAGATATATTAGAAACACCACCGATAACGGTATGATCTCCAAAAATAATTTTCTTAATAATTAAATATTTACCAACAACCATTGAGCTCATTACAACAGCACCTTGACCAATAGTAACGTTTCTCCCAAACTCAATAAAATCTCCATCTGCCCATGCATCATTCATATGACTTGAAAAATCTACTTTAACACCCATCCATCTGAATCCCCACATTACTATCCACGGCATTGGACCATTGTTCATGAACCAAAACACTAATTTTTTTAACTCTATCCTCAATCTCCAAAATTCATAGTCTTTATTCCCCTTTTCAGCTTTGAAAACTCCTTCTTTAGGTTTGTGAATCATATTTATTATTAGTAGAAAAGCTCTTGCGAATAAAGCTATACCAAAAACAAATATGAAATATAATATAAAAAGCCATACGGGTATCAAAAACATAGTAATTATCCAATTATTGATTAACAATGATAGATCAAAAAAGACGGCCGATGTCATGAATCCAGAAGCCCATAGTATTGGTACATAAAAAACGAGGACTTTTAAGCCAATTCGACTTATCACACTACTCGTTACAAAATCAAGAGTATAATCAACTGTACTATCTTTCTTTTTATCAAGTGGAGCTTCAATTTTTGATTTTTCACTCAATGTACCGAATCATCTCCCTGATTTTCTTGATTTAGGATTTTATTTAGATCTTCGGCTCTCTTGAGATCTTCTTCAGTGATTTGCAGAAATTCAATTAATTTCCTCTTAAATATCTTCCTGAGAGGAGTTCCAAAATAAAAATTATCACCCTTTAAAATATTGTATTTTGTTGCCCCTGTCATTGGTAACCACCATGAATTATCTCCAGTATCCACACCGGGAGCAACACAGTTAAATCCTGCACTAGTAAAATTGTCTCCTATCTTGATTTTTGCAAATGAGATATTTCCAAAAATACCATCCACAGCATGAGAACTAATAGCGGTACTTGTCCCGATATAAGAATTTTTACCAATTTCTACGAATCTATCCCCTGCTAATTGTTCTTCAATTACAGAGCCTTTTTCAATTTTATTTGTTCCGACAAAGTTAAACATCCATTTAGTTAACCAAGGAAATGGTCCGCGTGAGAAAGCATTTTTTGGATATTTTATAATAAAACTGCGAAAATGATACGCATCTAAAGTTTTACTATGAATATTACGTGGAATAATACCTGATTTTGAAGGAGATCGCTTTTCTGAGAGTCTCCAAAACCACCGTGTGATTAATGCTACAATAAGCAAATGTATTAGGTAACAAGATATTATTACGATAGGTAAAGTCAAAGAGGCAATAAGAGAGGGAATATTAATAAAAATACTAAAGAAATTCCTTACTTGAAGGAAGTATGGTAAATAAAACATCATTATATAAACCATAAAAATTATACCGGGAATTAAGAAGGAGAAAAAATAGATTAGATAAAACAACGGTAATTTTATATATAAATTTAAATTAATCTCTTCTTTTATGATGTTATCAGATGAAACTCCAACTTTATTCTCTTGTTCTTGAGGATTGACCAAAATATTTCCCTATTGATCGATTTCTTAACTAATTTTTTGAGGAATATACTTTTGAGTATTTAAAAATTTTCATATTAAAAATCATAGGATATGTCGAAAAATTAACAATAAAAAAGAGGTTGAAAAAATTTATAAAAAATGAATTTACTTTTCCTTCTTTGGAAACCAAGGGAAGAAAACACTGGTTCTTTTCTTATATTCAGCATATTTATCGTCAACTTCAAATCTTTTGTCGAGGAGTTTTATTCCTGAGACCTTGATAATCATATACGTAATAAAGATTGGACCAAAAATAGCTATAAACCCAAAAGGAGTTGCTAAAGCAATTATGTAAATTCCCCACCATTGAGTTACCTCACCAAAGTAATTTGGATGTTGAGATAATTTCCATACTCCTCTATCCATAATCTCTCCTTTATTTTCCGGTTTTTGTAGAAATTTATACAATGTATAATCTCCAATTGTTTCAAATAAAAATCCTATTACCCATATAAGTACACCAAGCCATAATGTTATCCCAGCAAAGTCTAATAAATTAAGAATAGGAGGATTGCTGCTTATATTGACAAACCATACGGGGAAGGCAACGATAAAAATAACTAATCCTTGAAACATGTATACTCTGAGAAAGCTTTTCAAAACAATATTGGTTTTCCAGCTCCTTCTCATTGCTTGATATCGATAATCCTCTGGTTTTCCTCTATTTCTAATAAAAACATATGAAGCAAGTCTTAATGCCCATATAAATACCAAAATGCAAATTACTATTTGTCGAATGTTTACGTTATGATTCAAAATTATGTAAAAAATCAGACTCGTTATTGCCACAACAAAATAACCAGGTCCATAAAAAACATCCATTAATCCATTATTTTTCTTTATCGTTCCAACTAAAAAAGCGATTATAAGATATATAAATAACGACAACGCAGAATATCCAATAATTAAAAGCATATTTTCTATCATTATTATTCGATTCTCATCTGTAGTTTTTATACATGTGAATAAATCTTTTGAATTTATATTGTTTTATATTATAATTTATTTTGTAAAAACTTCTCAGGGATATTATTCTAACTATTAAAAATATCATTCACAACAACTCCTAGGGAAGCAGGATTATTTAAATCCAATTCCTCACCAGTTTTAACTGATTTTTTTAAAGCTTCTGAGATTTCTGTGTTCCATTTAATGGCATCGGAGAAACGAGTTAGCTTCTGAAGGGCAGGATATGATTGTCCCTTTATTACATAACATATTAAATACGAATCAACTGGTCTAATGAGGATTACATTCTCATCGATTTTAATTCGATCAATAGATTTCGCAAAAATTTCAGAGCTAAACGAGTTAAAAGCAGACATAAATGAGCTAAAAATGTCGTCGAAAGTCCAATCTTGTACAAATGTGTGATTAAAATATGAAACACCATCTCTTCCCATAATTAGTAAGAAAATTGGTTCCTCTTTAATAGACTCTAATGGTTCTAAAGCACGCCTACCTTGCATACGATCAAGAATTTCTTCTATTGAAACAAAATTCAATCTATCCGAAAGAACCACGTCCGACTTTTTAACATTTTGCCACCGATCAATCTTTTCAAACAATTTATCATGTTCCTTCGAGATGGCTTGAGCCAATAATTGAAGATCATGTTCTTCAGCAATATGCTGAGCCTGAGTTAATTGTTGTCTTGCGTCACCAATGTTCATCCTTAACAAAGACAATTGTCCTTGTAGTAACTTTGTTTGCGCTAAAAGGGAATATGAGTTACCCCTTTCTGAGAGGTGCTGTAGTCTTTCAATAAGGGGTTGAATATCATCTAGAATACTTAAATCATTCGTCGAGTGTAATTCTTCATAAAATAATTTACATAATAGAATAACCGCTTGAGGGATATAATCTATCAAACCCATCAAAATTTTTTCACCCTTAGCCTTATCTCGAGTTCGGGTACTTGATGTTAATAGACGTCCCTTTGACCACTTATATTGCATGAAAATTTCAGCATTTGGATTTTTATTTTTGTCAAAACGTTGGAGGAACTGTTTGAATTGGTTTAAATAATCTTCAGCTTGTTTTGGTAAATCCATGTATAATGAAATATTTATCAAATTATCAAAAATACTACCTCCATAAATCAGTGAATCATATTGTATCCAGGTTTCTAAACTTTTCTTAAAATACCCAATCGCTTCATCCAAATTCCCCTTTTGATAATAAATTTCCCCAATTTTATTTAATGCCATGGCTCGATTAGTATTTATATGCATGTAATCCCCTTTACTCGACTCCAGAGCCTTAATTAAGAAAGTCAATGCAGTTTCAAGTTCTCCTTTTTCATTATATGCATATCCGATAAGTGTAAATATATAGGGGATGGTCAAAGATTGATTTGGGTATTTTTCTAATAATCTAAGGCTTTCTAGTGTTTGCTCCAAAGTAAGATCCATTTTTCCCCCCATGAAACTCAACCAACCCTTTATAAAATTGATTATTCCTTTTCCCACTTCAATTACGTTTAGAGGCAAGGAAGTATTAAGTATCTTTTCACAATAGTTTAGATCTTCAACTGAAAGTTCTTGTGGTCTGCTAAGCTGCATCCAACTGCCAAATCTCACCATTAAAGCATGAAAGGATATCTGAGGTACATCAAGTTCTATACTCTTTTGAAAAGCATCATCTGCTAATTCAACCGCATCTTTAAACATGCCTAAATACATGAAATAACTACTTTTTAATGTCTGAATCCATAACTTTTCTTCAGGGGTACAATCACCAGTTTTTTGGATCTCTTCTAAATATTGCAATTGCTCTTCTATTTGTTCTGTATTAGATAATTTTTGGAGTTTTTCTAATAGTTCTGATATTAAAGTAGACATTTCTTCTTCTTATAGTTTTAAGCAATCAAATAAATATTAATGAAATGTGAATTCAAAACAAAGGAAATCATTTTTCCTTAAAAGCTTTCAGATTTTATTTTTATATCAGAACACTTCTGAATTTTGTGAAGATTGCTTTCTTGAAAGACTCAAAATCATCTAAATTCTTTTGTAAGATGTTATAAATGATTTCATTATCAATTTCTAAATATAAATGTCCTAATAAATTACGGAATCTTACCATTTTCGTAAGTTGCGTTTCTAAATTATCATCTATAATTTTCCTTTTTGCTAAAATTTTGATAATATCTGTAAATGATTCAGGTTTCTCTTTATTAATGAGTGAGACAATATGATTACCAACATCAATACAAATGTTTATACAGATCTCTAAGGCTCGTTGTGCTGTATAATAATTTTTATAGTTTGACAGAAATTCTTTTTTCCCCAAGTCTTTAAGCTCACGAAGGTTTTCCAATAATGTATCTAATTTATTAAATCTAGTCAAAATTAAATCTTTGTTTACGTTAATCCTTTATCACATCCATCACTGTCATTTTATCATACTTATCCAATATTGGTTTGATTTCTAAATAGTCATAAAGAACTTTTATTTCAAACTCATGTTGGATTAAAAGGTTCTTGGAATGAATGATATATCCATCTTTTATTACATTATACAAAAACCGAGGAGTTGCATCATTTAGAACACAGAGATCGATTTCAATCTTGTTGTTAAATTCATTCTCTATTTCAAGACTTAAATCTACTTGATATAAATAGGGCTTTTGATAAGTTCTTTCTATCAAAATTCCTAAATCAATATCACTAAATTCCGTTTTATTACCAACTACATAAGAACCATATAGATAACACAATAATACTTCATTATGGTTATCTAATACTTTATTAATAGTTCTTTCCAGCTCTACCGTTGATAATATCTCATATTTTTCTCGTTCATTCATAATTTTATGATTTCTCAAATGCCTAATTATATATATTTCTTTATAGTCTAATAACTTTTTATTAAATCGCAAGTATTCAAACAACAATATAAAATACTGCTTTTAGAATTTAATAATTTAGCTCTCATTTTTTCTTTAAATATTAAAAAATAATTCAAAAAATAATACAAACTCACAAAATTAACGACAAAAAATAAAAAAAAAACTTTGAAACAAAACCAATAAAGATATATTTACTAAATTGTGTATATTTCATAGATTTACATTAATGTGAACAAATGAATAGTAGAGAGGTTAATCAATACTTTAATAACAAATAGCAATAATTATATATAAGAAGAAGTAATTAATTTATAGGTACGGTTAAGGCAATTAATTTAAACAATTAATATTTACGCCGATAAAATTACCATCTTAATTTTAAAAATAATGTAGGATGAATAGCATGACCGATAATTCGTTTTCGTTGATAGATTTATATCCTAAATATGTGATTAATTCGAAAGGTGAAAAGTCAAAATTTGATGAGGAAAGTATCGCAAAAATACTTAATCGCGAGACTGGTCTGGATATAAATATTGCAGAAAGCGTGGCTGAAGATGTTATAAGAAAGATTATAGGAGAAGGGATGGAAGAAATTACTACTAATTACATTCGTGAATTAGTTTGTGTAGAATTAACACAACGTGGTATGAATAAATATCGAAACTTATTTGCACGAGCTATTAACTTGGAAAGCGTTGGATTCAAGTTGGATGATGCATTTCTGGAAAAATTTAAGAACTTACAACCAGATTGGGGTCCAATTGGATATATAACATATAAAAGAACTTATGCAAGAATTATCGAAAGAGAAAATCGAAAAGAAGAATTTTGGGAAACATTAAGAAGAGTTGTTGAGGGTTGTTATTCAATCCAAAAGGAGCATTGTGTAAAATTAAGTTTGCCGTGGAGCGATGAAAAAGCTCAGAAATCAGCCCAAATTATGTTTAATAAAATTTGGAATTTTAGATTTTCTCCTCCGGGGCGTGGATTATGGATGATGGGTACTGAGTTTATTGCCCGTCATGGATCGATGTCTTTAAATAATTGTGGATTTGCGTCTACTGAGGATATTGATTTAAAATATTCAAAAGCCTTTCAATTTGTTATGGATGCTTTAATGTTAGGGGTAGGTGTTGGATTTGACACCAAGGGAGCAGGAAAAATAAAAATAAAACGTCCCGCTGAAGGATCCTTTAAATTTGAAATTCCAGATAGTCGAGAAGGGTGGGTTGAAGCACTAAAGTTACTTCTCGAAGCCTATTTTATTGGAATGCAAACACCAATTTTTGATTTCAGTAATATTAGAGTAGCCGGTCAGCCAATAAGGGGTTTTGGAGGTATTGCTTCAGGTCCAGGCCCATTGAAAGAGATGTTAGAAGATATTCAAAAAATCCTCGAAAAACGAGTAGGTCAAGCAATAAAATCCATTGATATTGTAGATATCATGAATTACATCGGTAGATGTGTGGTTGCGGGTAATGTACGTAGAAGTGCTGAAATTGCGTTAGGAGATCCTACTGATTTAGACTTTGTAACATGCAAGCAAGACGAAGAAGCTTTATATTCTCATAGATGGGCAAGCAACAATTCTGTATTCGCAGTTAAGGGTTTGGATTATTCATTTATTGCAAACCAAATTGCTGTCAATGGAGAACCAGGAATTTTATGGTTAGATAATGCAAGAGCTTACTCAAGAATGGGACATGATCCCGATTTTAAAGATAAGAAAGCAGCGGGAGTTAATCCGTGTGGTGAACAAACCTTAGAGTCTTTTGAGCTATGTTGCCTCGTTGAAACCTTTCCATCACGTCACGAAACTTATGAGGAATTTGAAGAAACTCTGAAATATGCGTATTTATACTCGAAATCTGTTACACTCGTAAACACCCATTGGCAAGAAACAAATGCAGTAATGCTTAAAAATAGAAGGATGGGAATTTCACAAACCGGAATCATTGAAGCATTCGTGAAGCACGGTAGAAGAAAAATTCTAGATTGGTGTGATAGGGCATATAAATACTTAAGAGAGTTAGATGAGCAATACTCAGACTGGTTATGTATTCCAAAATCTATTAAAATCACAACCGTTAAACCAAGCGGGACAGTAAGTCTACTCCCAGGCGTTCCTCCTGGAATTCATTATCCTCATTCAGAATACTACATTAGAAGAATTAGGCTCTCAAAAAATTCGGATTTAATTCCCAATATAAAAGAAGCAGGTTATAAAATTGAAGAGGATCTTTACTCACCAAATACTGTGGTCGCAGAATTCCCGATTCATGAAAAATATTTTGATCGATCCAAAAATGAAGTTTCAATTTGGGAACAGGCTGAAAATGCTGCAGCATATCAAAATTATTGGTCAGATAATCAAGTTTCAATAACAATAACATTTAAACAAGAAGAAGCAAACCAAATTAAATATGTTCTTGAAGCTTTTGAAGATAAACTAAAAAGCGCAAGTTTTTTACCAATAAAAGAGCACGGGTATAAACAAGCACCCTACGAAGAAATAACTAAAGAAACTTATGAAGAGATGATTAAGAATATAAAACCCATGAATTTAAACGAAACTAAAGATCGTGAAATTGGCAGTAAATTTTGTGATGCTGAGGGTAAATGTGAGTTACCTTTGAATTAGATGATAATTGGTTTGCTCTATCCCTTCCTAAATGTAGTTTTTAGGAGAAAATCCTTTTTCAAAAAGAACTTTTTTAAGCTATTCTATTAATAAAACTTATTGTAAACAAAGTTAAAATAAATAAAAATTATAAAGTATCCTAATGAAATGTTATTTATTAATCTAAAATTTTTAAATTACAGTAAAAATGTATGATTATCGATGGCAAAAAAAAAACCAGAAGAAAAACCTGAAGAGACTAAGAAAGAAGAAGTAAAGAAGAAAGCCACAAAACCAGCTCCTAAAAAGAAAGAAGCTCCACCTGCACCCCCGAAACCTAAAAGAGCAGTCTATAAAAAAATTAAAGTTAATTTTTGGCGTACTCGCTTACATGATGAAGAACTTGGGATTCATCAGCAACTCAAATATCAAGCTAAAACACGATATTTTTCTAAAAACTTTGATATTGAGGGAGTAATTGAAGTTGATGGTGAGAAAAAACATATCATTGCTTTTAACGTGGATGAATGGGAAGAAAAACCAATAGAAGATAAAAGACTAGTTTGTCGCTATTTTACAATCATGGAAGAAGGAATGGATGGAAATCAAAAAGGTGGTAACTTTAAAGCAGGTATCGAATTAAGCGTTACCCATTCATTAATTCAAAGTTATGAAATTAAAATTCCCGCTCCGGTATTCTTCATGCAAATTCCTGGTACTATTTCTCTAGCTCGCGTCGTACGTGGTTGGAGATTGATGGGAACTCGATGGACATTCCCCCTTCTCCCTGAACAACCCGGAGATAAACTCCAGATGGTCATGTGTAAAGGAGTCATTGGACCAGGTAGAAATTACAAAATTTATATTGGAGACCAAAAGATTGCTCGAATAGATGGCCAAAGAGTACAAAAGAATTTTGAAGTCGAGATCTATGATGAAGAGTATGCTAAGGACAAGAGTTTTGTTAAATATATGACTTTATTCGCTTGTGGTTGTAATTTTATGCATGAAGCGGAAAAATTAGTTAAAAGACTCTATAAAAAGATGAAAAAAACAGGGACTTCAGATTATAAAATGCCCAAACAAGAATTAGATCTCTTCAAGAATCCTCGAATGATGAGAAAATAAGATATAAAAAAATTATAATTTACTTTTTTATTTATTACTCTTTGTTTTACACGTTCAATTTCTTCTTCCACTCTTGATAACCTTTAGTTTCCTTACCTCTATAGATTGCTTTCTGTCCCGATTCCTTCTTATATATAGCTCGAAGAGTTCTTTCATCAGAGTCTCGAATAGCTTCCTTTTTAATTTCTTCTTCGATTTCTATTTCTTCTTCGATTTCTTTTACATGACTAAGTACCCAAAATACACCCCTATTCCATAATGCTAAACCTATAAAGATAATTGCAACTATTATAAGTATATCCGCTCCTATCCAGAGTATCCAATGACCTATATTAAAATTCGCTACCATCCATAGCCACATAGCTCCGAGTGTGTTAAAGAATACAGTTGGAAGGAGACCTATCAGAAGACTTAATACAGTTATATAAAGACCGATAAGAGCAACACCTACCAGCATTCTTAGTCCATAATAATCTTCCCACTTTTTAGCGACAAGCCGGTCTTTAAATAACACTTGGCATAACCGTACCATACCTCCACGAAAAAGGGTATAAAACAGTACTAACAAGAATAAATGACCCGTGATTGCACCTGCGATTATTGCAATCTGATACCCTAGCTCGAGTGCTAAGAAAGCAGCCCACGCTCCGGCGGGAAGAAGTATAGTGAGGATCAGTGCCCAAATTCCTAACACAAGAACAACTGAAGCGAGTATAAAGCCATAATAGATAAATTTTGCGAAACGAATATCCCAGGTACTATACGCATCTAAGGGATGAGCTTCTCTTACTGGTGCTTTACGACTTCCTCTTGGCATATTTTTATTCACTTTTATATTTTAAATTTTGTTATAATTTAGGTTTTCAATTTCTATAATTTTATATTTGGTCGTTCTACTATTTATTTTTATTATTTTTAAGATGTAAACAAATATTATTTGTTTTTTGAAATTGTTAAAATCAGTCTAACACAGATTGGCAAAATGGGCAAGTAGGATATTTTTTCTTTAGTTCTTCACCACAATAAGGACACAGAATTTCCTCCTCCTCCTTAGATTTGTCCTCAATGGGTTTCTTTTTTGGAGCTCTCTTCTTGGATTTCTCTTCTTCAATCCCTGCTTTATCAAGTATTTTTTCCTTTGCAGTCATATCTTCAGGTTTCTTTTTGGGTTTTTCAAATGGTTTATCTGATTTAACTAATTTAGTGTTGCATTCCGGACAATATTCCTTTGGTCTCATAGAATAATATATCGCAAAAACTATAGCAGCTAATCCAAATGTCGCGACCATGACAATTACCCAAATTGTTATTTGCATTCTGGTAAGTGGTTTTTTACTTGGGGTTTCTACTTCATGCTTGCATATATTACAATAGGAATATTTGATTTTTGTTGACATTCTTACCCAGCTCTAAATGTGTAATATGTGTTTCGTAATATAAGACTATTTTAACTAATAAGTGTTTTTAATAATCAAGTTCATGTAATAAACTATTATATTCCTTTTAAATGAATTAGATTTGCTTGAGAATTCTTTTTATATTGAAACGTACGGTTGTACTTCAAATAAAGCAGATTCATATATTATTACTAATATTTTAAGAAATTCAGGTTTTACTCAAGCTAAACTAGAAGATGCTCAATTTATAATAATAAATACATGTGCTGTAAAGGAGCAGACTGAAAAGAGAATTTTAGAGCGTTTGAAATCTTTACATGAAAAATATAATAATATTACTGATAAATATATAATTGTTGCCGGTTGTTTACCTCATATTAGTCCTAATTATATAGATGTAGTTAAAAATACCATACCATCATTTTCAGCCATTATAGATCTAGATAATTTTAAAGATCTTCCTTCAATCTTTAATGAAATTAAACAGGGAAAGAAAAATCTTATTTATAAGTCAAAGGAATTCATTGATAAATCTGAAATTTTAATCACTCATCCCAAGGGGAAGATTACGGGGATAATACCTATTTCAGAAGGGTGCTTAGGTTCTTGTACTTATTGTTGTGTTAAACATGCGAGAGGAAAATTAAAATGTTATGATCCAAACAATATCATTAGGAATCTAGAGCATCAGTTAACACAAGGAATTAAACAGATTTACTTAACTTCTCAAGATTGCGGAGTTTATCAATATGATGGAACACAGTTATCAGATTTAGTAAATGACATTAATAATTTAGGTTTTGAATTTTTTTTAAGAATAGGGATGGTAAATCCTAGTTTTTTGATTAAAAATCTAGAGCAGTTAATTTCCATTTTCAAATTACCGAAAGTTTATCAGTTTTTACATATCCCTATTCAATCGGGAAGTAATAGAATTTTAATGAAAATGCAAAGAAAATATTTGATCTCAGATATTGTTGATAAAATCGACATATTAAGGAAAGAATTTCCAGCTCTTACGATTTCTACCGATATTATTTGCGGATTTCCTGGTGAAACTGAATATGATTTCCTTAGAACTGAAAATTTGATAAAATGGCTTAAACCTGAAATTTTAAATATTTCAAAATTTACCCCACGACCTGGAACTGAAGCAAAAAAAATGAAACAGCTCAATAGTAAAATTATAAAAGATAGGTCAATGAGATTATCAACAATTTTCCGGAATAGTTTAGAACATATAAATGACACTTGGATAAATTGGGAAGGTGAAGTTATTTTATTACACGAAGGAAATGAACCATCTCAAGCTTTTGGTAGGAATTTTGCTTACAAAAATGTGTTCCTAGAAGGATATGACGGTGATTTTGGGACGTACAAGAAAGTAAGAATTGATAGAATCGAAGGTTTTAATCTTTACGGAAAATTAATTTAGTTTATATTGAATTAATGAAAAGGTATATTAATGAAATGCCAAGTAGTATATTTTCTCATCAAGCCCCAGGGTTAGCATTAAAAATAAAGTATCCAAAAAAATTTGATGGTACAGCTCTTTGTATCGGCACATTTGTTCCCGATATAACAATCTTAATTGACATCTTTTTACCATTTACTTTGAGAGTTGTTTCTCATAGTTTATTAGGTCTGATATACTATACAATACCTTTAACACTTTTATTGACAATGCTATTCCGCAAGAATTTATTTCCCTTTTTTTCTCGAGTCGCCAAAAATGAAGGAATCTTAGCAAGACCATTGAATTATTTAGGTATCGAAAGTTGGGATAAATTAAGAAAAAAGAAATACGACCGCAAATCGCTAATCGTTGCCATTTATTCGGCTTTTATAGGTGGGTTTACACATCTTTTATTAGATCTTCCTTCACATAAGTATATAGAATTATTTACTCCATGGGCAATATTTCAGAATCCTGAATTTCTATTATATTCTATCGGGCAGTGGCAAAACTATAATTTAACTGTTTATGAACTTATTTGGATTATCGAATCTATAGTCGGGTTAATATTAACTGTTTACTTTTTAAGATATATTAAGAAAAATAATTTGATAGCAAAGTGGTATGAAGATACTTCTCTGAATTAAGGGAATTAAAAATTATCACTATATTTAAAGATTAAAAGCTTCTAATGCTTTTTTAGCTATAATTTCACCCCATTCTTGAACAAAATGGCCCGCGTCTTTGATTTCCAGCGGTTTAGGACATCTTGGAATCATTCCTCTTAAAATTTCCATCATCGGTGGTCCAAGTACGGGATCTGCCATACCTACAGCCATAAAAGATTCGCCAGACCATTCGTTTAGGAACCAATCTCGAACCTTTCTTGAAATCTCACCTCCGGGGGCATCATAACTAGTAGGAACCAATTGGGGAAATCTCCTAATACCCGCTTTATCCTTTATATCTAAAAAAGGGGCGTTGTAAGCAGAAACTTCTTCAGGGGTTAAGTGTCTTGTCACACTTTTAATTAAACGTCCTGCATCAACATCTGGAGTCCTACTCATAAAGTCTCGAAATGCTTTAAATCCTTGGGAAATTTCAAAATCACCAGTTGGTAATATCGTATTCATTAATATTAACCGTTTAAATCTATTTGGAAATTCCATTGGCAACGTAAGCCCAAAGATCCCTCCCCAGTCTTGTCCAACAAGTGTTATATTTTCTAAATCTAACAAAAGTATGAACTCTATCAGTGAATTTCTATGAAAATCAAAAGTGTAAATTTCATCATTCACTGGTTTATCAGACCTCCCAAACCCAAAAAAATCGGGAGCAACAATGCGATATCCTGCGTTCAAAAAAACAGGAATCATTTTTCGATATAAATAACTCCATGTTGGTTCTCCATGAAGACATAAAAATACTTCTTTAGAATCCTTTGGACCTTCATCATAATAACACATCCTTAGTTCTTCGTAACCTTTTAGATTTTCAATGTAATGCGGTTCATAGGGAAAGTTAGGAATATTCTTAAATCTTTCTTCTGGAGTTCTTACAAATTCTACCATCTATAACTAACTTACGCTATTATATTTTGTTTCTTAAAATTTGAAATACGTTAGAATATTAATTGATATATTCTCATATTAATCTTTTCAAGAGATATCAAATAATGACGATAAAATTATATTGGGATTCCCCTTATGAAACAAAATTTTCAGCTATAGTTAAATCGATTGAGGAAAATGGAATAATCTTAGATCAAACCTTATTTTATCCTGAAAGTGGTAATCAGCTAAGTGATCGGGGTAATCTTAAAATAAAAAATGATGAATTTCAGGTGAACCATGTAAGTAAAGAAGGAGAAGACATTTTACATCACATCAAGGGTGATTTTAAAGATGAAATCCGTGTAGGAGATGAACTCATTGGAGAAATTGATTGGCAGTATAGATATGGGTTGATGAAAGCTCATTCTTCTCAACATGTTTTTTCCGCGTTATTAAAGAGTAAGTACAATATCGATACTATTCGGGCAAATCTTAATTTTGAAGAAGTGTATCTCCAATGGTCTCAAACAATAGATTCAAGTCAGTTAAAAGAGATTTTATATGAAGTGAATAAAATTTGCACATCAAGAGATCTGAAAATCACTTCAAGAATTGTATCTCAAGAAGAGGTAAAAGAACTAGTCCCAAAAATTCGAAGTATTATCCCTGAAGAGCCCCATGTTCGTCTTATGGAGATTCAAAATCTCGATTTAGTATGTTGTGGAGGAACTCATGTCCGAACCACAATTGAAATAGGAAACTTGTTTATTTTTGATTTTAAGAAAGGGAATGAAATAAGGTACTACGTAGGAAACAAAGCCATATCAATGGTTTCTGATATGAATGTAGATCTAATGTCTGTTGTAATCGAACTTAATAGTCCCTTAGAAAGATTTCGTGAGAGTGTCGTTAAGCGTTTCGATTCACTAAAAAATCTTCAAAGAGAACAAAAAGAATTATCTATGAAGCTGTTAGAATTAAAATCAAAATTACCTTCTAAAATAGTAAACAAAATGCCTCTTTTCTATATTGAATTTGATGTTGATATTAAAATTCTTAGTAAAATGTTGGATATTTTCCCTGAAAATGCGATCCTTATTTTAAACATTGGAAATAATAAAATAAGAGTGCTTTCAAAAAATGAAAAAATCGATGCAAATCAATTACTCCAGAAATTAATTGAACAGTATAATGGAAAAGGGGGAGGTAACCCCAATTCTGCTCAAGCAGTATTGAAAAAAATGCCTAATAATCTTTCAATTGAAATTGAAAATTTGCTTAGAAAGATGAAATAATATTCTTCTTAAATACATAATCCTTATAAGGAAAAGCTACTTCCATTTTTTTAAATTTCTAAGAATTCTAGAAGATCCAAAATGATTAACCCTCCCTCCAAAAAATTAAAATTTACAAAAAATTTGATTGATCAAGGCGAATTCAAGCAAGCTCTTCAAGAGCTTATGAAATTAAAACGAGAAGAAAATCTCACACTCGAAGAAAAATTAATAATTCAAGTACAAAAAGGATGGGTTCATTTAAGTATTGGCCCGCTTAAAAGGGCTCTTGAAATCGCTGACCGTCTATACCTACAGAGTCAAGAAGTGAAGATGCCTCTTTATTCAGTAGATGCTGTATTTTTAAAATGGATGATTATGGGTATATATGGCAATTTTTCTATAGGTATGGATTTAGTTGAGCAAGGTGACAACATATTAAAGTCAATTCCTCGAGATGATTCATTAAATTATCATGAAAGAGAAGCAAATATGTTTCACATGAAAGCACATGTACTATTTTGGCAAGCTTATTTTGACCTTGCTTTTGACAACATTAATAAATGTCTAGCTTTCTATGAGCAAAATGACCCATTATCTCAAATTATTCTTCTCTCACTCATTCTCTTGGTTAATATATATAACGGAAAAGGTGAATTAGATCTTGCATTAGAATCTGCTAAAAGAGCATTATCATGTGTTAAAAGTGATGATTATCTATCCTTTTTAGTTGGAACACTTTATCGTGGTATGGGACATACATATATGGCAAAAGGTGAATTAGGTCTTTCACTTGAACACCATAAACGCAGTCTTGAAATTTATAATAAGGGGAAAATGGGATGGTGGTTTCAAGAAACATATCAAAATATTATTACGGTTTTACTTGCTCAAAAGAACGTTTCTCAAGCGCAGAATTATTTACAGCAGTTTAAAGATTTTTTAGAAAAAAACAAAATACCATTAGATATATCCCCCTACCAGTTATCTCAAGCTTTAATACTTAAGTCTAGTGGCAGAATGCGAGATATCGCTGAAGCTGAACAGCTCCTCAAAGATGTAATAAAGAATGAAGAATCTCCTTATACTGTTGTAACTGCCTTAATTCATCTTTGTATTTGGTATTTTCAGGAATTCCAAATTTCTAACAAGATGGAAATCTTGGATGATATTTATCCTCTGATTGATCAATTGGACAAATATGCGATACAGCAAAATTCCCCCGCATTGACAGCGAATGTTAAATTACTTCAAGCAAAATTGGTCTTACTTCAATTAAATATGTTAGATGCTCGAAAATTATTGGTTGAATCACAACAAATCGCAGATGAGCATGGTCTTAAACGATTGGCTAATGCTATCTCAAAGGAACATGATAAGCTACTAGAAGAACTGAAATTATGGGAATCGATCAAGAAAACGAAAGCGTCTGTATCAGAACGCTTAAAACTAGCTTCAGTTGATGATGTTATAGACCGTATGCAAGGAAGGGGAGAGATTGAACCCGATGACCCTACAAATGAACAACCACTATTACTCCTTATCATAGGTGAGGGTGGAGTTCCTATATTTTCGTTTCCTTTTACAGATAAATGGCAACGAGATGATGATCTATTTGGTAGTTTTTTATCAGCATTTAATTCTTTTAGCGACGAATATTTTTCCCAAGGGCTAGATAGAGTCAAATTTGGAGATGACACTCTCCTTATGCAATCCGTTAACTCTTTTTCTGTATGTTATTTATATAAGGGACAAACTTATTTGGCAAAACAAAAATTAGGGCAATTTATTGAAACAATACAAAACAATACGTCAATATGGGAAACTCTTGAAAAATCTTATGAATCTAGTCAAGTTTTAGAAATAACAGATATACCTAAAATGGAAAAATTGCTCACAGATATATTTAATGTCTAGAAATCGGAATATTAGTTTTCAAAGTTTCTTTTATTGATAAATTCCTTTCCTATATGAGTTCTATTCCCCCAAAAAGTTTAAATGTGAATTCTACATAATGGTCAATAGCGAAAAATCAGCAATTCGGAAATCTAATAAAAAGGTGAAAAGAATTACGAAACAAAAGGTAAAAAAATCCAATATAAATGAAAGATTTGATGAGAAAATTAAGAAGCTTGAAGAAACTTTACCTAAAATAAACCCCGCTGAAGGAGGTTGTGCCGAGATAACATTTACAAGTATTTTAGAGATTCTTGGATTCCAAAATGGGATATTCAATAATCTTATGATTCCCTTATCAGCTGGATTGGGAGGATATAAATCGAAAGACGGATGCGCTGCTCCTTGCGGAGTCGTATGTGGAAGTTGCGCTGCAATTGGAGTAATTATAGGAGGCCAAGAAAAAATGAAGAGCGAGTTAGTTCCTATTGCATTTATCAAAGGATCACAATTTCCAACAGCATTCGAAAGGGAATTTGGCTCAGTTAGCTGTCCGGATTTATGTGGTTATGATTTTAGTGATCAAGATGATTTTATGGATTATTTCAAAAACAATGTGTGGGAAAAAACGTGCTATAAATTCGTTACATGGGCAATTGATACCGTAAGAGACATTGCTCAAGAAGAATTAGTAAGAAATTGGTAATTTTTAACTTTTAAAATAAAAAGAATGGATTACTCAAATCCAAGTTTCTCTAAGAGTGCTTTTAACCTTGTACGGTGGAAATTTAATCCTAAATCTTTAGGATCTTCCCCAAAAGCGAGCGCTAGTAGTTCAGTCACGTATAAAACAGGTAATCCAAAAGTACTGTCATTAATTTTCTCTGCTTTTTTCTGGTTATTGTCAAATTGTTGATAACACGCTGGACAATTAACAATCATGGCTTCAGCACCCGCATTCATAGCACTTGTTAATTTATTAGATAGGATTTGCATTGCAGGTTCTTCTTCAGTATTACCAGTTCCAGTACCGCAACAGAGTACTTCTTCCGCATAATCTACAGGAACTGCTCCTGAGGCCGCAACTATTTCTCTCAATTTAACAGGATTCATTGGATCATCGGTTTGAACTTTTTCTGAAGGTCGGTTATAATGGCATCCAGTATGACACGCAACTTTTAATCCAGATAAATCTTTGGTTACAAGTTCCTTTATTTTATCAGTATATCCATGAAGAACTTCAACAAAATGCTTTACATCTATAGATCCTTTGAACTCTCTTCCAATTGTCTTTAAGACATTATTAACTTTTTCCCTTTCGTGGTCATCATGTTTTAATTCTTCATTAACAAGCTTAAGTGTCTGAAAACAACCATTACATAATGAAATTATATTTTTATCTTCTTGCTCTGCCAATGTTAAGTTACGAGCAGCCATAGCAAGCCAGGATTCATGATCTGTACCATTAAACCCAACAGGGTCAGGACAACATGCAAATGCTGCATCAGAGGTATTTATTCCAAGTTTATCAAATACTTTTCTTGCTGAGGCTTCAATAAATGGGATTCGGTTGCCAATAACACAACCCTGAAACATCTTGTATTCATCTGCTTTTGCCAAATTTAATCATCAATAATTATGAATTTATTAATTTAGTTTGTGTTGGTAAATATTAAATTTCTTAAAAATCTTGTCTCTTCTAATTTGTACTATAAATAATAGAATCAATTAAAATAAAAAGAATTAAAACTTTTTAGAAAAACTAATAAAAGGAAACATTGAAGAATGGACTGATTTGAGTTTGTTTTATGATTTACCTCTTTTTTACTATTCAATTATTGTCTTTAAAAAGATTTAATTCTTAAACAT
>JAEOTR010000008.1 GCA_016839705.1 Promethearchaeota archaeon | reverse complement strand
AGTAATGAACAAAAACATCGTTTCCATCTTCAGTACTTATAAAACCATAGCCTTTTCGGCCATTAAACCATTTTACTGTTCCACTTACCAATTTAAAAACCTATTTTTTAATTTTAATATTTTTTTCCTTCTAAAAGAACTAATTAAAAACAATTCTTAAAGAATTAATTATGAAAATATTCTAAAACTAATAAATTTTGGCTTTTTTAAGGATTTCATAAGAGGGAGGATTTCGATTTACAATACATTGAATAATATCATTGTAGAAAAGGAATTTCTCATGAAAAAATTCTCCTTCCTATGAATTATAAAAAAAAAATTAATTAAGGACACAAAAAAATATAACCTAAACTGTAATTACATTTTTTGATATTCAATAAGTAAAAAAAAAGGTATGTAAAATGAAAGAAACCCCTAAAAAATTATATACAGCATTTGTAGGTGAGTCTCAGGCTAGAAATAGGTATACCTTCTGGTCTAAGATCGCTAAAAAAGAAGGATACGTGTTAGCAACTAAAGTATTTCTAGAAACTGCTGACCAAGAGCAACAACATGGCAGCTGGTTTTATAAAATGCTCCAAGACTTCAAGAAAGAAGAAGATTTTGATGAAATGAAAGTTCTGCCAGATGCATCTTTTCCTACAACTTATGGTTCGACTATTGATAATTTAAAATCAGCTGTCGCAGGAGAAGATTTGGAATGGCAAAAACTTTATCCCGATATAGCTGATACAGCTGAAAAAGAAGGATATCCTGATATAGCAGCACGAGTTCAAGCAATAATGAAAGCAGAAAAGCATCATTCAGAAAGGTATGGAAAATTGTTGAAACTAATTGGAGATGACGCCTTCTTCAAACGTGGAAAGAAAATTGTATGGATTTGCATGGAATGTGGCTATGAAGTAGAAACGGATAGCTTACCTGATGACTGGAAATGTCCCTCGTGTGATCATCCACGCTCATATTTCAGAAAAAAATCTGAAGACTACTGATTGGCATTGAAATCTAGAATTTATAAAAATAACTATTAAATATTTGAGTATTGTTAATAAATCCTAACTAAATAGAAATTTAGTGAATATAATGCAAAGAAAAGAAATTTATAAATGCAATATGTGTGGTAAAGTTATTGAAATTCTTAACCCAGGTGCACCCGAAACTATTTGTTGTGGTCAACCTATGGAATTAAAAGCAGAGCAAACCGCAGATTGGAAAGGAGAGAAACATGTTCCTAAAATTACCATTGATGGTAATAAGGTAACTGTAGACGTTGGAATTTCAATGGGAACCCCACACCCAATGACAGATGAGCACTGGATAATGTGGATTGAGTTACAGTGTAAAGATGATTGCTATAAAAGAAAGTTTTTAAAATCTGGAGACGAACCAAAAGCAGTTTTCGTAGTAGCTGATACTTCCGGTCTCAAAGCAAGAGAATACTGTAATTTACATGGTCTGTGGGCTGGGACTAAGTAGCATTTCATTTAAGTTTTAAATTTTTTTTTTTTTATCCTTTTTTTAATTTATAATCTTGTTTTAGATTGAAGCTCTTCCCGAAGTATATATCCTTCAATAACCTAGTAATTAGGTCTGGTGTGATCAGATATAAATAATTCCTCTTATCATATATTATCCAAATGTTTAAATATCTGTTAAATCGAAATGGATATATTCTAGTCAGATTTATTTAAAATACCAAACAAAAATAAGGTCAATAATATCACCAATATTCTAATTGTTGAGGATAATCATGATATAGTCGATTCTCTCACTTTAATGCTAGAAGCGACCGGTTATACTATTGCTGGAAAAGCCTATAATGGAGAAGCCGCATTAGAGTTATTTAATTCATTAGATATTAAGCCAGAAATAATCCTAATGGACCATAGGTTGCCTAACAAGAGTGGACTTGAAGCAACAAAAGAAATTCTAGAAATAGATAGGTCTGTGAAAATAATTTTTACTACTGCTGATACAGAAATTAAAAAACAGGCTTTGGAGGTTGGAGCCGTTTGTGTGGTTACCAAACCTTTTGTATTTGGTGATATCCTTAATTGTATTGAAAAGGCATTAAATCACAATTAAAGATATAGTAAGTATTCTGAATTTATTCTTAAGGAGCATCAAAATGTCCACTAAAGAAGAAAATGAAATATCTTCCGAAATTGAAACTTTATTTCCCATAGTAGGAATAGGATCATCAGCTGGTGGTCTCGAGGCATTAGAAAAACTTTTTTCTAATATGCCTTCCGATAGTGGAATGGCATTCGTATTAATACCTCACTTGGATCCCAATTATAAAAGTCAATTGAGTGAATTAATAAAAAAACACACTAAGATGGAAATCCGTGAAGCTGTAGATAATGTTGAGATTAAACCAAATCATGCTTACATTATTCCACCTAATAAGAATTTGGCGATTGAAAATAGAAAACTAATCACATCTGTACCCAAAAACCCGAGAGGATTGAGATTACCTATTGATTACTTTTTTCGCTCTTTGGCCTTAGATCAAAAGGAAAACGCGATATGTATCATTCTATCAGGAACAGGATCAGATGGTTCTCTCGGATTAAGAGAAGT
>JAEOTR010000031.1 GCA_016839705.1 Promethearchaeota archaeon | reverse complement strand
TAGAATATAAGTTTTTAATTTGATTTATATTACTATTAAAAAATAAACTAAAAACCTAAATATTGAAGGTGAACTGATATTACTCATTTAGAGTTAATGAAAGATATATACTATATAGGTTATGTCGATTTTGAAGTCCGAAATTTTCACGGATACTCCACTCATCGAGGTAGTACTTATAATGCATATCTAGTGAAAGGAGAGAAAACAGTTTTAATTGATACAGTTAAACGACCTTATTTTGAATATTTTTTGAATAACATTAAGGAAGTATGCGATCCTTCCGAAATTGACTACTTCATTACTAATCATGTAGAGATGGATCATTCTGGGTCATTTCCATTAATTCTTAAATATCTTCCTAATGCTGAGTTAATTGCATCCGAGAGAGGTGTCGATGTATTGAAAGCACATTTCCATGAGGAGATAGGAGATGAAGTTTTTAATAAAATCAGAGGAGTTAAAGAGGGAGATACTTTAGATATCGGGAATGGTAAGAAATTTACATTTGTTCCAATACCAATGATCCATTGGCCAGATTCAATGGTATCTTTTATGACCGACGAGAATAGTAAGAATGTATTGTTCTCAAATGATGCATTTGGGCAACATTATGCCACAACAAAACGCTGGGATGATGAGAACGATTTATGTGAAATAATGCAAGAAGCTGAGAAATATTATGCGAATATCTTACTTCACTTATCTGGTTTAATTGCGAAAGCTTTACCGAAAGTAGGAACGTTGCCTATTGAAATTATCTGTACTTCTCATGGAGTATGCTGGCGTAGTCATATTCCAGAAATTCTAGAAAAATATACTAAATGGTGTAAAGGGGAATTCGATGAGAAGAGTGTACTAATAGTATATGATACTATGTGGGGAAGTACAGAAAAAGTTGCTAAAGCTTTAGCAAAAGAAATTAACCATAGAGGTATTCCTGTAAAAAGGTTTAAATTGACTAATGCAGACTATTCTGATGTAATTACTGAAGCTATGAAAGCAAAGGCTATATTAGTGGGAAGCCCTACTCTTAATAATGGATTGTATCCAAGTGTAGCAGAGTATTTATCATACCAAAGAGGATTAAAACCCATGAATAAAGTCGGTTTAGCTTTTGGTTCTTATGGATGGTCAGGTCAGGCAACGCAAGAAATTGCTAATATAATGAAAGAAACCAAAATTGATGTTTTGGATGAGTTAATTAAGGTTAAATTTGTACCAAAACCAGAGGAATTAGATTTTAAGGAAATTGTTGACAAATTAATTGAGAAAATGGGTTAAATGAGGCTAAGAAAATGGATTTTTTACTTTCAGAAGACCAGAAATCTTTAAGAAATAAAGCAAGAGAGTTTGCAATTAATGAAGTATTACCGGTTGCAAGAAAATATGACGAATCTGAAGAATTTCCTCTACCAGTTATTAAAAAAGCTTGGGAAGAAGGATTATTAAATTTAGGAATCCCTACGGAATATGGAGGTCCTGGATATGGTTTATTAAGTTCTTGTATTGTTGTTGAGGAAATATCATCTGCATGTCCTGGAATAGCAACTTCAATCTTTGATAATAACCTTGGTGCTGAACCAATTGTTATAGGAGGCAATGAAGAGCAGAAGCAAAGAATTTTAACTGAATTAGTCAATGAGTTTAAACTAATTGCTTTTGCTACATCTGAACCAACAATGGGCTCTGATGTCGCAGGAATGAAATGTTTTGCAGATAAAGATGGAGATGAATACATATTAAATGGAAATAAGTTTTGGATCACCAATGGAGGATATGCTGATTATATTACGGTATTTGCTACAGTTGACCCTGAAAAAAAACATAAGGGAATTGCTGCTTTTATTGTAGATACTCAGACTGAAGGAGTAAAGTTAGGAAAACATATTCCTAAATTAGGCCAAAGATCGTCAAATACTGTATCCATTGGTCTAAAAGATGTAAGGATCCCTAAAGAAAATGTTCTTGCTAAACCTGGAAGAGGGTTTGTTTTGGCCATGCAAACATTTGCTCACACTCGACCAGCTATAGGTGCCTTTGCGGTTGGATGTGCTCGTTCTGCTATGGAATATTCTATCGATTATGCCCAAAAGAGAGAGACTTTTGGAAGACCAATTGGAAACTATCAAGTAATTCAGGAAAAAATTGCCAATATGTATAAGGATATTGAAGCCGCACGTTTACTAACATATAAAGCAGCTTGGGAAGCCGATCAAGGCATGGATAATAATTTAAGCTCATCAGTAGCTAAAGCTTTCGCTTCGGATGTTGCAATGAACGTAACAACAGAAGCAGTCCAGATATTCGGAGGTTATGGGTATTTAAGAACATATCCTGTCGAAAAACTATTTAGAGATGCAAAATTATACCAAATATATGAAGGAACGAGTGAGATTCAAAGAATTGTTATCTCACGATTTGCCATGAAAAGATATGAGCATGCAATGCCTTCCCTCGGTAAAAAGAGGGATTGAATGCAAATATTAAAAATCTCTATTTTTTTGTTTTTGATTATTTTATAAGAGTTAAGAATTAAAGGTACTTCATAATTTCTTTTACGGCTTCTAAGAAATTATCACAAATTATTGTTGGCTTTATCCCAAGGGATTCAAATTCGTCTAAATGCTTATATCCATGCCCAGTGGTGAGAAAAATTGTTTTACAACCCGCATTCATTCCAAACTCAATATCTGACGGATGATCACCTACAACAAAAGATCTATTTAAATCAATATTAAATTCATCATTAATAATATCAATAAATTTAGTTTTAGGTTTTCTACATTCACAGTCATCCTCCCTTAAATGAGGACAGAAATAAGTTTTTATAATGTCAATATTTTCATTTTTCAAGATTTTTATTAAATGATTATTGAAACGATGAAAATCTTCAACAGTGTAATATCCTCGACCGATTCCCGACTGATTTGTTACTATAAAAAATAGAAATTCATTCTGGAGTAATTTTAATCCCTCAATAACACCTGGTAATAGTTCAAAATCTTCTATCTTATATGCATAATTCTTGTCTTCAATTAGGGTTCCATCTCTATCCAAAATTATTGCTTTCTTTTTACCCATAGTTCGAAAAATTCACTCTTTTTTTATTCAGGAATAATAAACCTTAGAAAAATATAAATATGATAATTGCGAGATATGCGATCCCCAGTAAAATATGTAAGAGTGCAAATAATCCACCAATCTTTAATAATTTCTTATAGTTCATACCTTCGACGCAATATTTTGTAGATAGTTCTAATGTCATCATATCCGCTGCGCTCCCCTGAGGTAAGAAATTTCCCCCCAAATTTATCCCTAAAATAAATGCGATTAACAGAGGAACCGATGAAAAACCAGAACTTATTAAAACTTGAATTATAGGTATAAAAAGGACAGTAACAGGAACATTATCAAGAAACGCTGAGAGAATAGATGATATAACCAATATTAAAACACTTAACAAAAATATGTTAGCTGGTGCTATACTCACAACAAAAGTTGCTATAATAGTAATGAGCCCCACTTTTTCAAAACAGAATACCAGTACAAATAAACTTATAAAGAAGAATGGTAATTTGAAATCAACCTTTTTAAAATAATATGAAATATCGGGTTTCCTTTTACCCGATTCACTTCTCCTTGGGTTGACAAATACAAATAAAAGCATTCCGAGAAGTCCTACAAATAGGATGTCGGGAATAATAATTAACATGATGAAAAAGAAAAGCAAAGTGCCTAAATTTCGATAGAACACCTTTTGATTAATTGGTTCTTCTAATATGATCAATTCATGTTCCTTTATATGCTCAGATTCTAAAGATTCATCATATTCCTCACAATGAGGTATCCAAATTTCTCTTAGATGTTTTTTAAGAACAAAATAATCTAAAAGAGACAAAGTTAGTAAAGTAGCAATAATAAAGTAAATTGAAAGACTTGCAAAAAACCAAGTTATTGAAAGCGTAAATTTACTCGCTATTAAAATATTTTGTGCAGAACCAAAAGGTGTGAGGGTTGCAGCGAGATTTATACATATAGTCATTCCCAATAATATCGGAGTTGGATTTATTTTCATTTTTTCACTTGTACTTATTATCATAGGTATAAAGATAACTGCGACTGAAATATCTTCAATAAAGGCAGCACTTAAAGTTGATATTAAACAGATAACCCAAAAAAATCTTCGTGTGTTAGTATGGAATTTTTTCGTTATTCGTGAAGCTATTTCTTGAAAAATCAATTGTTCCTCTAATATAACTACTATTGTGAAAACTGATATTAAGAAAAAAATAACAGGCCAATCTATTGCTAGGATGAATTCCTCAATAGAAAAGGGCGTTGGTGAGAAAAGAAAAGTAGCAGCAGCAGCAGCAAGCATAGCTAGCACACTGTACGTTAAAAAATCTGTTTTCTCACGAAAAAGAGCAATTATTACAATAATAAAACAGAAAATTACAAATAACTGTAAAAAGAAGATCATAATTTTCTCATAAATAGTATATTTAAAATATTTTGATAATATTTAATGTAATTTAAAATCTTAAAATTGTATTATTTTAAAATATATAAAAAATAAAAAAATAGATTTAGGAATTACTTTACTGAGACCCATAAGAAATGTAGATTACAATATTCTCGAGCCCAGAGACCTTCTGGATTAGCAACAGTAAAAGTTGCTCTTGGTTCATCACCAGGCTTTAAGAATCTTCTTTCGTAGCACCCATCTTTACATATTATTTCAATCCACATTATGTAATGCTCATCAGTCATAGGATGAGGAGTTCCCATTGAGATTCCCACATCAACAGTTACCTTATTACCCTCAACCGTAATTTTTGGAACATGCTTCTCTGTTTTCCAATCAGTAGTTTGTTCCTCCATTAACTTCATTGGTTGACCGCAACAAATGGTTTCTGGAGCAGCTGGGTGTAAAATTTCGATTACTTTTCCACAAATGCTACATTTGTATATTTCTTTTTGTTTCATAAATATTTCACGCGTGTGATTTTTATTTTTAAATCATATCATTTAATTTTTAAAAATTTTGCTTTTAGATTAAAAATTGGATCTAGAATTCTTCACATTTCTTTCTATAGTATGATCTAGGATGGTCACAGGATGGGCATTTAAAGTCTTCAGGCAACTCATCCATTTCAACTTCATAACCGCACTCCACACAAACCCATACAATTTTCTTTCCACGTTTGAAGAAAGCAAATACCAAATAGTACTTTATCTGTCATCGAAAAGGCAGGACATTTTGCTCCTATGACCAGAACCGTCGAAGTAAGTAAAATCATCTTGGATTTCTTAAAAGTTTGAATAAAACTATAAACCTTAAGGAGATAACTTAACTAAGATTTATATTTTATATTTAAATAAAAGTAAAAATAAAAAAAAATTGTTAGAATTTAAGAATACCATAAACATTTATGCTATTGTTAATTATTTTAATAATCCAGGATAGAAGAATTTGAATTCAAGATTAAAGAGTTATCAAAAAAAGAATTGGAAATTAATATTTTTGGTAATTAAATGGCAACTCAGGATTCATCAGAAGCAAATCTTTCCCATGGTAAGCTAGAAAAATTAAAAATTTTTTTAGCCTGATTACTACCCTTATGAAGAAAATAGGGTGAAATAAGGAATGGACAACTATGATTTAGTCATTGTTGGTGCAGGAACATCAGGGGCAATTGCCGCTCGATTTGCTGCGTTAAATGGATTGAAAGTATGTCTAATTGATGCAAACAAGAGAGAGGAAATTGGTAATAAGGTATGCGGAGATGTAGTCGCAGCCTCTATTTTTGATTTTTTAAAGATTGATCCCCCTCAAGGGTATGAAATATTGAGTATGAAGAAACGAATCAAGTTATACAGCTCAAATCTTCAGCATCATCTTACAGTTAACCTGCCTATTTATTTGGTGGATAGATTACGATTTGGGCAAACATTATTAAAGGATGCGCTTGATTTGGGGGTAGAAAAGTTTTTAGATAGCTCTAAAGTCATGGATCTGACGTATAAAAATGGTAGGGTTAATGGAGTCACAGTTAGGTTAAAATCAGGCGAAAAAATAGTCATAAACGCTAAAATTGTAATTGATGGCAGTGGAGCTCATTCTATCGTGCGAAAAAAGATCAAAAGCGATATTATACAAAATGAGATTCCAAAAGATGATTTGGTTATTTGTTATAGGGAAATCATTCAATTCAACGATAATTGGCGCCCAGAAATGCCCACAGATTCCATAAATGTGATATTTGATTTCGATAGTGTTCCTGGAGGCTATATATGGTATTTTCCCAAATCAGACTCCATAGCCAATCTGGGACTAGGTGTTTCCTTACGTCAAAAAAGTAATTTGAAACCTATTTATCACAATTTTGTTGTAAATAAATTTTTAAACATAAGCAATTATAAATTATTATCTTCAGGTGGAGATATTGTTCCTCTTAGAAGACCTCTTCCTTCATGTGCTGACAATGGTATCATGTTTATAGGGGATGCGGGATGCCACGTTAACACAGCGAACGGTGGCGGGATTCATACCGGAATGAAAGCTGGTTATTATGCTGCCATGGTAGCGAAAAAAGCAATTGAAGCTGAGGATTATTCATTAGAACAATTATGGGATTATAATTGTCTTCTGATGAATGATTTTGGGAGAGGACATGCAACAAATGATATCGCTCGATTTCTCATACAGCACCTGGCAACAAATGACTTTAATTATATTATAAAGAAGAAATTAATTAGCGATAATGAACTCACAAAAATGTTTGATGGTAAAATAATCTCCCCCTCAATTAAGCATTTACTACTGAAATTATATAAGGGGATATCCAAGCCCAGATTGTTGCTTAAACTAAATTATCTTCTCAAACAGATGAAACAAATTAATCGGCATTATTTGCAATATCCTCAAGATGTCAGGGGTTATGAAGTTTGGCGAAAAATTGAAAATGACATGTTTAACAAAATATTTTTAAAAATAGCTAAAATTGATATACCCAACTGTTGACTTTCATCAATTACTCTTTTTGCTTCTTTCGTACTTAACTCGGGTGTATTTACTTTTTTATGCCGTCCAGCACTACAATGTCTTTTTCTTCCGGAATATTAAAAAAATAATAGGTATCCCATTTAAAAATTTTTAAGGAAGAACTGACATCAAGACCTTGTACCCCATCAATAGTTTGAATATTTTCTCGAATAAAATTCCAAAGATCTTTTTCATTCTTAGTTAAAATCTGAGCTACGAGATTGTGAGCACCTCCCGTAATAGAAACCATTCTTACTTCTTCAAAAGAAGCTACTTTTTTTGCTATTTCATCTGTCTTTAAAGGATCAATTGTCAAGCCAATCCACCCTACTGTTTCATAACCTAATTTTCCAACATCTACTATAGCGCTGAATCTTTCAATTATTTTTTCTTCTATCATCCTTTTGATCCTGAAATGAATAGTACTCGGAGGAATCTTTAGCATTTTAGCAATTTTTTTATAAGACAATTTTGCGTCTTGCTTTAATTTACTAAGTATCTGTTCGTCTAATTCATCCATGACTTAATCTTATTTTTAAAGAATTTAAATCTTTTGGAGATTAATTATTCTTTTTAGGGTTATGTTGGAAAATCTCCAACAATATTAGAATTTATTAAAAAAATTACAGAAAATTTATATGTAAAGATAAATTATTAGAAGTCTAGACTAAACACATAAAATATAATTCAAAAAAGGGAATTAAAAAAATATATAAAAAGGGGTTTATAGTGAAAGTTTTAATAGTTTATTATACAAAATATGGAAATACTGAAAAAGTAGCCAATTTAATTGCTGAAGGAATCAGTTCTATTGAGGGTAATGAAGTAATAGTGAATAATGTAAAAGACGTAAATCTTAAAAAAGATGATTCCTATGACTTACTTTTAATAGGATCTCCGATTCATTTTGGAAAGCATGTAGGCTCGATAAAGAAATTTATCAATAAACTTCCAAAATCTCAATTAAAAGCAAAGTCCTATGCTGTATTTGATACTTATATGGAAGGTGATTCTGAAACGGCTGAAGAGGGAATATTTTCTTATACAAATATGTTGGATAAAATTGAGAGACAGATTAGTGAAAAAATTCCGACTTTAACAAAATTAAGTCAACCACTATCCATAAAAGTAGATGGTATGAAAGGGCCTATAGCAAATGAAGACCCTCCAAAATGCAAAGATTTCGGAATAAGCTTAGTAAAAGGATATAAAACCTTATGAAGATAATTAGAAAAAAGGATGTTAAAAATTATGACATTTAAAACCAAGCTAAAAGCATATTTAGACTTAACTCGAGCACATTTTGCTATAGTGTGGCCACTACTTTTCATTTCCGGTTTATTGATAGCCTTTCGAGAAAACAACTATTTTTCTTTACCCTTATTAATAACGGTATTTTTTATCGGATTATTTGGATTTGAGGCAGGAATGGTGCTTAATGATATTATCGATAGAAAAGTGGATAAATTAGTAAATGAGAATGAATATACCAGATATTGGAGGCCGTTTAAAGAGAGACCATTAACTTCGGGAGCGGTTTCTATTCAAGAAGCTTTAATTATTTTCATAATTTTTATTGGAATAACTCTCGGTTTAATCGCCACTCTACCATTTCCTAATAACTTGTATTTATACATAATTATGATCTATGCATATTCCGCCGAGACATTTTATAACAAGAAAAAAGTAAACCAAAAGTTTCCATTTGCTCAATTAATAGGAAGAACGGATTTGACAGTGTTTCTTGTAGCTGGATATCTATGTTATGGACACTTTTCAATAACAATCGCCTTTCTCATGCTCTTTCTTTATCCTTGGGCACAAGCCCATTTAGGAATAAATGATTTGGGGGATTATGAGAATGATAAAGCGAAGAATCTGAAAACAATCACAATTTTATACGGTATTAAGGGGAATGTCAAATGGATTGCATATTTTACTCTTATAAACATAGGATTTGCGTTCTTACTGGTGGTATTTAAACTTGGAATGATTGCCTTGATTGGGTTTAGCCTTTCGTTTATTATATTAATAACCGCAAACATAACCCTTATTAAAAATCAAACATCTGACACAGCTCTTAAATTATTACCCCGTTATCACGCTAGTTTATTGATTTATATCTTATCGATCATATTTAGCTCGATTTTACCAATTCCTTTCTTTCCATAATTTTATTATTTAATCTTAGTAACCTCAAAAACAAAAAAATTTACTCCTAACAGTTAAGTTACGATTACTCAAGGAATAAAACGGAAAGCGAATGTTTTGGAAAAGAAATCTTAAACTGGTAAGAGTTCTTCATAAAAGAAGACCATAGTATAAATCTACTTTATAGATCCTTTCTTTTAGAGAATCGAAGTAAAAAATCCTCAGAATCGTTGTTTAATATTATATCGGTTAAAAAATCTCTATGGCAAAAATACTTTTGAGTTTTTTTGGGTTTTGCATATTCTTCCATACAAATGAGACAACATCTCCCACTATTTTTAATAAATTTTACAAACTCATATAAATCGAAATCAACTTCTTTCAAATGCCAATCATGCCAACCTCGGAAAGCTTCTTTATCAATATAACCTTCTATGTAAGAAGATCTAATTTGATAAATAATCCCTAATTCTGGTTTATGCACATAATTAATATCTATTTTTGCAAATTCTCTTTTTAATATTTTTGAAAATCAAGATTTCTCAACTCTCTAATTAGATTTGATCTCCTTAATGAAAATTCATATTCAATGAGATATTCTATAATCTCTCTCTTCTTCTCAACTTCAGACACTAATGGTATAGACTTTAAAAGAACATAGAGTTTTTCTACCGTATCCAACTATCTTGTTTTTTTATTTAATCGGAGCCAGAATTCACTTGCGTCTTCAATTGTCATGCTCTCTTAAATAATATCGTCGGTTATTCTTGAAGTCTCCAATTTCATGAGTTTATTGATTAATTCATTCTTCTTTCTCTTATTTTGAGGATCGTGAAGACTTCCTAAAAAACCCTGTTTTTGCTCTAGTGGAAGTCTTACTAACATAACGGGGATAAGTTCCTGTTTTTCTGGTTCAATTAATCCTAAATTACTACGTATTAAAGTTACTTCATAATTTTCCAGTTCTTTTACAAAATTTCTAGCTATCATTTCTGATGAAGATATTTATGTTTTAGTCGAAGAAAAATATAAACCTGAGGGAGATAACCTTACTAGGAATCATATTTTATAAAGAATTCAATAAAATTAAAAAAAAAAGTTGAACTTTAAGAACGCCAGAGGAAGTGGAGATTGCAGTACTCCCTCGCCCAGAGCCCCTCTGGGTTAGCTACGGTGAAGATGGCTTTTGGCTCCATACCAGGCTTCAAGAATCTTCTTTCATAGCAGCCATCTTTACAAATTATTTCAATCCACATTATATAGTGCTCGTCAGTCATCGGATGAGGAGTTCGCATTGAGATTCCAATGTCAACGGTGACCTTGTTGCCATCAACCGTGATTTTTGGAACATGCTTCTCTTTCTCCCATTCGGCAGTTTGCTCCTCCATTAATTTCATGGGTTCACCGCAACAGATCGTTTCAGGGACACCAGGGTTTAATATTTCTATTACTTTACCGCATATCGAACATCTAAAAATTTGTTTCTGTTCCATTTTTCTTCACAAAACTATTCTATTTTTGATTTTATTCAGATAATCTAATTTTTAAAAATTTTGCTTTTAAATTAAAAATTCATTTATTTTTTTTAGAAATCTTCACATTTCTTTCTATAGTATGACCGTGGATGATCACAAGATGGACATTTGAAGTCTTTTGGTAATTCATCCATTTCTACTTCGTACCCGCATTCCATACAAACCCATACTATTTTTTTACCTCGTTTAAAGAAAGCATCATCACCGACTAATTTAAGAAGTTTCCCATATCTCTCAGAGTGATGTTTTTCAGCTATTATAATAGCCTTTACTCTTTTAACGATCTCAGGATAACCTTCTTTTTCAGCGGTCTTAACAATATCAGGATAAAGGGTTTGCCATTCCATATTTTCACCGGCTATTGCTGATTCCAAATTTTCAATTGTAGTTCCTAGGGTTGTTGGGAAATCAGCATCTGGTAACACTTTCATTTCATCAAACTTTTCTTCTTTCTTGAACTGTTGGAGCATTTTATAGAACCAACTACCATGTTCCTTTTCTTGATCTGATGTTTCGTCAAAAATCTTTGAAACTAATACATATCCCTCCTTTTTTGCTACTTTGGAGAAATAATTATAACGGTTTCTAGCTTGTGATTCGCCAACATATGCAGTATATAATTTTTTTGCTGTTTCTTTCATAGTTTTTTACCTCCATATTTAAATTGGAAATTCGTATTATATGAATATATCTGGATTTAAATTATTTCACCTTTATTTTAACTTTTTTAATTATAATTTAAAGAAAAAGCATATTTGATATGTATACAATAAAAGTTATAATAAACTATTCTAATTTTGCCTTCATAATATGATCGGTTATGAGGAATCAAATCCGAGTGATGTGGATATAAATCAAGTGATTAAAGAATTTTCAAAATTTTTTCCGAACATATCAAAAAATCAAATTAAATTCCTGTATCATGGAACCCATAATGTTTTTGAAGTTAAAATGAAATACATATTTAGAATTCCAGATCGATTATTCAGAAATGAAAAAGGCGTTGATTTAATCCAAAAGGAATCTAGCATATTGAATTTTCTAAAAAATCATATTTCAATACCCATTCCACAGCCTTTATTCATTTCTCTAACTGAGGATTTTCCATTCATCGGATATGAAAAGATTCCCGGTGTATCCCTTTTGAGTATATTTTCTAAGACTGACAAATCTTATAGACGGAAAATAGCTGAACAAGTAGCATCTTTTCTAAATGTTTTACATTCAAAATCGATTTGTAAAAGGTTTACTGAATTATTTCAAATACGGGAACCATTGAGAGGAGATTCGTACAAGCACTACTGGATAAAAAGACTAGAGAGATTGAGGAAAATAGTTTTCTCAGAAATAAAACCCTTTGAAAAAGAATGGTTAGAAAGAGTTTTTGATGATTTCCTTTCGAATGAAAAAAATTTTCATTTCTCACCAAATCTCATCCACGGAGATTTCGATACTTCAAACATTCTAGTTAATTCTGATACCAATATACCAGAAATCACAGGCATCATTGATTTTGAGGAATGTTCTATATATGATCCTGCATACGACCTCCAATTCTTCGATGAAGGTCCTGAATTTCTAAACACACTCCTTTTAAAATATGAGTATTTTGATGATCCTTCTTTATTATCTCGGATGAAATTTCTCTATTGTAGAACCTGTATTGAATACTTAGAATTTGGTATTGATCATGATCGTATGGGTATGATCGAAGCTGGAAAACGGATGTTAAAGAAAAATATGAGAATTTTTCCTGTTTAATTTGCCAATGAAAAAAGAGGGATTAATAATAAGTATCAGTCATTCTAATTTCTTCTAATTCTACGGGATAACCTTTTCTATGCCACATCATCATTCCACCTGTCAAATTCCGGATATCTTTAAATCCAGCTTGTGCTAGAATTTGAGCAGCCATCATAGAGCGAGACCCAGAGTGGCAAATTGAGATAATTTCTTCATCCTTATAATCTGCAATAACATCTGGATTATTTAACAGCTCTCCTAGAGGAATTAATATAGTATTTTTGATATGACCATGAGGACTATGATATTCTTGAGGTGATCGAACATCAATCATAAGAGCTGGTTCGTCTTCTGTTCCAATTCGTTCAAAAAGTCCATCAGCACTGATATCTGAAACCGGAGGGGAATCTGGGGGTCTTAGTTCTTTTCTTGTTTTCTTTTTAGGAGGCGGCATTATTTCAATAGGTTGTACTTTTTCTAAAGTAGCAACTAACATCCCCTTTTCTTTTCCAAGATGGAGTAAATTCACAGCTTCATTTAATTTCGAATATGCCTCAACACTTGATTTAAATCCAGGGTCCGTAGCATAGACTTTTAATTTCTTATCTTCAGGTAATGTTTCAAGTCCTTTAATTAAAACATTTAAAGGACCAGGACATGAAAGTCCACAAGCGTCCACTTTTATGTAATCTTCAATTTCAGTAGCTTTTTCATGTACAAATTCTTCAATGACGTTCTCAGATCCACCACATGCAGCCATTATTTCTTCAGTAGTCGCATTTGCCATCTCATAAATTTTGAAGCCGCCAGTTAATTCATACACTTCTTTAAATCCACTTTGCAATAAAATTCTTAATGCCAAGTAGCTTCTATAGCCTACTTCGCAATAGACATAAATTGGTGAATCATTAGAGATTTCATTCAATCTTTCTCTAAGTTCCTCAATTGGTATGTTTATTGAGCCATCAATAGCTCTTGCAGAATACTCTTCTTTAGTCCGAACATCTAATAAAATACTCCCATTATTCGTGATATTAGTGAAATCATGCCAATGAATAATTGGCATATCATTTCTGAGATAATTAGATGCAACAAAACCTGCCATATTTACAGGATC
>JAEOTR010000088.1 GCA_016839705.1 Promethearchaeota archaeon | reverse complement strand
TATTAGTATTATAAATAAAATATATTATGATTCCAATGTCAGAAGAAAAAAGTACTTTAAATATTATTGATAAAACCCTTAGGGATGTAGAAACTAATTTTAAAGATTTTATAAATGTTCTACAAACAGCAAGAAAAGAATTAATAGAACTTGAAAATGATAAATTATCTTTAAGCAATGAAAAAGAAATTCTTGAAGCTGAAAAGATACAATTAGAAAATGAAAAATCTAAATCAGAAGTAGAGAAAAAACAACTAGAGCAGGATAAAATTAAATTAGAAGAAGAGACAAAAAAATTGGGAAAAGAAAAGCAAGAGAGGGATCAGAAAATAGGATCGATGACAGAAGAACAAATGAAATTACTTGATGAATATAAAAAGGTAAAAGTCGAATTACAAAAATTCATGAAATCTGCAGTAGAAGCAGAAGAAGCAGAATTTAATTTTGAAAGAATACGTGCGTTGTTATCTATTTATGCCGCTTTAGTTTCTGAAATTTGGCAGGGACAACCTCATTACAGGATATTATATACATTACATGGAGATAAAGAAAAAATGACGCGAGAGGAACTGAAAAATACAACCGGAATTGGAGGTGCCTACATACTACATTCAGTTCAAGAATTAGCGAAAGTAGGATTGTTAGAATATGATATGGATACAGGAACGGCAAAATTAAAAAAACGTTTGTTTCCAAAAAAAGCAATAGAAGAAAAATAAGGTTTTTAGAGGAATATCATTTAATCTTTTAAAAAATTCAACATTTTTAATAGAGTAAACATTTTTATCAATCCCTTTATTTTTACCTTCCTTGTTAGCCATTTTATTCCAATATTTATTAAAGAAATCTTATCCATTGCAAGTGCTAGAAAAATCTGAGAGTTCATGGAAATATAACCATCCCAACCTAATATCTTCTTCTTCAAATTGCTTTGTGGTTTATTTTTAACACTCTCAATAATTACTTTACCATTATCTATAGTAATTAAGGCAGCATAGGTTAAATTTGAAGCATTTATGAGAAATTTTCGTTTTTTATTCTTAAATTGTTCTTTAAATTTAGGATTTTCATTTAAAGGTTCCAGAACATTAACAATAAGTCCAGCGAACCCTCTTACTTTTTTTTCTAGTATTTTAGCTTTCATTATTACAATTCCTTTCTAATTAAATGATGATTTTTTAATTTACATCTCTGATTTTGCTGAAATATAAAATCCGGAATCAGCAATTCCATTAGGATCAAATGCTTTTTTTATCTTTCTTAACCATTTATGATAATTCATCATAGCAGGACCAAACTTATCATGCATACGATCACCTTCTACGAAAAACGGTGCTCCTAAATGTTTAACCAAATCAAATTGATAATTATTTTCCATGAAATCTCCCATTCCTTTCACGCTTTCCTCATCTGTTTGATCGAACATTGTTATCGATTCTACATGAAAATAATGGCCTGATTCATATGAAGTCATCCATACTCCCTCTCCAAAATCATTTCCTATTACTCCTTTTTTAATATATTTCTTTTTTAGTGGAATGCTCTTTTTCGTAGTTCTAAGACATGTTTTAACAGTATCACATTGACCTTTCGCTGATTGAAAACCTCCTGTTACTATAAAGCCATGTAGCCCTAAATTTGAACGCAATGCTTCTGCATAAAAAATTGAATTTGGAGTGTATTTTGTACCAATAATATTTTTTAATTTTAATTCATCCAAGAGCATCTCCATTACTTTTTGCTTATAATTAAATTCATGTTTAGTTCTAGCTGCGATCAGTACAACTAGAGGAGTTTTCATGCTAGCTATAGCCATTTTATCCATCATAGATTCAATACTATACGAAAATATTGCTGTTAATCCATAACTCGACAGATGGCTACACATAAAGGAAATTTCCTCTTCTTCAATTCGTAAAATAGCTTTCTCAAGATATTTATAACTTCTACAGTCCATTACATATAATTGCATGAAATCGGGAATATCAAATATATAGTTAGGAGAATATCCTTTTAGTCTAAAATCAGTGCTACATGGATATGGAAAAAGTTTAACAGCTACTTTTGTAAAGACGCCAATTCCAGATTTTGCGCCTGCCCACCCTCTCATTATCCCTCTTAAACTAGGACCTGGACCATCACCATTATACCAATCAGAGTTATTCTTTAAACCCGCTGAACCTAACCTTAAGACTTCTCCATCTGGTAATACCCACTCTACACCAAGTACATTTCGAGCACTATGTCCTGTATGAGGAGAAGTAAATCCTGGACCATTCATAGATGTAGCACTAGCAAGAGGGGAGACTTGAGGACCTGCTCCTGGCATATGGACCGTTAAATCATATTTCATAGCTTCAACTTGCAGTTGTGCCCCGCTAACATAGGGTTCCACTACTGCATATAGATTTCTATCATCAATTTTAATGATTTTATTCATTCTTTTGAGATCTAAAATAATTGAGTTTTCTGTTGAAGGTTGATTCCAAGGACCTAGACCAGTTGATTGAGCTTTAAATTGTATTCCATATTTATTGCATAACTTCACAACTTCTTGAACTTCTTCTGTTGAGGAGGGTAATATTACTGCTTTAGGTATGGAGGAAAATGGTATTGGTTCTTTACCTTCCATGTAATTAACATATTCCATACACCAGTTATATGAATATGCATTTGTAATTACCTCACCATCACTAATATTTTGTGAACCTACAACATCTTGGAATTCTTTAAGAATTTCTTTTTCTAATACCAATTATGCAACCCTCTTTGTAATTTTTTCTAATTTTTCAGGTTCCAAACCTAAAGATATTAATAATAATTCGCTAATATCATAATATTTCAGATTAGCGTCACTTTCTTTAATTCCATCTTGTAAATTCGTTGAACAAAATGGACATGCCGATACAAGTGTATCTGCCCCAGTATCTTCAGCTTCCTCAATTCTAATTTTTGCAGTTTGTAGGGCAAATTCAGGAAAAGCGGATTTGACACCAGCTCCTGCACCACAACAATAAGCATATTCTTTTATACGCTCCATTTCTACAAGTTTCAACCCTGGAATTTTCTTTAGTATATTTCTGGGGGGTTCATATATACCATTCGATCCAGTACGCTTAGGTTTTGGAGGTATATTAATAGATACAAGAGGCATCAAATCAACAATATCACCATCCCACTCCTTATATCTTTCAGCATTCCTTCCTAGATGACATGGATCATGATAGGTTGCGGTTAATGGTATTTCTTTTATTAGTTTTAATCTACCAGTTTCGAGTAGCTCATCAAAAAATTCCACAGTATGTAATACTCTGAAATTATATTCTCTATATAATGGATAATCTACTTTAAACGTATCATAGCATCCAGCACAGCTAAAAATAACTGTATCAATACCCTTCGATTCAATAACATCTAAATTTTTATGAAGAAATTTTTTAAAAGTTTTGATATCTCCAGTTCGCAAAATAGGGCTGCCACAACAAAATTCATCATCTTTTAATATATTAAATGAAATCCCTGCGGCTTTGAGGATACGAACTGCTGCGATTGCCATCTCTTGTCTTCGATAAGAAGATGTGCAGCCTACAAAATACAAGACCTTAGCATTTGGGTCTAATTGAATATCTTTTGGTAACCAAGCTAATCTCTTCTCATGAGGTTCATTGTAAGGATTATTGACTTTATTGGCAGCTTCTATATATTCTTGCTGTTTTGGCATTGGACCATATCCTAGTTCAACTAATTTTTCCCTAAGTTTCATTATAATTTCTAACGGTTCCAAAGTATTAAGAAATTTGCAAGCAACAGAACAATTCCCGCATTCAGTACATTTATAAACAATTTCTCGTAATTCTTCTGAAGGTTCAATTCTGCCTGTCTCTAATAACAAAGCTAAGATGATGCGACCTCCGCCGCTATATGGATGATAATTATAGATATCTATCGACGGACATGCAGTGGCGTATTTTTGACTTTTAATTTGAACTTGAGGAATCCACTTACATATAGAACAACGTAAACAGCGTTGAATCATTTTTTGATATTCTAGCTCATCAACTATCATAACATAGAACTCCCGGGTTTAATATATTATTAGGATCAAAAATTTTTTTTACTTTTTTAAAGGCAACTTGGGTTTGATCACTGTGTCTTTTATACACTTCTTTAGCCCAAAGACTGTAGGGGCGATTAAAAAAGGCACCTTTATCCATAAGATTTCTGCTAATTTCTAAGAATGTATCTTTTAATTTTTCAGATAAAGAACTGTTATTAGGATTATAGAAAAGATCAAATTCACAATGATAAGAAGTTCCTTGATTTATTGGTTGAATGTAAATACCTAAATCATTCACATTTTTTGATTCTACTAATGAAATATAT
>JAEOTR010000030.1 GCA_016839705.1 Promethearchaeota archaeon | reverse complement strand
ATCGGTCTTATTTTATTAATCCTCATTAATATTTTAGATGGTGTAGATGGTAAACTCGCTCGTTTGAGAATGAAAGAAAGTAAAGCAGGGCACATGGAACACTCATTTGATCAGTTATATGAGCAATCGATTTATGTGGGAATAGGGCTTGGAGCGTATTTTATAATTGTTTCTGTATATGTTATTATTGTTTTAATTATAACACTTCTAATGGATTCTTTTAATCGACATTGTTCTATGCAATATAAAGAAGTAATGGGGATTACTCTAGCTGATAGTAGCCGATTTGATCAAATCTTTCGAAAATTTGATGGAAGAAGAAATATTTATACTTTGCATATCTTAATTTTTGGTATTTTAGGTCATTTTGAATATGCAATTTTTTCAATTTGTGTTCATGCTATTATCACGAGTATAATTTACTCTATTCAAGCAATTAGACACATGAAAAAGGTAGATGATATTAAGTTTTAAATATTTTCTCCTATTTTTTTCGCTTTTGATTCGATTTCATCCCAAAATTTCTCTTTTAAATTACTTAAATCCTTATTTTTTAGTCTAACAAAGTATAAAGGTCTTTTAGCTATTAGAGGATAATCATTAATTATCAATGATTTTATTAATCCTGCAGATTCTGCTTTGTCAATCATGATTTCACTCATTATGCTAACATAATTAGAATCGCTTACAGTTGAAATAATTGAATCGTTGTCATTTATTTCTAACTCAATTTGTAATTTTTTGTAGTCTGGAAATTGTTGTTCGAAGGTTCCTCTCATTCCTGAGCCTTTTTCTCTCCATATAAAAGGAAATTTGAGAAGATCTTCAAATTCCACCAGATTAGTATCTTTAATCAATTCATGATTAGGAGAACATATAAACTTTAACTTATCTTCCCCAATCATGATGTATTCGAATTCTTTCTCACTATAATTCATAAAACTGCCAATTCCCGCGAAATCTGCCATTCCATTCTTCAAATTTTCAATAGACTTCTGAGAATTATTAATTATTATTTTAAAGTTTACGTTTGAGTTTTTACTTCGAAATTCTGCTATATATCGTGGTAAAATGTGCGAACCAGGAGTTGTAGATGCAGATATGACAATATCTTCAATCATTTGATCTTGAAATTTAGAAATTTCAAATTTACATCTATCATATAAATCTATTATCTGCCTAGCGTGGTTAAGTAATAATGTTCCTGCTTTAGTTAATTCAAATTTTTTTGTTGACCTATCAATCAAAACAACCCCACCAAAATCTTTTTCTAACTGTGATATTTGATGTGATAATGTACTCTGAGAAAGTGGAAGTTCTCGTGCTAATTTCGAGAAACTTTTATATTGTGTTAAAAGGATAAAATTTCTTAAATATTCAATATTCACTCTATAAATCGCCTTCAAATTATATTTCATTCAATTAATTATTATCATTTAATATACAGTCATTAATCTATTTTTATTTATCGATTTTTTTGATAAACCATTACGAAAAAATTAATAAATCTCTTACTGTTTATTCTATCAAAGATAGACTTTTTATTACACTAATATAAAAATAGGGAAACTAAAAATGAGCGATAAAAACAAAATTTTTACTGTTATCATTTCAGATGGCCCTTACACAAAGGAAAGACCCTTTACAATGCTAAGGTTTGCTTATACCGCGCTATTGGAAGATCATAAAATCAATATTTTTTTAGTTGAAGATGGAATTTTTGTAGGGAAGAAGAATCAAGATCCCTCTACTTATGATAACCTCGAAAAATGGATGAAAGATGTGATTTCCGAAGGTGCAACCGTGAAAGTTTGTGGTGTATGTATGAAAGCTCGGGGTATGACGGAAGAGGAACTGATTGAAGGTATTAAAAAAACGACTATGAATGGATTTGTTGATATGTGTGTTGAAGCTGATAAAGTCTTATTTAGCTAGATGGAACGTGAATTGATAAAAAATGGTAACCTCACGTAAATTAGATTGTTCTGGACTAGTATGCCCAATGCCAGTAGCAAAAACTAAAAGACAACTTCTTGAGATGAAAAGTGGAGATATAATTGAAGTTACAGGAGATTTCGCAGAAGCGGGAGAAAATATAAAACGGTACATAGAAAAACATAGTGATAAAATATTAGAATTTAAAGTTGATGGCGAGAATTATTACTTGAAAATTGAGAAAGTATAAAGAAGTTTTTCTCAGATAATTTACTTTTATTTTTACAAATTTTTTCATTATTTTTGGATATTCGAATGAGTATATTTAAATTTCTAATTTAAATTCGATATAAACGACTAAAGTCTATAATTAAAGGGTGGTTTATAGAGTATTTCTGGGAATAATAAAGTTTATTTGAAAAATGGTTTTAATAAGAATATTAATTAGCGCTTAATAGTAGAATTTTTAGAAATAACAGTAGTGTAATAGTTTTGAATGATAACGATCTTTTGGAAAAATTAAGGAGTACAATTATAAAAGGAAAATCAGAAGATACGATTAACTTAACTAAAAAAGCTCTAAAAGCTAAAGTTGATCCCAAACGAATACTAAATGAAGTTATAATAAGAGGAGCAGAAAATGTTGGATTGAAATATGAAAAGGGAGAATATTTTCTCGGAGATATGCTGTTAGCTGCGGATGCTATTAATGATTGCATGAATGTGATTAAACCAAAATTAAAAGAAGGAACTCACGAAACACCTGTTAAAGTCTTAATTGGAACTCCTGAAGGTGACTTACACGATATAGGTAAAAGTTTAGTCATTGCACTATTACAAGGTCAAGGATTTGAAGTTATTGATTTAGGAGTGGATGTTTCTCCTGAAAGATTCTTAGAAGCTGCGAAGAAAGAAAATGCGGACATTATTGGAATAAGTGGGCTATTAACCGTCACGATTTCTAAAATGAAAGAAACTATAGCACTGCTTAAACGAGAAGGAATTAATGCGAAAATTATTTTAGGGGGGGGAATTTTATCTGAAGAATCATGTAAACAGGTAGGCGCTGATGCGTGGACGAAAGACGGATGGGAAGGTGTAAAATTAATAAAAAAGCTAATGGAGGTTTCTTAAATTGCCATATGATTGGGATGCATCAAGAAAAAGAATCATCGGAACATTTTTTGGGACAAATGAAATTGATAGGGTACCTTATTTTCCATTAGCTTGTGAAGAAATGATTTGTCGAATAACAGGTAAAACTTATAAAGAAATCATAGCTTCTCCAAAAAATTATGCTAATGCTGCTATTACAACATTTGAATTTTTAAAAGCGGATACGATTTCGATTCCAACGGCCTATGCCGGTCCGGGAGAAGCATTGGCTTTTGCTGAAGCAAATAACAAAAAGGAATCTATAAAATGGTTCGATTATAAAGTTTTCATGGCAAAACAAGGTGTTGTATGCAAGACAGAAGAAGATATTGATAAACTTGAAATCCCAGATCATAGAAAAATTTCTGTATGGGATACATGTATTTCCGCTCTTGATATAATTAATAAAAAACTAGGAATGGGTGGGTTATGTCTTGGAATTTGGTCTGTAGTTCAAGAATTAAGAGGTATACAAGCTTATAGAGACATGCGTCGTAATCCGGATTTATTATTAAAATTATGTGAAAAAGTATATAAATCACAGATGGATATCCTTAATTTTTACAAGGAAAAAGTAGGAGGGATTGGAATGATTTTCTTTACTGGTTATTCTTTTAACAAACACATGATGAGTTTCGAAGATGCAATGAAATTTGAGGGGCAGTTTATTAAACGAATCCAAAAAGAAACGAAAGCCAGTATAATACTCCATAATTGTGGCACGACCCCGTACTTCGATGAAGTTTGTAAGGAAATTGATCTATTAGCTGTCAATGGCTCACATCCTTTAGATATTGAATATTGGGTAAATTTTAAAGAAAAATTCCCAAATGTGACAATTATAGGAGCAAATATTGATGTAAGTCGAGAATTATTAAATGGTACTCCCCAAGATGTTGAAAATAAAGTAAAAGAAAACATCATGAATTTAGCAACTGGTGGAAGATATGTAGTTGGCCCTATTTGTTGTCTTCCATGGGGCGTTTCATTGAACAACATTATGGAAATTCCAAAAGCAATAAAAAAATGGGGCACATACCCACTTAATTTTAATTAGGGTTTTCGACAGCGAATAATCAAAAACCATGGAATAACCCAAGCTTCATAACCCTCTGGAAATTTCTTTAAAATTTCATCATCTGTATAAGGTTCACAAAATCTTTCTAAGATGAAACCGTTTTCAATTAACAAATTTAACCATTCAGATAAAGTTCGAGAAAAACGTGGGACTATGAAATTTTTCATTTTTTCAGTAATCTCTTTAGGAGCTGCACCGAATATCCATTCTTCAAGTTCTCCATTGTGTTTCTTAAAATAATTTTTTACAACAAAACCAATCTTTTTTCCTTCTTCATTTCTAACCCATTCATGATCAGGATCGGCAAAACAAGGATGGAGAATTGAAAACTGAAAGAATCCCCCAGATTTTATGACTCTATAGGCTTCTTGTATTGCTTTCTCGTTATCTGCCATATCCATAAGACTCATTGTAGCTATTGCAAAGTCAAAGTGATCGTTTGAAAAGGGAAGATTTGTCCCACTAGCAACTTGATATTTAATACCCAATGGTTCCTTTTCTTCACTTTGATTTGCATACTGGATAAACACTTTAGAAATATCAATTGCCGTAACTTTTGCTCCTAACTTTGCCGTTATCTTTGTATTATATCCTTCTCCGCAACCAATATCTAATCCTTCTAAATTTAAAACTTCTGGCAGCATTTTAAAAAAAGCAGGAGAATTAACTAAGTTCCTATAGCGATCATATCCCATTCTTACAAGCTTTGTCCAATTTTCCGCATTTTCATCCCAGTATCTACCAACATCTTCATTATCCAAATGAAATTACCTCTGTATTTCAACTCCACTATTAATTACTTATTTAATTGATATAATAATTTAAAATATTGTTTAATGTGAAGTGTATCAAATAAATGATATAAACTTTATAATCATATTAAATATCAAATAATTTAGAATTGCCTAAAAAAACATAATTATGGATACTGTTTCTAATTATTTTGATCTTACTAATAATCTTGGAAAAAAAGTTAAGATTGTTGGGGAAATAGGTAAAGCTATACGGCAACATCTTACTACCTATATTGATTCTCATCCATTTATGAATTATTTTGATTTGAGCGATGGTCATCAGATTGTAGTATATACCAAAAATTCAATCTCTTGTAAAGAAAAAATTGAATTAGTAGGTGAAGTAATAAAAGTAGAAAGCCAACATAAAAACCCCCTGTCTAAAATTAGTGATAAATTCTCCGAATATCATTTAATCACTGATTCATGGAAATGTGTCGAATAGACAATTTCAAGGAATAGATATGATATAAAAAAATTTAAAAAAATATATTCTTTTTTTGTAAAAAAAGAAAAATTGAAGTTAACGTTTCAAATTGGCGTTAACCCAATCGGTATAGCCTTTTGCTTCTAACTCTTTTGGTACAGCTTTAAAGAATTGGGTTGTTATCTCTTTTACATGTTTGGCGGCAATAGGGTGAAACATCATAGCCAAATCAAGTCCTACAAGGCTTAAACATAAAGCATTTATAATTTCCCACATAGGGCCTCGATACTCCCTCAGCCCCCATTCTGGTGCTATTTTTTCACTCATCCATGCTTCACGTGCACCCCAGGCGTTTGTAGTTCCTCCGCTTATAGGATATGCTAAATCAGTTTCTCCTAATAATCCTGCTATTCGCATCCGTTGGTAAATACTGAAAGAATATTCCATCCCATAGCCCAAAGTGGCACATGTAGGATCCATAACTATTCGGTTGGGAGCAAGTCCTAATTCTAATGCATCCTTATTCATTTTAATTTGATTGTTCAAGTCTAAACTTGTCCATAGAAGACAATTATGGTCGTATTTGACTGCTAGGGGGATTACTTCTTCCCAAGTAGCCTTATCTGCTGCTGAAAGCATTAAAACTTCGCTTTCTGTTGCTGCTGCGGTAACTTCAAACAATTCTACATCCTTCTTTTTATTTCCAGAACATCCGATAATAACTGGAACGTCAACAGCTTGGAGAATATCTTCAAGAAATTTCCGAGATTGCGAGACAGGTTTATCGCCCATCGCGGGATCTATCGAGAGCGAATGAAATGTTATGCATTCAGCTCCAAACTTGTTAACAGCAAATTTAGCCCATTCAGCAGGATTAGCTAAAACATCTCCATATTGCTCTTTAATTGGTTTAGGAAGCATCATATCTGCACCCATGTCAAATACATCATAAGTGACTAAGGGAGGGTTCGGATTCCTTTTATCTAATCCAAGAAAATTGTAAAAGGGTGGTACTACTTCCCCTCCAATAACCGCCTTTTTCCCATTTGATCGAATAAATTCTATTGTTTGGATTTTCCCGGGATAGTCTAAATCGAGTGCGAATTTGGCTGGAGTCCATTCAGCTTTTCCTGGCACCCCTGGTAGAACAGCTTGAGCCGCAGTTTGAACGATTCCAGGTAACATTTGGAGTTCAAGATACTCAGCGAATAGATCTACGTCATTAAGTTCGACTTCTTCGGTATCTTTCATAAATTCCGCTAATTTTTTACTTAACTCGTTAAAAGATATCTTACATCACTTTTTTTGTTATTTAGTATTTTGATAGATAGGGAATTGTAGAATTGAATTTAAGTTTATTTAAAAGGGGAGTGCGACGAAATTCGTCATAGCATGTTGAATTTTGATAATGTATAATACTGTTAAATTAGAAGCTTATCTAAGAGATAAAAAGATCGATAAGAATTAATCTTTTAAGGAAAATTATCTTCTTAATTTTTAACTAAAGTGTAGAAATCAATAAGAATTAGAAATCAATAATAAGAAAAAACCCATCGATATACATGAATTTTATACAAGAAAGACAAAAAGATAAAAATCTCATACGAATTCCAATGCATAAGGAATTAGAACAAGCGTTGAATCTTTTAAATGAGGGAAAAGAAGAGGAAGCTTTAGAATCAATAGCGAATTTTGAAAATGTAGAAGAACTAAATCAAGATGATCTACATAATTATCGGGGTCTTAAAGCATTTATTTTGTTTTATATGGGAAGAGTTCAAGAATGTCTTAAAATAGTAGAAGAAAATTATCAGGAGAGTAGAAAGCAGAATAAACCCTTGCTTATAATTGATTCTATCTTTTTAAAATGGCAAATTATGGTTCTACTAGGAAGAGCTCCTAAGTTATGGGAAGATGTTGTATCTTGTGAGAAATTGCTTAAATCAGCATCACAAGAACCTCCTTACGAGGTTAAACTGAGAGAGGGTTATCTATTTTTTATGAAGGGTTATTTCCATTATTGGGAGCATAATTATGATAAAGCTATAAAACACCATAAAAAGTGTCTGGAAATTTTTAAAAATTATTATATATCTTTATCCATTGTACCTCATGTTTTAAATATACTAGGAGGTTCTTACACTTTCAAAGGGGAATTAGATTTAGCATTAAAATATAATGAAGAGAGTTTGGCTCTTTACAAGGGAAGTAGTTTAATAACTAAAATGGGACGAGCAGGGCTTTACCAATTTATTGGTACAATTTTTTTTCAAAAAGGAGATCTAGACCAAGCAATTGAATATTTAAAAAAAAGTTTGAAAATATTCGAACAAACCACACCTGGACTCTGGGTTGCTTGGGTCTCAGTCGATTACACCAGCTTGATAAAAGTGTTTTTATACAAGGATTCTCCTGATGAAGCACAAGAATACCTAGAACGTTTCTCTCATTATCTAGAACAAAACAAAAAATCAGAAAAATACCCCTGGTATAGATTGTCAAAAGCACGATTGTTAAGATCAAGCTCACGTATTCGAGATCGAGCTGAAGCTGAGAAAATTCTAAAACAATTAACAGAGAAGCATAAATCTACGAAATCAATAGCAAATCACGGACTATCAGAGGAATTCTCAGAAGTTTTAATCGAACTATGTGATTATTATCTTGAAGAATTGCGTTCAACTAATAATTTAAAAATAATTGATGATATTAAACCACTTGTTATAAGACTACTAAAGGAATCAGAACGGACAAATTCTTATACTTTACAAGCTCAAGCACATTTATTATATGGGAAAATTTCTTTGCTTCAGATGAATATGGGGGATACTCGACGATATTTAACTCAAGCTCAGCACATTGCTGAGGAACATAGTCTTCAATTGTTAGCCCGTGCTATTTCAACTGAACACGATAACTTATTGGAGCAACTAGATAAATGGGAGGAATTCAAAGCATCTGATGCTCCCATCTCAGAACGAATGGCTTTAGCATCATTAAATGAATCAGTAGAACTTTTGCAGCGAAAACGTGCGATAAAGGCACCAGAGTTGATTAATGAAGAACCCGTGTTGCTTTTAATACTAGCAGGAGGGGGGATTCTCCTATTTTCATATCCTTTTTCTGATGAAATAAAAATCGAAGATGAGATTTTCGGGGGCTTTTTATCTGCTCTTACTTCGTTTAGTGATGAAGTTTTCTCCGTGGGGCTTGATCGAGCTAAGTTCGGTCAATATACTGTTCTTATGAACAATATCGCGGATTTTTCTTTTTGTTATGTATTCAAGGGTCAGACATATATAGCTAAAAAAAAATTAGCTAATTTTACAGAGAACTTTCAAAAGAATACTTCCATGATGCAGATACTAAATAAATTTAATCAGACAAACCAAGTTATTGAGGTAAAAGATTTTCCCTTTTTAGAAGGATTTATTAAAGAAATATTTACAAATAAATGAGGGAGTGTAGGTTTAGGAGAAATTTATCTGTACTCTCCTCATCTTAAATAATAATAAAAGTACTCCAATCGCAGCAATAGTCGAAAAAATTATAATTTCGATTGGGTAACCGGGAATTATTGGAAGATAATATCTGGTTTATTCCTCGGTACATATTAAAACATAAATATAAGAATTATTCTCCAAAGAATTTCCCGACTGCTTTTAACTTTTCCTTTTCTTGTTCCTCTAATAACTTAAAATCAATTTTTCCAACAAGAGTTTTTGGTAGTTGCTTACTAAACTCAATTTCTCTTGGACAACACCATTTTAACAAATTTTCTTGACAAAATTTAATAATATCTTTTGCTAAATTTGGGGTCTCCTTATATCCATCATTTAAAACAACAAAAGCTTTCACTGTTTGTACTTGTTTTTCATCAGGTACTCCTATAACACAAGCTTCGAGAACATCTGGGTGTTTATAAAGAATATCCTCTACCTGAGCAGGATAGACATTAAAACCAGAGGATTTAATCATTCGCTTTAGCCGAAGTTTGAAATAAAAGAATCCATCCTTATCCATAGTGGCAATGTCTCCAGTATGTAACCAAATTTTTCCATCATCATGCTTTTTAAGTGTTTTTGCTGTCTCTTCAGGTTTATTCAAATACCCTAACATGACAGCAGGTCCATGAATACACAATTCACCTTCTTGGTCAGCCGAAACTTCATTAATGGTTCCAATTTCTACTACTTTCATCATCATATCTGACATTGGAATACCGATGCTTCTCTCCCTGTATTCTCCTAAGGGCATAGCACATATTCCTGTAACAGCTTCGGTCAATCCATATCCTTCACGAAGTTGAACATCAGAACCATTATTTTTGCAAATCTCTTCAAATTTTTCCTTTGTAGTACGTGCTAATGTATCGGCACCACAAAAGGCTGCTTTTAAGAAACTTAGGTTTGTTTTCTGAAATTTTTTGTTTCTATTAAGGGCTTCATATAAAGTAGGTACACCAAAGATTAAAGTTGGTTTTTTATTTTTAATTAAATCAGCAACTTGATCGGGAGTAAATGATGGAACTAGGATACTTTTACCCCCTCCCATGAATATTGCATTAACACATACTCCTAATCCAAATCCATGAAAAATCGGCAATATTGCAAGTGAAGAATCCTTATCTGACATATTCATCCAAGTAGCAACTTGTGTTCCCTCTGCTATAAAATTGTAATTTGAAAGCATTATACCTTTTGGTACTCCAGTTGTCCCTCCCGAATATAAAATGACTGCCATTTCATCAGGATCCTTCTTAAATTCAGGTGTTTCCGGATATGACTTCGCCATGATATCATTCCACCGGAATATTAGCTGAGAGTCTACCACATCTATTTCATCTTGGCTAAATTGAGTTAGAATTAATCCTTTCAGATTCGTGTTACTTAAAATTTGTTTGAAATTTGGATATACACTATCAATCGTAAGGGCAAAATTACTTCTACTTAGATTCAAAAAGAATTCTATTTGTTTAGGTGGACTTAGTGGGTGGATCATACTAGCGATTGCACCAATTTTATTTATTGCGTAAAAGCAAATGACTCCTTGAGGAGATGTTGGCATCGCTATGGTCATTCTATCCCCAGGTTTTAATCCTAAATTAGCTAAACTTCTAGCACATTGATCTATTTGTTCAACCATCTGTTGATAAGTAGATTCGTTATCCATAAAATCATAAGCAATTGAATGGGGATATTTTTCTGCAGTTTTTACCACCGCGTTGTACATGGTGGTTCGAGCGTAATCAATATGTTCAGGAACATGACCGTCATAAAACTTTATCCAAGGTTTTTTTTCATACATTTTTTTTACCTTTTAGCTTTCTAACTATAGAATTTTAAGTAAAAAATGATCTAATTGTAATGATAACTTAGAAAAATCACTTAAAAGAAAATATATATAGGATAATTAAAAATGTTGCTCTAATTTTTCCTTATTTTTTTTTTATATAATATAAGAATTAATCCTACTGAGAGAATTGATGAAAACAAAAGTAATTCAGTTTGAAATCCTGGAATAATTGGAAGATAATATCGGGTTAAGTCCTTGGTGCTTGTTAAAGTATAAGTATCTGGTCCGCCACCTACTAATATTACCTCTATATAATAAACTTTAGTTTCTGGGGCGGTAAAATTAATATAAGGGCTATCAATCAAACTAGAGCTAATTACGTGACTAAAAATCCGATTATCAAGAGTTTTATCACCTTTCACATACGCTTCAATCGGGCGTGTGTTAAACAGAAAAAGAGTAAAATTTCCATTCTCGTCATGAGTAACGCTGATTTCAGTACTATTTCCTGTTCCCAGGTCGAATAAAAAAAAGGCATAATTTCCATTATTAATATAGTCAATATATGAAAAAGCTTTGACATTAATGGTTGGTACCAAGAAGAAAAATAAGGATAAAAGCAAGATGACTTTTTTCTTATTCATCATGTTGTAACTTCGAATTCTAATAAAATAGATATTTCATTACAAATTTTAAAATTTTTCATTTTAATTTTTTTAATTAAAGTTTTTCAATCTTAATAATAGGTTCAATAATTTCACTTAAAATTTGGTTAGATTCAGCCCAGAAATAAAATAATTTGTTCTTAATGGGCATAATAACTGCCTTTCCAATCTCAAAATAAATGTCGTTTTTCATATTGGTATTTTCTTTCAATTCTTCTGAAAAATATTTTGAATTTTTAAGGTCGTTAATTTTAATCCGCATTTTATAGCTTTGAAATGTATTGTTAAAGAATTCAACTTTCTCATCTAGTAACTGAATTTGCTTTATATCAAAAAAATAGGATTTTATTTCTTTCGTTTTTCTCTTTAAACTCTGAGTAAAGAATTCAAGGGCACTTTTATCATTTTGAATATCATAACCAAATGTAAATAAGTGGAAGCTACAATCTTTTAAGATACTCGCATGAGGTGCATAAAGCATACAATCATGAACCTCGTAATCAAACATTGGGATATCATTCCTTTTTACAATGGAATGAATCTTCCAACCTGACATTATCAATGGCTTAAAATATTCTCTTAAAATTGGATCAATTTCATCGAGAGTTATTTCTATCCCCTCTTGAAATATATATTGTAATGATTTTGCGTTGGTTTCTTTAAATTTTTGTAGGTGATTTATTTCGTCTCTCTTTTTTTGAATAAGGTGGTCAATAAAAAATATCGGTTCTATAGCAGTATAAATTGCTGCATTTTTTGATTTTTCGGCATATCCACCTTCAATAATACAACCAAGATCAATTAATTCATGCAAAATAGGGTAAATATTAGTCCTTTTGATATCAGTAGCATGATCTAAATCACGGACTATACTTCCATTCTTCCCAGCTTTTATTAAAGTGAAATAGATCAATGATTGGTTATGAGTTAATCCAATGTTTTCTAATGATTCAACTAAATTTTCTTCTCTCAATATGGATGATCTCACATAGATGTGTATATATGTATATATACACAAATAACATTTAAATTTTATTATTGATATTATTATATAATAAGATTTAATCTATACTCAAGATGATTTTAAAATGAAATTTGAAAATTTATCGTTTTCCAAGTACCACGCCCTTGGAAATGACTATATCATAATTAATGATATTAAATGGAATATACCTGAAAATAAGAAGCCCGATTTAGCAATTAAATTATGCGAAATTCACTTTTCAATTGGTGCGGATGGTTTAATCTTTGTTAATAATTCAAATGAAGCAGATGTTAAGATGCGAATATTCAATAATGATGGCTCTGAAGCGGAAATGTGTGGAAACGGGATTAGATGCTTTTCAAAGTATGTTTATGAACACGAAATTGTCAAGAAGGAAGAGATCAGCATTGAAACACTTAAGGGAGTTATGGGTGCTAAATTAACTCTTAACGGAGGGATTGTTGAGGGTGTTCAAATCGACATGGGACCTCCAATTTTAAATTGTGAAGAAATACCGGTCATATCTGAGGGTTTTTCAAATAAATGTGTAAATGAACCGATTCCTATCTTAGATAAAATTTTCAAATTTACAGCAGTATCAATGGGAAATCCCCATGCGATAATTTTTGTTAAAGAACAGTTAAATGACGACAAATTGAATAAGTATGGTGGTTTGGTAGAAGCTCATGAGCGTTTTCCAAATAAAACAAATGTAGAATTTGTAAAAGTCGTTTCTGATAAGGAATGTATTATGCGAGTATTTGAAAGAGGAGTCGGTATTACCAAATCCTGTGGAACGGGAGCTTGCGCTACCGTAGTTGCGGGTTCTATTCTCGGAATATTCAAAAAATATACTCCAATTATCGTACACAACGACGGAGGAGACCTTAAAATAGAATATTCCGGTAAAACTGTTCTTATGGAAGGTCCAATTAATAAAGTTTTTAATGGAATAATCGAAGAGATTGAAATATAAATAAAAAAGGATTGTATCATGGAATATGCTGAATGGTTAAAAAATAAAGATTTACAATATAAAGATGGAATTCTACATTTCGCTAATGTAAACACTATAGAGATGGCCGAAGAATATGGTACTCCTATATATGTGATTAATGAAGAAATGATTAGGAAAATGTATCGAGATTTAAAACAAACTTTGGATTCCATTTATGAGAGAAATAGTATCTATTTTGCTGTAAAAGCAAATTCAAGCTTATCGGTTTTAAAAATTTTGAATTCAGAAGGGGCTTCTTTTGATTGTACATCAACAGGAGAAATTCATGAATGTTTTAAGGTGGGTATTCCCCCGGAAAAGATATTTTTTACAGGAAACATGTTTACTAATGAGGATCTTAAATTTGCGGTTGAGTATAAGGTACATATAAATTTAGACTGTATTAGTCAATTAAGACGATTAAGTAAAATCTATGATGATTTAGAATTAGAAAAACAAGCAATATCATTTAGAATTAATCCAGAATTCGGAGCAGGGCATCATTCTCATACTATAACCGCTGGAAAAATGATAAAGTTTGGCATCCTTGAAGACCAAGTTATAGAAGCATACTCTCTGGCAAAAGAATTAGGATTTAAAAGATTTGGGACACATATCCATATCGGTTCAGGGATCCTCAATGCTTATGATTATGAAAAAGCTGTAGAAAAGTATCTTACTATAATTACTCATTTAACCGATGTAATTAATATTAAGTTGGAATTCATAGATTTTGGGGGAGGTTTAGGAATACCATATCGTCCAGAAGAAGATCCGTTGGATTTAGGTATTTATAAAGATGTTGTTGTAGAAAGGTTTAAGGATCTAGTAACACGTGGAGATCTTGGCGAACCATGTTTTATTATTGAGCCTGGACGCTATCTTTCGGCCGAGTCAAGCATTATTTTGGCACAAATAAACACTGTCAAAGATAATGGCTATAAAAAATTTGCGGGGATTAACGCAGGGTTTAATACTTTAATTAGACCTACTATGTATGGCTCCTATCATCATATCATCCCATGTTTAGAGAATCAAGAGCGGGATAGGATCAAATATGACGTGGTTGGTCCAATTTGCGAATCTGGGGATGTTATCGGTAAAGAAAGAGTAATACCAGAGTTAAAAGAAGAAGAATATCTTGCAATATTAGACGCTGGTGCTTATGGATTTGTAATGAGCAGTTTATATAATTCAAGACCTCGTACAGCAGAGATTCTAATAAGTAATGGTAAAACTTTCAAAATTAGGCAAGAAGAAACGTATGAAGATTTATATAGAAATCAAAGAATTCCAGAACACTTAAAATAAAAGAATTATTATAAAAATTTAAAAAATCGAATAGGGGATATAATTATAGTTAAAATAAATGACGTTATTAAGTGCTATCCATTACTTACTTTCTTTATATTAACTTTTACATTTTCGTGGATAGTTTTTATTAATTTATGTTTTAATTCCTAACGATATTACTCTATTGTTTGTTATATTTGCAATCTACGCACCCGCTATTATGGCATTGCTAATATCTAAAATAACTGGTGATAAACAAAATAACAATAATTCACTTGTTAAGTGGATTGTTTTTTTAATCGTCTGGATAATCGCTACAATCACTTTCATTATGAATTATTTGATACAAAGTGCATCTATTTCTTTAATAATCATAGTAGCCGCTTTTTTTCTAGGCTTATTGCCGGCAATTATGGTATATTCTGGTTTTTCTCAAAATGATGATGTTAAAACCATATTTCAATCATATATAAAACCTAAAGGACATTTTGCTTTGTATATATTCGCAATTCTATATCTACCCACCATTTTTTTCATAGGAATCCTATTACCCTCGGAATTGGTGGAACTGTTATATGGTTAAGCTTACCTAGTGGATTTGAGCTTGTAGGATTAATAATTCTTACTTTTTTATACACTTTTTTCTTTGGAGCAGGTACTAATGAAGAACCAGGCTGGCGTGGTTTTATTTTACCTAAACTGCAATTGAAATATTTTCCTCTTGTTTCAAGCTTAATTTTGGGTCTAATTTGGGGACTTTGGCACGCGCCTATGTATTTACCTCAATATGATTCTCCTTTTCAATTCATCCTTTTTCTATTAAACACTTTAAAAATAACTATTATTCTTACTTGGCTTTATAATCGTACTGGGGGAAGCGTTTTATCCACAGCATTGCTGCACACAGTAGGAAATCTCACTTTTGAGTTTTTACCAGCAACTCTTGCATCAGATATTATTCAAATAATTACACCGATTATACTAATATTTATTGATCGAATGTGGAAAAACAATTAATAGTTAGTAGTTTTTAATAATTATGAGATAAAATTATATCGAGTGGGATTATTAGGGCTTGGATACCCCTTACTAATCTCGATGAAGTGTTGGCGTTATGAAATCAATTCTTAGATTTAACTCAAAGATGATTAATGATAACACTGATCTGCACTGATAATTAATATAATTTTATCTCATTCAATTGACCAAGAAAAAGCGAGGAAACCTATGGTATTAAAGAACCATATTAAAAAAATTCCCTATAACCTAACTCCAATAAATCCATTTATGGAATATGCAGAAGTTAAACCAAGTAAGATTCATGGCTTAGGAGTATTTGCAAAGAAGTTTATACCAGAAAAAACAATTTTTTGGCATGCTCGACCACAAGATGTTCTAATCATGACAAAGGAACAGTTTTTAACGCTAATGACCTCAGATAAATCACCTTTAACGAATAATTATATAGAATGTGTACTCACGTATTCTTATTATGAAAAAGATACTGATACCTTAGTTTTTTGCTTGGATGATTCAAGATACATTAACCATTCATCTAATGCTAACTCTGGAACTTCTAAGGATGAACCCGGATTTTGTGCAATTGCTGACAGGGATATTCAACCCGGAGAAGAAATAACCGAGGATTATTCTACATATAAATTTTGTCCCTGGTTAGAAAAATACAGAAAATTTTCTGAATTCCATTGTTGGTAAAAATATGCCAGAGAAGTATTTAATTTCTCTAAAGTTATTCGTAAGTTCTTTATTTTATTATAAAAAATTATAAAAAATAGATATATCGTCAGTATCCAAAATATCATCAGATTATAAAATAAAAACTGCTGCTGCTATTACAGTCAGCCACTCCCCTTCTTCTCTTACTACGCCTGATTCTGTATAATTTTTAGTTTCAACGATTTTTCCATCCATTTTAAAAATTTCTTTTTTTTCATCATAATTTGCTTCTGGATCAAAAGAAACGCCAAGAGTGGTGGCAAGCATTTCTGCTGCTAAATCCTCCGCAAATTCTCCCGCTTTTTCTGGTTTAACGCCAAATTCATGATGTTCACTTAAATAGCCATAAGTTCTTGTGTCTGCTGGTTTTGCAACACCAATAGAAGCAGAGATTAGACGGTTATATTCATTACTACTGACTCGACTTAATACTGTAAATACAACTTGACCTGACCTTAATTGCGCAAGCCCATCTTCTTTCGGAATTTCTAAACAGTATGGGGGTAATATTGAACTTACTTTAACAATATTATATATTGCTATATCCGCATTACGTAAGGCTTGTTCGAATGAACCTAGTTTAGATTTATGATAGCCTTTGCCTGTTACAAAAAAGACAGCTTTAGGAACAAACGACATTCTTAACTAACACCTTTTATATTGCGATAATTATCTAAGATATAAGAAAGAATCACAAGTTTTTAAATGTGTTGAAATCCATAAAATAGTATAAAATTATTATTTATTAGATTTAATATAAACCTCTTGCTTCTTATCAAGGTCGAATTAGTCTTTATTCACTTAATATAAATGTATTATTTCATGTTAAATCAAAGTATTGATTTGTTTATAACTATATCAATCAATTGGATGGAAAGTTTAGACTTTCTTTCGTATATCATAAATAGATTACGTAAAAATTCGTTTATGAAAAATAATATAAAGAGGAATTTATTAATAAATATAATTACTAACGAAATTAAATAATGACAGAAAATAATAAAGAAAAAATAGATTTAAGTACAAAGATTAAGCCATTTGATCCCAAAGAAGTGAAAAATATTGATGCCTTATTGTCTGCTTTAAAATTCTGTGGCTTTCAAGGAAGAAATTTAGGGAAAGCATTAGATCTTCTAGAGAAGATGATTGTAGAAGAAGATTGTTTAACCGTTTTAACACTAAGTGGAGCGATGGTTCCTGCTGGAATGGGGGAACTAATATGCATATTACTGGAATATCATTTTATTGATGTCTTAGTTACAACAGGAGCTAATATTATCCATGATCTAGTAGATGTTACAACAGATATTGGACATTTCAAGGGGAGTTCAGATGTAGATGATAACCAATTATTTAAATTTCGAATTAATAGAATCTATGATGTTTTTCTCCCTGAAGAAAATTATGAACATGCAGAAATCATATTGTTAGGAATAATTAAAGAGATCTTCAATGATAAAAAAGTTCAAATTACTCCACATGAACTTATAAAAAAAATAGGAGAGAAGATTGAAAACCGATGTATTATATCCGTTGCGGCACAAAATAATATACCTATTTTTATACCCGCTTTTTCAGACTCAGAATTTGCATTAAACTTAATAAAATATTCTTTAAGAGAAGGATATGACTTTCAATTCGATATTTTGAAGGAAGTTCAGATGTTTGCTGATATTATAAGGAAGGCAAAAAAATATGCTACGATAATAATTGGGGGTGGGGTACCTCGAAATTGGGCACAACAAATATTTCCTCTTTTGGATCAAACTGAGGGTATCAAAAATATGGGATATAATTATTCAATTAGAATCCATACCGCCCCAAAATATGATGGGGGCTTATCAGGATGTACCGTATCAGAATCAAAATCTTGGGGGAAATACCATTTAGAATCAAAATATATAAGTGTATGGTGTGATGCCACAATAGCTTTACCAATATTAATAACAGGTCTATTTCAGCGTTTAAAGATTATTTGAGGTTGATTAGGATATGACGCAATTTAGAAGAGAAGAATATTTGAGGAAAAAGATTGTACCGTATGATCTTAAAAAAGTGAAAAATAGTGATGATTTCTTAAAAGAACTAATGAATTGCGGTTTCCAGGGAGGTAGGTTAGGAATGGCTCTTGATATTTTATATCAAATGGTCACTGATAAAGAATGTTTAACCATTCTAACTCTATCCGGAGCTATGGTGCCTGCGGGAATGGGTAATTTGATAAGCACATTATTGGAACATAATCTAGTCGATGTTTTAGTTTCAACCGGAGCAAATATTACTCATGATTTTATTGATGCTGTCACAAATGGGGGGCATTATATTGGAAGTTCTGAAGTTGATGATAATTTTTTGTATAAAGAAAGAATTAATCGAATATATGATGTATTTCTCCCTGAAGATAATTATGACATAGCAGAAATAGAATTATTACGAATTTTAAAAAAAATTTTTGATTCAAGAGAATTTGAAATAATGCCTTCGGACTTTTTTAAGCTCATCGGTCAAGAGATCTCTAAAAAGTGTATCTTATCTGTTGCTGCAAAAAAAAATATTCCCATATTCGTTCCTGCTATTTCTGATTCAGAATTTGCATTGGACTTGATAAAATTCACAGAAATAGAAAATTATGACATCGACTTTAGGGTTCTTAATGATGTAAAAAAGTTCGCTCAAATTGTTAAAAATGCTAAAGAATGCGGAATAATAATTGTTGGGGGTGGGGTTCCAAGAAATTGGGCTCAACAAATTTATCCTTATATAGAAAATGTTGAACAATTGGAAAGAAAAGATAATGAATTCGGATATAAATATTCAATTAGACTCCATACTGCAATGGAATATGATGGTGGCCTTTCTGGTTGTACCGTTTCAGAATCAAAATCGTGGGGAAAATATGCACCAGATTCAAAATCGGTAAGCGTTTGGTGTGATGCCACCATCGCTTTTCCAATTTTAATCACAGGATTAATGCAAAGGTTAGGAAGGGCTTAAAAATATTAAAAGGGATTAATTTTTGTTATTGCAATCCAGAAGTAGTCAATGTGTATAGATCTTATTATCTTTGAATTCCCAATTATTATTAGATTAATTAAGCAAAAATATTTTTTCATGTATACAGTAAATCACATAGCAGTTAATTAAAGAATAGAATTTAGTCTTAATTCAAAAAACTATTACAAATGACAGTATCGTTTTTAGATGGTGAAGTTATTTTTTTCCGTTTAACAGATGTAGGACGTAGTATCGATTTGAGTAAAGTTGCTACAATAATTCCTGCTATTCCAGACAAAAAAATTATCAAGACAAAGAATACACCCTCATATGTAGATTTCCCCGAACCTTTAATAATAGAAATCACCCAATCGATATCTACAGAGTTAAAATCATTTCATAATATTACTATATATATTAAAGTATATTCAGATGGAGTAATCTCTTTGATTGCTAGATTACTCTTTACAGATTTTCCCCATAATGAATTACATACATTAAAGAAAATTAGATTTAAAACTACAGAAGGGGAATTTCAAATTAATAATTTTTTGAAATATCACCATAATAAAATTCTTAAACAAATTAGAGATTACATAGAAGATGAAGGATTTATATTTGGGGAGACAGAACATGAAAAATATACAATATTCTGTTTAACTAATGGGATTTCAGATCCAAAAGAGTTTCTTCAAAAAGAGAAGAATTATTTCTCAACTTTACTTAATGGAGAGAATCCCAATTTAGAATTAAGTCAAGATCAAATCAATCAAACTCTTGATCATACATTTTCATTTTTAAAAAACGATTTAGGTATCTTTGACTTTGAAAGAGCCATTTTAATTGATCAAAATTCTGATTATGAAGATATCTTACTTGCAACTGAAATTGCCAATTTTCAATTACTTGAATTGCGTACTTTAGATAAGTTACTAGATAGAAGATTAACCATCGCGGAAGAAGATTTACGTAATTTTTATTTTAAAAGTAGAAGTTTTTTAAGAAGATCTAAAAGAAAAGTTGGGAGATTAATTAGATTACACTATGATTTGCTTTTTTTATTAGAAAATATTGAAAATGTTTCAAAGCTAATCGGAGACTATTATTTAGCTCAAATCTATAGACATTTAGCCGATCTTTTCCAATTAAAACAATGGAGTGATAGTATAAGACACCGTCTTGAGACGTTAGAAAATATTTACAATTTTACACAATCAAGTATTAATGAAAGATTTTTACTTTTTGTCGAAATATTACTAACCTTTATTTTCATAATGGAATTTATATTGCTACTTTTAGATTTCTTTCTTTAAATTTAATTAAGAATATAATTCACTCGAGGAAAAATCTTCCTTCTTTAACCTCATAATTTTATCTACTGCCATTAAAAAATCTTCATTTGAAATTATTTCAGAATTTCTTCTTATTGCATACATCCCTGCTTCTGTACATATACCCTTAATATGTGAACCATTAGCATCTTTAGTAAGCTCTAATAACGTTTTTAAATTAATCTTATCGTTAATATGTAAACCCCTCATATGAATTTTAAATATGGATTCTCTCGCTTTCTCATCCGGTAAAGGAAATTCAATTAACCTGTCAAATCGACCCGGTCTTAACAATGCTGGATCTAAAATATCCGCTCTATTTGTTGCCCCTATAAATTTTATATTACCCCGTTGATCAAATCCATCTAATTCACTTAATATCTGCATTAATGTTCTATTTACTTCTCTATCTCCTGATGTAGCATCTTCCATTCTTATAGAGCCTATTGCATCTAACTCATCAATAAATAAAATAGTTGGGGCTTTTTCTCTTGCCAATTTGAAAATCTCTCTCACAAATTGAGCACCTTCACCGATGAATTTATGAACTAGTTCAGTCCCTACTACTTTTATAAATGTGGCATGCGTGTCATGAGCAACAGCTTTAGCTAACAAGGTTTTACCTGTTCCAGGATATCCATAAAAAAGAACCCCTTTAGGGGGATCAATCCCAATTTTTTCAAATAATTCAGGTCTCTTTAGGGGTAACTCTATAACCTCTCTTACTTCTTGAATCTGTGTATCTAATCCTCCAATATCATCATATGAAACGTTTATTGGAGTATCTATTACCTCCATTCCTTTTATGAAAGGATCAATTTCAGAAGATAAAATTTCCATTACGGTATAATTTCTTTGGTTTAATGCAACACTTAAACCAGGAGAAAGTTTACAATTTTGGAGATTATTAGAAACATTAACAACATATCTGGTATTAGGGTGACAATTTACAATAACGCGTTCATTTTTATCGTCTAGAATGTCAACTATATTAGCTTTTATTAAAGGCAATTCCCCAAAGCGTTCAATTTCTTTTTTAAGATTATGAACCTCATATTCTAATTTTGATAATTCCGGTTCTAATTTTTTTTTTTCAATATCAAGATCTTTTAATTTTTTTTCAAGATATCGAATATATAAAATAGCACCATCTGGATCTGGTGGTATTTTCAAATCATCATTAAAGTCTGTTATTCCCATTTTTCATTAAAAATATTGTATGTTATTTGAGATTAAATTAATCCAATGCGTTTTTCTGCTCCCTCTAAAATTTTTTTTAACATATCTTTATATGAAATATCGGCATACTTACACATCTTTGCTAGATGTCCATCCCAACACCATCCAGGATTTGGATTTACTTCCAAAAGCTTTGGATTTCCTTTAGCATCTAAACGCCAATCAAATCGTGCATAATCCTGACATTCTAATCGCTCAAATAATTTAAGCGAAGAATTTTCTATAATATCAACAACATCAGGATGAAGATTTGCTGGTTTAGATTTAATGTTCCAATATGGTGAATTTGGTTGCCATTTTGCTTCGTAACCACATATTTTTGGCAATTCTGGAGGTAAACAAGAATAATCTTCTTCTATTATAGGTAGAATAATATAATTATCACGTGGATTTCCGATAATTCCCATAGTTAAATCTTTACCCGTAAGAAATTGCTCAATTAAAACGGGCTTATCATAACCAAACTGATTGCGAATTCCGGTAATAGCACTTAATAATTCCTCACCATTATTTACGACAGATTTTTGAGTAATGCCAAAACTCGAATCACCGAAATTAGGTTTAACAATCGCAGGGAAATATAGAGTCAGATCAATAATCTTATCACCAGGTTTTATGTAAATAGCTTCTGGAGTAGGTATTTGTAATTCTCTGGCTATACCTCTTACTAAAGACTTATCATAACAAAAGGCAAGACATTGAGGTCCAGATCCCGTATATGAGAATCTAAGCATCTCTAATAATGCCGGTATATGCAATTCGTTTCGAGCATCATTAAAATAACCTTCATCACATAGGTTTAAAACATAATCAAATTTACCTTTTAAATCTTGTAGATCATTGATTAAGGTATCATGATTATCCAAATATGAGAAAGAATATTCTCTAAACTGATTTAGAGCGGTTTTTAATTGATCTATTGTATAAAAATCGTCATCATCAAAAATATTTGAAGGTTTAAGCACATCTGGTTTATTAGGGTCTCCAAATATGACTACTACTTTTTTTTGTCTCGCTTTTGGTTTTTTTCTAATTTCTGTCCATTCCTTTTTAACTAAAGCACTAACTATAATTCTTTGTTCCATCATACCTAAATCTTGATTCCTCTGAGATTCAGGAGTTATTATACCATGATAGGTTATATCACTAAAACCAACTTTCTTCAAAATTTCAGAAATTTTTCCATTTGAATATAACCTTTCAGCATAGAACTGATCCACTAATACTCCTTTATTTACATGAGTTATGACTTCGCGAGAGATTAATCGTTGATCATCCAATGATAATGTTCTCTCACGACAAACAAAAAGATCTTTATCTAGCCATTCCCACGAGCGTGGTTGAAAATTATTTTTTATATAATCTCCATCTGTAATATCAATTAAAATTTTACCCCAAGGTTTTAAAACTCGATAAATTTCTTTAAGAACTTGCACATCATCATTAATAGATTCAAAATATCCAAAACTGTTACCTAAAACCATTATAAAATCAAAAAAATCTGAAGTAAATGGTAATTTTCTAGCATCTCCTTCTCTAAATCTACATAACACTCCATTTTTTTTAGCATTCAATTTGGCTTTTTGAATTAAATATCGTGATTTATCCAAACCAAAAATATTTTCGAAACCTCTTCTACTTAATTCAATAGAATGTCTCCCTTGGCCACAACAGAGATCCAAAATAAAGTGATCTGGTTTAAATTTCATAATTTCTGAAAAAAAGTCTACTTCATATTTGGTAATATTTTGATCTTCTACTACATCACCATCTGTTTTTAAATAATAAGAATTAAAAACTCTTTTCCACCAATCTTTCTTTACATATTCTTCTAAGTTGAGAACTGGTCCAAAACAGATAGGGCTATTTTTTTCTCTGTTTTCCAGAGTCTTATTTTTACTAATTCTGTTTTCTATTTGGCTCCTCATTGATTAGTTTACCTGTTTTCAGATTTGAACATTCTGTCTCTCATTTCTTCCCCACTTGATTTCATATCTAACTTTTTTAGAATTCTCTCAACTTCAATTTGTAATGTTTTAAGAATCGTTTTTATACTTTCAATTTCTTTTCTGATATTTTGACCATCTACTTTAATATCTGAGGTTTCCTTTTCCCACCCTTTAAGTTTTTTACCGTTATGCATTTAATTTATCCCTCCTTTATATTCTTCATAGATTTTGCTTTAAATCTTTGATTTCTTATTCAAATTTTATTTTGGTAATACATAGATTTGATTATTTTGAATAAAGATGAACATGTTTATCTGAGGTTAAATAAAAACTGACTTGTTTATAAATATTTCTATATTTTTTATAATTAATTAAGTGAAGTTTAAAATAGGTCTACAGGCTGTTTTTAATGAAATATTATGAGTATAGCGATGATGGAATTATTTTTAAATCCAAGGAGATAGATACAAAATGGATTAAATATTCCTTTTTCATTCTATAATTGTTTTTGAAAATCGGAAAAGTCTTACCCATGGAAACTTAATAATAGCTAAAAATAACAATTTGGTACGATATAGAATTTTACAATTATAGAATTATTACGAAAAAATTAATATTCTCAGATCTATTAAATATTTCATTAAATTTATGAGTGTTTTATATACTTCTAAGAACTAATCAAAATATATTACAAAAATAAACTAGTACATCTTAAAGTTAAGAAAAGCAAGGCTTTCAAAAACCTACTAATAATATTTCTCAGATTTAAATTTTTTTCAAATTGAATTAATAATTTTAACTTCAATAGTTGTTATTCAAATCAGAAACATTTAAATATATTATATGTCTTTTATCGTATTTGAAAGTATATGATAATTTTAATCTATAATCAATAATAAAAAAATAGAGATAAGATAAATGAATTCAAACAATAAGAATTGGGAAATGATGTACGCTAAAGATGATGAATGGGATGAGGACGAAGATTATGACGACGAAGATGACGAAGATGAAGATTGGGAAGAAGACTAAGAATTCGTAAGAGACTATTGAAAAAAGGTTTCATAATTGCTCTAAAACGGTCTCATTTCGTCTAAAACTGTGAAAATGCATAATTGCCCTGATTTTTTTAACACTTAATTTCTTAAAAATTGCTGGTTTAATATATATTTTTACTCACATTAGTCTTTAAAAATGGAGAATTCAAAGTATTTAGCGATTTTAATATTAATCGGGGGAAAAAGTACTCGTTTTGGAACTGAAAAAGCAATAATTGAATTATACGGCAAACCCTTAATTCTATATCAATTAGATATTTTATCTAAATTTGATCAAGATATTTTTCTGGTAGCTCATTCTGAAGAACAAATATTTAATTATCGAAAGTTAATAGATTTCCCAAAAGGGGTTACTTTTTTTGTGGATGATAGGGCTATCTTTGCACATCCCAAAATTTTTAAACCAATGTTAGGAATATACTCTGGTTTTAAAGAACTCAGGGAATTAAACTTTGAAAAAGCTTTTTTGTTATCATGTGATATGCCTTTAATTAAAGCTGATGTAATAAAATTAATGATTGATGAATCTCAAGATTTTGATTGTTGTATTCCAAGGTGGAATAATGGTTATTTAGAACCCTTATTTGCAATATATCCTGTTGAGAAGGGATATCGAAAGGCTAAAGACATTTTAATTAATGAAAATTATGGATTAAGTAATTTTGTTGACCCCAATTGGAATATACACTATGTATCAGTAGAAAAGTCTATTCAACCATTAGATAAGAATTTAGTTAGTTTGATTAATATTAATGGTCCAATTGATCTTGTTAAAATCGCAAAAATTAATGAATAAGAGTAATTTTATAAACTAATCGCATTGTTTCATATAAATAAATTTGTTTACATGAAAGTAATTAACTAAAAAATCATAATTTTTAACCTTTTCAAATAAATACTATCTTAGTTATTTAAATTGTGTTAATAAATATGTGAAATTTGAATCAAAACTTAAATTTATTAAGCTGGATATATATTATCATTACTCGAGGGAAAAGGTTATTTTATATAAGTTAACTATAAACCAAAATTTAAAAAATAGAAGATTAAGAAAATCTCAAAATTATAAAGAGTTAGGAAAATGGAATATAAAAATTATCAATATAATCTTCTCAGAGAAGGTAGTATTTTTATAAAGGATGAATTTAAAAAAAAAGGTAAAGAATACGGAACAGTTAAATTGGGGAAAAAACAAATATATGCATTATCAGAAAGTATAGATCTTCAATCGGTTGCTCCATTAGTATCTCCAAAATTTAGTGAAAGAATAGAAAAATTTCTATTACCTCGGTTTAATGAAATAAATGAAATCTTATTTACAATTAAAACATTACCGTCTGAATTAAATGTTGAAATTTCAAAAGAAAACTGTAAAAATATTATAAAAGGTCTTACATTAGGAAGTGTTATAATTGGTTTAAGAGAGAAAGGCTTTTCTGTTGATGAATTAAGAACTTTATTAGGGAAAATCAAATTCTCTAAGTATAAAATATAATATTTCATCTCTAAGGTAAGATAAGGTCTTAATTCTTTAGATTAATCTTTTAAAAAACTTAATTTTTCCCTAAAAATTATAATTTTAAATTAGTTGAGATCCTTCATTAAATAATTTTAATTATGAGTGATAATTAATTTCGTTATCTCCACTGAAATTATTAAACACTAGTTAACATGAGAAATTTTGATTATTAGTATTATTATCATATTTGGATGTTTTTTAGGAGTAATTATTTTAATTATAACCAACAAATTAAGTAGAGCAATTTCTTCTCTATTAGGTGCTGTGATTACATATCTAGTACTTACTTTTATTGAAGGTAAAGACTTTTCGATAATTGTTGATTTATTATTTGGAAGTTCTAGTGACGGATATGTAAATTTACATTCGATAATTATGATTATTGGGATGATGATGATTGTTCAAATTGCACATGAAGCAGGTACATTCCAGTTTATCGCGGGCAAATTAATTAAATTATCTGGAGGAAATCCCATTGTTTTAATGATTACATTTTGCACAGTAACTGTTTTTATATCCGCAATTTTAAATAATATTTTAACGGTGATTATAATTATTCCTCTTACGATTACAGTTTCTAGGATTTTAAATATAAATCCTTCACCCTATATATTAACCCAAGCAATATTAGTTAATATCGGTGGGACTATTTTTTCAATTTCATCAATCCCTAACATATTGATAATCAATTCTGCTAATATTGGATTTTTAGAATTTTTTCTCAATGTTGGTTTAATATCTTTAATCGTTTTTTTCTTCACAGTAGGCTTCTTTATTTTTCTATATAAAAATGAATTGAAAGTACCCGAAGAAGGAATAAAAGTCTTGAAAGAATTTAATGTATGGAATGTTGTTCAAAATAAAAAGCTATTATATCAATCTTTAATTTCTTTAGTTGTTTTATTTGTTTTACTGGTAATAATTCCATCTTTTATTCTTTCTCCAGATATAATAGCATTGACTATTGCACTATTGTTAATTATAATAACAAGATTGAATCCCAAAGAGTTATTTTCTAAAATTGATTTTGAATTAATATTTTATTTAGTAGGGATTTTCATTATAGTAGGTGGGTTAGAAATTACAGGGGTAACCAGTGCAATAGGATCCACAATTTTAACTCTAGGAGGGAATAATTTTTATATTCAATTAATAATTCTTCTCTGGATATCTGCATATTTTAGCAGTTGTATTGATAATATTCCAATAACAAAAGTTTTAATTCCCGTTGCAGACGTAATGAGTCAAAGCGTTTCTTTAACTAATAGAAATAAAATTTTCTATAGTCTTGCTTTTGGAGCGAATTGGGGAGATAATTTAACACCATTAGGTGATAATATCTTAGTAGTAAATATCGCTGAGGAAAATAAACGTCATATTAGTTTCAAATCGTTTTTTAAATTAGGTTTTATTACAACAAATTATCAATTAGTATTAATTTCTTTATATTATACATTAATATTTTATACTCAAATCGGTTTTATTATTATAGGAATATTTGTTTTAGTAATAGTAGTGATTTATTTAATGTATAAGTTTGGATCTAATAAGATAAAGTCTCTATTTAATAGATTCATAAATAAATTTAGAGAAATAATTGTTAGGTGAAGTAATCATAGTTTTTAAAAATATTACTCGAATGAAAGCTGCATTACCAGAAGTTTTGCATATAATTATGTTTTATAATAATGGCACTGTCTTTCAGACGACACTCGAACAAGAAATTAATATACCAAAATTAGGTGAAAATCTAGCAGAGCTTCTAAATAATATTAGAAATGTATATAGTCTTTGTAATTTTAAATTAGAGGGTTATAAGAAACTTATTTTTGAAACAGATGATATTTCTATAATTATTTTAAAACTTGGAGAAGAGAGTAATATTGCGCTATTTTTTAAGAAAGAGGAAGATAAAGAATTAAAATTGACTGCTATTAAGAGGTATATAACTAGAATAGAAGAATTAATAGATATGGATGAGAAAGAAATCATCCTTCATGAAGTACTAGAAAAAGAAGAACAACTAAGAAATCTACAAGTTCTTTTAAATAATAAAGAGCAAAATGTTAAAGAACTACAAGAAAAAATGAATCTTTTTGATAAAGAGGAATCAAAAAGTATTCAAAAAGAAATAAATTCGATTCAACAAGAGATTATTAAATTAGAAAAAGAGATCATTAACTATAATGAAGATATTTTTAAATTAAGGGAATTAATTGAAAAAGAAAAAAAAGTTTGACTATGTATTAACGGGTTAAGTTAGAACGTGAAAATTGCTCAAAATTGAAATATTAATAATAAATAAATTAAATTTAAATACTACCCTACTAGCTAAAATATGTCTTTAGACTCAATTTTTGGACCAACATTTAAAGGTAAAAAGTAATGGAAAATTTAACTATTATTGAGAAAGAAGCCCAACAGAATTTGAAAATTGCTAAGTTTGAGAAAGAATTAGCCCAAAAATCAAAAGTTAATGCTCTTCTTGAAATAAAAAAATCAAAAGCTAGAGAAACTCTAGTAAAAATTGAATATGAATTAGCTGAAATAAAAAAGGATTTAGCCGAAAAAAGAAAAATATTAGCAAAGGAAAAATCAGATATTAAAAAAAATCAAATTCTAGATTTTTCTGATGAGGATTTAAAGAATGAAAATGATTATGCCGATTACAATGAGAAGATATCAATAAATCAAAAAGAAATTGCTGAAGTTCATAAGAAGATTGCTGCAGTTGAGAAACAAATAGCTGAGCTAAAACTAAAGTTGTCTGAGGAAAAATTAGATGTAGCTAAGGCTCGAGAAAAATTAGCCAAAAAGCAAACTATTTATCTTAAAGTATTTCGACAAGATGCATCAGAAAGTAAAATATTGAAAGCGAAAAATCATTATGAAGGCTATAAAAAACATCTATTAAAACAAAAAGATGATGTATTGGAAAAAGAAAAAGACATAAAGAAAAAAGAAAATAAACTTGCCGAATTAAAGAAGGAATTATCTCTAAAGTTCACAGAAAGAGGAAAAATTAGACACCCAGGAGTTATTATTGCGGGATAAATTAAATAGAGCTATTATAGGAATAAAAAGAAAAAGTTAATAAAATTGAAATTTTAAATTTTTTTTAAGATTATTTTAAATTGGTTATCAATATATTTTTTTCCTATTCTAATTTCAATTTGTGCTATAATTATATATTAGAAAAATCATCTAAAGATATTTTAAATCCATCTTTTTCTTTTAAAGAAATATAACATAATAAATGCTATTGTTATCATCATAATTATTAAAAGGGGATATGCGAAAGGATTGGATAGTTCGGGCATGTGAAGAAAATTCATACCATAAAATCCTGCTAGAAATGAAATTGGAATGAAAATTGTTGAAATAATTGTTAAGACTTTCATAATATCATTCATCCTATTGCTAACACTTGAAAGATACATATCCAACATTCCAAAAATAATATCCCGATAATTTTCTAAGAGATCACTAATTCTAAAAATGTGATCATAAACATCTCTTAGATAAATCTGCAAACCATCATGGATTAGATTCGATTGCTCCTGTTGTAATTTATTGATCACTTCTATTATTGGCCAAATAGATTTTCTTAACTCAATTGAAGACCTTTTCAATCTATAAATAAGCTGTAAAGTTTCTGGTTCAGGATTCTTTATTAAAAAGTCTTCCAAATTTTCTATATCCTCGCCTAACTTTTCCAATATAATAAAATAATTGTCAATGATAATATCAATTAACACATAAAAGAGATAATCCGCTCCCATTAAACGAACTCTTCCTTTTGGAACTTGAATTCTCTCGTAAATTGGATTAAAAAGTTTAGTGTCCCGCTCTTGAAATGATATTACAGAATTTTCTCCTAAAATTAAACTAACTTGTTCATATTCAAAATCCTCTCGTTCTTGATTCCAACTTAGCTTTTTTAATACTGCAAAAATATAGTTACCATAATCTTCTAATTTAGGCCGTTGATTTGGGTTCAAGATGTCTTCTAAAACAAGAGGATGTAAACTGAATTGACGACCAATCTCTTCAATAACTTTTATTTTTGCAAGACCGTATATATTAATCCATCTAATTATCGGTTTTTCAATTTTGGTAAAATTAATCTGAATATCTTTAAAATCCTGAAAATTAAAATGGTCTTCAGTATAATCTGTTAAGATTATTTTAATCTCTTCTTCTACTTTATCTCCTGTATAAATTAGAGTCCCTGGTGGAAGACCAACTTTTTTCTTTTTTTTTACTTGGAGGGCTTGTTTTTCTAAGGGATCTTGAAAATAACCTCAAATTATCTCACTTAAATACTATAGACTTAATTTTAACTAATAATTTAGTAAACCAACTTTTAAAATAAAAGTTTTCATATATTTTCAAAATAATAAAACCTTGGAAAAATGTTTTCGTATGAAAAGAATTTATAACTTTTATATTGTAAATAGCATAATCTTCTTCGTTTTTAAATTTATTATTAGAAAAATTTAGAATATCTTTAACTTCTTCTTTTCTCTCGATTAGTTTTTTACTCTTTTCAGCTAAATTTTAGAATCTTTAAAGATTAATTTTTCATTTTCTGCAATTGCTAAATTTTTTTGTGCTTTTATTTCTAAATTCTCAGGATTTTCCAAATTAATAGCACCTCTTTTTTTATTTTGTTTAAATATACTTGGATTTAAGAAGATAAAAGAACAATTTTCTATAAATCTTGAATCAAGCCCAAAATTATAGGGATTAAAAAAATTATTGGAATTGCAATTAAACTAATAAGTACAAGTAAATCAACAGATTCTTTTTTAAATTCTTCAATAATAACCTTTATCAATAAGATTAGAGCTATAGTTAAAAGGCCAATTGATAATGCCACTAAGAAGATATTTGAGTTAAAAAACATTTTGTCTCCCTGCATTTATTAATTTTTATTTTTTCCATTGAATTACTGATTATTTCTTTTTCCTTGATTTTTTTAACTTTTTTATTTATAAAAATTTAAGAAAAAATTAGTAAACAACTCTAAAAAATTCTTTTAATAATCTAAATATAATTCCTAATTCACCTAAAATAATAACACATAAAGCTAATGCGAGTATAATTTGAAAAATCATCAGAGTTGCCTCCTTCACCACATTACCAGTTTCCATATTGAATATTATTTCTTATTTAGGAACTAGAATCTATAGGTCTGATTTTTTCCCTTTCTGCTAATTTCTCAGAGAGTTGTTTTTTCAGGTTAGCTAATTTATTCTGTTTCTCAACCATCTCTTTATTTATTTCCATTGCATCAGTTTCAAATTTGGTTAAATGTTTCTGTAGTTTAAGATAAACTTCTTCAGCTTTCCCAACTTTTTCGCCAGGAGCATTAGCATTCACTAATTTGACGTAAACAAACTGTTTTTTAGCCAAATTACTCCTTCCTTTAGCCTCATTAAGTTTTTTTCTAACCAGTTTTAGATTTACTTCCGTAATTTCAGTTTCAGTATGAGTAATCTTTCGTTGAATTTCAGCTACATCTTTTTGAACCTCTGCAACTTTTTCATTGTAAACAGCTTGATTTAGCTCAGCTTTTAAACTAGCTTCAGAAAAATTTAATATTTTTTTTACTTTTTCTTTTCTCTCCACTAATTTCTTACTCTCTTCAGCTAAATTTTCTCGTATTTTTGCTAGTTCAATTTCATTTTTAACTAACATTTCTCTTGCTTTTGCCCTTTTTACCTCTTGTTTTGTTAACTTTTTCATCGCTTCTGCTTTAAACTTTTCATCCTTTGCTATTTTTGAATTTTCAATAGCCATACTTTCAACATTTTTAACTTCTTCCATTAGTTCTAATCACTCCTTTTTTTCATTTATTTTCTATCAGTATTTTTTATTTGGATTTTATTTAAAAATAACAAATTTTTCTCAAATTAATAGAATTAATTATAAATTTCGTCAACATTGTCTAATTCTTCTTCCTCCTCCCCTTTGTAGTCCCGATCATCATCTTTGTCATTTTCGTCATCATATTCATCATTTTCGTCATCATATTCATCATTTTCATAGTTATATCTCTTCTTTTTCTTCTTTGATATTATCTTCATCTTTTTCTCTATCAATTTGTATTAGATATTTAGTTCATCATAACAATTACAAAGTATTTAAATGTTATCAATTGAAAATAGATCCTATGATCGACAACTTTAAATACTTTTAAAAACATATAGTTTTATAACTCTAGGAAAACAAAGGAAAAAATGGACATAAGTCTTAAATGACAAAAGAAATAAAAAATAAAAAAAATAATTTTCTTGGATTTAGACTTTCCGAAGAAATTCTTAAAAAACTAGAACTAATTGCGAAGCAAAAGAATAGAACTCGAGGTTTAGTAGCAAAAGATGCAATTGAGCAATGGCTCAATTTAGAATTGATCAACCAAACTAACCAAATGATTATGATATCTAAATCTATTTTTTCTAAAATTCTTTCCAAATTAGATGAACAATCTTTAGATACTATAGCTAAAGATTTTGCTGATTTATTCTCGGATATTATGAAATTCTCTACAGCTAAGCCAATGAATGAAGAAACTTTGAAATCCTATACAACTTTTTTAATTGGCTTTTTTGGCAAAAATGGATTAAAATGGTTTAATACAATTGATATTCAGACTCAAGGTAAGTCTTTCACCTTTAGAGGTTTACATGATATGGATGAGGTTTATTCAAATTTTTTCACAAAGTTTTATAAATATCTATTATCTGATTATTTTGACTTAGATTTTATCACCAAAATAGAAGAAACAACAACTAATTTAATTCATCTTGAATTTAAAATTAAATAGATAAAAAGGAAAAAAGTTTTATACAATATTATAAAATTGAAATAGTTCTAATCCTATTTTTCTCTGGGTACTAATCAATTTGAATGGATTTTCTATTTGCTAGCTTAAAAACCAAGAACCTCACGAGTAGTATAAATCTTATCTTCTTTTGCCGTAGCAATAAATTTAATAGCTACTATAGAGCCATCAGCAAAACATATTCTGCTATGCGCTTGATGTTTGACTTCAATTCTCTCTCCAGGTCCAGCGTATAAAATGATATGATCACCTACGATATCACCACCTCGAATAGAATGAACCCCAATCTCTTGTTTTGCACCTACAAGACGCTTACTAGGACCACGTTGTCTCCCAAATTTTACAATCTTTTCAAATTCAGACTCTATCGTTTCGCTTATTATCTGTCCTATTTTTAAAGCAGTTCCACTGGGGGCATCCACTTTCCTATGGTGGTGTGTTTCAATTATTTCAATATCCCAATCTGATAAATAGGATGTTAATACGGATGCCATTTTAAATAATACGTTTACGCCAGTCGCCATATTTGGAGAAATTACAGCAGGAGCATGATTTTTTTTTATTTCCATTTCAAATTTATCAAGAAACTCTTGAGAAAGAGCCGTAGTTCCAATAACACACCTTATTCCATTTTCAGCACATATCATACAGTTTTTTTCTGTAGCTGCTGCTACTGTAAAATCTACTGCTACATCTGGATTTGTATCACTAATAGTTTCCTTTAAATTTTTTATATCAGTTATTTTAATTTTATTTGGATCATTCATACCAACGATATTTGCTAATTCTTCACCTATTTTTTGAACATCACAGGCCGCAACAACATCAATATCTTTATCATCTAACGCTAATTTGCTTATTAATTTTCCCATTGAACCGGTTGGTCCAAAAATTAGTAGTTTCACCATAACACATGCCTCCACAGATTATTAGATAAGGTCTAAATCCTTTAGCACATTTTTAATTCGTTTTTGATTCTCTTTTAAGGGTGGAGTCATGGGTAATCTCATTCGATTTTCCATTATATTCATTATATCTGCAGCGTATTTCACCGGTCCTGGGTTAGTTTCAACGAATAATACTTTAAATAAATCATACAACTGTAGCTGCCAATCTCTCGCTTTTTTCCATTCATTATTTAGCATACTATTTGTAAATTCTACAAGTTTAGAAGGAATAATATTCGAAGCAACGCTTATCACACCTTTTCCACCTAGAGCCATAATATGATATGTCATGCTATCGTCTCCACTTAAAACGATAAAATCATCTGGGGTAGTCTTAATGATTCTTGTTATCTGGTCTATATCCCCACTTGCACATTTTATCCCAACAATATTATCTTTCGTATATGCGAGTTTTGAAATAGTTTCAGGTTCTAAATTTCTTCCAGTACGACTTGGTACATTATATAAGATTATTGGCAGGGATACAGAGTCTGCTATTGCTGAAAAGTGATCAATTAAAGAATGTTGAACAGGTTTATTATAATATGGTACGACTATTAATACTCCACCAGCTCCGGCATTTTCGGCATACTGAGATAAAGATATAGCTTCTTTAGTTGAATTACTTCCCGCTCCAGCTAATACAAAAGGGTCTTTCCCACTCTTTTTCGCCTCATCAACAGTAATATCCATAGCGTGATGATGTTCTTCATGAGACATGGTAGCACTTTCGCCGGTTGTACCCATTGTTAAGATATGACATTCATTATCAATTTGAAATCTTATAAACTCTCTGTATTTTTCTTCATCCAGAACAAGATTTTCGTCAAATGGGGTTATCATTGCGGTTATTACATTTTTCAATTTGTTTAACTTACTCATAAGATTCTCCTTTATTTGATTATACTCTAAATTAAAACTATATCTAGTAAAGTTCCTATATAAGCCTTATTAATATCTTTATAGTAATTTTGAATTCTATTTTTCAGTTGAAAATTGTTTTTGAAATAAATACTTGCATTCATATTTAAAGAAAATATTCTTAACTAAATTATAGGCTTCAGATAGATTTGATTTACAATGAAACAAGATTTTTTGGATAAATTTCAAGGTAGTATGTTAGGGGTTGCCATAGGTGATACTTTAGGTCATCCCTTTGAGGGTGTTTTGCGGGAAGATATTCATTCTTATTTTAAAGATTTTAAAGAATTCATTGGTAATAATAGAAAATTATTCAATACTTATACCGACGATACACAATTGACAATTCATACCGCAAAAGCGTTGATTCAAGGAAATGGCTTTAATACAGATAATTTTATAAGAGAATATGTGTTGTGGTTAGAAGACCCTCCTATTGGCCCGGGATATGGTTGCATTTCTTCTATTCGTAAATTAAAATATGGAATTCCTTGGGAGCAAGCTTCTTCAAATTCTGGTGGAAATGGGACAGCAATGAGAATAGCACCAATTGGTTTGTTTTATTGTAAAGATCTCAATGAATTAAAAAAATCTGCAATTAAATCAAGTATTATTACACATTCTCATCCTGCGGCTTCAGCTGGAGCAATTGTTATAGCAAGAGCAATAGCTTATTTAATTGATAAAAATCCGGAAGCTGGTTTTTCTATTGATGAATTCTTTGAAGTTATTATTTCTTCCATTTCCGGTTCCCAGGAAGAAATATGGGAAGAATTTATTAAAATTTTAGCGAAATTACAATCCAATTTAGATTTACCAATTGAAGCGGGTTTGATTAAATTTTCACAGATAGGGGTAAAATCTCCTTATTTCATTGAGCAATATTTAGGAAAAGCATTTGTGCACCCCTATACAATTAGCACAGTAGTTTGTGCGATTTTTATCTTTCTTAAGAGTTTAAGTTCCTTTGAAAAGTGTGTATTTGAACTCGCAACGGCAGGAGGAGACAGCGATACAGTTGGAGCAATCGGAGGAAGCCTTGTAGGGACATACTTTGGATATAATAACATTCCGATTGATCTAGCTAAAATGGTAAAAGGTTATAAAAATATTTTAAAATTGAGTGAAGAACTATATCTTAAGTTTGCAAAACGTAATTAGGTATTGAGCTAGTTAAGAACTCCTTTTATTAAAGTCAAGCAGGAATCACAAAATGCAGGTGGTTTTTTATCTGTTTCTTTTAAACTATCAGAAAATCGCATTACACACAAATTATTGCAATGTTTTAACCCAAAGGTGTGTCCAAGCTCGTGAATAGCCTCTTTTAATATTCTATCTTCGATATTCTTCCTACTTTCATGTTTCCTATATAAATTGCTGATTTCTTTATAAAAACTTTCTCTAAGGCGTGTTATTGAAATTAAGGCGACTCCAGAATTCATGTTGGCCAAACCAAATATAAAGTTGTACTTTTTTGAATAAATATCTTCGTCAAGGATTCCAAGTATTCGAAAAAAATTCTTGTTTTGAAATCCATTCTTTATCCTCCTTAGTATTTTTAAAGCATTAAACTGCTCTCTAGACATATTATATGCTGATTTAGATAAGGTTATCGAATCCTTATTTATTTTGACTCTAATATTAAGCGCACTAAATATTCGTTCTAATTGACTCTTCAGACTAATCAATAAGGATTGATCTATCCTACCAATTTTTTGCAGATATATAATTCTTTCCATACAATTTACATCATTGATGATATATTCTTCATAAGAAAAATATAATTTCATATTTAAAAGTCACATGGTGAACACTAACTCTTAAATAAATAACTTACTTCTAAATTATTCGTATCGATAATAGTATTTCTTAATTAAACAACCTTACATTATTCCTTGGGTTGGGTAAAAATTGACAGAACTTAATAGCATTGTAGGAAATTCTGTTGAGAAATATCAATTCTTAATTAACAATATTGTGGATGTTATTGCTGAGATAGATCTTAATGGAATATTCACCTATATTAGCCCCCAGGTTCGCATGATTTTTGGCTATAAACCCGAAGAAATAATAGGTAGTAAATTTTTTTCTTATATTCATCCTGACGATATGCCATCCATTATGGATTCTTTTGAAAAGGCAATAAAATCTGAGGAATCTGTTTCTATAGAATATAGGGTAAGACATAAAGACGGGTATTATATTAATGTTTTAGCAAATGGTTCATTAGTTAAAGTTGAAAACAATTTAAAGATCATTGGTGTATTGAGAGATATCACTGAAAAGAAACTGGCAGAGCAGAAATTGAAAGAGTCTGAAAAAAAATTCAAATTATTGTATGAAAATGCTCCACTTCCTTATCAATCCTTAGATGCTGAAGGAAATATTTTAGATGTAAATAACGCTTGGATTAAGTTTTTTGGATATGATAAAGAAGAGGTAATAGGAAGATGGTTAGGAGACTTTATGGATCCTTCTTGTAGAGAGTTCTTGAAAGAGTGGTTTCCACAGTTTAAAGAAGAAGGGGAAGTTCAAGAAGCACAATATGAAGTGATAACAAAGGAAGGATCTCATAAAATTATCTCATTTAACGGAAAAGTAGGATATAATGAGAGTGGGGATTTTGAGAGAACACAATGTATTTTTAAGGATATAACAGAAAGAATAACATTTGAAAAAGAAATAGAAGAAATCAATCAGTTAAAATCAGAATTACTTGAAAGAACATCTCACGAATTAAAAACTCCCCTCATTTCAATAAAAGGCTTCACGGATTTATTACTAGATTTACATAGAGATAAATTTGATGCGGAAACGGTCTCAATTTTAGATGAGATCAAACAAGGAACCGAACAGATTGAGGTGATAATCAACAACCTTTTAGATACTTCACATTTAGCCTCAGGAAAACTTGATTTTAAGCCAACTCAAGATGATTTATCATTTTTAATTAAGTTTTGTGTTAAAAATTTACGAGGCCTAGCGAAAACGAGAAAAAATTTTATCAGCTTAGACATACCAGAAAAATTGACTGTCAAATTTGAGAAAGAGAAGCTACACGAAGTAATTAGTCATTTGATAATCAATGCAATAAAATACACACCACCATATGGTGTAATTAAAATTCGATCTGAAGTTAATAAGGACTTTGTAATAGTTTCAGTTGAAGATAATGGAATTGGTCTAACCAATGATGAGCAAAAAAAAATTTTTAAACAATTCGGAAAGATTGAGCGGTACGGTCAAGGCTGGGATATTGGTATTGAGGGAATTGGAATGGGATTATATACATCAAAGCAAATTGTAGAACTACACGGAGGAAAAATCTGGGTAGAATCCGAGGGTAGAAATATGGGGTCAAAATTTTGCTTTTCCCTTCCTTATAATATTGAGTAGAGAAATTTATTCAAGAATCAAAATTTAAAACTCTTCTTTTTGAACAGTTTTTTTCAATGGAAAAATTAAAAATTGAAAAAATATTTTACCTTTTATTATTTCTATAATATTATAACCTAATTTTATTTAAAATTATCAAAAAATTGATTTCTTGCTCTCTTTTAATGGGAGGGTAGTCTAGCTTGGTATGATTCTTGGTTTGGGACCAAGGGGTCGGGGGTTCAATTCCCCCCTCTCCCATTTTAATAGTTTTACTCCTTCTAGTAATTGATTCAAATTATGGATTTTCAATAGAAGATTATACATTCATACCCTTAGGGATAAACGAAATAAAAAGAATAAAAATAGGATTGCTAATTATTCGGAAAATCTTCAATTTCTATTGATTCTTCTAGATTAAAATAAATGTCTGGAATTAAATCTTGAATAGTGGAGAACATCGACAAAATCATGGCAGGGTTTTTCGAAGAAACTTTATAGTATCTTGAAAACCAACTCCATTTAGAAATTTTCACCTTTCCTTCAAAAAATTGAAATACCTGTTGGATATTATCATCGAATTCTTTGGATTTTTGAATCCAAGCAATGATCCTTTTCTTTTTTTTATCTTTGACTTTTAACTTCAATATCATTTTGAAAACCTTTAATAAGTAATTAGGTGAATTAACTTAATTTATGTTAATTCTAATAGAATCTATTTAAACAAGGAGAATTTTAAGCTAGTTTTATTGATTTAGGATTTTACTTAATTCTTTTCTTACTTTATCTGTTTTTTTATCTTTTATCCAATATCGAATTTTTGAAGATTTGAGGAATGATTGAACTTTATCATTTAGTTCAGCTAATTTTTTCCTATCTTCTTTTGATAGTTGGGGGATTGTTTCTTCAATTCTTTTTGTGATTTTTTTAACTTCTTCTTCAATAACAGGGATTTGTATTTGCTCTTTACCATAAACAAGTCTTTTCCTCATTATTTCTTTGATGTTTTTGATCCAACCCCTTATCCAAGGATAGTTTCCAGATTTTTTGGGATCATTAATTTCAATATTTTTCCTTTTAACAAGGATCAAATCATCGGGGCAGGAATTTTCACAGGCTCCACAATAAAAGCATTCTTCTTCATTGCACGCTATTTTTCCATATTTTTTAACATCTTCTGCTTTTTCTGGAATAAAAAAGGATTCAGTAGGACAGATATTTACACAAGCTTTACACCCTTGAGGATCACATTTATGAAGCATATTTTTTTTTATTACTACTTCTCCTTCAATTGGGGATGTAATTTGAAAGCATTTGGTAGGACACTCTTTTTGAATTTTGAAATAGTCCCTAATATTATTCCTATCTCTTACCTTTAAACATAATTGGCATATTTCACTTTTTTTATCTTCTATACATTTACTAATATCAATTTTGAAGAACTTTCCAATAGAGGGGAATTCATCCAAATCGATTTGTTCTAGAGGTGTAATATCCTCATGGAATGCGTCGTTTGGGCAAATCACAGCACACAACATACAATAACAACATTTTTCATGATCTATCAGAATTTGTGGATTACTATCATCCAGTATACCTTGAGCTATGTCAGGGATAGGACCAAGTTCTATAGCATCAACAGGGCAGACTATTTTGCACAAAGAACACCCGATACATTTTTTTATGTCATAAGTTAGCTTTTTATTAACATTTTGAAACTTCCATTTAAGTATCAATTGATCTGAACTAATATCAATATTTTTTTCAATTTCTTCTTCTTCAAGGTCTTTATCATCAGTTACACTTTTTGAAATCTCGATCACTCGTTCAGATATTATAGATTCTCAATAATTTATTAAAATTAAATAAAAGATTCTCTAGGTTCATCTAAAAAACAAGAGAAAAAAAATCTTTCGATAATATATCACAATTTTTATCTAAATTTGATTTTTAGAAAAAAACTTTCAACTTTTATGACTAAAAAGTTAAGCATAAATACGATTAATGTTGCTAATGTTTAGTACGAATAAAATATCAAATTATATCATACCGAAAAATAACAGGCCTATTTGGGTAAAGGATAGAGCAAAAGATAAATAATGCGTAGGTGCTAATTTCGTTTTGCTAGTAATGGGGGAGATTTAATATAAAAACAATTTTTATTGCTGGGGATGATAGAGATCTTCAAAGATTATATGGATTACTTCTAAAAATGTCAGGATTTCAGGTATTAGGAATTGCTAATAATGGAGATAAAGCAATAAAAATGTTTAAATCATTTGAAGAAAAACCTGATATCATTATACTAGATTATCGCATGCCAATTAAAAACGGGATTGATGCTTTACATGAAATCTTAGAAATTGATAAGACTTCAAGAATAATATTTGCAAGCGCAGACAAAACAATAAAAGAGGAAGTTTACCTTCAAGGAGCAATGGGATTTTTAGATAAACCTTTTACACATAAGAAATTGATAAATATATTAAACAGTTGCTTAAAGCAATAATGTGATTTAATTGGAAAATACTCTATGAATAATAATCATAACTTCCACTGTCAAAATCATCAATATATTCAATTGGCCGTCCATCTGGCTTAAGATCTGGCGGCGCATAAATTAACTGTAAATTAGGGAAAAATGCACCGATACCTTTTTTTGCAAGTATAATTGTGGGATGGTCAGCTTCTTTGAATATCGCTTCACTAATTCTTAAGGTAATATCTCGACATTGATGTTCATTCAGGGCACCTAATGAATGAACATATTCATGTAAAAGAATATGATAAGTATAAGCCCAAACTATTTCATAAGGTTGCTGTTCGAGGAGAATTTTTAAAGGAGTTTTATTCATTACAATATCCGTTCCTGGAGAAAAATGCATTCCACCAATAAAACCACCTTGATACATCCCCATTTCGATTAATCCTAAAGTAAGACCGGCTCTTTTCCTTCCTGTTGTTTTTAGAACATCTTTTTTTACTTTTTCAAAAATTTCCGGCATTTTTTTTTTTAATTCGTTGAAATCTATTATGATTACCTCAATAAAATTATGTTTTTATTTTTATATATCAAAGAAGAAAAAATCTTCTTCATCTTCATACATGAAATCCATCAGTTTAGATAAATCTCTTAATAGGTAATTTACAGATATTCTATTTTGAGCTCTTCTTATATTTCCCATATCTGAGAAAAAAATATCATCTAGCAATGTATCGATATTTATTCTTTTAAAATATTTAATTGGATTATAAAAGAGTGTGTAGAAGATTTCCTTTTCTAAATTCGGTTGCTCTCTCTTTTTGACGTCTTTGTCATATAGGTCTATCATTATTTTTTTTAGCTCAACTATAAAGCATTCTTTAGTACGGAGTAGAGAATTTCTTTCAGCTTCTAACTCACTTATATTTTGTTCAACTTCTCTTATTCTTTCCCCCAGAAATCTTAGTTTCTCACTAGGAATATTAATTTTCTGATAATCAACGTGACAGCTAATATCCTTTAGTTTCAGGTTTTCTGACAAGTCATCAATTTTAGACACATCATATTTGATACTATAATAATCAGGAGTAATATTAATTCTTAAAGAAAGATTACTCTTAATTCTGTATTTAATATTTCTTGGATCTTCGCCAATACTTTCAATAATATTATAATCAGTAAGCGTTTTAAGTTGCGAGTGTATCGCCTGCCTTGAAATCTTTGTGCCAAATGAGGCTGCTAATTCTGAAGCACCTAGTGGTACTTTAGCTAATTTAGAGAGGATAATTCGTCTTGTTGGGTTTCCCAATATTTCTAATAAATTATCCAAACTAAGAAACAATTTTCCTCCACCTTGTTCTTCCAATTCCATTAGAATTTCTCCTCCTTTTTTTTAATTTATAGAAATGATTTCAATTTTAGCGATATAATTCTTCTGAGGGTTCTTGTGAATAACTTTCATGAGAAACTCGTGCTTTTTCTGCAGATTTTAAGATTTTTTCAGATGCTTCCTCGAATTCTGCGTTTGAAATTTTTACATTTCTTAGAGAAGTGGCATCTTGAGTAGTGATGTTTTTATTTAATACAGCTTTTCGAATAGTTAAAAGTGTAGCTTCTTCACAAATTGCCTGGATATCTGCTCCCGTATAACCTTCTAATTCTTGTGCCATTTGACTAATATCGACATCAGATGCTAAAGGTTTATTCATCAGGTGAATTTTGAATATCTCGACTCGTGCTTCTTTATCTGGTAATGGAATCTCGATATGCCTGCCGAATCTTCCTGAACGCAATAAAGCGGGATCAAGCATATCTGGCCGATTCGTTGCTGCAAGTAAAATAACATCCTTTAGGCCTTCCAAACCATCCATTTCTGTGAGTAATTGTGAAACCACTTGCTCAGTTACTTGGGAACTTGCAAATCTTCCCCTCATCCCAGCAATTGCATCTATTTCATCAAAGAATATAATACATGGTGCTGCAGCCCTCGCTTTCCGAAAAGTTTCTCTTACCGCTTTTTCGCTTTCACCAACCCATTTGGATAAAAATTCTGGTCCTTTCACAGAAATAAAATTAACCTCACTTTCATGCGCTAAAGCTTTGGCGAGCAATGTTTTTCCTGTTCCAGGAGGGCCAAAAAGTAAGATTCCGTTCGGGGGTTTTGAATTTAAATGATTGAATAGCTCTGGATATTTCAGTGGCCATTCAATTACTTCTCTTAATTGTTGGGTTGCTTCCTCTAAACCGCCTATGTCATCCCAAGTTTCAGATGGTTGAATTATTAAAACTTCTCTTAACGCTGAAGGTTCAATACTATTCAATGCTGATTGAAAGTTTTTCATAACTATTTCAAGGTCCATTAACACTTCCGGTGGAATTGGTTTATCTAAATCGATGTTTGGTAATATATCTCTTATTGCCAGCATAGCGGCTTCCTTTGCTAATGCTTCCACGTCTGCACCCACAAATCCGTGTGTTTTTTCAGCCATGAGACGTAAATCAACATCGGTATGTAAAGGCATTCCACGAGTATGAATTAATAGAATATCATATCTACCATCAGTATCGGGAACCCCAATCTCAATTTCTCTATCAAATCTGCCGGGACGTCGAAGCGCGGGATCGATATCATTAACCCGATTTGTTGCTCCAATAACAATGACTTCACCTCTTCCCTCTAAACCGTCTAATAATGAAAGTAATTGAGCAACAACTCGTCTTTCAACTTCCCCTGTAACTTCACCTCTTTTAGGAGCAATTGAATCTAACTCATCGATAAAGATAATTGAAGGTGACATGTCTTTTGCTTCTTCAAATACTTTTCTTAGATTTTCTTCACTTTGACCATAAAATTTACTCATGATTTCAGGGCCACTTATGGTTATAAAATGTGCTTCAGTTTCATACGCAACTGCTCGAGCAAGTAGTGTTTTTCCAGTACCAGGTGGTCCATGGAGTAACACACCCTTAGGGGGATCGATGCCTATTCTTTTAAACAACTCAGGATGTCGAATTGGTAATTCAATCATTTCGCGAATTTTCTGAATTTCTTCTTCTAAACCACCTATATCTTCATAAGTAACTCTCCTACCTTCTAATTCCTCTAATTCTTTATGAGTTTTTTCAGAAATCGTAATTTTAGTTTCTAAATGGATCCGTACAGCATCTGCTCTGGGTGCATAATCAACAACTATAAAATCAATCCTTCTACCCATTGCATTGAAACTTAAAATATCACCCTTAGTAATTACACGATTTTCTAACATCCTTACTAAACGGTTTGGATCTCTTATGATTACTGACTCTTCTACTCCCGCAAATGTTATTCTTTCAGCTAAACTTGCATCTATCTTACGAATTTCTACAATATCATCTAAGGAAGCATTTAGATTCCGCCGTAATGAAGAATCTATTCGTAGAGAATTAGATCCTTTATCTTCATCTTTTCCCGGATACAACAATGCTGCGGTTTTTTTATTCGCTACAGAATGAATAATTTCAATAACATCACCAGTTTTAAGATTCATCTCTTCAATTACAAGAGGATCAATTCGGATCCTACCCCTCCCCGCATCACCTTTATAGGCATCTCTAATTCTTACTTTTTTCCCATCTCCTTTATATTCACGAGTTATTCCACTCATACTTTTTTCAACTCCTCACTTAATATTAGGTTATTTACAATAAATAAATCTAATTATCTAATTTTTAAATAGAATTACTCAATTTTATTATAGCTAATCCATTATTTACTTCCATTTCACAATTCTCTTCAGATGATTGAAACGGTAGAGCCACCGTTGTCATATATTTTCTGTTTTCATTTACTGCTCTAAAAACTAACTCTTTTCCCTTGTCTCTGAAACTGATTTCCACATCTTTTTGATCAATTCCAGGAATTTCTATGAGAACTTCAGTAAATCCTTCATTATTACATACTTCTGAATAGGGTTCTAAAAATAATAATTCATCATCTTCATACTCTTCTTCATAAGACTCTAAAGAGAGAGAATTTGCATCAATTTCTTGCGTAGGTTCGGATTCATAAAGTTCTCTTACGTTTGGGAGCTTAGATAAATCAGCATTCTTCAAATATTCCCACACCTTCTTATTATCAACATTTCCTTCAATTTTTATTTCTGGTTTTTCCATACCACTCTCAAAATGATATGAGATCTTAAAACCCTTAATTTTATCATTATCAGGAGCTCTTCCTCGTTTTATTTCAGATTCTGGAAGAAATAAAAAATCAATATCAAACATATCTGAATCTAATTTAAAATGTTTCTTTATCTTTTCAATAAAATCATTAAAATCATCCTTCAACATTTACCACCTTGATTTTCTCAAACGTCAATTTTTAATTGACAACTTATGATTAAATTATGCGAAATGATCTATAAAAACTTATCGTTTCTGAAAAATAAGGAGATAAAGCGCCAAGAGATTAGTTTAACGGTAAATTATAATATTTGCTTAATAAGTTATTGAGTATAATTTCATCTAGGTCAAAGAGCTTAAAAAATAGTGTATCTATAATATTTTGTATAGTATTTATAGCATGATCATTCTCATTGTTATTTATTAATAGAAAAGAAAGAGTTCTTATCAAATCTACTATACCCTTTTTTTCGGTAGATTCGAAAGCTTTAAGGTTGGGAACAGTTAAATCATGTTCGAGCTTAGTTTTACTTCTTTTGATGACAATGTTTTTAGCTTTATATAAGAAGTAAACGAGTTTTGAATTTAAATACGCAAGGGTAAATAAATAGTCTGTATTTTTATTTTTTAAAGGCCAGAGGAAATACGTATCTGAGGTGGCATAGTAGGAGTCATGGGAGTATCCAAAAATATTTTCATTTGAAATGAATTTAAAGAAGATCTTTTGGGCATCATCGTAGAAAGGTTCAAGATCTACCAAAGTATCTTTCCCATCTTCTTCAGTTCTTCGTATAAAAGAACCTCTTCTTGGATAATAAAAATCTTCAGGATTTTCCTTAGCGTTAATTAAGATCTTTCGTAATTTTTTTTCAAATTGTTTAAGGTATTTAGTGAGAGTGGGGTACTTCTCCTCAAGAGATTTTTTTCGCTTCATTAATGATTGTTGATTAAATTCGCTTTTGTTGAAATATAATAAATATCCTATGAAACTATCGTTATTATATCCATAAGATTTAATAGATTTGCTTTTGTATATTTTTTTAAGTCTTTCCTTTTCAAATTCATTGAGTTTGATAAATTCTCCATTAATTTGAACATAATAGCTGTTGTTTTCAATTTTTAAGTCCTTACCTTCTTTTAAGATAAAAATATTATCATTAACCAAAATCAACCCATTTCGTATAATGAAGTAATCTTGTAATTTTAGAACCTTTCTTGATTTCTTACAGTAATTTTCGATTTTGGTTACAACCTCCTTTACTTCTTTTGGGTAGATTAAGTTCCAATTATGATTTCGCTGTAAATTGTTATTTGTTAATGCTGAAAAATATTTCTTTAGATATCTAGAATCTACTTTTTGGATTAAATCTCTGAATATTTTTTTATTCTGAAGCTCACCTATCTTTTGAGAATTATTTGCATTTACGGTTTGAATTATTTGAATATCTTTATTTATCTTTTTAATTTTTTCTTGCTCTGTCTTTTTTTGTAATACGAAAATACAATTGTGTTGCCCTCTTGCGGCTTCAAATATGTTTAAGTTTGATAAATCGATATATTGAAGCAGAAAACATTCATCTAATATATGTGGCTTTAATAATTTTATACCGGTTTTTTGGGATTTAGTAATCCAATAATTTGTTGTGATATAAGTGAGAAGTCCACCTGGATTCAATTTTTCTATGCCTAAGTGAATGAAAAAATAAAATAAATCCATATTTCCTACAAAATATCTAGCGCAAATAGGGTATTTTCTTACATAATTTTGAAAAATTTCAGCATTATAGTTTTGACCTAAATAGGGAGGATTTCCGATTATTATATCAAATTTTTCATTAAGATCTGAGCCTAAGAAATTATCGAATTTGAATTTTACAGATGGATATAATTTTACTAAGGAATTTTTCAAAGTACTGTCCATTTCATAAGCAGTAATATCTGAAAAGCCATTTTTTAAAAGAAATTTAATAAAAACGCCCTCTCCTGCAGATGGTTCTAATATCCTTAATGTCTGAGGGTTACTAACCTTGCTAGGAATAAAATCAAATAAGTTTTTTACAATAAATTTAGCAATATAATTTGGAGTAAAAATTTGACCTATTTTTCCTCCTTCTCTAATAGTATTGATTTTAGTTACCATCTGATCTTAATATTAGTTTAGGAATCTAAATAGTTGATGGTATAGTAAATATAGTAAGATAGGGAAAGAATAAAAATGCTTAAAATATCTTAATTTGCTTCTGGTAATAAAAGAATAAAATTACTTCCTTTAGAGGAGTTACCTCCTTTTTAAAAAAGGAAGAAATTAGGATTTCAAACTGAGTATTCTCTATTATTTTAATCTAACTATGATGATGTTCATGGTTTTCCATTTTTATATTAATCGGTTTCAAATTCCCGATTGCCCAACCAGTAACTTCATTAAGAGAGGGATGAATAACCATTGAATTGTATATCGGCATAAAAGAACCTGCTTCCGGGCAAGCTTTTTCTAATTTAGGAATATTAATTTCACTTTGAGGTTCTGGTAATGAACATGTGAATCCCGAATTCATCAAATACACAAATGGCTGGACTAAAATAGCAGCGTGAGGACCAACTACATGAGCACCTAGAAGCCGATAAGATTTATCAACTATTAATTTAACAAATCCGTCATCTACATCATCTGCACTAAAACCCATAGCAAAACCTTTAGCAATAGTAGAATAATTCTTTTTTGCTACAAATATCTCATGACCTTTTTCAACTGCTTCTGCTTGGGTCATTCCGACGTGTCCTACTTGAGGATGGGTAAAGATTGCCCAAGGTACAGTAGAATAGTCAGCAGACTTTTTTTGGTCTTCTGGTCCGAAAATATTATTAGTACAGATTTCTGCTTCATAATTTGCTTTATGTCGAAATTGATAAAGTCCATTAGCGTCACCAAAACACCAGATATTCTTTTTACTGGTTTCTAAGTATTTATTTGTCTTAATCCATCCTTTTTCATCAGTTTCAATACCAGTCATATTTACTTTTAAAATATCTGCATTTGAGCGTCGTCCAGTAGCAATAAGAATTTCTTCGGCAGAAACTTCAATTTCTTTACCGTCGTTCATATTTTGGGCGATAATAGCTTTATTTTTTTTTTTTCCTTTGGCTTTAATTGCTCTATAATTAACATAAACGGTCATATGCTTCTTGAAATTCTGCTCTAAAAATTCACTAATCTCAGGTTCTTCTGTTGTTATTAAACGTGGAAGCATTTCTATTATAGTAACCTCAGTTCCCATTGCGGAGAAAATATGGGCAAACTCAGCGGCAATCACACCTCCACCAATAATTATAAGACTTTTCCATGGTTGTTTAGGGAATTTATCTCCAAAAAAAGTTCTACTGGTTACAAAACCTACTTCTTCTAAATCTTCAATTGGGGGTATAATAGTGCGTGCACCTGATGCTATAACAAATTTTTCACCTTTAAATCTTCCAATACTCTCCTTACCATCACGAGACTTAACTTCCATTTCATATTCTCCAACAAATTCACCAATACCTCTAAACATTTTTAGGTTTGGTACATGTGATAATCCTTCCTCCATTTGCTTATTTTCGTCAATCTGTGACCACATTCTTTTTGAAATTAAATCCCAATCAATTTTTTCAATATTTAGATGAACTCCAACCTTTTTTGCATGTTGAGCTTCTCGAATTAAATCTGCGGGATGAACTAACACCTTAGAAGGAATACAACCTCGTGTTAAGCACGTACCTCCCAATTTTGTATCCTCAACTAGCGCACATTTCATCCCGACTTGTAGGCCTACATTCAAAACACTTAAACCCGCTCCACTTCCAATAACTACTAAGTCATAAGTTTCCATAATTTCATTCTTGTCTATATCATTTTTAAAGTTTATATTAATAATTTAAATAGAAATAGAAGGAAGGATTGAATTATATGTTCTTCATAAACTTATAATGCTATTACTAAAATCAAAAACGAAAAACTGAAGATAAAACTGCTATGTAGCTTCTTGGAGTAGTATTACAAAATTACTACCTTGTGTATAATCTCCTTTAACTCTATCTTCAACCCAAATGACACCATTATAACTTTCAGTTATTTTTTTTACCAGGGATAGCCCAAGACCCATTCCCTTGCTGTTTAAGCTCCTCTGCTTCCCTTTTTCAAATATACTTTTCTTACGGTAATCAGAGATGCCTATCGCATTATCCTTAAATTCTAGTTTGATATACTCCATATCATTTGAATGATACTTAGTGATCTCCAAACTGATTTCAATTTTAGATTTATTGTTATGTCTTACAGCATTAATTAAAATATTTTCAAATACATCTAATAAGAAATTATTTGCAATTACGTAGAGTTTTTTTTCTGAGCTATTAATTTGAACATCAATGTCTCTTGTTTGAAAACTATTTTTAAGATATTCAATTGCTTTTTTTAAGAATCGAATGATTTCAACTTTTTCTAAAATAACTTCAGACTCATCTATGATATTTATTTTTCTGACGTTATCAATTAATTTTTTACCTCTTTCAATTTGTTCCGTTATAATGTCGTATAATTCCTTTAATGTATGTAATTTTTCAGGATTGTTCAGATAAAGAGAACTAAGTTCCGATGAAGATTGAATATTCTGGAGCATATTGTTTATATCGTGAGCAAAAATATCTCTATAAAGATTAGCTTGATAATAGGCTTTACGATATTTTTCCTCTGATTCTTTAAGAAGTTTTTCAGATTCAAATTTCTGAATGATAATTCCCATTTGTTTACCAATCGCAACCAGTAACTCCAATTCATATTGGGATAGATCTTGATGAGATGAAGACGCTACATTCATACTTCCGACATATTCGTCCTTAGAGCGAAGTGGAACTATGGCAGCAGAATGTACTCCGAGTTTTTTCGAATCTTCCATGAATTTTGAAAAATCTTCGATATAGAATGGATTATTTTTATCAAATACCTTGCTGAAGAGACCTTCAGATATATCTACATCTTTTACAGCAGTTATAAAATCAGGATGGACATTTTTATGAAGAACAAGTGTATTATGATGAGTTTCAGGATCATAAAGATAGATTCCTCCTCGGTCAAAACTTACAACATCCAACAGGTGATCATAAGATTTTTCTAAAAACTCTTGAAGAGTCGTGGATTCATTACCTAATGTGATAATCTTATTTAAAACGGATAGTGCTTCACTTCGTTCTTTAGCCTCAATGATCTCTGACTGTCTATCAAAAATCGCAACCACTTTATCAGAAGATAATCTATAAATATACATTTCAGTCCAACCATCAACTCTAGTATCTTGATAGAATGCTGTTGGAGAATGTTCTGGTTTCCCTGTCTTCCATACTCTCTTTAATGTACCAACGAAACCAAAATCTTCTACATTAGGGAATAATTCAGATAGATTTTTTCCTATAATCTCTTGTCGTGTGGCTTCACATATAGATAACCCTGCTTTATTCATTTCTCGAATTGTGAAATTTTTTCCCTGATCAGTAGTTTCATAAATAGCTACACCACTACTGATGTTTTCAATAAGTTCCTTGAAAATTTTTTCCGATTCATAAAGTTCTGATACTACCAACTAGCCAACTAACCTCATAATTCATCATATTAATAATAAACGATTTTTAAATATTCTTAAAAACAATATATTCATCTAATTTTGATCAAAATCAACAAACGTGTTAAACCACAAAAATAGTCGACTAATTTTATTTAAACTTATCTGCTAAAATTTTGGTGATTTTCCCATGTATAAAATATCTAATCCCTAATTCTATCTGTGGATTTATGGCAATTTAGATTTATTTATTATTTTTCGGAACCAGCTGGGATTAACATTACGAAATTACAGCCCTTGGAATAATTCCCCTTGATTCTATTCTCAACCCAAATAAATCCACCATAAGTGTTGATAATTTCTTTTATTAGGGATAATCCGAAGCCCATCCCTTTGCCATGTTTATCTTTTATAAAGCTGCTATTAAAAATCCATTTCTTCCGATCATCAGATATACCTATTCCATTGTCTATAAATTGGATTTTTATATAATTCTGATTATCTTTTAATATTTGCGTGATCTGAACAGTAACTTCAACGGAATAATTTAAATTATGGAGTACCGCATTAACTAAAAGATTCTCAAATACTTCAACAATTAATTCATTGGCTTCTATAGAAATTTTCTTATCAAAGGAATTAACATTAATAGTTAATTTTTTATCCCGAAAATTCTTTTCTACGAACTTAATGGCTCTAGATAAAGGTTCAATTAAAGTAATTTGTAAAATTGAGCGATTTAATTTGTTAAATTGAGTTAAGTTTCGAGCATTTGATATTAACTTAATTCCTCGGGCTATTTGCCCACTAATAAGATCGAATTGTTCATATACTTTATTAATTTGACTTGAATTGTCTAAAAATATCCTACATAAATCAGTAGAACTTCGAACATTATTAAAAATATTGTTTATATCATGAGCTAGAAATTCAAACGATTCTGATTTCATGTAAGCTAGCTCTGCTGCTTTTTTATCAAAATAATCAGTATTCAAATTTAGTTCACTTGCAATATAATCTCAGATTTTAAATTTAAAATTATTCTAAACAAAAAAGAGAAAAAAAAGAAGATTAATTTTTTAAGCTGCAAGAAGAGAAGGCAATATTTTAGCTAAGGGTACAGCTAATCCACCAAGGAGGGAACCGATAGAGCTGAATTTCTTCAAATAAGTTTTTATATCTTTTGAAACTTTCACTGAACGCGTTTTTCCTTCGATAATTGTTCCATCCTCTGAAAGTAAGAATATTTGGATAGTTTGTTCTCCTGTTTCCCTCGGTTCTAAAGTTAACCATGTTGTATCTCCATTCTCTAGCATATTTGATAATACTCCTGCGATATCTCTTCCTTCAGACGAAATTAAGGGTATAGGCTTATCAGGTATTAAAAAAGTTCCCCGCCCTTCTACTTCTATATCAAGTTTTAATTTATTCGGTTCAAATCCCGGTGCATTTACCTTTATGATATATTTTTTAGCTCTTGGAGAATTGTTATATAAGAAGCAAAATATATTCAATTCTGAATTCAAAAATACAACTTCTTGAGCAGTCGAATCCATATAAATTGGATCTTTTGATAATCGTTCAATATTATCTGCTAATTCTAGTTGTAGTCTATCTATTATGTTGAAAAATCCAGGATTGAATTTTTTGATATAGGAAAATAACTTACCGATATCCCTTTGGGAAAAATGCCATATATTTTCTATTAGCATACCTTTGTTAATATCAAACGTATCTGAATCAACTTTGATTACTTCTTTTAATTCTTGAACAAACTGATCTTCAGTTAAAACATCTTGGAACTTCAAATAGTAGAGAAAAAGTATCTTTTCTATGGCAAACGTAATGGGTAGCTCATCAGGTTCCTCTTCTTTTATTTTTTGTACAAAACTAAGTGTTAATATTTTGTTAATCTCTGTAAGGTATTCATCCCATTTGAGGAATGTAACAGGATCTAAATGGTTTGATAATATTTCTCCGAAAAAATTATCTAAAAATATCTGGTGAGTGGTAGGTTTATAGAAATCTTGGAGGCCGTTAACATCATGAATGTTAAGATTTAAACTTCTGATTAATAACGCCAAACCAAAACCTATTAATGAGAACCCTGCAGCTGCAAATCCTAAATTTAAGTCTCCCATGAAAAGCATTATAACAAACAACGCTAATGCAACGAGGCAAACGAGTGCAATTATTTTCAATAAATTAGTAACTCTCTTTACATTGTTGGATAATAAATCAAATCCATCAAGACTATCAATAGGTCTCCCTCTTTTCCTTTCAAAATTTAAGCGCATCTTTAGTGATGATTCAGTAGAACTAGCCCCTAGAAATAGCATAATTGAATTGAATAAATAAAGTGCTAAAATCGTATAGAAAATTATATTTAATGTAAAACTAAGTGGAATGAATAATGTAAATATTGTTACTATTACTAGAAGAACTGGAAGCACAAAAAGTAATAACTTTCCTACTTTTGACATGTAACCAATCATATTTCCTTGAAACTTTTCTTTCTTGAGAATTTTCGATAAATCTTTTTCTAACTCTCTTTCCATCTTTTCTATCATCTTTTTAATTGGTATATTTTAAAGTAGATATATAATTTTTTTTTGAACTTTTATAATTTTGTTTTTTGGTTTAGAATGATATTAAACTAATGGGAAAGCATAAATACGAAAGTAAAAATTCGGAGTTTAATTATTATATTCACTACTATTACAGGTCTAATTTGCGTTGTACTTCTCAAGTTTTAACTCTGAAATAAATAAAATTGAAGATGTCCATCAAATTAAAATTGATGTACCATGGTCAGTAAAAAACGTAAGTGTGTATCTTTTTGACCATAAGGGGAGTAAAATCCTTTTCGATTCAGGATTAAACATGGCAAACTGGAGTAAGTTATTCTTTTCAGCTCTTAAAAAAATTAATATTTCACTTCAAGATATTGATTATTGCTTTATTTCTCACAATCATACTGATCATGTTGGATTAGCTCCCACCTTAAAGAAAAGGAATCCGGATCTCAAGCTTCTAATGCATCACATCACCTATGAAACTCTTAAATGGGAAACTGAGCAAGAAAATCTAAGTGAGATTGAAAGAGAAGCTACAAAAATCGCAAACCAAATGATAACATATGGTTTTAATGAAAGTCAGTCCGAAAGAGTGATATCATTTCTTAGTTATTGGCCTAAATTACGTCAGTATCAAAAACCAGATATAATTTTACATGATGGAGATAAGATCCTTAATGACTTAGAGGTTATTTGGACACCCGGGCATAGTTTTGGTCATATCTGTTTGTTTAATACGAAGACTAAATATTTGTTTGTTGGGGACCATATCCTATCACGGATAACTCCTCATATCGGAAATTATATTGTACCAAGATTTCTTACTGAACAATATGAAGGTTATGACTTTAACAACATCCTTAGCCATTATTTAGATTCTTTAGATCGAATTGACAAGCTTGGGCCTAAAATAATATTTCCCGCTCACCAAGAAATAATCTATGATCCTCATAAGCGTATTTCAGAGATTAAGGAACATCATAAAAATAGGTTAGCAGATATATCACGGGTAATTAAAGATAAAGCTCGAACACCCTTAGAAATTTCCCAATTACATTTTGGGGAGTTAGATGATACAAATTCATTCTTAGCTCTTTCAGAAACGCTTGGACATTTATTTTTCCTTGAAAATCAAGGTTTAGTACACTCTATTGAAAAAAATCGGAAAATTCTCTATTATAGTTAAAGGAAAATAAAGTGTTATATCCTTAGCAGAATTAAATACTATGATGTTTAGTTGGATTAATTTTATAATACTAATTCTCTCAACTGCCATAATGGCATTATTTTATATCAAGAGTGTCTATCCAGCAACATTAAGTCAAAAAATAGGATTAAAAGCATTTTCAAGATGCGCGTATTATAGGATAACTGCAAGTGTATTTGAATTAATTACAGTAGTTAATTATCTATTCTACTTTTTTCTCCCATTACCTATTCCAATACCTCAATTCTTTATATGGGATTATTGGATATCCATTCTTATTGCTATTATCATTTTACTTCCTTCTTTATACATTATGTTAAAAGGAGTTAAAGATGCAGGAAGAGAAGCTCTTTTCCCAGATATAAGTCATACTCTTTATTCGGGGATATATGAAAAGATTAGACACCCTCAAGCATTAGGGGAAGCCTTTATTTGGTTGTCAGTTGCCCTAATTTTAAATTCTCCATTTCTTTTTATATATTCTATCGTATGGTTCCCACTTTTTTACTGGTTTTGTAAGGCAGAAGAGAAAGATTTAGTAGTTAGGTATGGGGAATCCTATATTGACTACAAAAGGAAGACGGGTATGTTCTTCCCTAAAAAAATTAATGAAAAGGTTGTTAACAGAGATACATAAATTTAGTAACTTGACAGGTTATTGATGCCTTTGTCGCAATTGGAGAGCGAAAATATAAACCTCCTTCCCTACCACAAACCAATGATCAAACTAAAATTTAAACTAAATTCTGGTTATTTTTCATGGATTTTAGGTGTGCGATTCCTATTTGTTAAATAAAAATAGTTTTTAATAATTTTCTAATCTTTTCTTTTAAAGTATTTCCCTCTTTGATAATATTTTCATTTTTGGGGATTTTTATTATGTCTAGTTTTAAAATCTCTGATTTTACAATTTTAGTAAAATGGCTTTTAAAATTTTTAATGATGACTTCTATGGCACTTTTCAGAAAAATTTTTTGCTCATAATTCATTTCTTCCGGAATAACTATTATAATAACTATCTTTTTAAAAAATCCCTTTAAATAATCAACCTTACTTTCTTCTATTGCCTCACAATAGACTAGGTAATTTTTAGCACAATAAACATTTTTTCTATAAATCAAATTTACTCCCTCGGCTTTTTTGGTATCATCGATGGAGAAATTCCAAATTGGATGATAATAGATTGGTTTCATTGTATTATTATCTTGTTTAACGGATTCATCTGGAAAAATTAGAAGGGGAAGAATACCGTTAAGTTCATCACGATACATTATGAAAATTTGAAACGGGTTTGTTGAACGCAAAATTACACTTCCTCCTAAATTGAACTAGTTATAATCTAAATAATAAGAAAAAAAAAATTATTGAGAGATTTCTATTTCATTTCCAAATATTAGTTGTTTTGCTTTTTCGAATGCGAATAGATAATCAAAAACTTTTTTCCCATTGGTTATTGAAGCTTCTTTTAGAATGGCTTCCTCAACTTTAGATTTTAGACGACCCACTGTTAATGCCCCAGTTCCGAAAATGCTTGGAAAGATTTCTCTATTAGAATCCTTGGGTTTTAGTCCATCAACACCATACGGAGGTACTAAGTTTATATCAAAGATTATTTTGTTTTTTAATTTATTCATTACATCTCTTGATAATACTTGAATACCTACGGCAGCTAGAGACCATATGATATCTGCATCTTTCAAAATTTGGTATTTTTCTTCATCGTGTACTGCGAATATTCCTATAATTCTTGTAGCATCTATTCCAGCTTCCTTTGATAATTCTCGTGATAATTCCTCAATAAATTTCTCATTAGACTTATTCCAAGTTTCTACTAGGTAGGTATGACATTTTAATTTAGCAGCTAATATGGCTGCGATCTGAGCAACTGGACCTGCTCCTAAAATTACGACTTTTTTTCCTCTTAAATCATCAATATTATTAGCTTTGGTTATTTCCATAGTTTTCGCTACAATTGAAGAGGCTGTTGTATAGGAGCCTCTAGGATCGATAATTACAGGACATTCGTAAGGGTGTACCAATGAATTAATAACAGTGTGAGCTATTTCCTCTCCTTCTTTCACATCCGATCCACCAATAAAGAATGATGTAGGAGCACCAGGTCTACGTGAAAAGATCGCATCTTGAACTAATTTTTGTACTTGTTTTGCTTTTACATTATTAAATGGAACAACCACGTCAAATCCTGCATCATAAGCCATATTAATATCAAAAGGAGAGGCTTTTTCATCAGTGTCAAAAAAATAACAAATTTTATCAAGTTTCTCCTTTTTCTTTATTTTTACAGGTGTTAATTCTATTATTGAATTATTCATCATACTCTTTATTGGAAATATTTCAGAACTATGGACAATTTTACTTTCTCTTTTAATTTTTATCTCCTCAATAATAACTCCCAATTCTTCAGCTAGTCTCTTAATTCCTTTAAAATGGTGTGGATCACAAATATGAAAAGCAGTAAGATTTTTTTTTTCAATCTTTCTTGCGAATTTCATAATTTTCATCATCATCCACGCTTCTCGAACTTTATATCTTATATCATTTTCTTTATTATTATACTCTTGTTGTAAATGCTCCTTCCATAATACAGCTCTCTGATATTCGAATTCATTTTGAATGGCTGATTCGCTAGAATTGGAATAGTTATAAAGATTTCTTTCTAATTGTTCAATTAGAGTTCTATATTCATCAAAATTTACAGAGAGATAACCCTCAGCATTTTCGGAAATGTCTACCATTTGATAGGGTATCTCATATTTTCTTAATAATGTAGCTATTGGGTCATTTTGTGATATTACTTCTTCCCACCTGCTACCTTTCTCTTCAGTAACATAATTAGGATTATACTTGTTAATGAGACCTTCAATTAAATCAATATATTCTTTTGAAATTAAATTCAAATTCCATACTAAGTCATGTTTTTTCTGTGCTGAGCTTTCAAACCACCATTCAATAGGAAATTCACTTTCAATTAAAACTAATTTTAATCGATTTTTTTTTAAAGGTTTTAATTCTAAAACTTCCATTTTTTGTCAACACCTCTTATTTTTAATTAGATAATATTTACCATTTTCATTTTTCGATATTTTTTTGTAGATTTTCCCAAATCATATTATGTTTTCCAAGCATATAAATGTTGCTATTCGAGCATATTGATGATCTATTTGTTACATAAAACAGAAAATAAGAATTATTGAAAAAATATAAAAAAGAAAAGTTAGAATTTATTCTGTTCCGTATTCAACTCCCAAAGGAAGTTGCTCCATTAGAATATCTCTTAATCTAGGCGCAATAGGGTGTCCTTTTTTATGAATAGCTCGACCTTTAACTGCCTCTGCTGCTTCTAGCACCATTTCTGAGAGAGTTGGATGACTATGGATTGTATGAGTGATGTCTTCGATGGATAAACCGTGTTGCATGGCAAGTGCCACCTCAGCAATTAATTCTGAAGCCCCTTCACCAATGCAAGAAGCACCAACTATTTGGAGAGTATGTTTATCTGCTAATAATATTAGAAGTCCTTCTTCTCCCATACATTTCGCTTTTCCAAGGGATTCATATGGAAATTGACCAACTAAAACATCTATACCTAGTTCTCTAGCCTGATTTCTTTTCAATCCGACTGAACCGATATTAGGACTTGTAAAAATTGTAGAAGGAACGACCCTATAATTAGTTCTCCTAGAATGATTTTTGATTACTCCGAGACTACGCAGAGCATTTGCAACTGCTATATCACCCTCATAACTTGCTACATGAGCAAGCATAATTCCTCCAGTCACATCGCCAATTGCATATATTCCATTGACAACAGTTTCTAATGTGCCTGGATCAACTTCAATTGCTCCCCTTCTTGTTTCAATGCCTAATTCCTCTAATCCCAAATTTTTTGACACCTTATTCCTACCAATAGAAATTAAACATAGATCAGCCTCAAAACTAAATTTTTCTGCGAGTTCAATTTCTTCTGTTGGCACTGAAGCAGAACAGGTTAAAGCTTTTACACTTGAGCCTGTGTTTTCTACAGATAATACATTTTGAGAAGTAATGATCTTAATTCCTTTTGAATCGAATTTCTTTTGTAACTGCTTAATAATTATTGGTTCTTCCGTCGCGATTGGTGAAGGTAGATATTCTAACAATGTTACTTTACTCCCAAAAGTTGTAAAAATGTCTGCAAACTCACATCCAATAACCCCTGCTCCAATAATTAACAATCTTTTGGGAATAGTTTTGAAATTGGAATCCAAAATATCATCACTTGTTAAAATTCTTTTATGGTCTACATTAAAATTTGGTATTAAAGCAGGAGTCGAACCAGTTGCTATAATAACTCTTTTAGCATGAATTAACTCCTCATTATTTTCTCCCTGAATTAATACTTTAAAACCTTCTTGAGCATTACCTCTAAGAATCTTACCAAATCCGATGTAAACGTCATTTTTCCAAGCCTTTTGTAGATTTGCGATACCAGTGCCAAGTTCATTTACTATCTTATCTTTTCGCTCTACTACCTTACTGAAATTAGAACTAAAACCTTTAATCTCTACACCAAATTCTTCTGCTTTTTGAATTTTCTCAATAAAATGGGCAGAAGCAAGTAATGCTTTAGTAGGAATGCATCCTCTATTTAAACATGTGCCACCTAATTTGTCTTTTTCAATTAATGCAACTTTCGCACCATATTGAGCTGCTCTGATGGCTGAATGATAGCCACCTGGACCCGCTCCGATGATTGCCAGATCATACTCTTCTTCAATTATTTTCATAACTCTTACCTCTGCGTTTTTAATTCTCTAAATTTTAATTTGGGAATAAAATTAATTTATAAATCTTGAGCTCTGTATAAAAATGACGTTAGATTTAACATTCAATTCTTTCAACTCTTTCATGATTTCTACAAAAGTATTCTCCTCACCAAAATGAATAAAGGTCATATCTTCATCTGGACGATCTTTTATGACTTCTAAAATTCTTTTGGTCACTGCGCTCGTTCGCACTTGTTTACTAATGTAGTGGTTTAATTCTTTAAGCTCAGTTGAATAGTATTGAATTAAATAACAGAGTTCTTGAGCACTAGGAGCATTTTTATCTTTTAGTGAATCATAAGTAGATTTTAACTCATTATACTTATTTTGAATTTCACTCAGTTGGCTTGAATAATGCCCTTTAACATAATGGGGTAATTGAATCGTGAAATAAGGAATCCCAAACTTCCTTAATACTTTTGATAAAGCAGTTTCGTTAAACTCCCTTAAATTCATATGGCCCAAATCAATTGTAGCGAAATTTATAGAAATATCCTTGATATTCTCTAATATTCTTTCTACATCGTCTTCTTTAACCTTTTCATCCTTTTCTTGTATCATATATACGGAAAAATTATTATCAGCCAAAGTTTCAAACATTATATTATTCATTTTCATCCTCCTTTTTTTTTGTTTTTTTATTTTTTCTTGAAAGATCAATTTTCGGCGAATATGAACTAATAATGATCATACAAACTATCAAAATCATCCCCCTTTTGTTATCAAATTCTTACATGAATGCATGTGGGAATATAAATGACCGTCGAGAGCCGGAAACTTGATCGTTCTCTAATAGTTATATGTCAGATATCGTATATAAACATTGCGGATTGCATTAATATTGTGATCCTATAACGGAAAAGTGATCGATCAAGATTGATCATGTATGTTAAAAAATGCGATAAAATTGTTCTATCACAATGATACAAGCTTTTCCAAATTCGATAATATGGTGAATAATTATAATAGATTCAATTCAGATTATGAAAATAGTGATTATCAAATAGTCAATCTATTTTCTTTCTATTAAGATTATAGTTTATGACGATGATATTGAATTTTTTGGTAGAAGAAAGCAAAATAGGTTAGAAATGTTTTACAGTTCAATCATTATCAATAAAATTTCTTTGTTTCTCTTTAATTAAGGTCGAAGAAGCGAAATGGCTTAAACCTTAGGTGACCAGTCAAGATTGAATTTAACGAAACTTAGCCCAGTATAAGGACCAAACGACCTCTTAATCGATCCATCCTCAAACAGATGATGATATAATTCATTTTTTAAATAACTTTTTATTGTTTTTTGCTTTTTCTTTTGCATGAAAGAGACAGAGCAAAACACACTACCAAGACCAGAGTATCCTCGACCTCAATTTGTAAGAGAGAATAATTGGTTAAATCTCAATGGAGAATGGGATTTTGTGTTTGATGATTTAAATTTGGGGCTAAAAGAGAGATGGTATAAAAAGGAAGCATTTGATAAATTCAATAAAAAAATTCTTGTACCCTTCTGCTTCCAGAGTCCTTTAAGCGGAATTGAGGATAATTCTTTTCATGATATCATATGGTATAGAAGAGAATTTGTTATACAGAAAAAATTTCAAAAAAAAAAAGTGTTACTTCATTTTGGGGCAGTTGATTATTCCTGTATGGTATATTTAAATGGAGAGTATGTTGGGTCTCATGAAGGGGGATATATTGGATTTTCAATAGACATTACAGAATTTATTGAAGAATTAAATGTTATGGTACTACGAGTAGAAGATCCTAGCCAATCCCTGGAAATACCAAGAGGAAAGCAATATTGGAGAAGGGAAATAGAAAGAATTTTCTACCCGAGAGTTTCAGGTATATGGCAAACAGTGTGGATAGAATTTGTTTCCTCAGATTTTTATCTGAAAAAATTGAAAATGACTCCTGATGTAGATAAAACTGAAGTAATGTTCGAATTCAATGTTCACGGAACTGATTTTTCTGATATTTTCCTAAAATATGAAATTTTATTTGAAAATCAAGGCGTTATTAAAGAAGATATTGATTTGCATTTTTTAGGAATATTTGAGGATGTAGAGATCAACCCAGAATTCAAAGGAAGATTATTCCCAAAAACACCGAATTGTTTTAAATTTAAGGTTCAAATTCCTAAAGATTTAAATTACCTTTGGGATCCAGAAAACCCAAATTTGTATGATGTTAATTTAAAGATTTTTAATAAGAATACAGAGATGATTTATGATGAGGTAAGAAGTTATTTTGGGTTAAGAAGCATTTCGGTGTCTGATGTTAAACAGAAAAAAAATAAACAAATTTTACTAAATAATAAACCACTATATCAGAAACTCTTTTTAGTACAGGGATATTGGCCTGATGGATTATATACTGCACCCTCTGAAAATGATATTAAAAAAGACATACAATATATAAAAGATTTTGGCTTTAATGGGTTAAGAACACATCAGAAAGCTTTTGATCCACTATTCTTATACTGGTGTGATAAAATGGGGGTTTTAGTATGGGGAGAAATAGGGAATGCCCGTAGATTTACCGTGAACTCACAAATGCGTTTGTTAAATGAATTTGTAGAAGAAATAGAACGGGATTATAATCATCCGTCGATCATTTCCTGGGTTCCAATCAACGAGTCATGGGGTGTCTTCAGTCTAAGAAGAGATCCTAAAAGGGCAGCTTACACTCTTTCGTTATTCTATTTAATAAAATCCATCGATTCAACAAGATTGGTTGTCGACGATGATGGATGGTGGCATACGAAAACTGATATTTGTACAAGACACTATTATGCTGATTCACAATCAATAAAATTACCTGATTCCTTGGAGGAAGAAATAAGTAATCAAGAACAGGCAGTAATAGAAACTTATCTAAAACCTTATAAATATGCCAATGAACCGATTATTTACAGTGAAATAGGTGGATTTGGATACGATTTTGATAAAAACGTTGAAAATAAATGGGGATATGGAAATTTAATTGAAACTGAAGAAGATCTCTTTCAGGGAGTCTTAAGTTTACTTAAAGAATTTGAAAAAAGAAAGGATTGGATTCAAGGATTTTGCTATACCGAACTTTATGATCAATTTCAAGAAATAAATGGGTTGCTAACGCTTGACCGAGAACCTAAATTTCCTCCCGCTAAATTGAAAGAAGAATTAGATAAAATGTTTTATTGAACTATATTAAGGTATTCACCTATAGATTAGCTAACCAAGAATTTATAGATGGAGCAAAGATTAAGAGAGCAATGAGACCCGCAAAAATTACAAGATACAAGATTAATTTCAAATCAAATTTATGCCCAATCCGAATCAGATTTGAGCGTTGCTGAAATTCTTTTGCTTTAGCATTATAAAAGGCTTTTAAACCTTTTTGCGTTAAGAATAACTCATTATTTATAATATCGATATACCTTCCTTTAATGAGTTTATTCAGATGTTTATTAGCTATGTTAGGTCCAAGCTCATCATAGAAAAAATCAGCAAATCCTTCATAGTACAACCGTCCAAGATTGAGTCCTCTGGAAAAATTCTCTAAAAGTTCTTCTTGAGTTAAATTTTGTCTACGTATACTTCCCAATATATACCCTGTTAAACGATTATTATAGAGATTGTCAGCAAATACTTTTATAGATGTTATATCGAATTCTTCCTCTTTTGAAAAGATCTCCCGCAAAAATTCAATTCCTTCCTTGAATACTAAAACTGCTATTACAATTCCCACTAAAGAGTCAACAAAATAGATCCTGAAAGCTGCGAATGTTAACCCAATTATAACACCGATAGAAATTTGAACGTTTAACGCAGAGTCTTTTGAATCGCTAAGAAAAGATAAATTTCCAGAAGCTCTTCCTACGATGCTCTTAAGGAACATTAAACCAACATTTAGAAATATTGAGAGAAAGCTTATGAAATATGCTTGAATTGAGGGTATAATCGGGCTCGGATCTAGTAATGCTTCTATTCCCGACCAAACTAAAGTAATACCAGTAACCATCATGATTGCTATGATTATGATGCTAGCAAGCTTATCTTTTTTAAGTTTCATCCCAATCATGCCAATAATTCCTATTTTTATTAAATCAGTTAGATTTTCAAAACCTTCAGTTAGCATAGCTTGAGAGGATAATTGCAGGCCAAAAATAATTTTTAGGGAAGATAACAAAATAAGAATTAAGGCTGTTGTTATCATTGCAGTCTGTTTTGAGAAAAACCTATGTAAATAATGGGAGGTATATAAATTATGATAATAACTTAATTCTACTAGCTTTTCCCCTTCTTTTGTTAATAATATGTGATTATTTTCATTAACAGAAATTAGTTCTTGTCGTTTAGCTAATTGAAAGTATTCTTCAACGTCTTCTTCCCCTACAACAACCTGTTTTGTTGCAGAAATGAATAAAAGTCGCATTTCTTTTTTGATAGCTTCAAGTTTATTCTTCCCGTCATACACGCAACAGAGAAAAGCGAATAAGAAATTGTTGTGCGTTTCATATTTAGTTAGATAATACTTTTTCATCATATTAAAGGCTTCAGACCTTATCCCATATTTCATCTGTTTATGAGAATAGTTAGATTTTAGATCCTTAATTGTCATGGTTTCCCGTCATTTTAAAATGAACTTTCTTTAAAAAAAATTTTCTAATAGTATGATAAAAGTTTTTGAATTAATTCCAATTCTATTCTTTCGATTTTAAATTTTTACGCATACGAATCCGGTTATGTCACTATATTTCTGCTCTTGTAGTTATTTTGTTAGTTCTTCCAATTTTTCCTCCAAAGTCATAATCTTTTTCTTCAATTGATCTTCTGTCTGTATTCTCTCTGTAATGTCAAGAAAAGTGGCGACCATATACATAGGGGAGATCTGAAAGGCGTTAACCTCATAAGCTCCCTTTATTTTTTCATCTTCATAATCAAATTGATCCCATTTCCAAGATCCTCCGTTCTTAGCCAATTCACGATAACGATCTGGAATATCCGTTTCAATTAATGGTGGAAATGCCTCTTCAATAGTTTGACCAATAAATTCCATATTATCGACAGTAAGAATTTCATCAGCAGCAGGATTAGCTCCAATAAAAACTAGACGCCCATCTTCATATAGGTAATACATATGAATTCCAATAGGAATTGAATTAAAAAGACTTCTTAAATTTTCTTGTGATTCTCTTAATTTTTCTTCAGTTTCCTTGAGTTCTGTTATGTCTTCTCCTGAGCTTAAAGATGCAATAATATTTCCATCATTATCATATAATAGATCATTATGCCAGGAGATAATCCTTTCATCACCCTTACTTGTTATTATAGAATTGCTATAAAATTCAAAGGGTTCTAAATCTCCATTGATAATTGCTTTAAATACATTTTTAAGCTCTTCCCGACTCTCTTTAGGAATGCAAGAATCAAACCAATTCTTTCCTGTTAACTCTCCCTCCTTATAATCAAGGATTTCATAACCTTTTTTATTTAATAGAGTGATAGTTCCTTCCCTATTTAATGCAACAAGAATAACTCCAGCTAAATCTAAATAATTCTTCAATTTATCATTAGATTTCTCTTTTGGCTTTTTTATGATTGTTTCACCTCTTAAAGTAGAAACTTAATTAGCCAAGTTTATTTAATACTACTTACAATATTGTTAAATAGTTTTAAATAGTTTGTTAAAAAAAAAAGAAAAGAAGATCTGTTTAAGCTTTTATTACTTCAATCAATTTAGGAAAGATTCGTGTATAATGCACTGCCATGCAGTGAACACCAGCCAACAATCCCTTAGACTTTAACTCGGTAATAAATGGCTTGAAAAATTCATAATTTAGTTGGTCGTATGTTTCTTTCTGCTCTTTCTTATCAGTAACATCGGTTTTTACTCGTTTCCATCTCGCAAGGATATCTTTTGGTACATCAACGCCAGGAACAAACATATCAAATCCTTTTGCGATACCATAACTTTTCATAGGAAAAATTCCAAGAAAAATAGGCACATTATATTTTCTAATTTCCCTTAAAAACTCAGTTGTCATGTCTATATCATATACAACTTGAGTTTGTAGAAATTCTGCCCCAGCGACTGCCTTTCTTCCTATTTTTAGTATCTCTGCTTCCATAGGATCTGCGTTAGGATTAGCTGCACCTCCTACATGGAGCTTTGGAGGATGCTCAATTTCATGACCATTTATCGAACCGGTATCGACCATTTCTCGTACAAGTTTTATGAGTGTTGCTGAATCTAAGTCAAAAACGGGTTTTGTCTCAGGACAATCGCCTAATGCGGTATGATCACCAGTAAGGGAAAGAACATTATGTAATCCCAATGCTTGAGCGCCCATTATCTGCCCCGCAATACCTAGTTTATTGGTATCTCTTACAGTTAATTGCCACACACATTCCAATCCCGTTTCTCTTTGAATTATATGAGAGGCAGCCATTGAATTAATTGTGACTATTGCTAATGGACTATCAGTTACATTTGCAGCAACAACATAAGGTGCCATCTCTTTTGCTTCTTGAATCGTATGAGAAAGATCACATGTTTTTTCTGGTTCAAGTTCACCAGTTAATACAAATTCTCCCTTTGCAATCAATTCTCCTAATTTAGAATAGACTCTTTTATCAGACATTGCCATCTACCTCCACACTACTTCTCTTTGATGTCCAGATTCACTCCAGTCTACAGGATCTCTTAATTTGGTAAATAAATCTAATCTTCCTAAATCTTTCAGTCTATTGAAAATTAATACCCATCCGCAATCTTTTTCATAATTACCGACTTCACATTTGCCACGCACCATTCCACCACAAGGTCCATTCATAAGAGATTTCGCACAAGTCGTAATGGGACAAATTCCTCCCGTTTCATTTAACAAGCAGTCACCGCAACCGCGACATCTTTGATAGAAACGCCCGATTCGTTCTGTCATGCCCATAAATTCAGTATTAGTTCCAATAAAGACAGGAATGTCTGGATGTTTTCTAGAAAGAACTTGTGTAATACTTGCAACTCCTAAACCACAGCTCAATGTCAAAATCGCATCTATTTCTCCTAGTTCTTCATCGATTTTCCGAAAATCTTTCATCATAACCCGATTATCACAAACTTCCTCAGGAACTATGGTAATAACTACTTCAAATCCTTCCTGTTCTAATTTCTCTGCCATCTCTTTAGCACCCTCAGTGCCACCAGTTTGACACATAGCCGCACAACTACCACAAGATACTAATCCAATTTTGTTTACGTTCTTTAACGCGCCTAAAACTTCCTCAAATGGCTTTTTGGTTGTTATTATCGTCATTTTGATAATTTCTCTTCTAATTTTAATTTTAATTATTATCTTTAATTATTGAAATTAAACATGATATTTATTTAAATTAATTATAAAATGTAAGGTTTGTGATATGAAAAAGTTTAAAAAGTAAAATTCAAAAAATCAACATCTTTTTAAAAATATCGAAATCTTAGTATCTCGACTTTTCATTGCCTATTGTATAATGTCCTCCATGACCGGGATATATTTTAAACTCATCTGAAATGTCAGGATAATATAATATTTTTCTAATACTATTCATCAAACTATTTTAATTTACAAGCTACCTAGGGAGCCTAGGCATGAAAATTCAAATGAATTTTCATGACAAACAGACGCTGAATTTACCTTTCGGAAAAATTTATGTACTATTTCTAACTCATACACAAGAATTCTAATCAATAAAATAAAGGAAATGCAAAAAAACTTTGAATATTTGACCCGCTCAATGAGCTGGAAGATTTCCTTATTAAAGTATTGAATTATAATCCGATAAAATTGAAATCAATAATGAGCTAAAGAAATGAAAAAATTAAAAAGTCAAACTATTATTAATGTTGATTGGGACCCATGAATATTTATGAGAAATTTATGAATGAAACCATATATGCCATAATGAATATAATCAGATATGAATATACATCAATAATAACTGTAAAAAAAATTAGAAAATTATATAGTATTAAGTCAATAGACAGCTCTAAAATTAATTTTTATTGGAGATGCTTGCAATCTCTTGAAAAAACTAGAATATTGAAGAGATATGGGTCCAAAAAACCACAAAAATATCAAGTTCTCAATTTTTTTAAATTTTTTGAACTATTTTATGATACTTACGTTAAAAGGGCAATGCGCACCAAAAAATTATAGTTAAATAGTAATTAATAAGATTGACTTTAAAAAATCCCTTCCCAGACCATTCTCTCCATCTTGAAAGGATCATCTACTAATTTAACTTCTGTACCAAAAATCATTGTAGACCTACTTTTAAGGTCATAACTGTTCCATTTCGGGAAACTATCATGGTTAGGTTTTCCGTTTTGTGCAAATGAACTCCAAGCGTGCATCATCTTTTTGCTAAGCATGTCGGTTTCATTGTTTCTTTTTGGTACAATCCCTCTTGCCCTGTCCCCAATTGTTCCAAAAACAAAAGCAATTTCAAGTCCATGACAAGCGCCTAATCTTCCTCCCATTTCAGGTGATTTGTATGAAAATAGATAAGAGAAAACGTTAGGTTGGTGTTTACTTTGAGCCTCTGCTAATCTTATACCAGAGACTCTAAATCTAAAATCTGTTGTTATTGCGTCCAGAATTTCCTGAGGTTCTGTAGGAAGCACACCTTCTCTTGCTGTTTTGTAAGTATCGATGACTTTCTGAGCTACAGCTTCTTCAGGACTGAAAAATCTAATCATATTATGAGTTCTTTTAAATAAGCCCTCTTCGTCGAGAATTTTCTTTGGAGGAGTTAATGCGGTATATAATTTCGCCTCATCTTGATTTGTGCCTACTATAAGTTCCAGATCTGATGCAAAACCATCCCGGATTGCTTCAAGGGGATGTTTTAGTAGAGTTTTACCATCAACGTAAACTCCATAGGGAAAATTTCTCCCTGTTGCACGCGCTTCCAATTCCATTTTAGTTTGAACATCTACAATTTTTTGCGCTGGCACCTTTCTTAATACTTCAATATCTATTCCTTTTATTCCAAGTGCTGCCATGATGCGTTCACATCCCCTCATTCCAACTTTAGGATGAAAACCGCCCGGATGGGCCGCTCCACTTTGGGAAATTACCCGATTAAATAATCCTTTTGCGGGAGGCATAACCATCAGACTGGAAACTGCTACTCCACCAGCAGATTCACCAAAAATTGTCACATTATTCGGGTCTCCCCCAAAATGTATAATATTATCTCGTACCCACTGAAGTGCTGTGATTTGATCCAATTGCCCTAAATTCGCAATTTCATCTTCAACGAAAATATAACCGAATATTCCTAGTCGGTAATTTATGGAAACGACGACCACATCACCGAGTTTTGCCAAATACGTTCCGTTCGTTGTTGAACCAGTACCGAAAGAAAAACCCCCACCATGTATCCAAAATAAAACGGGACGTTTGGCATCATCCACTCCCGGTGTCCATACGTTCAGAGTTAAACATTTTTCTTCATCTTGTAATGGGGGTGGCTGAGGAGTAAAAAATGATTCTCTTTGAGGTACAACAGGACCGAATTGTGTACAATCCATTAGACCACTCCAAGGCTCTTTCGGGATGGAGGGTTTAAATCTTAAATCTCCTATAGATGGCTCTGCATATGGAATTCCTTTGAATTTTTTTATCCCTTGTGCTTCATATCCTTTAATCTTACCTTGTTCGGTTTCTATAATTATCTCTTTACCCACTTTAATACCATCTCATTAAATTTTCTCTTTATCTTATTTCTTATTAAATAATTAAATGGTCTGTTTTATGTCCTAAAATTATTAATATCAAAAAAATAACTCGTTTCTTAAACATTTTTCCCTTGAAAAAATTAATTATTATTAGTTTCCTTAAAAGTTTTTCTGCATTAGCTACTCAAATAGGAGATGATAGTCTATAAATAATAAAAAAAAAGTTTAAAATATTTAAACAAAGAACTAAATAAGGTGGAAATATATGAAAGCAGTTATATGCACAAAATATGGGCCTCCGGAAGTTCTTCAACTAAATGAGATCGAAAAACCCACTCCAAAAGAAAATGAAATCCTGGTAAGAGTATTTGCATCAACAGTATCTGCAGGAGTAGTTATCATTAGAAATGGTTTCAAAACAAACCTTCGAGATAAAATGTCACCCTTGACGCGATTGTTTGGAAAGCTTATTTTTGGTTTAAAAGGGCCAAGAAAAAAAGTATTAGGTGTTGAATTTGCGGGGGAAGTTGAAGCAGTTGGTAATAAAGTAACACGATTTAAGGAGGGTGACCACGTATTTGGTAGTACCACAGGATTGAAATTTGGTGCTTATGCTGAGTATGTGTGTGTGCCTGAAGAATGGAGGGCAGGAGTTGTGGCAATAAAAACAGATAATATGACCCATGAGGAGGCAGCTGCCGTTCCAATTGGAGCGATTACCGCATATCATTATCTTAAAAAGAAAGGAAATATCAAAAAGGGGCAAAAGACTCTTATCTATGGTGCTTCCGGAAGTGTAGGTACTTTTGCGATACAGCTTGCTAAATACTATGGAGCGAAAGTTGTGGGAATATGCAGTACTAAAAATATCGATTTGGTGAAATCTTTAGGAGCGGATAAGGTGATTGATTATACTAAAGATGAGTTTACTAAAACTGAAGAACTATATGATTTTGTGTTTGATGCTGTTGGAAAAGCTTCTTCTTCAGATATCAAGAAAATATTAACTCCAAATGGGACATATGTATCAGTAGCTAAGGGATTGGCAAGGGAAAGAACTGAAGATTTAATAACCCTCAAAAATATAATTGAAGAGGGAAAGATGAAAGCGGTGGTAGATAAAACTTTTCCTATGGAACAAATTGTCGATGCTCATAGGTATGTTGATGAAGGACATAAAAAAGGAAATGTAGTAATAAAAATAGTGGATTGATGAAATATGGAAGATGTAAAAATAATCCTAACATTCATATGGGTAGCGACCATGTTAGTTTATTTATTAGGTGATGTGTTGCGAATATTTGCAGGAGATTTTAAACCAGGTGAGATCGATGGCAAACCGGTGAAACCAATTATGTGGTTAGGTGTATCAATAATAATGGTGATCCCTATTGTTATGATTCTTCTAACTCTGACCTTGAGTAATCCAATTAATAAGTGGATAAACATCATAATAGCAATAGTCTTTTTGCTTTTTAATCTCGTGGGGATAAAGGGGTATAAAGCTTATGATCAATTTTTACTTATTATTAGTTTTGGATTTAATATTTTGATTGTAATATTTGCATGGAACTGGATATAAAAGCATGGTAAATAAAATGAAAGCGATTGTATGTACAGAATACGGGCCTCCAGAGGTACTTCAGCTCCAAGAGGTAGAAAAGCCGACTCCTAAGGATAATGAAATGCTGATAAGAATACATGTGGCAACGGTAACCATGGGGGATTGTGAGATGCGCGGTCTTCAATTTTCTGGCGTGCTAAAGTTCCTCATACGACTAGGAGTTGGTTTGAGAAGACCAAGAAAAAAAACTTCTATATTAGGACAGGAGTTAGCTGGAAAAATTGAATCTGTAGGTAGGGATGTAAAGCTATTTAAGAAAGGCGACTCTGTTTTTGCATCAACTGGTTTCCGTTTTGGTAGCTATGCTGAATATGTAAGCTTACCTGAAAAAGGACCGATAGCAATAAAACCTGATAATATATCCTATGAAGAAGCCGCTGTTGTCCCTACTGGAGGATTAGAAGCAGTCCATTATATTAGAAAAGCTGATATCCAGAAAGGTCAAACAATGCTCATCAGAGGAGCTTCTGGAAGTATAGGTACTTTTGCAATACAGCTTGCAAAGTACTATGGGGCAGAAGTAACTGGTGTGGGCAATCCTCTGAGTTTAGATGTTATGAAATCAATAGGAGCAGATAAAGTAATAGATTATACTAAAGAAGATTTTACCCAAAACGGTGAAACATATGATTTCATTTTTGATATAATTGGCAAGAGTTCATTTTCAAATTATATAGACTCACTCAATCCAAAGGGAACTTATCTTTTAGCCAACCCTAAGATGACGTTGATTAACCGAGACAAAAAGTTAGCGAGAAAAAATGATATAAAGTTCATAAGTGGGAACAGGGATGACATCAAGGAAATGATTGAACAATTGAATTTCCTCAAAGAACTTATTGAGGCTGGAGAGGTAAAAGCCATCATAGGTGGACGATATAAATTAGAACAAATGGTAGAGGCTCATAGATATGTTGAATCAGGACAAAAAACGGGAAATGTGGTTATAACTTTAGAAAATAATTAGAAAATTTTGTAAAAGGCTGAAATTAATAAATTTTATATCTATATAATCAATCAGCCTTCTACATTTACGTCTCTTCTCTTTCTAAGATTTAATTTGAGAATTAAACGTTCAATACGTCGTAAAGCGACCAAATCTTTCTTTGGAATGAGATCATACAGTTCCTCAAGATCCTTCAAGGTAAGAAGCTGGAAGAAATCTTTCTGTAACAAATATCGATAGGTTTCAGTATTATCCTCTTTTAAAAGCAAAATGATCTCTTTCTTGATAATTTCTTGGGCTCTTGAAATACCTCTTTCAATCATTTCCTTTAGGAGGGGATACCACATCCTTCTTTTTTCCATAGGGGTGAAATTCACTTTTTTATCAAGCCAATCTTCAAACATCACTTCTAATTCTTCGTTTGAAAAAAGTTGAAGATATTGTTCATTTAGATAGAATATAACGGTATTGTAATTTTTTGATGCAATTCGAGTCGCGATGCTTTCTTTCAATCGCATAATTGCTGTTTTATCTCCTAAAAACGCCATTTTTTTTAGTAATGGGATGGATAAGCTACTGTGCAGAATTCTGAGGTCATAATCATGCTCATACCATGCCTGGAGATTAGAGCAATGTCCGATGAACTCAGATTCGGCATCGATTAGACCATGATCTCTTTCATGGTTCTTATCTATTTTATTATAAACTTTAAAAGCTTCATCAATCGAATCAATTTCATCGAACTCTGAAAAATCCTTTTTAGTTAAATTTAAAAGAAGATACTTACATTGATGGAATGGTTCTCCTGCAACATAGATTATAGTTTGTCCTTTGAGAAGTTTTAGTGTAATATGTTCATTTATCCGAAATTCTCTCTCTTCGGGATATACTTCCTCTTTATTGACCTTCGGTTTGTCTCTGTTGCGAATATATTTCATATCTGCTAATCTTTCTTCCACCTCCATTGATTCAAGATTAAATGCATCAAGAAATTCTTGAACTTCATCTCCTTGATCAACAGATACAATCTTACACAGGTGATAACGATCATCTTTTAATACTTCTTGTTGTAATTTTCGTGCGACTTTAGAACTAATGAATCTTTTGGTTACAGGAGATTTTGCACCCTTCCAAATGAAGATTCTTCTTATGTCTTCTCGAATTAACACCAAGACTTGTTCTGGATTAAGAAACTGTGCTAAATCCTTCTCTGAGAAAGTTAGTTCTTTCGTTTCCCCTGTATCTTCCAATTCATAGGCAAAGAAAAACTTCAAATCATCCATCTCAAATTTAAGATAATGGAATTGAAATTTAAATCCTTTTATAACGAAATATTACCTTTCCATACAATCTTCAGATAACTCAAAAATCAACCCATCACTTTATAAAAAACCAGACTCAATTAAGATCAATAATTAGAGATTGTGGAGCAAAATCTTTGTTAGGAGAAATGCTCCAATGGATTATAATGCGATAGATAACATTGTTCAATTCTCATCGATCCTTAATCAGATCATAAAACTCATTTTTAAATAATTCTAATAAGAACCAGAGAAAATACTTTCAGAAACTTAAGGTAATGAAAAAACTCGTACTTCAATTTCTTTTTCATCTTTGAGTAAATCCACTAACTCTTGTGGATTAGTTTTCCCTTGATGGTATGGGTATACAATTCGTGGTCGTATTATCTTTACACATTCTGCTACTTCGGTGGGAGTCATTGTATAAGGCAAATTCATGGGAAGAAAAGCAATGTCTATATCTCTTAATTCCTTCATTTCAGGAATACATTCAGTATCCCCTGCAATATATACCCGTTTACTACCAAACGTAATGATATATCCATTTCCCTCACCTTTTGGATGAAATTTCACACCCGGACTTCTTTCTCTTACGATATTATATGCAGGAGCGGCGTCTATTATTAATCCTTCTATTTCTCTTCTATCACCATTCTTCATTACAATATAATCTGTTAATTGCGTTCCACATAACTCCGTTCCAATTATTTTTGTAGTAGTTTTTGTTAATTGATTAATCAAATTTAATTCCAAATGGTCTCCGTGATGATGAGTGATGAGAATTAGATCAGCTTGAGGATACTTACTATAATCTGTCCGGCTGATAGGATCAACATGAATGACCAAACCACGGAATTTAAACATTATACTTCCATGAATCGTTGGTGTAATGATTAATTCATCTTTTGCAAGCTCAACCAATTTTCTACTCTCCTCTTATTATTGAATAATATAGGTGAGTTAATCTTCTGAATCAATTTTTGTTCGAGTTATTTTGAAAACTACGGGATTATTCGGATCTGGACAACAAAGCATTGTGCTATCCTTATCTTTGGACCAAGGAAAAGAACCATCAAATCTTAATGTGGTGATACTCGGATAAATCGAATGATACGCAGACTGGCAAATTTTAGCGACATCATCAGGATATTTAAATTTATCGCCAACTTTGTGCCCCATAGGGCATTCTCCCCTTTCGAGGATCTTAACAATCTCTAAAGTAATTTCATTCATTATTTTTCCACCTTTTTTTGATATATAATTTAATCTTTTCATTAATTAAACTATTTCTTAACTTAAAGAGGTTCTCCAACATTTCTAAAATACATTCAATTTTTTCAGAAGAATTTTCATTGAAATCAAACGCTGAATTTACCTTTCAATAAAAATGATAGAATTTCTTTGAGCCAAATATATTTAAAATATTTAAAACAAAGAATATTCATCCCTAAAAAGAAAGAATTGTTGATAATGGAGATTGAACTAACTGAAAACGAAAAAAAACACCTTGATAGAGTTTCGGCAAAATTAAAGGAAACGGTATTTAAAAGAAAAATATATAGCATGGGCATATGTTTAGAAAAATTAGTAGAAGAGGTTCCCGATAAGATAGCTTTACTATTTGAGAATAGATCGTGGACCTGGGAAGAGGTTAATAAAGAGAGTAATAAAATCACTAATTATTTACTCAATATTAGATTAGAACCTCAAGATACAGTTGGAATAATTCTAGAGAATTCTCCTGAATATTTATTTTGTACGTTGGGAATCAGTAAAATTCAAGGGATTTCAGCTTTAGTAAATAATAACCAAAGAAAACAAGCTCTGGTACATGCGATAAAAATTGTAGATGCTAAAAAAATAATTGTTGACGGGGAAAATCTTATTGCTTTTAGTGAAATCTTTGATGAATTATCTTTAAATAAGACCGATGTGTTCGTCGTTAATAATCCCGATCAATATTATCATGATTTTGTAGATCTCCGAACTAAAAAAAAAAATGTTAGTGAAAATAATCCTGAAACCACCTATAATTCTAGACCAAGCGAAATAGGTTATTATATATATACTTCCGGAACAACAGGCTTACCTAAGGCGATATATGCCATAAATATCGGAGGAAGTACGTTTTATTCTGCAGCTTTTCAAATGAACCCGGAAGACATATTGTACAATACACTACCATTATACCACGGATTATCGATTTCAATTTGGGCGGGGGCTATGGTTTCTCAATCAACCATGGCTTTAAGAAAAAAATTTTCTGCGTCAGAATTTTGGAAAGATATTAAAAAATATAAAGCGACCGGTACCGTCTATATCGGTGAAATACCAAGATATCTATTAAACCGCCCTGAATCAGAATATGTGGAAAATAAAACCCTTAAAAAAATGTTAGGCTTGGGTCTTAGAAAGGAAAATTGGGAGAAATTCAAGGCTCGATTTAAGATTGAGCATATTTGGGAGCTTTATGGCATGTCCGAAGCTAGAGGAGGTTTTTTTAATGCAGATGAGCATCCAGGAAAGGTAGGACGTGTTATTGATAAAAAAGTAAAAATCGTGAAATACGATGAAATTTCTGAAGAATTTATCAAAAATGATGAAGACTTCTGTATAGAATGTGTTCCCGGAGAAACCGGTATGGTTATCGGTAAAATTGAAACTTCAGATTCCCAAGAAATAAAAATCTATAAAAATCCTGAAAATACAAATAAAAAAGTTCTACGAAATGTTTTCGAAAAAGGTGATGCATATTTCAACACAGGAGACCTCGTTACCCTCCACGAGAACAACTGGGTTTCTTTTGCCGACAGGATGGGTGATACTTTCAGATGGAAGGGAGAGAATATATCAACCACGGAAGTAGAATCAATTATTAGTGGATTTCCAGCAATTAAAATATGCTCCGTTTATGGTGTCGCTATTCCAAATACCGAAGGTAAGGCGGGAATGACAGCTGTTGTATTGAATGAAAATAATTTTGGAATCGAAAATTTTTCAAAATATGTGTTTGAAAATTTACCCTCCTATGCAATTCCGTTGTTTCTCCGCATTAATGAAGATCTTGAACTAACCGGAACACATAAGGTAATAAAATACAAATTACAGAAAGAAAGTTATAATACCGATAAATTTAAAGATCCCATTTATTTTTGGAATTCCTCATTACAAAAATATGTTGTTTTCAATAAAGAATATCAGCATAAATTAACAAATGGATTATTAAGAATATGATTATTAAGAATTAAACTCATTTCGACTATCACATAATCTTGCGGTTGAAATTAACAGAATAAATAGTCGCTAACAATCTTTCTTTTTTTGCACAGTAATAGCTTTCATTTGGGTATTTATAGAGATTCAGTACATCGTTTTTTTTAACGTTAGGTTATGGAGCTAAAACTTTTTGAGTAGGTATTACTATTGTTTTAAATGAGCTTGTTTTAAATGAGCCGAAAGATTAATAATCAAATTCGTTAAAGCAACTAAATTAGAATTAAATTAGAAATAGCCAATGAAAAATGGAGAAAAGATCGATATTAACCGGTATTTTTATTGTGGGGATTGTTTTATCTCCGTTGTTGTATAATATAATTGTAATTAAGCCCAGAATCTATTAAATAATCAATTACGATGTAAATTTGCCAAATCGAGAGGAAATCATACATAAAGTAGAGAATCTAAATTATTCAGAATATTTGGATTATAGGGGAGATTGTAACCCATATAAAGGTATTACATGTTATGTTGATAGTGATTTAATAGGCTTTCTGAAGAACAGAGTGGAAACTGATACCAGATTTAAATGATGGTCGCTCTATGAGCATCATCTGAGCTATTCTCTTTTAGCGGATAACCATTCTAAACTATATTTAACCTATAATAACTATAATATATTTAGTATAAAGGATCAAAATAATCAATCGTTATTTTCGCGTGAAGATCCTCGTCCATGTGAATTAATTTGGTATGTGAATTTAACACAAATTCCCTATGTTTATGATGATAAATCAACGGTTGAATTTAGTGATTGTATTTTTGTAGAAATAAATCTGGACTATTTGTGGATTTGCGGTTGGATATGTTATCATAAACATTCTTTTAAGCAATATCTTATATTGGGGGAAAACTTAGAGGTTTTTCTAATTTTACTATTTTATTCTGTTTTTATAGATTAGAAAACGATATATCTAATTAAGGGAAGATTTTAACTAAAATTTTATCCACAAAGTTTGAAGAATGTATTTAGATTTGGTAATTATTGTTCTGAAGAAAAAGCTGCTAAAAAGCTGCTAAAAAGGTGCATAAAAGGTGTTAAAAAGTGCTTAAAAGCTGTTTAAAAGCCTTTTTTATAGGGATAGATCAAAAAATGTAACCGAATGTAGCAAAATAGAAATAATCAAAAATCAAATTGAATAGTAAATTCAAAATCAGATCCATAAAAAAAAGCTAAAAAATTATAAGAAATTATAAAAATAGAATTAATTTTCAAAAAATTTTAAAGTGGAAAAACCTGTTCGGCTTCCTTTTCGTCAAATTCTATTTCCCGTAAGCGTATTCTGACTTCACGAGGAGTGTGAGTCTTCTTTAAGATTGTCAAAACGTTTGTATGGAGAGCTTTTAAATTATCCATACCTGCTTGACGGAAAATATCGTTTTCGTTAAAGTTTATGTTAAGAATATCACATAAGCCAGTTAAGCACTCTCGAATGGCTTTATAATTATCCATTACTCCATCCAATGTTTCATTATTATCTTGAGGCATTTTTAATTTCTCATATTTTTTTATTTTCTTTTCAAGTAATGATAATAAAAATTAGTATATAAATATGGTGCTTTTGGATCATTATGTTGCGGTAATACGATCATCGGAAAGCACAATTCGGTAAAAGTTTTTGATTATAATAATTAATTAGATCATAAATGAAAATTACGAATTCGAAAAATTATAGGTATTTCATGACTGAAATTGATTAAAATTTTCTGATTCGTGAATGAAATCCATTATGATTTCTTTTTTTGATCACTTTTTGTTACTATTATTCCGGAAATGTTACTTACCCCACTCATTCCCGCATTTTTCGGTACTATCCATTCCTAAATTCTCACTTTAAGTTAGATAAAAAATAAGTAAATCATTGATATTTGAGAAAAAATCACTTAGTTAGGAATTATCTCTTTTTCGTCATTTTGATCAAGGAAAAAATGTCAAAAAACTTGTTTTGACTGATTTCGCACTTTTCAAGCTTTTTCTTGCCCGAAAACATTTATATATGACCATTGGATTAATAGAATTAGGAAAAAGAATTAAAAAACCCACCCAAAAAAAATCAAAAAAATTCATAAAAAGTGAGAAAAAATGGAACCCATCCAAAAAATAGAGGAAAAGGTAGAAGGGATAAACGATACCCAGAGAACCCAAATTTACGAGTGTGCTCGATCGGTCAGTAAAGAGACCCTGGAAGAAGTGTGTCCAGCTCTTTTACGATTAGCACTAGACTCAGAAAAGGGGAAACTCAAAAATCAGTTAGGAAACGTTATTTTCCACCTACAAAAGAACGAGCGTATTGAGACCGTGATTGGTCTACAAAAGCTCATTGATGCAGCCTTGATCGTCAACCCCGAAGAGATGTTTAAAATTTTCGAGGAGTCAGACGAGGATGCTCAGGAATTAGCCACAAAAATAAAAGGAATATTATAAATTTTTTTCAATCTTATCTTAATTTGAAATATTGTTGCTCATATTAAGTTTCATGCTTTTATCGCGATGACTTCTGCCTTTGCGCATTCATTTTTACCTGAGAATACTGAGCATGAAATAATTGTTTTACGATCCTTCATTTCTTTGATTTTAGCTCGTAAAACAATGGGATCTTTAATAAATATGGTTTTTATGTGCTTCACATTTATAGTACCACCTACATATGGAATAAATAGTATTGATCCAAGTTCACGTCCCTCTGCTTTATATCGAGCTGCGATTGCAGTATTTACACAGTGACAATCAATTACTGTAGAAAGAATTCCGACACATAAAATTCCCATACCTGCTTCATAAATTTTTTTTGGTTTCCATGTGCAAATAGTGTCATCTCCATCCCAAAAGCTTTTTATTTGTAAACTGTGTTCATTATTTCTCCCACATCTAAAACATTGAGTAAATAGCTCTGGCCATAAATCCTGGAATGCTTTTTCTGGCATATTAAATCCTCATATTAGAAATCTTCTTTTGTATAAATACAAGTTTATTATTAATAAAATAAGTTATATTTCCGCAAGTAAACCCAACTTATTTTACTGAGAAAAGCAAAATAAGTATTGGTGATTTAAAATTGAGTTTTAAGACCATTCTTTATGAAGCAAGAAATAAAATTGGGTATATCACCTTAAATAGGCCCGAGAAGCATAATGCGATGGATTATCAGATGCTTGATGATTTAGATGCCGTTTTTGATCATGCGGAAGCGGATAAATCGGTAAATGCGATTGTTCTAAGGGGAAATGGAAAGAGTTTCTGTTCGGGATATGATTTAGGAGGTTCATATTATACAACACCACCCGAGGGAGGATGGAATGTCAGAAACCTATATAACATCTTGGAAAAGAAGATATATGCTAAGTATCTGCGCCTTTGGAACTTTCCGAAACCAACTCTCGCCCAAATCCATGGACATTGTCTCGCAGCGGGATGTTACTTACAGCTTTTGTGTGATATTTCTATAGCAGCAGATGATGCAAATCTAGGCCATCCAGCTACAAGAGGAGGTTTCTCGACAAGTATGCCGTTATGGCAGGTGTATCTGGGGGTTAAAAAAGCCCGATATCTTTTGATGACAGGGTTAACGATTGATGGAAAAGAAGCAGAACGAATAGGATTGGTAAGTTTAAGCGTACCCAGAGAAGAGCTTGAGGAAAAAGTTAATGAGATTGCTACAAGATTAGCAACTGTACCTCCAAATGGCGCTTTACATGGAAAGATCACTCTCAATACAGCCTTGGAAATTATGGGTGTCAATACATTATTCAGTTACCATGGACAGAGGAATAAAAATGTTAGGTTAATATTTAGGTGATAATCTTAACTTTAAATTAGGGTGTGGAACCATTTATAAGGTTTTGAATCAAATTCATATATCCTGTAAATAGTTCTTTTCCCTTTTCTTTTTTTAATTATTTCATTATTATAACTAATCGAATTGAAGGATATAATATTTATATATTTAAGATGGTTAAACGATTATAGGTGTTTTTATTGAATTTTATTAAAAGAAATGCTACAGTTTTTCTGTTTATTGGGGGATTATTGACATTAATTGCAACGTTAACCCCAACAGAGTTTCATACTGAACCAGGTAGTACTTATTTTGTATGGATGTGGCAAACATATTTAGAAATTGATCCTGGACCATTTATTATAGGCCTTTTGAGAACTGATCTAATGCTACTTACATTTTCAATTGTATTTTCAGTAATACTCTTCTCTAGTAGTTTAATATCAATTACAGCATCAGTTTTTTATCGAAAACGAGACAAAGATCCCAGAGAACATAAAAGGAGTTGGTTAATCTTAGTTTCAGCAATAATTTTATCTACATTAGCTTGGATTATTATGATGGAGACTTTTTATAGACTCTATGGCTTTGCACACTGGAGTATTGTTGGAGGAGGGTATATTCCACATTTTGGAGTCATTGGACAGTTTATTGGTGCAATTTTTATAATATTAGGTGTTTTCTATGGAAAAAATTAGCTAAAAACTTTACAAATAAATTAATAATTTTTTTTAACCTTTTTGAAGTTTGATTAATCTTTTATAATCAATATTTAATTTTATTTAGAGATCTAAACTAACCATACACCAACGCAACCACGTCAACATTAAAGAGGAAGAACAATCCAAATATTATAGACGTCCAGTGTTGTGCTAAGACCACACCAATTGTCGCTAAGAAGGGTTTTATTGTGAATTCCCTATTTTTAAAAAGCTTAATATCAACCCCAATAATCCACACAGTTTGTATCGCCCACGTGAGATATTTAACCACTGCTAGCCAGCTATGAACGACAGCCCAAACATCAGGAAATCCTAGGGGATCAGTGGTCATCATGATTATTAAGCTATTTTCCGTAAGGTCGCTAATGGTACCAATTATTCCAACTAAGGCCATCCAATATCCTACTCTTCTCCATCTAGAATCTTCACCAAATTTTCGAGCTAAAAATAGTGTTAAACCAAAAAAAATACATATATGACAGAAATCATAAACATCATCCGATATTTGGTAAAACATATAATAAAATATCTGCTCCACACTCATTTCAAGAAAATGAGATTTTATTACTGCTCCGCTAAAGGAGAGTTGACTTTCCATGAAGGTCGCGGGATAATGTGATATCAAAGTCAGGATAATAATTATTGGATAGTTGACTATTAGGACGATGAAACCAAGATAGATCAATCTTTTCGTTGCTTTTGGTGATAGCCAATTATCAAACTTAGTTAAATTCATGTTTATCACTTAGATTCCGATATATAGTATTAAATAGAACGTAATCAATATATAACCTTTATATATTATCTTATTCTTAGCTCTTAAGAATTATATCCAGCATATCCATGAGTCTTTTATAATTAGAAATGGTATCAAGTAGATATTTATTAATTTGATATATCCGAGAATATCCGTTCAGACTTTCCAATTTAATTCTATTATCTTCCAGTTCAGATCTCATATTCTGTAGTTCATCATCCCAGTTTGCCATTCGATATAAAACCGATCTTGAGAATTTTAATAACATCTTCCCGGCAGATTCAGCCCCATAAGTGATTTTACCCTTATCTGAAACATTCACTTTTTCAATTAATCCATTTTTTAAAAGCATGTTTATTTCTTCAGAAATTTTCCCGGTAGATAAACCAGTTATTCTTTTTAATCTATTTTGAGTAAGATATTTTCGTGTCATAAAGTAACCGAGGATCCTAATAAACATTGGATCTCGACTTGCAAACATAGGTGAAGCCGCAAGTTGATTTATCATATCATCCTCAATCATATATATTTCAGGGTCGAATTTTATTTTCTTGGCTTCTTGCTTCTTTGTTTTTATAAGAATGAGTCCCTCCAAAGAATATTCTTTAGTTGTTCCGTTGTTGGGACTTCGTGTTAACATAGGAAATAAATTTTCATATATTTCAAAGGATTCAAGCAACTCCTCGATTCTTTGTGAAAGATGTTCTGCTCCTTCTTTCGATTGTTCAATTAATATATTTAATTCTTTCTTTTTGTTTTTTAAAAACCTTTCAAAGGAACTAAAACTACTTAATGCGATTTCATATCCCTTCGTGGTAAGGTCCTCAAGATTTCCTGAAAAGGAATATGTATATGTATGAGTATGAATTATTCGTTCTTTTTTAAAGGCTTCTGTACCCGTCATAACGGATAATAATGTAGAAATAGAACCCATTGAGAAACCTGTTAATTCTTTTAATTCTTTTTGAGTCAATTTTTCATGAATTAATAGATAAGAAGAAATTATAGAAATTTTTGGATTAACTCTTTTTATTTGTGAAATATCCAATAGAAATGCTACAAGCTTTTCTTCATATTTTCGGAATTTTTCATTAAAGAGGTGACTTATATTTTGAGTATTATTTTCTAGTGTCATTTCTTAATTAAATATAGAATAAACGGATATTTAAAGGTTTTTGATATTTCAAAACTTGTGAAATAATAACAGATTCAAGATTGCATATTTTTCCAAATTTCAAAAAGCATGAAAACATTTAAATAGTTTTTTAATCTTATTATAAATGATGCTTCACAAAATTTGAAATTTGAAAACCGAGGTGTTAAAAAAATAGGATCATCTGTTTTGGAAGAAACTGAATTTATAGTGGGACTTGAAATGACTCATCGAGATCATAAAAATCTTAAAAGAATATTGCTTTTTACTTTAGTTTTGATTATTAGTTTAACTTTTCTTAATTACAATAGGGCTCAGAGTTATTTTAAATATGAAAGGATTCAATTTGAATCATCTGGGGCTAAGCTTTATGCTAATTTATATTTTCCATCAAACAAGTTAAAATTTCAAGAGAAGCAACCATTAATAATATATTGTCATGGTATTGCCTCAAAACGAGATTTTGACCTTAGAATTCCTATTGAATTTTCCAAAAGAGGTTATTATGTCGCAGCATTAGACTATCAAGGACATGGTGAGAGTGGGGGAAGTATTAATAACATCGATCCCATTACAGGTATTCCCGCTTTAGCTCAAGATTGTTCAAGACTTTTAGATAAGCTGGAAACTTTTCCATTCTATTCTAAAATAAATTCGTCGCAAATTGGGTTAATAGGTCATTCCCTAGGAGGAATGGTTGTACTTATGAATCAAGCTTTAGATCCACGCTTTAAAGTAACTGTAGCATTAGCGCCATTAGTAAATTTTATTCCCCCTAAATATGGGTTGTTGTATAATGAAGAGTTCGTTGATTACATTCCAGTAAATCTGTTGAATAAAGAAAATACTAATAATTTACTAGTAATAATGCATATCGAAGATGAAGTATTAGATTTTACAGAAAACGCCTTGAAAGCGAAAGACTTAACAGATTGTACGGTCATTCCGATAGAGGGACCAATTTTAGGTGGAGGTCATCAATTATTTTCAAATAAAGTTCTTATTAAATCCATTAATTGGTTCGAATACCATTATTTTAATTCTTTAATAATAAATGGGCCTATTATTATCACCTATTATTTAAACTATGTATTAATTTTCCTAAACATTATCATATTATTCGTAATCGTTATATCTCTGATTTCAGTATCCAGTCGAATATTTTTTAGAAAAAATTATAAGTCAAAGCAGTCTGATTTAATAGAGCAAGAGGTTTCATTAACCGTTTCAAATAAGCAAAACCAAATATTAAAGATAGTTTTATATCTCGGAACTTTTTTATTTAATTGGTTTATATTTGAGAGAATTTTTGGCATAAAAGGTATACTTTATGGTTCATTAAACCTCATCGTTGTTTACTTGGTTATAAAGTTATTAACTCACTTTAAAAAACCTAAAAAGGAGAGATGTAAGTTAAAAATAAGTGAAATTATAAAATCTCAATTTAATCTGAAATATCTTATATTTACAATGATATCTACAGTATATTTCATAGGAATTTATATGATATTTACATTTTATTATCCATTTGGTTTCATCTGGCCTTCTAATTTTGCTGTTCATTTTACTTTAGGATATTTGGTATTCCCGGTATTTTTATCAATTGAGATTCTACTTCGAAAAGTGATTTATCCTCAATTAAGAAACTTAAAATCAGAAAGATCTAAGAATAGAGTGTTGATAATAGCATCTATGATAACCATAATTAATTTGATGTATCTATCAATGAGTATCTCTCATTTTCCAAGTGTTTTATTCATGTATATAATTTTCCTATTGGTAATTATTCAAAATACTAAAATTTTACAAAACGTAAAATCATTCTATCCTGTTGTTATTATTTCCTTTAGTATTATTCAATTATTCTTTGCTACTGTGCTTTCAAATGCAATAGGAATCAATATTATTCTGTAGTAAAGAAATATAACATTAATATTAATGATTCAACCATGTAAAAAGCATTTCAATCTTATTTTACAATCTAGGTAAGTAATGCGATAGTTTCAATTTCAATATCTATTTTTTCAATAGATGATGTTGCTTGAATAGCCACTCTAGCAGGTTCTTAACCATTTTCGAAGTATTCACTATAAATTCGATTTATTTTATCGATATCTTTTATACTTCTATTTTTGGGATTAAGCTTCCCTAGATTGTTCAATAGGTGATGTTGCTTGAATATTCATTCTAGCAGGTTCTTTAATGGTTTTATTTGATGGTATTATGTTGAAGTTTTTGATCCTTTTAACCATTGAATAAACAATAAGATGAAAAATGTTGCTGATAGAGCAGGGAGAAAGAATGAAGGAAGATATTGAATCAATGCTCCACCTAAAATTGGAGAGATTATCTGTGCAATACTAGATAAAGCGTTGTTTACACCTAAAACACTTCCAGTTTCTTCTTTATTTACGCTTTTGGTCAATTTACTTGTAAGAATTGGTCGAGACACTCCAGTTCCAAATGCGAGAAAAATAAGGGGGATAAATGCAAAGATATAATTTGTTGTAAAAACAAGTATGACCATAGTAAATACCATTGAGATTATACCCATCAATAGTGCTGAATCCTCACCAAATTTTTTCTGAAGGGGATTGATGAGAAGACTTTGAAAAATTACTCTTAAAATACCAATCCATGCCATTAAGAACCCAACCTCTTGAGCTGTAATCTGTACTTGTCGTTCTGCAAATAATGCGAAACTTGATATAAAAAGCATAAATCCAAAAGTATAGATAAAGAAAAGTAGTAAGAGTTTTCGCACATTTGAATCTTTGAAAAAGCGTTTTGCTTCATTGATGGGAATAATTTCGTTTAATTTTATCTTAATTTTCTCCTTTTTCAATGACAATGATTCTGGCAAAAATAATATCACTAAAATTATAGAAATTAGGCTTATTCCTGCAGCAAATAACATAGGGATGGAGTAATTAATTGCGGATAATGTCCCGCCTATAACCGGACCAAAAATTAACCCTGCCCCGAATACAGCACTTGAATATCCGTATATTTTTGTTCGATCTTGCGGAGATGTTACATCACTAATATATGCTTGGCTCACAGTCATGTTACTCCCTATAAGTCCATCAATAAGACGTGCAGCAACTAAGAGCCAGACAGAATCCGCAAAACCAAGAAGTAAAAATCCAATTAAGGTACTGGTCTGACTTATTAATAGAACAGGTTTCCTACCAAAGCGATCACTAAGCTTACCTGTAACAGGGCTAGCAAATAATTGACTAAAACTAAAAACACTCATAATTAAACCTATTTGAAAAGGATTTAAACCTAATGATAATCCTAAGAAGGGTATTACGGGTAAAACCATACTGAAGCCCAGCACTTCAGTAAACATAATAATAAATATAATTATTAAATGTCTATTGAATTTAGTTTTCTGAGGTTTTAATGTAGAAGACATAGTTAACTTTTGTATTACTTTTAAAATGAAAATTGCTTGTTTTTTTTACTGAAGTTTTGGATAAATTAAAAGCTTATACTTAATAATTTACAACTAAAATTTTTTTATTAAACACCTAAAAGCTTTAAAAACATGGTTGAAAGGAGATTGAGGTTTATTAAAGAAACCTTTCTCAGTTTATATTATATCCTAAATCCGATCCTTCGTAAGATCCAAGTGTCGATGATAAAGATTTGTCTAATATTACTTTCCTTAGAGAATTCTGAATCAATAAATCTCTTTGGAACCCAAAAAGAGCTCCCATTTGGTAATCTAATGTGTAACGACTTCGGATTTTCTTCGATATAATATCCTTCAATTCTACTGTTGAGATCAAGGCTTTCCATTTCATTTGAAATTATCAATTCTACCATGCAACCTAAATATAGTGAAATTAATAAAAGAGACGATAGAGTGAAAAATTAGTAAAAAGAAAAAAAAATTGTATTAATATAAATTTAATATGATTACTATGGTGGTGTCATTCCAAGTGCACCCATAGCTTCTGCAGTTGTAGCCCAGACTTCAATTGAATATTCAAGTCCTTCAATATTTCGAAATTCCGCTGCTCCTTTCATCCAGATCTCCATAGCTTCATCAAATTTCCCTTCTTTAACTTCATAAACCGTTAGTGATACAATACCTTGGTCAACTCCTTTCGCAGCAGTAACGACGGATTCTCCTAAAGATGGATTGGGAGGATATTTTGGTACAATTTCTAGATTTTTCTTTACAACCTCATCAATTTTGTGAGTTGGGTACATAAATTTAATAAAAATATATGGCAATTTTTCTCCCTCATTCGGAAATTTATTTAAAATGATTAAATTTCGGGTATGTACTATTCACTTATAATATTATTTAAGTTTTTACATTTTTGTAAGAAATAGAAACAAAATGTTGAGCGTGATAGATATAAGAGCTATATTTTATTCGATTCACTTCAATGAAATTGGTAGATGATTTATATCTATTTATAATCAGTTCTTTAAAAAAACAAATAAAAAGTTATTAAAATAGGATGTGATTGTCACTATATAATAAGGAGGATTTTTGATGGTACAAATATTAAACAAGATAGTGGTCAATGAACCGACATCAAGGGTTGAAAGGCTTAGAGAGGAATTGTTAGGTCTCTCACCTACAGCTTCGATTGAGAGAGCTCGTATTGAAACAAGAGTAATGAAGGAAACGGAAGGAGAGTCAGTAATAACACGTAGAGCAAAAGTTTTTGCCGCAACGGTTAGAGAGATGCCACTCTATATCTACCCCAATCAACTTATCGTAGGGTGCACCAGTGTTAGGCCACTCTGTACCAATGTTACGCCCGCCATCAATTTAGCGGCACAAAAACTTGGGCATTCATACATTCTTGGAACGAGAGAAGATGCCCCGTTCCCAGAGCTAAGTGATGAGGAAAAGAAAGAATGGGAGGAACTTAAGCCATATTGGACAGAACAAGGTAGAAAGGAGGTTACCCATCACTTCGGTCACAATATTCATGATCATCAGAAGGTGCTGAAGAAAGGCTTTCTAGGAATAAAAAAAGAAGCCGAGGAAAGGCTATCCAGGCTTGATCTTACTGAACCTGATGAAGCTGCAAAAATCCCCTTCTTGGAGGGTGTGATTATGGCTATGGAGGCTGCTGCCGAAATTGGGGAAAGATTTGCTTCCTTAGCAAGGGAATTAGCTGAAGACGAAGAGGATGGCATGAGAAAGACCGAATTGTTGAAGATTGCAGAAGTATGCGATAGGGTACCTGCGCATCCAGCAAGAACATTCTATGAAGCATTACAATCATATTACTTTTCCTATCTATTGTTGTTCTGGGAGGTGGTACCTACCCTAGGTTTTAGTATAGGTAGGATGGACCAATATTTATATCCATACTACGAGCAAGATATAAGAGATGGGCATATAACAAAAATAGAAGCACAAGAGTTAATTGATTGCTATCTACTGGCACCAAACTTCGAGAGAGATGTAATTCCTTCTGGAACGCCTATGACCGTTGGTGGTGTTAACATAAATGGGCAAGATGCAACTAACGAGTTATCTTACATGTTTATTGAAGCCGTAATGCATACCAAGTTACCACTTCCATGGTTGAGTGTGCTAGTTCATAATAAAATGCCAGATGAATTACTGATAAGAGCCTGCGAACTCTGCTCAATAGGAACCGGTCAGCCACAATTCGTCAATAGCGATGTTATTGTAGCTCAAGCTCTTGCCCGAGGTAGTATGGGTGGCCCAACGATAACATTGGAAGATGCCAGAAATGCTTCCCCACAAGGCTGCTTTGAACTTGTAATACCTGGTAAAGACTCTGGTTATTTTTACTTTCAGATGCCCAATCTTGCTTCCTGCATGGAATTCGTAATGACTAATGGTGTGCGCCGTGTTGATAAAAGAAAGATTGGCTTAGAGACAGGTGACCCAAGAAAATTCACATCCTTTGAGGAAGTTCAGGAGGCTTTTCGTAAGCAAGTGGCTTGGATGAGAAAATTTATTGAAAAAACTGGAAATGACGTTGAACAAAAAATAATAGATTATACCCCAACAGTTTACGAATCAGCATTAATAGAAGGTTGTATTGAAAAGGGGAAATGCAGGGAAGTAGGTGGAGCTCATTACAACTTTAATAATGGAGGAGCGGTACTTGCTTCAACAGATGCTGCAGATTCTTTAACTGCTATCAAAAAACTAGTATTTGATGAGAAAAAATTCACAATGGCAGAATTATGTGATGCCCTTGACAATAATTTTGAAGGCTATGAAAAATTGCACCAGATGTTATTAAACGCACCCAAATTTGGAAATGACGATAACTATGCTGATGAACAGGCAGCTTGGGTGTTACATCAATGGATGGTCGAATTCAATAAGGTAAAGAACTTACGGGGAGGTCAAGGTTGCCCAGGAGGTTCTGTTATGGGAAGCTATGTCCCTCAAGGTAAAATTGTTGGAGCCCTCCCCTCGGGAAGATTAGCCGGAGAACCATTAGTCGACGCTTCTTCACCAAGTCGTGGTAAAGATTTAGAAGGTCCTACGGCAGTGATAAATTCCATGGGAAAAATTGACCATGTTGAAATACTCGGGGGTATAACTTTTAATTTGAGAATGGATCCTCAAATTTTTAGGGACGGAAATATGGAAAGAATGGTGGCCATGGTAAGATCCTTTATCGATCAGAAGATTTTTCATATGCAAGTTAATGTAGTATCTTCAGACACGCTGAGAACGGCCCAGAAGGAACCCGAGAAATATCGGGATCTAGTGGTAAAGGTAGCAGGATACAATGCTTTCTTCACACAACTGACCGATGATCTTCAGGATACAATCATTGCCAGAACAGAACACATACTCTAGAAAAGAAGAGAGAAAATAATTGGAATGAATAAACCTGAATTCAATTTTTTATTTTAACGTTTTCTTTAGAAATTCGATCATTTGAGTCACAATGGGAATAATTTCACTGTGATTTAACGATGCTGAAATATGACCCGCTTTTTCTTCAATCGCTACCTCGTGTGGATGATTCATTTCTTTTAGTTTGTTTATGAATTTCTCAATTGGTGGCCAAGGACATCTAGTATCCGCTTTACCTGCCATAATCAATACAGGTGCTTTGATATTCGAAATGTGTGTGATTGGTGATCGATCAATATATAATTCTTTATATTTCCCTCGTGGAGGTCCACCAAATAAGGTAGTATTGAAGAGTCTAAATACAGCATCTGCTAATTTATAATCATCCACCCAATCAACAACGGGTACCGAGGATATTCCCCCTATAAAAACATCGGGCTTCTTAGTAAGTGCTATTAAAGTCATGAATCCCCCATATGATCCACCAAATATCCCAATTTTATTCCCATCAATTTCGGGTTGCCTTTTTAACCATTCTGCACCATGAATGATGTCTTCAAGATCACCCCCACCAGGGTCTCTTATATCAAGAAGCTGAAATTCCTTTCCATATCCTGTTGATCCTCTGTAATTGGGATCTATAACGCCAATACCGTTCAAAGAAGCAAGATGTAAGTTAATACCACCGCTCCAAGAGTCGTTCGATTGAGCCCAAGGGCCTCCATGAGAATGTACAGCACCAGGATAAGGTACTTTCGCGTCTACAGCAGGCATGTACCACGCATGAATCTTCCTTTTATCAAAAGATTCATACCACACCGATCTGGGTTCCTTCAAACGAGAGAGGTCTATATCGAATTTTCTTGGGGTTAAGGGTGAAATATTATTAGTACCAATCTTATGAATATAAACTCCAAGAGGAGAAACCATTGAGGAATGTAAAACAGTCAGGAATTTCCCATCTTTCCGTATTTTCGGGGATATTAATGATCCTTGTGGAAATGGTAAGGGTGGGCTTCTAGTACCCGAGATTTCATGAGAATGCATCGTGGTGCGACCATGTTTACTAATAAGATAATAAACTATATCACTATTTGGATTCCATACTGATGATTCAATATCTGCTAGAACTTCCTCATCTTTTTCCACATCCAAAATTATTTGTTCCTCTCCTTGAAATTCTTGTATTACCACCTTTCTCCATCCACTTGCATCACTTACATAGGCTAACCTCTTACTATCAGGAGACCATGCAGGACTTCCTTCCATCGAATCATTACTTATGTTATAAACGATTGTATCTGAAGGATCGTTCCTGTTAATGATCATGACTTCGCTCCGGGTATATCCTTTCATATTCGTTAATGCTAACCATTTTCCATCGGGTGAGTAATGTAAATCCACCGCAAGAGGAGATGGTTCTTTCAGCGGATGAGCGTCCTCGGTTTCTAAGTTTATGATCTCAATACCCGGTGCTATCATTGAGACATAACTACGTGCGATCTCTTTTCCATTCGGATGCCAATCTAAAGTAAAAGTTCTCTGGTCGGTATCAGTTAATTTCTTAGGAGTTCCTCCGTCTGTTGGAAGCAAGTACAACTGAAAAATTTCATTACCAGCTTCATCTTGAAAATATATCAAATTATTACCGTTTGGTGCGATTCTAGCCATCATAACAGGATCTTTACCACTATTAATTTGCTTTGGTTTTTGGCTTAAATCAACTGGAACGGTATATATCAGAGGAATTCCTGAAATATTCGAATTAAATAGTAGAGTTTTAAAATTTTTATCAATATCATAGTCCATGATTACTGGGACTTTTAATAAGTCAATAAAGTTAATAGACACAATAATACACCTTTAGGTTTTCATATTGAATTATGGTTAAATATTGGATTAAATATTATATTTTACTAGATTCTATAAGCTATAAAACTATATAAATCTTTAATTACATTCTATTTGTATTCTAAAAATAGCAAATCTACAAAATTGTTCTTTAAATTAATGAGAAATATGATTAGAATAAATAAATTATTAAGAATTTAAGGTATCTCGACACCAGGAACTTCTACTTTTAAATATTCAATTCTTCCACTTGCTCTTTTGCCTTGGAATAATTGATTGGTGCAAAGAAAAAGGGTTCTTCCATCCTCTCCTCCCAATGCGCAAGCAAAAACATTTGTATCATTAACTTTTATTTTAGAAGTGACTTCACCCCCTTCTAACACACGTAACACTTCGTTTGTTAAGGGATTTGCAGCCCATATGGCACCTTCTTCATCAAGGCATATACCATCTGGATCAAAACCTTCAAATTTCGCCCAAACTCTTCGATTTGTTAGATCCCCTGATGATTCAATATCAAAAGCAATGAGAGCCCCCCCACGCTGTTCTGCTACAATAAAAGTCTTGCAATCGGGAGTCACAATACATCCATTAGGAAAAAGAAGATTGTCTGCTACTACTCTTGCATCCCCGTCTATTGTAACCATAATGATGCATGTAGGATCGGGAGGGTCTCCAAGGGTTTTAGCACCCCAATTTCCGATGTAAGTTCGTCCATTGGCATCAGTAACACAGTCATTACAGGGAAATTCTGTAAGTTTGCTTAAATCCGCATGAATTTTCAATCCATCAGGATCTAAACGCATAAGATGGCGTTTTTGCATAGAGACTATAAGCATCCTCCTATCATTTAGAAAACCCAATCCCGATGTCATATCTTGTATTTGTACAAGAACATCTGATTTACCATTTTCATCCACGGCAATAACTTTTCCTGCTGCGGCATCAGAAAAGTACAGTTTTCCATTTCGCCACCTAGGTCCTTCAGGAAACTCAAGACCCGATAATAAAATTTTCTTATCTAAATTCATAGTTATCAATTTGATTCTATTTTTTATAAAACTACCCTTTTTTTAAACTAATATCGCTCCTTGTACGATAAGAACGTAAATTCTATATCGGTTTAATAATCTATAGGTGAAAAAAACTTATTGATTAATGGAAATCAAGATCTTTTAAAATATAGATCACAAATTAAGAGATAAGCAATGAAGAAGAATGATAATAAACTATTCATCTTTTACTTTGACCAAGTGGAAGGACCAAAGGTATTTTATAGTCAGGAGGAATATAGTCCATTCAACAGTGTCATATTAGATATGCTGTTGAGTTATGGTGGTGGGGAGAAACCCTTTCCCATTGCGTTTGAAGACTTTCAAACATTAAACTACAGGTTTTATATTTCTTCAAAATTCGCTCGAAGTGGATTCGAAGAATTCATGATAACTTTCATGGTAAACGAGCAATCGACTGAGACTTTCAAATCTTTAAAATTAAAATCCCAGATTATCAAAGAATTTGCTTATGAATTAAAAAGTATAAAAGAGATTCCTAAAATTCTCTCTGAGAAACGTAACACTCGAAAGGAAATAGGGGAAATGGGTTACAATAGGTTTAATGAAACACTCACAGCAATTTACAATAAATATTTTGACATTTTTTCATTACCATTTGCGGGTATCCCGAAAGAAGAAAGCATAGCCATATTGAAAATGGATATCAAATCAGAGATTTTAATCTATATTGTTCACGCTTGTTTATATAGGAAGAATCTATTAGTCTCGATTAAGAAGGAAATGGCTTTTTTAATACCTGAATTAGTAAATTTTATTGACTATATTTTTCAAAAATCTTTTACAGGTGATATTTTAATCAAGACTAAATCACAATACAAGAAAAATAAACAATTATATGAAGGGTATATTGTGATGGATGAAAAAGAGTTAGTGAATCAAACGCGCAAATTAATAAATTCAAACCAATTGAAGTATGAAAGTGAAATGATTAGATCTTTCTACAATGAAAATGAAGGCATAACAGGTGTTCTGGATTTAAAAGAAAAGCTCGAAGGAATATATATTTTAGCCAGGTATATATATAATTTCTATGAAAGGAATGGTAGTGAAGGTCCCTTTACACCGAGAATGGTTATCAAACATTTAGAAGAGTCGTTATTGGTTAAAAAAATCAGAAAGCAATATCTCTATTTTTTAACAGATATTATTAGATCATATTTTGGGTTGAATATTGTATGGCGATGGGATAAGATAGGTGAGAAGATAGATGAATTATGGAAGTACTAAAGCGATATTATAAATTTATTGCTTTTGATAAACAATTTTACCATCTACGATTGTCATGAATATAGGGATATCTTTTATTCTTCCTGGGGGAACTGTAAGTATATCTTGTTCTAAGACAACGAAATCCGCTAGTTTATTTGGTTCAATTGATCCAAGAAGATGTTCATCAAAAGAATGATATGCAGCATTGATTGTATAAAGTTTTAATGCTTCCAATACGGTTATCTTTTGACTAGTTCCAATTGGCTTTCCAGCTTTTGTTTTTCGATTGACTAAAGCATGAATTGCCATGAGAGGTGGAAATGGGGAGCAGGGATGGTCAGAATGTGCTGAAACCATAACACCTGCATCCATAAAAGAACGAGCAGCAAACATATTTTCTAATCTTTCTGCTCCAAACGAGGGTATAAGTTTATCTCCATGGTAGTATGGATAAGCACCAAAGATAGTGGGAAGTACTTTTAACTCTTTAATTCTCTTTACTAATGTCTTATTAATTACACTGCAATGGATATCTCTATTACGAGCATCTATTCGCGGATATTTTTTTTGCAGATCTTCAAGAATATCTAAGTACAATGTAATTGCACGATCTCCATTTGCATGAGCGGAAATTCTAAACCCTTTTTTGTAAGCTTTTGTAAGTAATTCAGTAGCTATTTCTTTAGTGGTCGACATCACTCCGAAAAAATTGGGTTTGTCTAAATAAGGTTCTGATACAGCTGCGGTCCTTGCTGATACTGCCCCATCAAAAAAGAATTTTATTCCACAGATGCGAACCCAATTGTCTCCCAATCCCCTATAGATACCAAGTTTATCTAATTCTTCAAGAAGTTCGATAGTTATATCCATCCTGATTCTTATCGGAAGTTCTTTATTGTTTTTTAAATCAATAGCTGCTCGGATTTCAGATCTACCGACTAAATCATAAATACACGTTAACCCAACTGAACTACATTCGGTCAGAATCTGTTTAGCACCTAGATAGGATTGGTTACGCGTTGGTTGGGGTGGTCCTTTAGGTCTTAATAGGGTATAAGCTTCCTCATGAAGACCACCAGTTAATTCCCCAGATTCGGGATCTCTATCGAATTTCCCTCCTTTTGGATCAGGAGAATCCTTTGTGATATTAGAGAGCTCAAAAACTTTTGAGTTTGCCATCCAAAAATGACCACCAACGGTAGTTATTAAGATAGGGTGATTCGTTGAGATTTCATCTAGTTCTGTTCTATATGGGTGTCTCTTCTCTTTGAGCTTTGAATCATCTTCTTGATATCCAAAAACCCATTCACCAATTGGTATTTGACGTGCTTTATCTCTAAGAATTTCTTGTATATTAGAGATGGAATGAATTCCCGCTTCTTCACTTAAATCAACATATATCTCTTTAGAAGAACCTTCATTTATAAAATGGCCATGTGAATCAATGAATCCGGGTACAACGGTCTTTCCTAAGAGATCTACTATTTTTGTTTCCTTACCCGCATATTTATCTATCTCATCATTGCTTCCAACAGCGATTATTCTCCCAAACTTTACAGCCACAGCTTGATATATCGATTCTTGGGCATCTAAACTTATAATCTTGGTGTTTTTTAAGATGAGGTCAGCATATATCATTATGTTTTTATCACAAATGCATATGATTTAACAATTACTTTTTTCATAAATGATTGTTATAATCGAGGAGCTGTGAAAAAAAGCTCAGGATAACTATGTAATGCTTTCCTTCGATTAATCTCCAATTATGACATATCCTAAAAATGCTAAAAAGGTAAGTATTGCCATTTTTAACCTCCAATGCTATAATAAAATATTTGGTAATTACACTGAATTTGAACAAAGATATTTAAAGAAAAAACTGGAAAAAATTGGATTTTAAAAATCTGGGTGTAAATTTATAGATATGATTATTGATCACATCGATAAAACAATTAGTATAAAAATTGTTTATTTTGGGCCAGCTCTTTCAGGAAAGACGACTTCAATAAAAACATTATTTTCTCTTTTTGGTAAGGAGGAGGAGATTTGTAGTATTGAAAGTACTGTAAATAGGACTTTATTTTTTGATTATGGTATTGTTACTTTTCAAAATCAGGAGTGGAAAATAAAAATTCATATTTATACAACGACTGGTCAGGATTTCTACATAATAACCAGACTAATTACACTACGAGCTGTAGATGGTTTAATTTTTGTATTAGATTCTCAAAAAGAAGCTTATGAGCGAAATATTATATCATGGAAAGAACTTCTTTCATACTTTAGTGAGTGTATTGAAGATATTCCAATTATTATAGCTTTTAATAAACAGGATTTACAAGAGAAATTTAATCCTGAGAATTTTTTAAATGATATTAATATCAATAAGTATAAAAACATCAAATCAAGATATACAAGCGCAAAATTGGGAGAAGGTATTTTGGATTGTTTTGAAAATGCTTTACAATTAATTTTAAAAAAATATTACAAAAATAGACTAGTTAATGTATTAAATTAAAAGATAAAAAGAAAAATAATATTTCCTTTCTGATGTTTAGCTAAGCAACCAATCCAACTTTAATTTCTTTAAAGTCTCTTTAGTGGGATTTCCAGTATTCTCATCCCATCCTGCTCTTTTATAATATATTTCTTGAGCTTTTTTGAATTGTTCTTTATCTATACCAATCCCTTTCCCAGGACCCTCAGGAACAGGATTAAATACACGTTCCGGTAGTTTATCATCATCCTTCGTAAATCCTTCTCGCGCATTGAAATACCTCATCATATTAATCCTGCGTTCTCCAACTTCTAGAAGTTCTTTTATACTAGTATTCCACCCTATTCCGTATTTACATAAATCTAACAAGTTATCAGGGCCATAAAGCTGCCAAGCCATGCCCCATACAAATTGGCAAAGTCCTAATGTATCATTCATTGAATAAAAACACTGACTAGCGAACATATATCGTACTTTATTTTCATCTATTATGGTCGGATCGGTATAATGTTGGTAATCTCCTATCATATCTATTCTGCCCTTAAAAGGGTTACCTGGGATGGTGATCATAGAATCGTGTTCACAACTTTCATGATCTGCGCCATATGGATTTACAGAATATATAATACCTAAACCAGGTTTAGCTTGAGGCATGTGAGCAGGAAGTTCTTGCCCTTTAACACCCATAAACAAAGGGATTGCTTTTTCACCAAGTTTATCGGCGCATATTTTACTTCCTTCTGCAAGAAAATCACCAAAACGTTCTCTTTTTGCTATTTTCTCTGTTAAAATCGAAAGAACATCATGATTCCCAAAAGATAGATCTAATCCATCAGTAGTTTCTTTTGTGATAATCCCTTTTTCAAAGCATTCCATTGCGAAGGCAATAGTTGCTCCGGTAGAAACAGTATCAAGCCCATACATGTTACATAACTGATTACATAAACAAATAGTCTCTAAATCAGTTGCTCCACAATAAGTACCAAAAGTAGCTAAGGTTTCATATTCTGGACCTCCGTATTCGGGATAAACTTTACCAGGAATGTCAATTACTCTTTTACATCTCACAGCACAGGCATAGCAAGTTTCTCTTCCTTTTAAAATCCCTGTTTCCATCATTTTTCTGCCGTCAATTTTGGGTGCATCTTCCATATATCCTTCTGAGTAATTTTTAGTAGGAAGAAAACCACTCCTATTTTGGTTATATAAGAAAGTTCCCGTTCCACCAACACCCCATCCGTCTGTAAATCCTTTAATTCTTTCTTTCATTTCAGAAGATTTAGTTAATGAATTAAATCCTTCTTTATCAAACGGGGTTATCGCTTTTTGTCTTTGAACTACGACAGCTTTCAAGTTTTTTGATCCCATTACTGCTCCTGTACCATTTCGACCGTTTGCCCGAGACAATTTATTTATCACACAGGCATATTTCACAAGGTTTTCTCCAGCAGGTCCTATTTGGGCAATTTCAACATTTTTACTCCCAAGTTCTTTTTTAATTATTTCCTCAGCTTCTCCAGTTATTTTCCCCCATGCATTTTTTGCATCTTTTAATTCAGCTTTTTCTCCATCAATATAGAGATAGAGGGGGCTATCTGCCTTCCCACGAAAGATGATTGCATCATATCCATTAGCTTTTAAGAATGCTGGGAAATCTCCTCCTGCTTGCGTATCTCCACATCCGCCAGTTAATGGACTTTTTGTTGAAATTGTCAATCGACTTGTACCACTTATTGGTAATCCTGCAAAGGGAGATACAGCAAAAACGAGTACATTATCTGGAGAAAAGGGATCTATGTTAGGTCTCATTTCTTGCAATATTAAATAGACTCCTAATGCAGAACCTCCTGGATATAATTTATATATATCTCCCGGGAGTGTTTTTTTGGAGATTTTTTTATTCGTGAGATCTACTTCTAAAATCTTTGCTTCTGGAAATGAACCTATGGATTTCTCTTCTGTATTTGTCATTTTTTAAGACTCCATTAATACATTTTATTATTAGATATTATTGTTAATACTTTTTAGCAATTATAATCTAAAATAAAGCAATCATAAAAAAGACTTCGAGAGAGAGATGTTGTAAAAAGAGAGTAAACGTTGATCTATGCTATAATTTTAGTTTTTTAATCTTAATTTGAGCTTTCTTCTTTAGTTTTTTCTCAAATTTATTAATAAATTTCTCGGATAACATTAACTCTTTATTTCTGATTAATGTCCTCATCGCATTTATAATGAAAAATTTCCCATATTCATCCTGAAATAAAGTATGTATTACTTTGAATATCTTTTTGGTGTTTTTTTTACTCTTAATTCTTTGATTTCTTAAGAGGTTGTTTCGCTTAGCAAAAAATCTTAAATTTTCAACAAGAGTAGTTTTAGCATTCCGGTCATAAAAGCGCGCGATCTTATAATTATTATGAGATGTACATAAAAGATTCCAATTTGGAATATATGTGTAATTAGCATTTCGAACAAAAAAGGATTCAAATCTTTTTCTAAATAATATGGGTGCGATATTGTCAGAATTAGTAAAATGTAGCCCAAAAGGTAATGTTGCTGTAATTTTCTCTTTTTCATACACAATATTTACATAATAAACTCTCCCTCTGTAAAGTTGGTGTAATCGTAATTCCGCAGAAGAGATTTTCAAGTTTTTTCTATGTTTTGGATTTTTAGGTGAACCAACACATCTACCGTATCCATATAATATCCATAGAACGTAGATTCCTCTATTATTATAGTCTTTAGTTCGAGCGGTAATTTCTTTAGATGTGATGGGAGAATTTTGGATCTCAATTGCTACTTCTTGACCTGAATTAAATTTAAAATATACATCCGCGCGTCGCGATTCAAAGTATTTTTCTAAAGATGAGTCAATGATGTTTGAATTATTCTCTAAAATCTTCTTATAAAGCAGTTTTTTTATTACTTTGTGAGCAAATGATTCAGATTTAGATTCAATTTTCGGAATTAAATAATTTAATAAAGTGTATTTCATGATTTAAAAGAGAAAATCAAATGAGATCTACCACATACTCTCAAGAGATTTTTTAACCCCCATTTATTTAAGATAAAAGGTGAGAAAAAAAAGGGAGATCACAGATTTAAATGAAAAGACAATGAAAATTTAGAGAATTCTATGAAAACAATCCAAATAAACTGAAGTAATTTTTTCAAAAAATCAGTTTTCTCTTTTTCTTTATATAGATTGAACATATTAAATTCATATTACTTAATAAAAAGGTGAGAAAAAATAGTAGACACTCATAATCAAAGTTTTTTTGGGCAATCTACTGGAATGTTTATTCAGAGCTCTTCCAAAAGTGAACCATTTATCTTTATGAAATTTATTAAGAAAAAGGGGGATGGATCCTGGGAAAAATTGTCAACCAGAGAAGGGAAAACCATAAAGGTTGGTTTAGAAGAAGTAGTAATGATTCTTGAAGTGCTGAAAAAAAAGATGAAATCTTGGTCTACCGTTCACAGTTTTAGAGAGGATAAAACACCAATCTCTGTCAGTTGGGAAGGGGATAACAAAATATGGTTTAATATCGGTGATTATCCCAAGATGTTAAGTTTTGCTCAAATTGAGATTATAAAACTGTTGCTCGTACATCTTCTTGAAGAGAAAATTGAGTTTGCCACTATTTCTGACATGTCTAAAAGTCAGGTTGCTGTAGAAAATAGTGCACCTAAGAAACAAGAAGCTCCAGGACTCACCGTTGTAGAAGAAATCAGTAGCGAAAGCAATCTTCAGAAAATTGAGGGTGTTATTACGGGGAATACAGATAAGGCACTTCTTCTTAAATTAAATAGCGGAGCGGAAAATTGGTTTCCAAAATCTACAATCAAATCTGATTATTCTCTTGACAAGGATACTGCACAAACATTTTTGATAGACTCCTGGATAATTGAAAAAAATAAAATAAACATTGAAGGTTAATCAAGAATTAACTCTCCTTCAATAAACATGCACGTCACTCTGTTTTTAAGAACCCAATCTTTACCAAATTCATCCCAATATTCTTTGAACTGATCATTAGTAAGAAATTTACAATTCCAGTTTTTAGCACACTTTAAAACGAATTTATCCGCAGTCCGTCTTGCGGGAGCCTGATAAATGATATCATTGCTTCCCAACATCTTATAATGCTCTTCATCATCAATCTTATGTATTGTGGAAGCATCTACTATAAGAAAAGGATTATATCCCTTGGAGAGAAGGGTATCTCTAATAGAAAGGATATTGTGTGCTTTTAATTTCTCGTTTTTATCCAAATCTTCATATAAAATATTTGTGAGATCAACAACCAGTTTGTTATTAGTTTGGGATTGTTCAGTAGTTATTGAATGGTTTAAGGTTTGTTTAAAATGCTGCGGTTTTGATGTTATGCCAATAGAGGCTTCAATCTTGTCAAGGTTATTCAAAACCCATAATTTAAATTCAGGAAAATTTTTCACTGATGGCACTTCGACTTCGGTAGGGATTTTGTAATCTCTAACCTCAATTGGTTTTTCAATACTATCTTTATCCATTGTTGGTACCGACGGGTTTAAGCCTAGTCTCCTTGAAATTAATTCAAAATCAGCTAGATCTGTTTCGTTAAATTGATATTGAGAGAGCTTCATTTTAGACCACTCTTTTACGAATACATCTGGAATACCCTCTTTCCAGTGATGGTTTCTCAAGTAATTGTATAGTTCCATAGGATTAAATAGTTGTTCAAGTCCCAAATGAGATGGATTAACTTTTTTACTACGATAATCATGTAAGAGCTGAATAAACTCTTTTCCGATGTTTTTATTTGTAGAGACAAGAATATTATATTCCTCTGAAAAATCTTTTAATTTTTCATTAAGTGTTTGATTAGAATGTGAATCTTTTGATAAATGTAATTGGGAGATCTCTGGAATCTCAATATCAAAATAATTTTTTGTAAAATCTAAGATTTTTTTCCAATATCTTCTGTCAAATTCCTGTAGTAGATTTGAAATTGAGTCTGGTGAGCTATTTTGATTGAGTTCCGTAAATATCTTTGATGCTATTATCTTAATTTTTTGAATTTGATCTTGGAGAATTTCTTTATTTCCTGAATTATTAATAAGATACTCCTCATAACTCAGATCATTCTCTTCTAAATTAAGGAATTGGTTGCTTTTCTTATTGAAAAATACATATTTACTGCCATTCACTAACTCAGAAACGTTTTCGCTAGCGTTTAATACACAACGGATGTTATCAAGACTCATAACCTCTTTAACTCTACTTTTATCTAAGTTATAGATAAAATAGAGCGAAGGAGCTTGCGAATAGGAATTAGTTGACTCAAACTCTAAGATTTCTCTTAAATTATGAAGTGCTGTTGATTCTAAATCCACTATATTATGCCCAACAGTAAAGATTTCAAGAGCGTGAAGATGCTTAAGATCAACATATGGATAAATCACTAGATTTTTCTGTTGGAAGAATAGCACATTCAGAAACTCAGGAGTGATAAAATCAGTGCCGGTATCTATTTTTCCTCTCCTCCCTTGATAAATCCGTTTATACTTATCACAATTAAAAATGTTATTCTTTAAAATATTCAAAAATAACTTGAAGGACTATATGCTTAAAACATTCTACAACATTCTTACCGCGTAAAGCTTCTGTTGGATAGACTACTTTTGAACCATCAGGATAGGAATCAACTAAAGGTAGCCCCAGAGCAATTTTGAATTTACTAATTTCAATAGCATTTTCGAGATCGCGTTTATTTAACTGAACTTGATAGGGTATATTTTTAGTTGATGCAAATCCCACTAATTCTCGAAAGCTTCGTTTGTTTTGTTCCAACTTCTCTGGATCAGAATCTCCGATAAAGACTATACCATCTGCCCCATCTAATACATACTCTCTTGTAGATAAAAATCGCTCCTGACCTGTACAGGTAACTACATGAGTAATAATGTTAAATTTGACGTCATTTAAGGTAAAGTCAAATAAAAGATAAAGAGAATCTTCCCATAAAGTTCTTCCTTCTGTCGTTTCTATTGAATAACCTTTTGATAAGCGCAGTAAATCAAATTTCTCTCTTAACCTAAGAAAATTTGTAGTTTTGCCACTTTCTCCTGGTCCCCAATAGACGATTTTAAACTGAAGCATATTACTTCTATCGTTAAAATCGAAATCATTTCCGAGTTCTAACTGATTCTTATTTTCCTGCAATTCCATTTAACCACCGTAAATATTAGGTTTTATTATCATTTTAGTTATGAGATTGTTCCAAGCTTGTCAGAGAATATTTGTTTCTTTAACTCTTTAATATGTTTCTTCAACTCCTTCTCAGACATTTTCATCGTCTTTCTGGCTAGCTGGTTCTCTTCGATTTCTTTTTTAATCTTCATTGCAAAATTGCCTAATTGTAGGAAGATTACTCCAAGATTCACATCGTTATCCGTGAGAAGCACAATTAGAATATCTCGTTTACCTTTTTCTTGAATATTTACTTCTCCTATTGATTTAACGAATAATCGCATATCACTATAAATAATCGTGGCTCTCTCAAGATTATCAGTCTCAAAGAAATCTTGCCCTTGCCTTGCTACTCCATATAATGCTGCCCCTATTGAGCTTAGATCCCAATAATTTAGTTTTCGGTCAAATCGAGAATCAATTGCTATAATCTTAGCATCTTGATCTATTGCAATAATACCGTAGATGTATCCTTTCCTTGTTAATTTGCCGTAATTATAACGAATATCATCCAAAACTTCAGTTATTTTATTTTTATATAAAACTTTTGGTATATGGTCAATCATAAAGATTCTTTTTTGTGAGGATATATAAAGAAAAAATTAGGGTTAGTTAAAAAACTCAGTGATTACGAAACGATTTGATCATGAATTGTTTCCAATTTCTTGAAGGCGATAATTTTCCAATCGAAATAAAAAGGTCAACCTTGATTTCTTTGGATAAAAGGTTTTTT
>JAEOTR010000029.1 GCA_016839705.1 Promethearchaeota archaeon | reverse complement strand
TAGCAGGTGATACAGGTGCAGATGATACCAATTTAATGTTAAACGAGGTTAAGAAATATTATCTGCCAAATAAAGTATTGATCTTTCGTCCAACGGACCATTATCCTCCTAAAATCGATGAATACTCAAATTTTATTGAATGGTTTGATAAATTTGAAGAAAAAGCTACTGCTTATGTTTGTATTAATAAGACATGTAAGCCACCAACTAATAATTTTCAACAAGTGCTTGAATATCTAAATTCAAAAAGGTAGAAAAAGGATTGAAAAATAATTTAAATTTTACGTACCTGACACATTACTCCTTGAATGCAATTTATTCCAATTACCGGATCATATGGGGGGTAAAAGGAACATAGAAAGTTTATATTTGTATCCAAATACCCATTTTCTTCAGACTTCTTTTCTGGCATCCACCAGCCATAGACTCCATTTACCGTATCGGGACGAATATCATCAAATATTTTTGCCTTATGCGGGATAGATCCTTTAGGAGTTTCAACAGTTATCATATCACCTTCTTTAATTCCGCGTTCATTTGCAGTTGTAGGATGTATTAATAATTCTGGATATTGTCCTTCTTTCTGTACCCAAGAATATCCTGATCCTCGTGTTAGTAAATAATTATGCACTCTTCTAGTAGTCAAATAAAGAGGATATCGTTCACCAAGATGAGGTAATGATCTAGCACTATCCCCGCATTCATGATATGTTGGTAAAGGATCATACCCAAATTTTTCCATACGCTCTGAATAAAGTTCTACTTTTCCTGAAGGTGTCCTAAATCCTTTTCTTCTATATTTTTTGTATTTTGGTCTCCAAGCAATTGGACCCATTTTACAGAGAGTCTCAAAATTGAGTGGACCTCCACCACCCAGGGTTTTATCTACAAAGTCTCTCGATTTTTTCCATGGAAAAAGATTTTCTTCAATATATCCCTTCAGTTTCATTTTTTCGACGATATCATAAAATATTTGAAAAGAATCTCGACAACCTTCGGGTGCATCCACTAATTTAGGCATTGCACTCACCCAACACCCATAAGAACTCATCATCAGAAAATCAAATTCATAAGTATGTTTTATAGGTAGGATAAGATCTGCTAAATCTGAGGTTGGACTGGGTGTATAGGCTAAAACCATTAGAAAATTAATCTTCTTCATAGCTTCAATTACTTTTCGGGCGCTTGCATATGACATCACGGGATTATTCCAAAATATAATCCATGCTTTCACTGGATAAGGTTCGTTATGAATCATGCCATTTATTAAGGATGGGTTGTGTGGTCGTCGCATTATTGAGTTAGGTCCTGCCCATAACGGGAACCTTTCTGCCCCCATGGTTTGTTCTTCGATTTCTTTGTCTAAAGTTATTGCGCTCCAGAAGTCAGGCGATTCAAAACCTTCTTTGCCTGGGGGGCCTTGCGCAAGTCGGTTTCCTCCTTTTACATCAATATTACCACAAATTGAAATTAAAGTGGCAAAACTACGACATGTCTGAGTGGAATTTGCATGCTGACATACTCCATTATTTCCTCGATAACTTGCGGGTCCATTAGTTGCATACATTCTAGCAACTTTCACAATCTCATCAACTGAAAGCGATGTGACTTCTGCAGCCCATTCTGGAGTATATTGTTGAACATGTTCTTTAAGTTTATCAAAACCTAGGCAATAGTTTTTTACGAATTCTTCATCATAAAGGTTTTCTTTTATTATAACATTAATCATTGCCAATGCTAAAGCACCATCACTCCCAGGACGGATCTGAAGATATAAGTCCGCCGCTTTGGCTGCTTCACACCGTCGAGGATCGACAACAATGAGTTTAGCACCATTTTTCATTGCTGCTTTAATGTCTTGCCATTGACCTCCACAAGATACTGGTAAATTTGTTCCAACTAAGAGAATACACTTAGAATTTTTAAAATCCTGTGAACTACGATAAATAGTAATGGTATCCCCATAAGTTAATGGATCAGCAGTCTCAGCAGTTCCCTGACAAAGATCTCGATTAGTCATTGCATTTGGACTATTTATTGCTTTCATAAATGAAGCAACACTCGGCCACTCTGACATAGTTGTACATATTGATTTAGGGGTGTATTTCTTAACAACTTCACCTAATCGATCAGCTGCTACCTCGATCGCTTCTTCCCAGGAAATCTCTTTAAATCCTGATGTTGTCCTTAAAAGGGGTTTTCTAAAGCGATCAGGATGATAAATAACCTGCCAATCGTTAAGCCCTTTAGGACATACATAACCCTTACTCTGTGGATGCTCCTTATCTCCTTCTATTTTAATTATTTTGTTCTTTTTCACATCAACAGTTGCTACAATCCCATCATAAGAAGGACAATTCACCCAGGGACAAATTGTCTTAATTTTTTTAATATCTTCGTTATCACTCATCTTTAATTGTTAGTGGCATAAGAAATTCGGAATCGGGAAATTTGAATGCCCATTCTTCATGCCGCTCTATATATTTAATATAAAGTTTATCATCAGTCATTTATTGTTCTATTTTATTTCTATTGTCTTTAATTATAAAAGAATAAAAGAGAATAATTTATTCTAGTATATAAAATTGATTGGTGATTATCGGGTGCTTTGGGATATAAAAGCTGATACTGTGAAAAGAGGAGATAATCTTAGAGATGTCTCGCCTTTAATAGATAAAACATGGATAGATGAAAATGGTTTTACTCACTATATTTTTAGCAAACAAATGTTTAACAATCCCTATTATGTAATACCTGATGATGAATTCGATTTATTTAAAAAATTCGTAGAAGGGGGTTCAAGAGAATATCCGTCTGATGGGAGTATTCCATGTGATATAGTTGCTGGAGAAGCCAGAAAAATACTTATTCAAATAAAAAAACTTTCTAACGATCCAAATAGTAGCCATTATGAGGAAGCAAAAGAAGTCTTAAAAGATGGTAAAATTGCTTTACTTAGAGGGACCTTAAAGTTGTATCTAGGGAAATACACTACAAGAGATTGGAGGAGAAAAAGATTTACTGACGATATTGATTTTTGGGTTTTTAAAGTACATGTTTTGCATCATGCATTAAAAGAACTTGGATGGATAAAAAATAACATTACAAAGGAATGGGAACGAAAAATTAATTGGACTAATCCTTATTCGAATGAGACGAGAAATGCAATGCTTATTGCTGCAAACGACCTTGATCAATTACTCGATTTTGGAGCAGGAAGTTACCTTGAAGGTACTAGTCTCAGAAATATATTCAATAAAAAATTAAAGCGGGGGCATGATGTTGATCTTTCCGATATTATCAATGTGGCTATGGTAAATAACGGATTTGATGGTCCACATAAAGAAGAATGGCTTGATGCATGGAAATCTTTTGAAGAAGCTGCAAATACAAGAAGTACGAGAACGACTTCCAACATTATTTCACTATGTAGGTATATGTTTACGATTGCTGATTATATAGATAAGACTACAGAAGTAATTAATAAATATAATGACTCTATATTCGATAAATCCTTATATCCCGATGATGAAATAAGAAGAATTTGTAGAAGTTCAATTCACTGGATTGATTTTTTTAAATCTAATGGTGCGGAATCAACTAGGAATATGCTTCACGATTTTTATCATGAGCAGGCGGAAGAAAAACCACAGCACGCAAAAAATCTAAGAGATTTTACTATAAAGCTCTTGGGCTTACTTAATTCAAAGTATAAACATCTTAAAACCATATTTGAAATTGAGAATTAAAACCATATTTGAAATTGAGAATTAAAAAATTTAAGTTTATCATTTTTTGATGATTGTAAAGTAATCGAGGAAAGGGATCAAATAAATAAGAAAAAATCGAGAAATGATATAATCAAGATTTATACAACATATTTTAATTGTTCCTTATATAAAGTCTAAGCATAAGATTTATAATATATACTGTATTTATAACAAGAATGTCCGATTTCCTTAGTTTAGACGCGTATCCTCCTGATTATCATCTAGGATTCTCAATGTTCTTGTGGTTTATTTATATTTCTGTTTCTCTATTCATTGGAATAATATATATCTTTAAAGCTCATAAAGCTCAATTAATAAATAGAAAGGAATTATATTATGGCTCAGGTTTCTTCGCTTTTGGATCTGCAGGGTGCTTTATTTTTATCCAAGTTGGTATTTTTATACCCTCTCAATTCCCATTCTGGATTTCTATTGGATTTGTGTCAATGGTCATCGGTCTTCTTTTTCTTACATATTTTTGGGAAAGAAATATTGGTTCATTAAAAAAAATCCCAACTTTAATAAATTTGTTCACTCTTATATTTACAATCCTGAATGTTATCTATATCATTATTACGAGAGACCTAGTATTTGATTTCTTTATTACTACTTCTATACTATTAGCCTTTTCGAATGTTGTTTTTTTAATCATTTTAATATCCATTTTTACAAAAAATGTAAGGGGAGACTTGCGGAAATATGGTTTAATATCCATTTCCTCTATACTTATTTATGAAATTGGGATTTTTCTGGATCACCCTCCAGGGGTGACGCTTTTTCCCGAAATTACCTTAATTCTCGTTCCATTACTATTTATTATAGGTTTTATCTTCTTTTTTATATATCAAGAAAAAATTATTGATGCAATCTCATCCTATTACCAACAAGAGAATATTTGTACTGTTCATCGCGGTAAAATTGAGAGAGGCGACACAATCTACCATTGTCCTTCATGCAATACCACATATTGTAAAAATTGTTTTGAACAAGTGGTAAAAAAAGACAATTGTTGGAATTGTAATCACCAATTTGAGGAAATAACAGAATCAATAATGAAAGTAGACTCAGAAGACAAGAAGAGCATTATAATTGAAGATAGCGAACACATATATAAGAAAAATTCGAAAGAAACTATTAAAGATAAAAAATTGAATCACAAAAAATCGAGAAATGGATAAATTAAAAGAATTCGTATTTTTCCATAATTTTGAAACACCTCTATAGGATATTTTGATAACAGATGTCAAAAGTTCAAGCAAAGAAAGAAAACGCCCTAAAAATGCTCAAATATTATAATATCCCCGACAGAGATCGAGAAAATGCTGAGAAATTATATCTTAAAGGGATTAAAAAATACAAGAAAAATAAGTATGAAGAAGCTTTAAATCTGTATTATGAGTCTTTTAATCTAAATCCTCAAGCACCCAATGTTAGAGATAGCATAATTGTGATTTTACAAGTTCTTAAGAGAGATGATGAAATACAAGATTTTTTAAAGAGAAATAAGAAAAATTAGAGAAAATCATAACATACTTTTTATCATTCTTCCTAATTCTAAATAGAGTAAAATTGTTTACTTCATAGAGCAAATAATTAGAATTTAAATATAAAAGTTAAATAGTAATATTATGGATATTTCTAACGCAAAACCTATAGGAATTATAGATAAATCACTATTCGATCGATATTTTAAAAAATATCCTCCCGAAATTTCAGAATTTACGTTCACCAACTTATTTATTTGGAAAGAATACTATAATTTTTCATTTACTGAACATAAAAATCATTTAATTATTTTCTCAAAAAGTTATTTGAATAAGTGGAAAAAGCCTCAATCTGATAAAAGAGATGTAATTTACTTCCTTCCCCCAATAGGTCCAATGCCTGATAAAATTATTTTTGAATTATTTGAAAATCTAAATAATATTGAGATTCATAGGGTTCCAGAACCAATTATCAATCAAATTAGAGAGAGTGAAACATTAACCAATTTTAGTTTAGAATTTTTTGACGATCGTGATAATTGGGATTATGTTTATAATAAACAAGATCTGATTTCTCTTGCGGGAAATAAATATCGCCAAAAAAGAAGGTGGTTAAATAAATTTATTGAACAATATAATTACGAATTCAATATTATAACCGAAGAACTTATAGATAAAGCTCGAAAATTACAAATTGAATGGTGTGATAAGAACGAGTGTCAAAGTAACGAGGATCTATTAGAAGAGCAGAAGGCTATTGATGAAGCATTTGATAATTATATTAAATTAAATCTTAAAGGGGGTATCCTTTGCGTGGATGGTAAGTGCGTAGGATACACATTGGGAGAAATGCTAAATAATGAAACGGTAGTTATCCATATAGAAAAAGCTCATATTGATTATGAAGGTTCATATCAAGCTGTAAATAATTTATTCTTAAAAAATTGCTGTGAAACTGCTAATTTCATTAATCGAGAGCAAGATTTGGGAATCCCAGGTTTAAGAAGAGCTAAAGAGTCTTATAAACCACATCATATGGAAAAAAAAAGTACTATTTTTTAATCAATTATTAAAACTATAAATCTTCAGGTAATGTTTCTTTAACCCTTAAGAAAAGCGGAATTGACGCTAAGAGAAAAATTGGTGCAAAAGCAAAAATCCAAGCAAGACCCATGGAATCAGCAACTAATCCTCCAATTATTGCCCCAGGTATTTGAGATGTTGTAAAAATAATATTAAGTATACCTAAAAATTGCCCTCGCTTACCTTCTGGGAGGAGGTCTTGTTGCCACGTTGCGAGTGGTACTTGAATTGAAGCTATTGAGAGAAAAACTAATATCAGTGCGATTACTAATAAAGCCATAGTTAATATACTTGTGGGTCTTAAGAAGGGAATCATGAAAAATCCAATTGAAGAGATGATTAATACTGGAGGGATACAAGCTTTGCGACCCACTTTGTCGGCCAGCTTCCCCATAGCTAATGTAATTAAAAGTATAACGGGGATTATAATTCCTAAACCAAGTAATAATAACATTGTATTAAGTCCTAGACTAAAAATATAACTAAAAAGATAAGGAAAGATTATTCTATATCCTAAGTTGTAAACCGTCATAGCTATAATAAGTCTAAAGAAATCTCGATGTTTTCTTAGCTCATCATATTGAAATGTTTCTTTTAAATCTTCAAAGAATTTCTTTTTAGGTTCAAGTTCTGAT
>JAEOTR010000028.1 GCA_016839705.1 Promethearchaeota archaeon | reverse complement strand
TGCCTCGATTTTTTTACCGTAATATATAATCTCTTTGGCTCTCTGAAATCCAAGATGAAGGGGTAATAGGAAAGTTGATGCAAATTCTGACATAAACGCATTTTGAACAAAATAAAATCCTAAATATGCATTATCTGAAGCATATATAAGATCTGCCCCAATTAATAGCATAGTAATCCCCCCGCCAATAGCTAACCCATTCACAGCAGCTACGATAGGCTTCGGAAAATCAAAAATCTTTCGAGCCATATTTTTTGACGATTTATCAGTTGGATCTATCAGTTTTCTTATTTCGGGTGTCATCTCACTCATAACTTTGGGACTTACATATGCCCCTGAAGAGAACGCATTTCCATCTTGATTCCCCGTTATGATAACAACTTTAATATCATCATCTCGTTCCATATGATCGAATGCCGCCTGCAATTCTAAAAAAGTTATTTGAGAAAGAGCATTCCTACGTTCTGGTCGATTAATAGTTATAGTCCCTATGCCATTTTCTTCCTTTTCATATTTTATGTCTTTAAAATCTTCAATAGCGATCATTTATTTCACTCCATTTAATATGGAAAATTATACATTTATTATAGTACCAAATCAAAATTGATTAATTAATTTTGTTAAAATCCGTAGAAATATAATTTAGAAATTAAATTAATAAAAGAATTAAAAATTAAAATTAAAAAAATTATAATATAATTATGGCAGAACTAATTTTAGAAATGGGGAATTGTGAAGCATGTGGCGCGAAAATTAATCTTGGTGAAGCATGGAGAGTAGACGAAAAATATTATTGCCAAAATTGCTTTGAGAAGTTGGAGCTTTAATTATACTGCCTTAAATCTTATATTTTCTTATATCCCTTTTATATTTTGAATTCTATATAATATATCTTAAAAAACATTAATTCTTGATAATTTAGACACATTATACTTACTAATCTATCTAAAGAAAGCAGAAGAAGTTAAAGAAAAATAATACCGGTGCCCTCCGTTTTTTTAGAATCATGTAAGCAACACCTATTATTATTAACAATAATTCTCGAATCTAATCTCCCAGCTGAAAGATCCTAAATTTATGTAAATTTTAATAAGATAACACTGATAGGATAAATATGTATATAATGATATACATTTTATGTTTCCCTATTAAATTTCTCAGAATAACTTAATATTAAGTGAATGAACAAACTATTAAAAAGAAAAATTTATAATATTAACAATAAGCTCAAGGGTAATAAAAATGACAGAAGAGCCTCTTATAAATAAAATTGAAGAGTTGAAATCAGAATTACTTTTAAAGAACAACGAAATAAGTGAATATCTAGATAAAATAGATTATCTCGAAAATATAATTATGGAGTTTGAAGTATCTTTATCTGAAAAAACCGATAAATCTGACACTTCACTATTAAATATTCATTTAAAAGATTTGGAAGAGAGAAATCGAGAATTAAAGAAAAAATTGAGTTTTTTACGATTAGAAAATGTAAAACTTAAACAAGAGCTTGAAAATGTTAAAAAAGGATATTTTGATACTTCCTCATTAATTCAGGTTGTTGATACTCAGCTAACTCCAAATGAATCAGAACCTATTGATAATAATGAAACAAGAATAAGAAAAGATTATGCCGTTCACCAGGAAATATTCAATTATGTACGAATAACATGCCCTAAATGTGAAACAGAGAAAAGTTTGAAAATTCCAATTAAAATTATAAATCAAACTCAAAATTTTACGACAATTAGCATTCCTAAAGATATGATATGTGAACACAGTTTTCAAGTGCTTATTGATAAGTCTTTTATTATTAGAAGATATCAACTTGTCGATTACGAGTCTAATATACTAGAATTTTCTAAAACTAATGATGGAGAAAATTTACATGAAAAAGATGAAGATATTGTTCATTTTATTTCTTTTCCATTCTATAAAGATATAATTACTATTTTTAGAGAAAGTGTAGACGATAGGGAAATTTTAGGGAGTGCGATTTTTACCGAAAAAGGGATGGTTATACATGCTTCAGTTCCCTCAAACATATTATTTAATATAATTAAAGAATTCGAGTTTCGGAATGAAAAACAACTTGAAGTAATGACAAAAATGTATATTGAAATAAAAGACTATAAAAAGATTTTCTCAGAATATATTAAAATATTAGATAAAAATTTTATTTTTGTTCTAATTTTTTCTGAAAGAGTAAATTTTGGCATGGGGACTATGATATTTAGAGATTTAATAAACAAAGTAAAAATAATAACTAAAAATTATAATGATGGCTCAATATAGATATTTCCTTTTAACAAGTTTGAGATTGTATCATTAAATTTATTATAATAGTTCTTTGATTGTTGTAGACTTTGTAGAAACGTATTAGACTTACCTAAATTTTTTTTAGAAATTTCTTGTTTTAATGGAAGTACCTTTATAATTGAAGGTAGAAATAATAAAGCTAAAATTTCTAGTGAATAATAGAAAAATTCTTCTAAATATAGTTTTAATGTTGTCGTTATTGTCTCAATAGTCTTACTAGGACTGTTAATCCTTAAAACTAAAAAGGTATTTTTTTCATTTTCTAAATTTAAACTTATATAATGATATTGTGAAATTGTTTGTTTCTTTATGATTTTTTTATACAAATCAGTCATCTCTGAAATCGAAACAGTGCTTTCACCAATTCGTAAGACACAGGATTTATATTGTTCATTTCCATTTATAATAAATAACTCTGGAATACCTTCAATTTCTACCTTTTGAAAAAGATTGCTTAGTGATAGATAATGAAGAAGTTTTGTCGAAAAAATTTCTTGCATTGTTTCATCACTCGATTTATCGATAGCATCATATAAATTGCGTTGTAAAAATAAATCTAAATTATCAAATTCTTCATCTTCCTCAAAAATTATTCCTAATATTCCTTCTTTTTGACTTCTGCGATCAAGATTACCAGTGAAACATGAAATACTTCTAAAATTCTCAAATTTTATTTCTAGTTGAGATGGTGATTTAAACCCCGCATGAGAGATATAAAGTTTTGATATTAATTCTTTGCTTAAACTTACTGGATTTGTATAATAAGAGCATTTAATTTCCGGTCCCATTATCTCATCATGTATGAGTAAAAACATTCCTCGTGGCATTTTTTCGATTTACCTCTTAATCATTCCATAAATCTCTAATTTGTATTGCAATTTCCTTACCTACCTCTTCAATATCTTTTAATATATTATCAGTAAAAGCCGATGAGCCCAAAATAATTACAAGCATTAAATCTGGAGTAACATCAGTTAATAATAAATAATTAGATGACGTTTTTAACCTAAATTCACTAAAATTTTGTAATTTCATATTTTTTGTGACTTTATCGCAAGTTACTATTAATAAGGAAACCATGCCGATAACAATTTCCTCATCGGATCCATCTAGAGTTGAACCGCATGCAAGTCCAGTTGTTTTTTCAATCAACAATGCGTCTTTAACACCTTCTTGATCCTTCAATGTCTTTAATATTGAATTAATGAAAATTGATTTAGGTGATATATCTCGTATAATTCCACTCCACGCCGTAAATAATGATTCATCGAACACTGAGGTTGCATAAAAATTTATTTTGTAAGATATATTCTGGGATAAAATATTCTTTAAATAAGGAATTAAAGCATCTTTATCGTGAATAAGATCAATTTTATGAAAAAAAACATTTACTATTGGAGATTGATTGAATGATAAGATTTGATTTACGCTCCATTCAAATTCAACCCGAGCATTTTCAAAACGGTCAGAATCTGAAGCATCAATAATATATAATAATACAGATGCCTTTTGAAATATACTTTTTCTTAAAGGACCGTGATATTCATCAAGATATTGTTGCTGTCCTCCTAAATCCCATATCATTGGTTTTGTAACACTGCCAACTTCATACTTTTTATAATCTATTCCTTTTGTTGCTGTAGATTGCATTAATTCCCAGGGTTTTTTTCCTTCAAATACCCGTTCATAAATGCAGGTTTTTCCCGCGTTAGAAAGTCCCATCAAAACTATTTTTTTTACATTTTCTGAAGGTTTTTTTTGAATTTCTCCAAGTATTTCTGATACAGTACCTTCAATAAAAGTAATATCACTTGTTGGAGATAACTCATTTAATTCCTCTTTTACGACCCATGATAACCTATTACGTGGTATGGTTAAATTTTTACTTTCGAAAAATTTCTGTAGAATATTAATAATTTCTTCCTGTAATATTCCAGTTCTCTCAAAAATTAACTCACTTCTATACCAAATATTAATTCCTAAACTATTATTTTTAGAACTTGCAATGCCAAAATGATATAAAGTGCCCGGTATTTTTTTCATATTTCTTTACCTTAAAATTGTGTATTAAGATCTTTTTCTGAGCAAAATAAAGGTAAAAATCCACTTTCCTATCATTTTTTAATTAAGAAGTGGCTTAATATTGAAAAACATATCTTACTTTAACTAATACATACCTATTCATTTATATAAATTTATCTGAAGTATTGGAAAAACAGTTTAAACTATTTTAACTTCAATATCAATTAATTAATCTTTCCTAAATATTATTTACCTTTATTTTTCCATGAATTATGTATAACTAGTTTTTGTTATAAGAAAAATAATTAACACCCTTGATGAGATATTAAGGATTTAAAAATATACAAAAGGATTTTTCCTTTCTTTACAAGTATTCCCCAAATCGCACCTATTATAGCTAGTCCCCCAATAACAGTTACAACTATGATAACTATTATAACTCCTGGTTCTAATCCACCTGGACTTATAAGCCCTTTTATGACATTAACCTCAGCAGATCCGATATTTCCGATGATATCACTAACATAAAAAGTAATAGTTATCGCACCATAAGACATCGAATCCATTTATAAAGAAAATTTTTCTAAACATTCATTTTTTTTATTTCTAAATTTTTCAACATTAGCTATTTCTTCTTCCTTTTCTAATTTAACTAAAAATTGGGATATTTCCTCACATTTTCCATACATTTGAGCTGCCAATTCAAAAAGACCATTATTTGATAATGAATCTGCCTCGTGTCCTAAATTTGACCTATACATTTCAATATCTCTCAACTTGGAGGTGTTCATTTGAAAATATTGAATTAATTCTGATTGTAACATGCTTATAGCATCAAGATCTCTTAATTTTCTTGAAATCTCAATTATATCATAATATAATTCAAAGATCTTTGTGGGTTCCCCCCCAACCTTCTCAGTTTCTAAAAGTTCTAATCGTTTTTCACGCTCTTCAATTAAACCTTCAATTCCCACGATTAAATCAGAAAATAATGCTGCTGCTTCATTTCTACCCTGCGTTGAGAGAAATTCCTTTGCATATTGAAATTGCTTGATAGCCTCTAAATAAGCACCTTCTTTGAACAACTCTTCTCCCAAAGCTTTAATCTCATCAATAATAATTCCTGAATCTGCCTCATCGGTTAATTCTTCACGATAAAATTGATTTTGTTCATTTTGAATTAGGATATCTCCAACCTTTACCTCATCTGAAGTTGATCCTTGAGATGATATTTTAGCAATGTGTGCTAAGATTAGTTTAAGAGGTACTTTTTTCCGTGGTGGACTCATTTTCTTGTGTGATTTTTTCCTTACGATTGTTATAGCAGTAATAGAGCCAACCACACTTATCAGAATTACTGCAATAATGATATAAATCGTAAAATTATTATTAATAGGAGAACCATTACTAAGTGTAATTACATTAAATGTTCCCATTGTATATGTGCTTTGATGCCCTACTCCATCCACTTGAGCTAAAAAATAGTAATACTTGCCTGAAGAATTGATATCATTTAATTCGTAATAACTACTCTCGGAGCCTGTATTAGTAATGTTAAATAAATAAATGTATCCTGGGGTGATGGAGGGGTCAGTTTCATTATCAATTATTAATAAATAATAAGAAATACCTGAAAGATCTGATCCATCCAACCAATCAAAAACAAGGATACCACTAACATCTCCACTTGGACTGTTGGTCAATACAGGTGGTAAAGGAGGAGTTGTATCTTGAACTGTAATATTTCCTATTATAAAATTCCAATTACCGCTCATATCTTCAATATAGATCTTATACTGATAAACAATCCAGTTATTTGGTGTCCATGAATCAAATTGCCAAGTATCCCCATATATATTTGTCATCGAATGATTCGCCCCTTCGAATTCTAGTACGCATTGGTTAATATCAGCTAAATCATAGACGTCTATTGTTATAATTGGATTATCTCCTAACTCTAATGGATCAACAGTTTCAATTAAATTAGAATAAGTTGGGGGTGTTGTATCTTGAACTAAAATTGAATCGCTAATAAAGCCCCAGTTATTATTATTATCTTCAGCCCATATCGTAAATGTAAAGTTACCAACACTTTCGGGAGTCCAAGAGTCATATTGCCAGGTGTAAGCACTAAAATTTGTCATGGAATGGTTAGAGCCCATGAATTCGATTTTCACTTCGTTAATCTCTGCTAAATCCGTAGAATTTACTGTTATTATTACCGTATCTCCTAATTCTAAGAGGTGTTCACTCTTCGTAAGATTTGAAAAAGCAGGTGGAGTCGTATCTACAACTTCAAAACTACCTGTAAATGAATTCCAATTATTTAATGTATCATTTGCATAAATTACGTATATAACCGTTCCTACCCAAGATCTCGTCCAAGTATAATTATATGTATTTCCCACTGGCTTATTCATAGTATAATTAACGTTTTCTAATTCAATAAACACGGTATCTACAGAGCTATTATCATACACATCAACAAAAATAGTGACACTATTTCCCAATTCTAAAGGATCCTCACTCATAGTAAAATTTTCAATGGTTGGCCCAGTTGCTTCAACAACTGTTATATTTCCACTGGTCACATTCCAGTTATTTTCCATATCTTCCATATATATGTTATAAGAATGATTTCCTTTGGCTGGCTTCCACTTATTCCATCTCCACGTATCTCCTCCAATATTGATCATTGTATGATTTGAAGAATCGTATTCTAAAAGAACTTGATTCACACCTGAACCTGGAGAGTCATAAACTTTTATAGTAATTGTTTCGTTTTGTCCTATTTGTAAAGGATCTGCACTTTCAATTAGATCTGAATAAGTTGGTGGAGTAGTATCTATCACCTCAATTGTACCGAGAGTAGAATTCCAATTATCAAAGTTATCTTGCATCCATATCGTATATGTATAATTATCCACGTTGTTGGGAGTCCATGAGTCGTACTGCCACGCATTTTCTGATATATTTGTCATGGTGTGATTTCTGATTACATGATCAGAGTCTTTGAATTCTATTTTCACTTGATTAATTCCTGAAGGATCAGAAACATTTATTGTAATAACCTCTGTATCTCCTAATTCCAGTGGATCTGAACTTTCTATTAGATTGGAATAAGTAGGGGGGATATTATCGACTTTTTCTCCTGAACCTACAGTTATAAAGGATTGAGCATTGTATTGGTTGTTATATTCCGTTGCAATCCAAGCTGCGGAATGGGCAACATCTACAACTCGAACTTCATCGATCTTACCATTCCATTCTTGTTCTATAATTCCAGAACTTTTTCCAATATTTAGATGATGATTCCCTGTTTGTGAACTTCCACTATATGATGCCGTATTTCTTTGTGTCCCATCAAGATAGATTCTTAATAAAGAATTAGTTGAATCTGCTACTCCAACGACGTAATGCCAATTATTATCCCTAATCAAATTTAGATTCATCTTAACATTTTGATTAGAATCAACATAAAAAGCAAATTCATCACGATTAAGCTTTCCGAGCCAGTAATTTTGATTAGGCGGGTTTAAAGACCATTTAGTTATAACAATATCTACATCGTCTTCATTATCGTTTGTTTTTATCCACGCTGAAATAGTCATATCATTATTCAAATCAAGGCTATTGTCATCCGAAACATTTACACATGCTTCATTTTCATCGTTAAATATAAGCCCCCCATCTATTTTCCCAGAAGTTTGATTTGATGAAAATAAATTAACAGCTGTTCCATCATTGTTATATGCTGTACTATCAGAAAATTGAGGTGCAGGGGCTGAAGGATTCTCTTTGAGATGCCAAACACCCTTATATTTTGTATTCCATACTCCTGAAGGATTTTCGTTTGAACTCATAGTAGAATTCCCGTAATACATACGAATAACGGTATCAAAAGATGGTGATAAATTTGGTATACGAACCCAAACTACTAATTGAGCATGACTGCCGTTATAAAACTTATCAAAGAATTCGGTTTCATGGTCTAACCAAGAAAAACCATTAGAAAAAGCAATATCATTTCCATTTAATTGAACCTCATCTGGCAAATCTTCATCAATAATAGAAATTAAAACTGTAAAATTAAGAAGATCCTGTGATCCACTCACCATTGAAGGATCAATTATTATATCTTTATAATATGCGAAATATTGAGCATTAGGTATATGATCTATTACGTGATCTTCTTCTCCAATCGAATAAAAAGAACTTGGATCATATTGATTATTATATTCTGTTTCAAACCAACCGGGTGTACGGACACTTGAAGTGATTCTAAATTCCTCAATTAATGCGTTAACAACATCAGTGTAATCTAAGTCAGTACCGATTGTATAAGTTGTCCACAAAGAAGAATTTCCTAAGGCTTCGACATCATATTCATCTACATTTAATGTTCCGTTAAGATAAGCCCTTTTACGCCCAACAGATCCACCTTCCCACGTTATAACTAAATGATAAAATTGATCCTTCCATTCATCGAAGGATAATTCTATATCACAAGTATTTCCAAGATGATTTTTAATCCGACTTATAATCCTGTTATCCCATCCCAAAAGTATATCAGGCCTGGCACCAGTTGCGGTAAAATATCTTTGATAAACAGAATATAATTGAGGTCTAAACCACATTTCAAGAGAGAGGGCGCTTGTCGGATTAGAAAAACCTGAAGTCATTTCAAGATATTCCGAACTGGGATAATCTGTCGAATCGAACTTTATAGCTTTACCGATAACCCCATCTACAAGATCTCCAGAATTAAATCCTGAACCAGCAGTTAAGTCATAATTATTAGCTGTGCTATCCAGAACGGAGGTCGAGCCTGGATCTTGATTCATATGGTAAACCGCATAATAATTGTCATCCCATACACCTTCAGGATTTTGTCTCGAGCCCATTGTCTCATTCCCATAATACATGCTAAAAATAGTATCTGTGGTGACTGATAATACTGAAATTCGAACCCATGCCACCAATTTAGCATGGGTACTATTATAATTCTTTTCAAATAGTTCAATTTCATGGTTTAACCACGCTGTATCATTACCAAAAGCAATATCGTTTCCATTTGATTGAGCCGCATCATGTAAATCTGAATCAATAATCGAAATTAGCACAGGGAAATTCTTATGATCCCCCGTTCCCTTAACTTGGTTATGGTCAATTGTTATTGTTTTATAATATTTAAAAAAGTGTTTATTTGGAGGTCCACTTGAAGAAGTATGAATTAAGGATTTTGAATCATCCACTAATTTTTCACAATTTCTTGCATTGATATCACTGTTTGGAAGGAGAATACTTGAAATAATGCTAAAACTGAGCATAAAAAAAATTAAATAACATTTTATTTTTTTATTCCTATATTTTTTTCCCATCGTTTTTCTTCATCCCACCTAATTCAAGTTGAAAAATATAAATGGCTTAAATACCCTACCTCAAATATTTAGACAAATCGGTATAATATACTCTTATCTTTAAGAATAAAGAGAAAACTGTTATATAAATTTAAACTTTTTTTAATTACCCACAATACGTTTGTTAAGAAATTCTCTTTAGACACTCATTTTTTTTATTTCTAAATTTTTCAACATTAGTTATTTCTTCTTCCTTTTCTAATTTTACTAAAAATTGGGATATTTCTTCACATTTTCCATATATTTGAGCAGCCATTTCAAAAAAACCATTATGTGATAATGAATCTGCCTCCTGCTCTAAATTTGCTCTATGTTTTTCAATAACTACTAATTTAAATTTATTAGTTTGAAAAAATTGAATTAGTTCTGATTGGAACATGTTGATACCATCAAGATCTCTTAATTTTTTTGATATCTCGATTATATCATAATATAATTCAAAGATTTTAACGGAACCCCCTTCGATTTTTTCTCTTTCTAAAAGTTCTAATCGTTTTTCACGCTCGTTAATTAAACCTTCAATTCCAGCTATTAAATCGGAAATTAATACTACTTCTTCATTTCTACCATGTTCTGAGAGAAGATCCTTTGCATGTTGAAATTGCTTGATTGCCTCTAAATAAGCACCTTCTGAGAATAATTCTTCTCCCAAAGCTTTAATCTCATCAATATTAATTCCTAGATCTACCTCATCAGGTAATTCTTCACGATAAAATTGATTTTGTTCATCTTGAATTAGGATATCTCCAACTTCTATCTCCTCTGAAGTTGATCCTTGAGATGAGATTTTAGCAAAGTGTGCTAAGATTAGTTTAAGAGGTAATTTTTTCCGGGGGGGACCCATTTTTTTATGTGATTTTTTCCTTACGATTGTTATAGCAGTAATAGATCCCGCTACACTTATCAGAATTACTGCAATAATGATATAAATCATAAAATTATTATTATTCGGATTTGAATGGATCGTGAAGGTACCCATTGTATAACTACTTTGATGACCTGTTCCATCAACTTGAGCTAAAAAATAATAATATTTACTTGAAGGAAATTTATCAGTCAATTCGTAATAACTACTCTCAGGTCCTATATTGGTTATATTAAATAAATAAATATATCCCGGGGTGATGGAGGGATCAGTTTCATTATCAATAATTAATAAATAATAAGAAATACCTGAAGGATCTGATCCATCTAACCAATCAAACACTAGATTACCATAAACGTCCCCGCTTGGAGCGTTAGCTAAGAGGGGTGGTGAAGGAGGAGTTGTGTCTTGAACGGTAATATTTCCTATCATAAAATTCCAATTACCGCTGTTATCTTCTATATAGATTTTATATTGATAAAAAGTCCAATTATTTGGGATCCATGAATCAAATTGCCAGGTATTTCCATAAATGTTCATCATAGAATGGTTCGCTCCTTGATATTCTATTAAACATTGATTAATACCAGTGAAGTCATAGGCATTTAAGCTAATGATCTGATTATCCCCTAACTCTAAAGGATCAGCACTTTCAAACAAATTAGAATAGACCGGGAAAATAGTATCTTGAAACAATATCGAACTGCTAACATAATTCAAGTTATCATTATTATCCGTCATATAAATCTTGTAGCTATAATTACCTTTTGAGTCTGGCATCCAAGAATCAAAATCCCATATATCTCCACCCACATTTGCCATCGTATGATTAGAATTTTCATACTCTATCAATACTTCTTTAATATTAGCAAAATCGGTGGTTTTAATCGAGATGGTTAATAAAGTACCCAATTCGACAGGATTAGCACTTTCAGTAAAATTTGAATAGGTTGGGGGCGTTGTATCTTGAACGAAAATAGAGTCACTAATAAATCCCCAATTATTATAATTATCTTCTGCCCATATCGTATATAAACAATTTCCAGCAGCAAATGGAATCCAATGGCTATAATTCCACGTATTTCCTCCTATATTTGTCATCGAATGGTTGGATCCTTCAAAATCAATTTTTACTTGGTAAATATCGGATAAATCAGTAGAATTTACTGATATTATTACCATACTTCCAAGTTCTAAAGGGTCTTCACTCTTTATAAGGCCTGAAACGTCAGGTGAAGTTGTATCTACAATATCAAAACTACTACTTAAAGAATTCCAGTTATTATCTGAATCATTTGCATATATTTTATAATTTACGGATCCAACTGAGTATCCACTTCCGATATATTCGGAGGCATTCCAGGTATATTCATAAGTATTTCCAGATATATTACTCATTGTACGGTTTATACCATCCAATTCGATTAATACTATAGATACACTAGTTTCATTATCGTAAACATCAATCTTAATATTAATATCATTACCCAATTCTAAGGGATCCTCAGTCTCAGTCAGATTTTCAATAAATGGAGCATATATGGTTATTACAGTTATATTCCCACTAGTCATATTCCAATTGTTTTGATTATCCTGCATATAGATTTTATAAGGACGAAATCCTGTGATAGGTTGCCAATTACTCCAACTCCATTTATTTCCACCTTGAAAAACCATACTATGATTTGTTGAATCATATTCTAATAAGGTTTGATTCACCCCAGATAAATCGAATACTCTAATTTCAATCGTTTCATTTTGTCCAAGTTGTAAAGGATCCGCACTTTCAAGTAGGTTTGAATAAGTTGGTGAAGTTGTATCAATCACTTCGATAGTACCCATAGTAGAATTCCAATTATTGCAATTATCTTCCATCCATATCATATAAGTATAATTCCCCACATTATTAGGAGTCCAAGAGTCATATTCCCATGTATTTCCTACAGTATTTATCATTGAATGGTTGGAACTATCAAATTCGATTTTCACCTGATTAATCCCGGAAGAATCGGAGACATTTATTTTAATAACTTCAGTATCTCCTAATTCTAATGGATCTGAACTTTCTATTAGATTTGAGTAAGAGGGAGCAATATTGTCTACAACAACTTCCGAGCTTAAGGAAAAAAACGTTCCTGGGTCATCTTGATTATTATATTCCGTTAGGATCCAGCCTGCTGTACGCGCTACGCTGCAAATTCTTATCTCATCTAATAATCCATCTAAATCATAAGTAGCAGAAGGAGTATAAAGGTAGTTATTAGTATTTATACTTCCAAGGCTAGAAATATCTACTGTAGAACTTACTTGGGAACCATCTTTATAAAGCCGCATGTAATTCGATGACCGATCCACAACTCCAGTTACATACGCCCAGCTATCAAAAATGATTTCGAAATCATGCGCTTCTCCAATATCCGAGCCATCACAAATGCGAAAATTGAGATATGTTGCATCTGTATTTGTTTCAAAGTCATACCCGGCTTCATCATAAGTTGTAGCACCTTTATATAATGGTAATTGATAATTTGACGTACTATCATCAATATTCATCCAAAAACTAATTGTAAAACTCCCTGTGCCCATATCTAAATGCCCATCAGAAGGATCACCAAAATCAATTTGACCATTATTTCCAAAGTCATACGCTCCATCAATCTCCCCCGTTGCACCCCTACTAACGGTAGGTTGTACAAACCCAATTCTACCATAAGAAGTGGAATCAATGGCATATCCACTTAACTCTGAAAGATGCCATACCCCTCGATAAGAAGTATCCCATACACCCGTTGGATTTTGCCGGGAATTCATCGTAGCATTCCCATAATACATGTAAATAGTAGTATTTACTAGTGTAGAAAGGCTCGGAATGCGAACCCACGTAATTAACTGCGCATAAGTGTCATCATAAGATATATTAAATAATTCTATTTCATGATCCAACCAATCCGTATCGTTAGCAAATGCGATATCATTACCATTTGATTGATTGACATGATCATGCAAATCTGAATCCAAGATAGATATTAAAACGGGAAAATTTGTATAATTACCAGACCCTTCAACCATCTCGTGATTTATTGTTATTGCTTTATAATATTTAAAATAGTTATTATTGGGAGGATTGCTTGTAGAGGTTTTAATAATGAAATTTGTATCATCATTTGTATTGTCAAATTTTTCATATTTATCATTTATATTTATACTACTTGGAAGGACAGTTATTGAAATTAAGGTAAAGATTGTGATTATAAAAGCTAAATGAAATCGTTTTTCTTTTCTTTTAAAATCGTATATCCTCATCATAAAACTCATGCTTAAATATCGATTAAAAAAATGAAAATTAATATCCTTTCCCAATCCTTTTTTAGCACAAAAATAACTAAATAGGAAAAATATATTCTTATTTAGCAATTACATAACTGTATATTTATATAAATTTATCTCAAGTATTGGGAAAACAGTTCAAATTATTTTACTTCAAATGTTAATTAATTATACTTCCCTAAACTTTGATAATTTTTATATCACCGAGATATTATATTTAGAATTTTATGTGTATTATAAGCGTTATGTGGTGCAATATTTGGAAACGCGTCCGGATAATGTGTTATAATATAGTGTTTATCAAGGCCTAATGCTAATCTTTCGACACCTTCAAACTTTTTCTTTTTTTATTTCTTCGTATTTTTCTAAAAGTAAGTGAATAGAACGTCCCCACCCATTAATTTCGTTATGAAATAATGAGGCTTTTACTGTTTTTTCTGTTGCTTGTTGACTATGAAAAACTACAGTGTTGAATCTAGAATTCTCAAATAGAATTTTAGCTTATCTTCGTTTTAACAATATCAAAAAGAGAATAAATAAAACTAAGTAAACCTAAGGAAATTCTTGTTTTTAAATTACTCAGGGATGATAATAGAATGGTCTTCTTTTATCCGGTCTAACACGATTTCAGTTTTTACTTCTTCAACTCCAGGAATGTTGTGAAGTGTTTCCTTAAGATTCATTGAATCTTGATTATTGAGACACTTAGCCATAATGAAATTTGTTTAGATATGATTAGGTAAGACAAAGATGTGTATAATAATATTGACTTAAATTTACTTTATAGCTTAAATAGTATGAACCAATTCCTCCAGCAAAACCATTTATCTTGTTCAAGAATAATAATGCATCAAATGACGGTTTTATAAATATTTGAAAATAAAAATGATTATAATTTAGAAATTACTTTTTACTAAATTGATTAATCAGCTTTAGTATAGACTATTTGCGAAAGCACATAAGCAGCCGAAAATAGATTGAATACGAGTGCTGTAATGTAGAAGGCCTGTTCTAGATCAGGAAATAGTCCAATTATGGTTAGAATCAATGGTACTTCGAGTGGAACCTCGAATATAAGCCAAAAAAGTATGGAACTCGTTTTCGTTTGGGACCTCACAAGTTCCTTATTTTCAGGCATTCGTAATGACAAGATGATCACAGTCCAGTTGAGACAAAGGTAAATAAGGCTACTCAAAAACCATAAGCTATGACCACTTAATCCATAGCTACCAAGTCCGATAGGAATAAGTGCGGCGATAATCGTCATGAGTCCCACTGTTACAATACCCCTAATCCTTGCGACTTCTTTTTGATGAGTAGCACTAATAAGAGCTTCAAATCCTACGAAAATCCCTGCGAGATGAGCTATTCCAATAAAAATTTCTACATTTTCGATCAAAACTTACCACTCAAATTAAATTTATATTATTATATATAGAGTTGAAATCGTATAAAGATTAGTATAGTACCAACAAAAAATTAGTAGTTTATTCTCATAATCATAGGGGAAGAGTGTGGATGGGTTTAAAATGAATTGGATCTTGATATAAGATTTTTTCAGACAAATTATCATTAAAATCAGATGCAGAATTTTCCATCCCGTTCCAATTTCAAAGAAATTTTAAACAAATTCTAAAATATTTCATCAATCACTGTTCTAAGGGCAGCAGGCTTATCGAGTTCTAACATCTCGTTGGTTTTGATCGATTTATTGAGAGCTTGCCAAATCTCCGAATTTTCTCTAATCGTTTCGCTAAAGCGCGTTAACTTCTGCAACGCAGGATAGGATTGCCCTTTAATAACATAGCACGCTAGAAAGTCTTCAACAGGATTTATCAAGATTGTGTTTTCTCCAACCCTAATACGATCAATGGAT
>JAEOTR010000007.1 GCA_016839705.1 Promethearchaeota archaeon | reverse complement strand
TTACATCTCTATAACTCAATCTATACCCTGATACCGATTTAGGTTCTTTTTCTTCTCCAGGTTCAATTGACCCAAGAGTATTATTAAAAATCCTTTTTAAATACCGTACCATAAAAGAGTTTTCAACGCGATTTAATAATTCATCTTTTCCCTTTTCTGTTGCTTTAAAATATATTTCATTGTCTTCTTTGTATTCATCAATGAATCCATAAGTCTTTAACTTGGTAGCCCATTCATGAAATAGTTTCACATCCATCTTGTCAGTAATAGAGGTACGAACGTCATTAACAAGTACTTTAAGATTATGAGGTCCAAAAACCGCTAAAGCAAAAAGAATAGTATCATCATACTTCCCTCTTTTTAACCTCATTAAGAACTTTTTAGGTATTTTATTGGGTATGGTATCTATACTCATAGTTGTTAGACTCTATTAATCATCAAAAAATTAAATTAAAACTAAACATAATATAATATGTCTATTTATAAAAATTAGCTATAAATTTAAGACTTTACTAAGATTTTTAATTTAGATTTTTGAGAAGAATTAATATTCAAATAAAACAATGGAAAAAACCGAACTTCTAATAAGCCCGATGGTCTTAGAGCTCAAAAGAGAATTAAAAAATGGAAATGAATCTACATTACGTGAATTTTGGAATAAAATTGAAAGAGAAGGTACTCCTTTAATTGAAAGTATAAAAAATGAAGAGAACTATAAACTTGTAACTTTTATTATTCGTGCTAGTAAAGAAACTAAAAATGCTGTTGTGGTTTGTTCCCTTGCCAATCAAGATGATGTCGTATCAAACAATATTTGTGAACGAGTTGAAAATACCGATGTTATGTATAAAAGTTTTAAGGTTCTCAATGGAACCCGAACTGTTTATACTATCAGTAAGAACAATTCTTTAATTTATAGAAGGTTTTACGATAATCTAATGCAGAATTGGGATACACTTTCACCTGATCCTTATAATCAAAAGAAATTCATACAAAGATATAGGAGAGAAGGAAAAAAATTTATAGTTGAATATTCTGTACTTGAATTACCAGATGCTGAACCACAAATTTGGAGCACACCAAACGAAGATATCATCCCTGGGAATTTAAAAAACATAGATTTTTATAGTAAAATTCTTAGAACAAATAAGCAAATTTGGGTTTATACCCCACACGATTTTGACAAAAATGCTGAACCTTATCATTTTATGATCATTTTTGATGGAAAAGCGTTTATTGAATTCACGCAGGCACCAATGATTCTTGACATTTTGCAAGGAGAAAATAAAATTCCACCTATAGTCGCGATATTTATCCATAATTATAGTGGGTTCAATAGAAGTAAGGATTTATCGTGCTACCCTCCATTTGCTGATTTTATAGCTAAAGAGTTAGTACCATGGGCTAGAGAGAATTATAATATTAGCATTAATCCCGCACATTCAATATTAATGGGTAGTAGTTCTGGGGGATTAGCAGCCTCCTTTATTGGATTAAAATACCCTGAAACATTCAAAAATATTCTTTCACAATCGGGATATTACGCTTGGTATCCCGGTTATCCGTGGTTTCAAAATGGTTTAAGATATTTTGGGGATGATTACATACGATGGTGGAGTGAGGAAGAAGAAAAAGAAGAAGAATGGCTTACCAAACAGTTTATCAGAAATAAAACATTAACCCTTAAATTTTATTTAAATGTGGGTAATTTAGAAACGAGAGCAATTCAACCTATCCGCAATTTTCAAAAAATGCTTAAAGAAAAAGATTATGATCATCTTTACGAAGAATATCCCGGGGGGCATGAATATATTGCTTGGCGTGATCATCTCCCTAAAGGATTGATCTATCTTATTGGATATTAATTGTTTTACATAAAACATATCAGAATCGATATTTTATATTTATAATATTTTCAAATCAAAACCAGTTTTCTTCCTATCCAATTTCACAAAATTCTTATGTTTAAAGTCAATGGATTATATCATACCTGCTGATTTTAATCCTTTAATCATCCAATCACATATCATTTTATA
>JAEOTR010000027.1 GCA_016839705.1 Promethearchaeota archaeon | reverse complement strand
GTTTGATAACGGAGTTTAAAAATTCTCTTTCAAAATTGGGAGTAACAATGTATATTTTACTTTAATGATTATTTAAATTATACATTAAAAAATTGATCAACAATTTAAAATGACTAAATCTAATGAAGCAGTTGTAAATGGGGAAGCTAAGAGGATTCTTTTTCAATCAATGGAGCTTATAATGAATAATATTAAAGCTAACATTGATCATTTGGATAAGAATTTTAAATACACACAAAAATTTATTAATTTAGTTCACGATGGATTATTAAACAATCGTAGATTTTTCCTATTAGCTTCTGGTAGAAGTGCATTTATATTACAGTGTTTTGCTACAAGATTAGTTCATTTGGGTGCTGAGGTTTACATTGTTACTAATTTAGCTTCGATACCCGCATTGCGTAAAAAGGATTTAATCATTGTTCTATCCGGTTCAGGAACTACAAGTATAGTTGTAAGTTTGCTTAATAACTATGTAAACACAATTAAGCCATATGGTATTGTTACGATCACATCTCATCCCGAAACGATCATTGGTAGAGTAGGGGATATAACAATTAAACTTAAAGGGAGAACTAAACGGGATAAGGCAATAGGAGACACTGCTGTCCTCACTCCCGAGGGCACGCAATTTGAAATAGCGGCTTTTGTATACTTGGATGCTATTATCGCGGAACTGGCTATTAAGATGGGTAAAACAAATGATGAGATGCTTGAAAAACACTCACAAAACACATAGAAATTTGATGGAATTATTATATTAGTAGATTTTTTGTCTTATTATAACCATGCGCCGATTTTTTAGTGTTTTTACAAGAATTATATTCGATGAGTAAAAATCTCCAAATCGGCGCACACTTTATAAGACTAGGGCCCCAATTGTGGCACTGAATTCTGAATTTTTCAAAAAAATCGCTTTTTTCTGATTAACCATACACATAAGTGATAATATTTTTCTGACTATTTTGTTATCTTTTAAAAAACCACCACAGAATACAATGGTTGAAATCCCATTTTTATCTGCCATCAAGTTTGCTATTGTTCCTATATTTTCTCCGATCATGGATATAAGTGAGTTAATTAAATCTTCTTCTTTTAGCATATCCATATTAAAATTCAGATCAATCTTCCCTAATGATGCTGCAGTAAACTCCCTAAACAATAAATTTACTCTATTATCTTCAGGAGCATAAATATCAGAAACTTTTAAATCTACATTATATCTATTTCCCTTTTTACTTAACTCCATAGCTTCTTGGAAATTAGTTATATTGAATAGTACTTGAATAATTCCCATAAAAAAACCTCCTCCCATAGCGGTACCTCCCAGATGCTTATAGGAATCTTGATTAGAAACCATGGAAGTTCCAGTTCCGATTGTAACGATTAATGACAGAGGTAATACTGTACTTTTTTCCATAAAATGTAATAACTCAATTCCTTTTACATTAGCTTCAAATTCATTTATTAAATTCGTTTCCAAGCTTTTCGAATACGTTTGGAATAAATTAAAACTCTTTCCACCAGTGAAATTAATTTTTTTAAATTGTCCTATTTTCTTTTCTATGGCTTTTTCGAGTGATTTTAGATCCGTTTGAGTTGGAAAATATGACAATATCAATTCATTTTTTTCTAAATAAGCAAGTTTAGAGAGCGTTTGTCCCATATCCAACCCAATTGTATCTTCCGGAATTTTCACGTTAGAAGTATCTATGTTTATGTTTAACATCTACTACATCACTTAACTTAAAATTCAATTCATTCATTATTTAATATTATTAATTAAATGATTGAATTTTGTAAAACATTTCTATGAATACTAAAATAAATTTAGAGAACTCTGAAGTGGCTATAATAAAAGGCGATACACCACAAGAAAGCGTTATGAAAGGCATTGAAATGCTTGGTGGTATCTCTACCTTTATTGAAGAGGGAGATAAAGTTTTTATAAAATTTAATTTGAACTTACCTTGTGGTTTTCCCACAAACACTAATTTTGATGTTCTTGCAGCAGTAATTAAGTTATGTAAACAAGCAAAAGCAGAGAAAATATATCTTGGCAGTTTTCCTTTAAAGGGCATATCAACCAAGAAAGTCTCTGATTTGCTTAATTTAGAAGATTACTTTAGAAATCTTGGGGCTGAATTGGTTTTTCTAGATAATAGCAACTTATTTGAAGGGAAGAGTATAAAGAAGGAACAATTAGATACAATAAAATCTGAATCATTTTCAATGTTTAATATTAACGATCGAGAATATTTAGTTCCTAAAATCATTTTAAATTCGGATAAAGTTATTTCTATTAATCAAGTTAATGTAAATCCTATATTCCAAATAAATAGCTCTCTTTTAAATTTATCTTCAATTGTTTCTCCAAGGTATCAAGAATCTGGACTTAATCAAACTGATAAGAGTCAGGATATATCACTTGATCATTATAAAACGAACTTATTATCAAATATTCTTGATATTTATGCAATTAAGAAACCAGATCTAGTAATTAATGATTTATTCTATATGCTGGAAGGAGCTGGACCATTTATCTTTAAAGATTCTAACTTAAAAAAAACAAATTTATCTGTAATTGGGAAAAATGCGGTATCGGTTGATTTAATAACACTAAAATTATTAAATATAGAAACTAAAGATTACGATCTAGTAAACGAGGCTTATAAAAGAAATTTAGGTATAATTGATCTCGAGAAAATTACAATTTATGGTGAAAACTTAGACGATACCAATGTAAATATCGCTTTATGTAAGTCTAAACTAGAAGATATTAGCGTGAAGAATTTCAGGGTAAATTCTGGACAATATTGCTCTGGGTGTTTTGAACTTGCCTATCATTTGTTAAACTTCATGAAAACAAATATGGTAAAAGATCTTAAATATAATCCTAACAACGTTTTATTAGTAGGTCAAAATCCGGTAGCCCCAGAAAACTTCGGAAATATATTAGTATTTGGCGATTGTGCTATAAATACCACTAAAAACAGTGAATTTAGAACGATAATAAAGGAATCAAAAAAAAAAAAGTTAAAGAAGAAAAGAAAAAGAAAAAGAAACAGAAGTCAAAGAAAAAGCCGAAAATTAAATCCAAACCTAATAAAGAAATTTTAGAATTTCCAGGATGCCCGCCTGATATCTTAGAAACCATGAGTATGTTTATGAAGTATTACAAAAAGAGTAATTTACCCAATTTATCTTTTCATAAAGAAATTCTTAAAACTTGGTTTAATCCAAAGGATAAGAAAAACTTGAGAGACATGGAGGTGCTTTAAGAAATTGATAAATAAGAAGTTTAAGGATAATTGGCTCAGAATGCTTACTTATAATTCACATATTAATCTAGAAGATGAATTCAAAACCACTGACACAAATATAAGAATACCATTGACGCCTATAGAAGTTAGTCCATACCTATTGTATCACCTTTTTGAGGTTTTATATCCCAAATTTATCAACGATCATAACAACATTTTAGATATAATAATATCTGACGATGGACAGAACGTAATTAACTTATATTTGTATGAAACTAAAAAGGCAGGGATTCATGAGTCAATCGAAAAACTACCGCACGATATTGTTAAGTTTCATAAAAAAGATCTTGTAGATATTAACAAATTTTATAGCAGAATTTTAGATGGTATGGTAAAGAAGAAAGGAATAAGACTTTCATCAATTCGGATATTTAAAGAAAAAGCTATAAATTATATCAATCAATATTGCGTCGACATTGAAGATTCTCCTTTTGATTTGTTATTATCGAAAGGTTTTGACTTGATTCAAAAGTTATTTGAGCAGGATTTAATTTTGATTTATCCTGAACCTCATCTTTTTGAATACTTAAAGGAATTAATAACATTTCTAAGCGGAAGACAATTAAGTAGTATTTTTAGATTAACTTATGCATTATTACCTGAATTCAATATCGCATTTATATTGGTCGCCCAAAATTTAACGATAATTTTACATTTACAAAAGTTAGTGGTATCAAAATCTCAAACACCTTATTTAAGGCTTAAATTAATGATTCCAGACGAGATTGGAATTAGCAAGGATATATCAGATAAGAATGAAATTATCAGGCTTATTCAACATCATTTACAAACGGATAAAGCCTATTATTTAAATCAAATCGATCTAATTTCACTTATAACGGATATAATAAATTTACCAGTTAAATTAAAGGAAGAAAATCTAAGCTTATTAATCCAGAAAATATTATTCGGATTTAGAAGCTTTGAGACACATTGGCATTTAAGGCCAAAACCATTAATATATAATACTCTAGTAAGATTTCTCCTAAGACTTATCGGATTTAATTTAAATCTTCGAAAACTTTCTCACTGGGCTATGCCTGAATTCATCTTTAATACAATTAGAAATAATGTAGGATTAAATTCAAAGATATTATTAATATTTTCAGATATAACTAAGATCAAAAAAATTGATTTAAGCAACTTTAACTATTTAGAAAAAGTAGCTAGAAAGCTGGTCATTATTGAGATTAAGAATGATTCATTGGTTCAAATCCATTCACTAAAAAAGGAAGATCTAACTTTTAAGGTAGAAATCAAGTCGTTAGAACCTATTAGATTAAGATTATCGGAAAAGTTTGGTTATGTATCAAATATAATTATCATCGATAAGCTTTTACTTCAAGGTTTAATAAAGAATTTTATTTTTGAACACTCCAAGATTGCACCACGCTCCAAAATAAGAACCTTGAAGATGCTTAAAAAACAGAAATTCTTCTACATGTTCCCTGAAATTCCTGCTTATAAATTAATTAAGGAGAAAGGATCCATTTCTCTCATAAAACTTCTTCTCCCTATTATAATTGACAAACATGAATTTTAATAAAGATTAAGTAAGTTTGGATGAGAATAATAGAAAAATTACTAGAGAAGTTAATCAGACTAATTTATGAAGCCCTTGTTTACTAACAACTCAGCATTTAATATGGCCCCTCCTGCAGCCCCTCTTACAGTGTTATGACTCAAAGCAATAAATTTAAAATCGAATACAGTATCTTCTCTTAATCGGCCAACAGTTATTGCCATTCCTTTATCTTTATCCCTATCCTTTTTAGGTTGAGGACGATCCACGTTTTCCATATAGATTATTGGTTGTTTGGGGGCATATGGTAGATCCAGTTCCTGAGGTGCGGATTTAAATGAATTCCAAATATTAACTATTTCATCTTTTGAGGGTATTTTATCTTTAAATTTTATATTTACACTAGCAGTATGACCATCAGATACGGGAACTCTGGTACATGTTGCACTTATTTTGATTGAATTATCATTTTCTATACCATTGTTGCCAATTTTTCCTAAAATTTTAAATGGCTCATTTTCTGTTTTTTCCTCTTCCCCCTCAATATAAGGTACAATATTGTCAATCATATCTAAAGATGAAACACCAGGATATCCTGCTCCAGAAACGGCTTGTAAAGTAGTTATAATTAACTTATCTACTTTATATCCTGTTTGCTCTAAGGCATAAATCGGTGTTAGATAACTTTGAAGCGAACAATTAGGTTTCACAACGATAAATCCTTTTTTGAAACCATGATTTTTTTGTTGAATGGGAATGATATTTACATGCTCATGGTTGATTTCACCAATAATCATAGGAACATCCGGAGTCCAGCGATGAGCAGAATTATTGCTAATTACAGGTATTCCTCTCTTAGCGTAATTTACTTCAGTTTCTTTAATTTGCTCTTTTGTGGGCATGTTTATAGCAGAGAATACAAAGCTAAGATCTGGGGGTATTTTCTCAATATCTTGAACGTCCCTTACAATTAAATCTTTAACTGAGCTAGGAATCGAAATAGACATCTGCCATTTTGCTTTAACAGCTTCTTTATATATCTTATTTGCTGATCTCGGAGATGCTGCTACATCAATTATTTGAAACCAAGGATGATTTTGTAATAAATTTATGTAATTTTGACCTACAATTCCAGTAGCACCTAGTATGCCTATCTTATATCTCTTCATGAGAAAACCTTCCTATATTATTTAAAATTTTAAATATATGTATCTTTATTTAGTTTGAGATTTCGATTTAATTAATTTTCCTACTTTTTGTCTAAAGTTTTTGAATTTTGTTACATTTTTATTTATTATATTCTTTAATGTATATCGTATTTATGAACTTATTTAAGAAGCTAAAATATATTATATGATGTGTAAGATATGCCAGGACCCTATGATGAGCTAGAAAAAGAAGCAGAAAAACTAGAAAAAGAGTCTAAATCCGAGTTTGGCAAGAAAAATTTTATCTCAGCAATTTCTTTACTAGAGCAAGCAAAAAACTTATATTCAAAACTTGGTTTTCAAGGGAAAATTAGCATGATTGATCAAAGAATCACTCGGTTAAATAATTTAGTCAAGTTTGAGGAAGAAGATTCAGCCATAAAGACCAAGGGTAAAGAAGATTTTCAAAAACGTGTTGATGATGCCACAAAAGAAAAGCAAAGATACACCGAAAAAAAATTAGCTGAGCAAAGAGCGCTTCCCCCAGAAATACAGAAGAAGCTAGAAAAGATCCATTTATTAATAGAAAAAGCTGAAAAAGAAGAAAAATTAGGTAAAGACTCTAGAGTCATCGGGAGATATGAATATATTTTAGAGATGTATAATTCTATCCCAAAGGAAATAGGAGATTTCACACCCCAAGTAAATGAAATTGAAAAAAAAATTGCATTGCTACAATCAAAAAAATAACTGTATTTTTCCCTCATTATATAAATTGAAATTACATATTGAATTTTTATGAAAAATCCATTTAACGAGTTTTATCACGTTCCCAATTCAAAAGAATTGCTAGACATCGCTTTTAAAAGAGGGATGAAGAGCTCAGCTCAAGTCTCAAAAAATGCTCCAATTCTTATTAAGGCAAAGAAAAAAGAGTCTAAACGTATTAAAGTGTCCATTGAAGAACTTATTGATCGAATTCTTAAAATAATTAAAACCGTGCCAATTATTGATGATCTCCCCGACTTCTATAAAGAACTAGCATCCGTTTTAGTTGATGTCGATGAATTAAAGTTAACTCTTGGTAAGCTGAATGGGATATTACCTATTCTTCGAAAAATCGAGCGAGTACATATTCAGCAATTGAACAGAATTGAAACCCCGAAAGATGGGGATCGCCTGCGGAGAGCTGCATTTGGAAGAATTTCTTCAATAATCAATAAGCAAAATAAAAATCTCGAATATTTAAACAAAATAAGAGGGAGTTTAAGACAAATCCCTTCAATCGATTATGCAATGCCATGTGTTGTTGTTGCGGGGTATCCAAATGTAGGTAAAAGTAGCATTGTAAAAAATATATCAACTAATAAAAAGATAGAAGTCAAGGAATATCCGTTCACTACTAAACAATTGAAAATGGGGCATTTAGATCTTGATAGAAAGTTTGAAAAAATTAAAATTCAGTGTTTAGATACTCCCGGAATATTAGATCGCCCAATGTCACAAAGGAATAGTATCGAATTACAGGCTATTTTAGCTTTACGATTAATATCAGATTTAATATTTTTTGTATTTGACCCTACTCCGGCATGTGGATACGGTGTAGAGTCTCAAATTGACCTCTTTAATGAAATAAAAGATAATTTTTCTAGAGATGGAGAAATAGAAATTGTAATAATATTCAATAAAGTGGACTTAGCTAAAGATTCTGAGATTGAATTTTTAAAAGAATCTTTACACCTTAGTAAACAGGATTTTTACTTAACTAATGCTCTTAGTGGCGAGAATTTAGATAAGTTAGTAGACACATTAAAGGAGAGATATAGGGGGAATGAATAATTTCCGATATAATTCTTGGTTTAGATATTGGTGGTGCCAATACAAAAGCTGCACTACTTCACTATAATGAAAAAACAATTATGGAATCATTTTCTTACATAGAATATTTTCCATTCTGGGAAAGAACTCTTACTGAAATCCATGAATTGTTCCAAAGAATAATAAAAAATCTAGTCAAAAAATACGGCTTTACACTTAAAAAGGTTGATTACATTGCGGTTACCATAACTGCGGAATTATCTGATGCATTTCGAACTAAGAGAGAGGGAATATTAACAATTGTAAATGCTTTAAAAAAAGTTTTCAATCAATCCAAATTGAGATTTATCACTAATAACTGTGAATTCATTAAATTTGAACAGGTTTATTCTGATTATATTACAATTGCAGCCGCTAATTGGGCATCAACGGCTTTATTCTTAGGGAAATTTGCTTCGACATGCATTTTAATTGACGCGGGTTCTACAACAATTGACATTATTCCGATATTTGAATCATTACCTATACCAAAAGGAAGAGATGATACTTCACGTCTGATAAATCATGAATTGATTTATACAGGAGGTTTAAGAGCTACTATTCCCTCGATCACCCACCACGTTCCCTATAAAGGTAATAAAATACGAGTCTCATTTGAAAAATTTGCATTAATTTCTGATGTTTATAGAATTTTGAATTTAATATCAGAGGAAGATTATATAAATGATACTGCTGATAATCGCTCAAAATCATTAGAAGATTGTTATGCTCGTCTTTCACGAGTGATTTGCATGGATATTGAAACGATTTCAAAAGAAGATTTGAATATCATTGCTAATTTCATTTATGAAAAGCATTTAGATATAATTATGCAAGAAATAAAAGCATTTTTAGAAGCCTTAACGGAAAGATATAATGAATTTAAAACAGATCCAAAATTTGTGATTACTGGGTTATCTGCCGATTTTTTAATCAAAATCCCTCTGAAAAATTTAGGATATCAAAACATTTTATCTTATGAAGAAATAACTCAGATCCCAGATAAAATAAGTTTATCTGCTTTTGCTGTAGCAGGAGCATTGTATCAACAATTATACTAAAACTGAGGATAATGGGATATAATAATGTAATATTTAAAATTGGAGGCAAGATTTTAGAGAATTTTGAAGATCTAAATTCTACCATTTCTCAACTAACACAGTTGTATGATAAGGGAAGTGTAAAGAAGATTATTTTAATCCCTGGTGGAGGGACACTTGCAAATTTCATTAGAAAGGTATATAGTGAACTTAAGTTCACAGAGGATCTTGGACACTGGATGGGAGTAATGTCAATGAATTACAATGGCATCGAATTAGGCAAGAAATTTCCAGAATTAGATGTTATTGAAAACGTAAATAGATTAAAAAAATTAGATAGAAGTTTTAGTATCTTTCTTCCCTACCGATTCTTAAAAGAAATTGATAGATTACCACACAGTTGGGATGTTACCTCTGATTCTATAACTCTTTTTTTAGCAAAAGAGTTAGAAATTCCCCATTGTTTCTTAATAAAAGATGTTGAGGGGATCTTCAACAAAGACAATCAAGTCATAAAAGAACTTAATACCTCTGAATACAAGAAAATGAAGCATTCTGGAAAGTTACGCGAATTTAAAACTAGTGAAGGAGAGTTGAAAAACCAAACTAAACCCATTGATTCTTATTTGTTATCTTTAATTGAAAAGTGGAAAATCTCATGTGTGATTTTAAACGGTAAAGCTACTAATCAAAGAATAAAGGAATATTTCGATGTATCAAAATCTAATTCTGAAAAAATCTTTTCAATAATAAAATATTAATTTTAAAATATTTGAACTAAAATAAATAACATTTAAATTTAGAATTGGGAGTTTAAATTGGTTAAAGGAGATAACGTAAAAAATGTTGCCGTAATCGGTGGGGGCATTATGGGTTCAGGAATTGCCCAGGTCGCTTTGCTTTCTGGGTATGAAAAGGTTACTATTATAGATCTTAATACAGAAATTCTTGAAAAATCAAGGCAAACAATAGAATACCGAATTGAGTCCCTCGAATCCGAAGAAAAATTTAAGAAATTTATTTCTAGATATGAAAATACTTCAGAGGCAAGGCAAAACATAGATTTTAAACAGAAAATGAATGAGTTTAAATCCGTAGGAGTAATTGCTCATGGTGTTGATACAGAATCAATAATGAGTCGATTAAAAACAGAAATTGATATTTCAAAAGGTGTCAACGATGCAGATTTTTTAATCGAGGCTGTTTCAGAGGTATTAGATCTAAAGCAAAAAGTCTTTAAACAATTAAGTAAATATTCTCCCCCTCACACATTACTTGCATCAAATACATCAACAATAAGCATTACTAAAATAGCCAAGTTTTCTGAACGCCCAGAAAAGGTTATAGGAATGCATTTTCATACCTTTTTCCCTATATTTGGTATGTTAATTGAGCTAACACCTGGAGAAAAAACTATAGATAAATCTCTAAAATTAGGTTATGAAATCGCACAAAAATTCCCATGTCTTATTGGTGATAGATTTACTGTCCAACTTGAGAAAGAGTCTCCTGGATTTATCGCTAACCGAATCGCCATGGCAGGTTCTCTATATTATAGTTGGTTTTTAGAAGAGGCGATAAAAAATGGAATTACTCTTAAACAATTAGAAGCTGCAGGCATTTCTTTTGAAGGCGCTGATCACATAGGTGTAGACACCATCTATAATACAGCAAAATATTTTGAAGAAAATGTATCACCTGATTTTGCTCCTAGTAAAAGGGTTGAAGATCTTGTAAAAGCCGGAAGACTAGGAATAAAAGTGGGTAAGGGATATTATGAGTGGAATGAAAATGGGCCAATTAAAGATTTAGAACCTGTAGAAGAGAAGACTACTAAATACATCCAAGAAAATTTTAAACCGGATATATTTCTAGCAATTAGCTTAAATGAAGGGTGTAGATTATTAGAGGAGGGAGTAGTAAACAGTTGTGAACTTCTCGATAAGGTTATATTGAAGGGAACTTTCATGCAAGGACCGTTTGTACGAGGTAAAGATAAATACAAGGAATTGGTAGCCATCCTTGACGAAATAGTAAAGAAAACTGGAAAACTTTACTTAAAACCCTGTGAAATGATGAAGTCAGGAAAATTTTTATCTTACAAATAACTTTTTTTAGCTAATTTCATCATAATAGACATTAAGAATTAAGAAAAATAATCAAAGATTTTATATACTGTACTTAATATAGTATTCATAAGATAATATAAAATAAATAGTATATTCATAATAAAAAAAATAATAATACTACTAAAGGTGTTTGTAATTGGTTGATATAGATAAAATTAAAAATATTGCCGTTATCGGGGGTGGTATTATGGGCTCAGGAATTGCTCAGGTTGCCTTACTTTCCGGGTACGAAAAAGTTACCGTTATCGATCTTAACTCTGAAATTCTCGAGAAGACAAAGAAATTAATTCTAGAAAGAATGGAATTAATCCAATCTGAGGAGAAGTTAAAGGAATATTTTGCATCTAATGAGAAGTTAAAAAATGTGGATTTCAAGAAAAAATTAGAGCAATTTGCATCAATTGGTATATTAGCTAATGGTGTTGATACAGAAACTATTATGGGTCGATTAAACACAGACACAGATATTTCAAGAGGTATTAGAGATGCTAATTTCGTAATAGAAGCCGTTTCTGAGAAATTAGAGTTGAAAAAAAGGATATTTAAACAGCTCGGAGAATTTGCACCCCCTCAAGCGGTTTTAGCTTCAAATACATCATCAATAAGTATAACCAAAATTGCTGAATTATGTAACCGCCCCGAAAAAGTAATCGGGTTGCATTTTCACACATTTTTCCCCATAGCTGGAATGTTAATCGAAATCACTCCGGGGGAAAAATCCGCAGATGACGCTCTTGAAATTGGTCGAATGGTTGCGCAAAAATTTCCATGTATAACTGGTGAGAGATTTACGGTTCGCCTTGAAAAAGAAATTGACGGTTTAATAGGAAATAGAATCTCTCTTCCAATTCTAATTTACATGGGTTGGCTTGTTGATACTGCAAATAAGAATGGTTTTACTTTTGAGGAATTAGGTTTTCTTCAGATGCTTTTTGAACTCGCCGATAATATTGGAATAGATACAATTTATAATATCTTGATCTACTTTGAGAAGTATGTATCACCTGATTTTGCCCCAGCAAAATATATGGAAGATCTAATGAAATCTGGGAGACTGGGAAAAAAAGTTGGAAAAGGAATCTATGAGTACAATGAAGATGGTTCAATAATAAACCTTCCTTCAATAGATCAAAATGCGTTTAGACTCTTAGCAGAAAATCTTAACCCCGAGATTTTTCCTGCATTAACTTTCAACGAAGCTTGCAGAGTGTTGGAGGAGGGAGCAGTAAAAAGTTATGAATTAATAGATAAGATTATCTTTAAAGGAACCTACTCTCCAGGACCTTTTGAAACAGGTAAGGATAAATATAAGGAATGGATCCCACTTCTTTACAAAATCGCAGAAAAAACAGGTAAATCTTATTTTAAACCCTGTGAAATGATGGAATCAGGAAAATTTCTTTCACTAAAGTAATCTCTGGTTATTAAGGTCTTCAAACTTTTTTTTCAGTATTATTTAAATATAAAACTAAACTAATTTCTTTAATCAGAATGCCCAATCTATCTAATCTTTAAACTGATCATAATCGATGCGAAATGTCAATTTCAACAATTCTTGATTTGAAGCAAGCACAAGATCTTTACGATAACGGAAAACTCGATAAATCACTTCAAGTTATTGAGGAATTCGAAGGTAAAAAACTAATTCCTCCTGAAGAACACCTTGAATGGTTAATCCTAAAGGGCAAAGTGTATAGTGCTCTTGGATATCCTGAAGAAGCTAAAAAAATCACCCAAGAAGCGTACCAAAAAAGCAAAACCCTAGGATCCAAATTGCATGTTTTTGATGCTCTCATTGCCAAAATTTGGGTTTTGTTATACTATATCAAATGGACGGTACATCAATTCGGTTCTTTAATTGAAGAAAAGACGGTACTTCAATTAACGGAACAATTGGAAAACATTTTTACTAATTTTAAAGGTATTCCTCCTACAGAGTTAATGAACAGAGAATCAGATCTGATGCATCTTAAAGGAATCATATATTATTATGTTAAAAAAGAATTTACTAAAGCTATTGAACATTTCAACAAAGCTCTAATGATCCAAGAGAAACTAGGTAATAAATCGCGTATTGCTGAGATTCTTATGTCATTTGTACGTCTTTATTATTTCAAAGGAGATTTAGATGAATCTATAACGTATTCAGTGCAGATAATTGCGAATAATGAATTCCCAAAGATATATAAATGCAAAGCATTTGGTAGATTAGTGTATGCTCTAAGAAACAAGGGAGATTTAGAACGTGCCATAAAATTTAATAAGCAATGGCAAAAGTTTGCTAAGGAAATAAACTATAAACCTTGTCTAGCAGCATCGTTTAGAATGACCAGTGAAATGTCTAGAATGAAGGGTGATTTAGATCGCGCTCTCGAATTTGGTAAGCGAAGTTTTAAAATAGCGGTTTTCCCACAACTTAAACTGACAGTCTTACTCACTTTAATTGAGATTAATATAGAAAAAGAAGACTTTGAAGAGGTAAATAATTACTTAAACATTAGCAAACAAATTGTTGATAATTCTAACAATGAGGCATTAAAAAGGGAATTTCAGCTCTCAAAAGCTATAGTTTTAAAATCTAGTGCTAATATTCGTGATCGTATTAAAGCTGAAATGATTTTAAAAGATTTCATTAAGTTAGACTCCCTCGATGTGCACTCGAATGAATGGGCTTTAATCCAATTATGTGATTTACTCTTGGCTGAATTACTACGATCTAACGACATGAACTTATTTGATGAGATAAATCCCATAATTAATCTGTTGAGTGAACATGCATTAAAACAAAATTCTTCTTGGAAATTAGCTGAAACTTATCTTTTAAAAGCTAAATTAGCATTTATTCAAATGAATATGGGAGAAGCTAGGAAATTTTTAACACAAGCTCAAGAAATCGCTGATAATAAGGGACTTGGATTATTAGCTCAAAAGATATCAAATGAACATGACATCTTATTAGAACAATTAAGTAAGTGGAAAAATATGAAAGAAAAGGAGCCACCATTATCAGAACGTATTGAGCTCTCTTCTTTTGAGGGAGTAATTAAACGTTTATTAGAAACACGTACGACAGATCCCCCAGAAGTTATTGAAGAAGACCCTATACTTCTCATGATTCTGGCAGAAGGAGGAGTTCTATTATTTTCATATCCTTTTACAGATGAATGGAAACGAGATAATCAGCTTTTTGGAAGCTTTTTAACTGCTTTTACCTCTTTCAGTGATGAATTTTTCTCTGAAGGGCTTGATCGTGTAAAATTTGGCCAATACACAGTACTCATGGAAACGGTAGATAATTTTTCCATAGGTTATGTATATAAAGGGCAAACCTATCCGGCAAAACAAAAATTAAAATATTTTGTAGAAAAAATTCAAAAAAGCGCTTTAATTTGGCAAACCCTTGAAAAATTTTACCAGACAAGCCAAGTCATTGAATTCAAAGATTTCCCTTTCCTCGAGGCATTTATTACGGATATATTTGCAGGGAATATACCTCAATTCAAAAAATAATCTAAAATATCCCGAATCATATTTATGAAATTAAAGTTTTAATTAGGTTGAAACTAAATTATAATTAACATTATTAAATGAGTGAAATCAATATGTCAAGTATTGAAGAAATGAAGAAAAATGCTGAATTCTTAATGGAGAATCTCCCCGGGAAAGTTGTACCCGGTAGTGCAAAAATTAGTGTACGATATAAGAATTTAGTAAACTTCGCAAATTGCTTCGGCATAACCGATCCAAAATACGTTGGACCTGAAGAGGAAGAGATTGTAGCCTGTCACGCATATGCTAATGCTTATACTATAAAAGGGCTGTACACATTAGTTCCAGGAGCAAGGTTAGTTCAGGATGGTGAGGAACGTATGCTTGTTAAAAATCCAAGAATGATACTTCACGCGGGTAATAAATACAATTGGGAAGGTTGCGTAGAGGTAAAACCAGGGGATAAATTAACAGCTACTGCAAAATGGGGAAATGTGTGGTTAGTAGAAGCAAATATGATGTTATTTGCGGAATTAATAACTACAATAAAAAACCAAAATGATGAAACTGTATGTAATGTAGTAGTAACTGCGGGAATTAGAAAAGGAGGTTATTAATGCAATGGTTAAACTATCAGAATTAAAGATTGGTCAAGTTTTTAAAAACGAATTTGATGCTCTCACAAGGGATTTGTTAAAAGAATATGCTAAAGCTTCAGGAGATACTAATCCCATACACGTTAACGATGCTGTAGCAGAGGCAGCAGGATTGAAGGGAGTTATTGCTCATGGATTATTCTCATTCGGTTTTATTAGTAAACTATTTGAAGATCTTCTTGAACATGGAAAATATGGGAAAATCATTGAATTTACTGTCGAAATGAGAGGGATGGTCAGAGTCGGTGATAAACTTGTGACGGAAGCAATAATTGAAAAGATAGAGGGGAAAAGAGTTTTTTTTAAAGTAACTCAAACTAGTATTACTAAGGTTGATATAAAAGATAATAATGGTAATATAGTTGAACAATTTGAAGCAGGTGAAAGAGGGTATATTAGTGATAAAGACATTGAACGCGGTTTAGTAAAAACAAAAGACATCGCGGAAGGAACATTAACCTATCGAGAGAGAATTGCAATTCCCGGCAATGCAATTATAGAACTTTTTGAATAAATGAAATTTTATAATTTTATTCTTTTTTTGATATGCCACTTTTTTCCAAATTAATTTTCTTTAAATAATTTTTATAGTTTACATTTTCAGTAGCTATGAGCATAAAGTTTATGGTTCACTTACAGTCCATAGATTTATGATTAAGATGCATTTGCCATAATTATTTTAAAAGATATTTATACTACTTTGATAGAAAAGATCATTGAGATAAAAATTAAAAATAACCGAAAAATTCCAAGACCATTGACAACTCTAACCTTAGACACTGAAAAAATTGAAAGCTTGATTCTAAATGGCTATAATGAAAAAGCCGCTGAAGAAATATTTAACGTTATCGAGAAATATCAAAATCATGCTGATACTGAACTCCTTTATAGATGTTTTAGTTTATTAAACTTAATCTGTGATAAGTCTCCCTCAATTTCATTAAAAACAGTAAAATACGTTCAACATTATATCAATGATTCAGATTCTTGGATACGGTTAGTTACGTTAGAAATATTGTATCAAATTAGTTTATTCAGACCTAATCTATTTATAAATTTGATCGGCAAAATTCGGGCAAGATTATATGATCAAGATCCCACAGTACGAAGACTTACAGTAAAAATTATTGGAAATTTAATTTTATCACTGCATATTGATGTAGAGGAATTACACGAAATTATTGTAGAATATACGGAAAAATTAATGGATAATGACTGGAAAGTTAAACTAAATGTAATTAAAATTATTCAGAAGATATTAAATCAAGATTACACCAAAATAAAAAATTTAGAACCATTATTGTCAATGGTTATTATTAATCTTAGAGACGAAGATGAAGACGTTGCGAAAGCTGCTGCTGAACTGTTAAAAATTCATGGTACATATTTCCTCTCTAAAGAAAAACTATTTTATATCCTTCTTAACCTTCTCTATAACGAAGAGAGTAGGGTTAAAGAATTAATAATTTGGCTTTTTGGTGAGATTGGTAAAGAAAAATCATCTGAAATTATCTCTATTATCCCAAAATTGATAAATCTCTTAAAGGAAAAAGATTACCGTATTCAATTAAAAGTGATTGAAGCTCTCGTCAATATAGCAGAAAATAACTTTGATCAGATATGGGCGAACTTATTGCATTCTTTAGTAGAAACTGAGCAATTATATTATAGAAATTCACTAATAAATGCATTATATCAACTCAGTCAAAAAAATATTACGAATATATTTCCCTATTTATTTGAAGAATTAGAAAACCCATCTGAAACAATTAGGGAGGGAATTTCCTTAGTATTTAAACGTTTGTTTGAGGAATTTCAAATAGAAATGGAAAATGAAATAACTCGAATCTTATATCAATTAGAATCACGATATTGGCGTGAAAGAAAGAGAACTATCAATTTGCTTAACCTTATATGCTTTATTTTAAAAGATCATAAAATGGCAGTTTGGATTATTATTGAACTGAATAAATCTTTACAGATTGAAAAAGATCCAGAAGTTAAAAATGAAATCCTTTATACTTTAGAGAATATTAAAGTAAATTTTAAAAACACCGATTCTACTATTGAAAGGATTAATAATGATTTAGCATTATTTCATGAGAAAATGCTCGAATTTCAAAAATTACCTGCAAAATTTAGAGAGAAATTAAACTCATATATTAACAATTTTAAGTTTAATGATACTGAAATTCAGTTGAATAAAAAATATAGCAAGATTCTAATAAAAATAAAAAAATTTGATAATGTTATTAATAGATTTGAATATAAAAGATTAGTATTTGATTTAATTGAAGAGTGGGAGGATATTAAAGTTCAAATTATTGAGGAATTGAGTATCATAAAAAGTTTTATCTCTGAAATCTGTGAAGAGAAAAAAAACGAATTTATATTCAAGTTACAAGAAGAAATTAAGTTGTTGGATAATCGTATTAGTATTTTAAAAGCGGAGTTTGATTATATAAAAGAAAATAAGTTTAAAATGGATGTAGATTCAGAAATCTCTGAACAGGATGAAGATGATGAAGAAAATGAAAAATTCGCTTATATAACTCAAATAAGAAAAAAGACATTCCAGTTGGATGGAGAAATAAGAGAATTATTAGTAATCAATGTGGAATTTGACGAACTTTTTAAAGATCTACTAAGAAAATGGGTCTCAACTAAAATTGAAATTCAAGAATACTTGATTAATTTAGATCGACAGATTAAAACTATTAAAGATAGTTTAGTTGGTCAAGTTTTTCAGAGTGGGCAGGTTAGTAAACTCTCCAACGAGCTTGGAATTGCAGGCATGAATAATGAACTAAGATTTCAATTATTACAAGGCCATATCCAATCTATTATAACTGAGAGGATTGAAGGTATTAAGAAATTAAATGATAACTTTAGTTCATTAACTTCGAAATTAGAATTTCTAATTAAAAAAAATGAATTCTCAGATGTGAAGAAATTAATTAAACTAAATTCTACACAAATCCAAAATTACATAGAAGAGACTGAAATACAAATAGAAAATGTTATTGGGAAAGAGAAGGTTTTAGAAGATAATAATATATTCAATTTATACGTAAGACCTTATATTAACAAATTTAATGCTTCAAAAGAATTATTGATAAATAGGTTAAATAATTTCGTTCGGAAAAGTGAGAATAAACTCCATCTTAACCAGATTAAATATTATAGGAGAATTATTAATCCTATTAAATTTGAATTACTCTCATCCTATCTTGATTTAGAAAAAGAGCAAATAAAGGAATTAGTTCTTAGATTTATCAACAAAAAAAAATTAAATGCTAAAATCATAAATGATAAACTGTATTATCAAGAACTTGAATCTGAGATCATAGATTCAAAAGAAGTATCCTTTTTCAAGAATATAAAAACCATTGGAAATGACATATATCTAAATTGTAAACTTACTAATCCTTCAAATTTTGATTTTAGAGACTTTCAGATTTCTTTAAAAGTACCTACTTACGTTAATCTACAAAGAAAAGAAAGCTTTCCAAAATATCTCCAGCTAAACGAATTAAAACCTGGAACATCTTTTAAATTTAATTATGTGTTAAAAGTTGATAAGCAAGAAGAACTTAAAAAGAATTTATTTGACCCTACTGCCGATGAAATTAAATTAGAATTGTTCTATAGAGACCAGTACGATAATATGAGAAAGACAACCAAGCATATTGAAATATTTTTACCATAAATTTTTTATAACAAATTTTCTTACTTTTTTTCTTAGCTTTATTCATTTTTTAAATAAATTATATAGAAAAAATTAATATATTCGCATTTTATATTTATACCTACTAATATAAGAAGAAAAAAACAGATTTGAGGTGAAGGATGCAAGAGTTAGAGAGTTATCGATTGACGCTCCAAACGAAACTATTTGGTTGAAATTGTAAAGTTGAAGCGAAAAAGCTAGAGAACCTTTTATCTAGAGTTGGTTTGAAAGGAGATATTGAAGATTCTGCGGTAATTCCTGTGCCTAATACCGACCTTGTCATGGTAAAGAACCTTGACATATTCACACCAATCTTAGATGAGCCAGAGATAGTGGGAGAGATTGCTGCTGCTAATGTTACAAATGATGTCTTTGCTTTGAATGTTCTTGAAATTTCCGGTATGCTCGTTTTCCTTGGGATCAAGAAGAACATGCCAACTTATGTTTCAGAAGGCATACTTCGTGGAATTAAAAATTTCATGGAACATAAAATAAATTCCAAAGTCTTAGGGGGTCATACAATATACTCCGAATGGCCGTTGATAGGTGGTGAAGCATCTGGATTCGTTGAGAAAAGCAAGATAATACGGAAAAATTATGTTGAATTAGGAGATAAATTAATCCTAACTAAGCCAGTTGGCAATCAAGCCATTATGGCAGCATATCGTCTACAAAAAAACAACCCCGCTCTGTTGGAAAGCTTTTCATCAAAAGAACTTGATATTTCCATTGAAACCGCAATTAACCTTATGACCACACCGCTTCAAGATGTTGTAAAAACAATCCATTCGTATCCAAATGTGCATTTCATACACTCAATGACCGACGTTTCCGGATTTGGTTTAGCTGGACATCTGAAAGAAATGCTTCAAAATTCTAAACTTTCAGCCATTCTTGATAGGATACCTATTATTAGACTTACACAAGAATTAGCGTATGAATTCGGTTATAAATTTGATACAGCTGAAATGCCAGAAACTGCGGGAGGTATGCTTATCTCCGTTGATCATAGACAAGCAGAAGAATTTTCAGAAAAATTAACCAAGAACGATATCTCTAATTGGATTGTTGGTACAATCGATAACATTAAAAAACCTAAGAATATTCGCATCTCTGATGATGTTGAATATATTGAAATAACAAATATCTAACGATGTCAATGAAATAAGCAAAAATGCAGCAATGCGGACGCTTATTGAGAAATCCGTTGCAAGGCGGCATCGTATAATTTGCTAGAAATTTTAGTTTTCTCTCATTTTTTGATTTAGATTTATACTGCTTTAATTTAATGTACACCTTAATTAAGACAATTAATGAGACTTATCTATTTCTTCGATAAATTAAATCGAAAATTTTAATAAATAAACACAATTTTTTTGCTTGCTTAATATTTTAAATTAATTAAGAAAACGCTTACTATTTTAATAAAAAAGAAATTTATGCAAAAGTGAGGTGAGTATGCCTAAAAAAATAGAGTATAGGTTAACGAAACAAGTAAAGATTTTCGGTTGATCATGTAAACTTGGCTCTAATGAATTAAATGATTTGCTTGAGAAAACTGGGTTAGCTGGAGATATTGAAGATGCTGCTATTGTGCATGTTCCTAATACTGATATAGTTCAAGTAAAAAATTTGGATATCTTTACCCCCATTGTTGATGAACCCGAAGTAATGGGACAAATAGCCGCGTGCAATGTAACAAACGACATTTTTGCAATGAATGTTCCGGACATCTCGGGGATGCTAATCTTTTTAGGAATAAGTACTAACACTCCAATGGAGGTTGCTGAAGGAATTTTAGCGGGAATCAAATATTATATGGAAAAGAAGATTCATTCTAAAGTAGTGGGAGGTCATACAATATACTCGGAGTGGCCATTAATAGGTGGTGAAGCTTCTGGATTTGTTCATAAGGATGCGATAATTAGAAAACAAGGAGTGAAAAAAGGTGATAGACTGATATTAACTAAACCAATCGGAATTCAACCTGTTATGGCAGCATATAGATTATTAAAAGACTTTCCTGAGATGCTTGAAGCTTATTCCAAAAACCAACTAAAAAAATCAATTGATCTAGCAATAAAGATAATGACTACTCCAAACCAGGATGTTGTGAAAACAATTCACTCTTTCGATAATTTTTCATTTATTCATGCTATGACAGATATTACAGGTTTCGGTCTAGCAGGGCATCTATCTGAAATTCTCCAGAACTCTAATTTATCAGCGATTATTGAAACGATACCATCAATTAAACTCTCTGATCGTTTATCAAAAGATTTAGGTTATGATTTTGATGAATGTAAATGTGCTGAGACAGCGGGTGGTATGCTTATGGCCATAGAACCTTTAAAAGCAGAGGAATTTTCTAATATTCTTTCGGATAATGGAATTTCGAATTGGATCCTAGGCACAATTGATGCAGTTTCTCCTGGTCTTGTGAGAATTTCAGAGAACGTAGAAAATATAGAAATTACCAAACTATAACTCCAAAACGTATGAATTTTGTGAAGAAATGATAGTCGCAAAATGACTTCCTAGCAAGGGAATTTGGAGATATGAATTTAATAAATAATTATTCTCTATTAATAATTTCACCTTTTAGGTTTAAAATTATCTCTTTTATTTCATCTAAAACTTTATCAACCAGTTCTTCTCCATTCTCCACATTAAAAGCTGTTATAGAAATCTCAACCTCAACGGATAGGCCAATGTGTGGATGAGTCTTAATCCACAATTGCGGATACTTTTTTTCCAATTCACCAGTATAAGGAGCAATCTGGCTTTCTCCAATTCCAGAAAACAGGAATCCCTTTTCTATGAATTTTCCCTGTCTCTCTTTCAAAATGGGCAATATCACATTTCTAAACATTGATTTTAATTCTGTAGGTACTCCCGGTAAAATATATAGCCGTATATCTCCCTCATTAATTTTGACCCCTGGTGCAGTCCCTATAGTATTTGGTAAAGGTATGGAACCCTGGGGAAGATAAGCCATTTTTTCTCGTTCTTTTGTCATCCCCTCAAGCTTTAAAATTCCCCTATCGTAAGCGTGCTTATATACTTTCTTAATAGAAGATAAGGCGTGTTTATTTAGTTCTAATTTCCTATTTAAACCCATTGCTATGCCCTCTAAAGTCATATCATCAAAAGTTGGACCTAGGCCACCTGAAGTTATAATTATATCTGGTTTTCGTTTTATAATTTCTTGTAGTGCACTAGAAATGATTTCCAAGTCATCTCCCACTGTTGTAATTCTTCTTAATCTATGACCATATCGAGTAACCCTTTTTGCCATCCAATTTGAATTACTATCTAGCGTTTTTCCTATTAAAATTTCATTTCCAATGATTAACAATTCAACATCCATCGTTTAGTCATCACATAAGTATAATTAAAATCATTTTCTTTTCTATATAATTTAGTTTTATAAAACTTGATATGTATTTATTAATTTACATTAATACCAACAGCTAGATTTAATAATTTCGAAGCGATATGACAATAGAAATCGATGATGCGGGAACCGGTGACTTAGTAGGAGACGTTTTTATAGGATTTTTAAGAAAAGAGACCGGAGAGTTAATTGTTAAGACTCTCTCCCTAGATTTATTTAAGGGGGAAAATTGGAAAAACAAAAAACCATTTTATGAAGCTGTGAAAGTAGTAAAGGAAGGATTAAGTGAGATGAACTTCCAAAAAGATACTGAAATAATACATCTGTGTCGTGGGAACATTTTTGATCAAGTTCGAGCATACTTTTTAGAGGAAGGAATAAATTATGAAGATGCAGTTGTTGAAGGGAAGTTACAAGATACCGTGGAGGGTAAATTAGTTGAACACCTCAGAAATGATTTAGGTGTAAGATCAAAGAGTCTAACTATGAAAAGTGGTGCTAAACGGTTTTTTGTCCTCTTTAACTGGGTTTGTTACAATTTCCCTAAAAGAGAGAAGTTTGTAAAATCAGGATTTAAGAAATGGAATACGGTTTGGAGAGATCGAGCCATAGAGAAATTTGAAAAAATAAAGAATTCAAAAAAAAATAGACGTTATTGATTTATTGGTTAAGTTTTCTCTTAATTCTTTATATTTCTGATGAAAAAGCCGAATCATTTTTTGATCTTTCCAATAAGATTAAACAACAAAAATAGAGCTTTTTTAGTTGAGGATTGTTCCACAACTCTTACAAGTTTTCGCACCTTTCATGTTTTTATCATATCCGCATGCGAAACAAATCAGATTTTCACTATCTTCTGGTTGTTCAAAATCAAATCTTTCAGGTTTGGGGAGAGGCTTTTGATTTTGAGATAAGTTTTTTTCTTGACTCAGATGCTTTTTTATATAGTCTTCATCATGAGGAGTTACAATATTAAATTCTGATGATGGTTGAATCTCTTTAAATCCCTTAGGGATGTTCTTAAAATTAGATTCTTCTATAGGTTTCGCTTCTTTTACTTCAACGGGATCAGATGGTCCTATTCCCTCTATATCATTTTTTTGGGGTATCGGTTTTTCTCCTTCAATACCTTCAGATGGTTTTTCTTCTTGAACGTCCTCATCTGGTATGTAAACATCGTCTTCAAATAGAACTTTTTCTACTTGACCAGCTTTTAGTTTTTTAATGTGTTCGATGATACCCTTTGTTCTATTTATCAGCATATTCTTATAAGTAGGGTTAATAATTCCTCTTGATTTAGAATATTTAAGTGTCATCTCCGAAATTTCTAACCATTGTTTGATAGCAATCTCAATTTCATTTCTGTTCTCGTAGCTCTTTGCCAATGCAACTTTTGATTTTAATTCCTCGTTAAATTTTGTAATATCCATCAATGAATCAATCTCATCTTCTTTAAATTACAAGTTTAACATGTCAATTCAAGTTATTAAATATTTATTCAACTTCTATCATAAAATTAGATTCGTTAAAAATTAAGTTTTTATTTCGATTCTCTACTAGATATTTAAGAATTTATTAGAATATAATATCGAACAGTTCATAGTTCCTAGAAACTACTATAGCAATGTCAATTAACCCATTTTCATCAAATGAAATAAAAAATCTTCGAACAGTTTTAGAGAAAAATGGTTGGAAAATTAATGGATCGATAGAAAATTATTTTCGATATAGTATAAAAAAGGAAAAAATCCTAATTTTTACAATAAAATTTCCAATTACATTTCCGATAAGGATTAATGCTCCATTTGAAGTTGTAAATTTTCGGGTTTCATTAGCTTTTCAATTTTGGAACCTGAATCAGAATGCTTACACTAAAATTCTTTATATAATGAAAGCTCTTCGAAATCTTGCGATATCTCTAACTTTAGAACATAATTTTCCAATAAAAGGAAAAGAACCTATACTCATTGACTTATTAAATTTAGTAATGCCAGAGCCAATAAAAGATGAAAATGAAAATACTTGGATAAATCGTATCAGAATCTCTCTCATGAATAAAAGAGAGCAATTGAAAGATTTATCTGACGATCAACATCGAAATCTAGTAGGATCTTTAATAAAGCTCGGATTGGAACCTACATTTAATTTACCTTGGGAATTAAATAATGGGGTACCCAAACTTCGAACATCTGAAACACTATTTTTTTCAAATGAAAAGGAATTTGATGAATTTTTTATTCTAGAAAAAGGATTTTTTACTTTTTTTAAAGATCTGGAATATAAGAAATTTTACATTCGATCTTCGTTTGATAGTTATTCCCCTCATATCTTAGTTGATTTGTTCAACGATAATCCTGAATTTAAATTAGAATTATTAATAGAAAATTGGATTAAATTTAGCAGGATAATTTTAAATTCGATTATTGAAGTAATTGAAAACGGAAATATAATGCAAAGTGAACTTCTCAATTTCAGACCATCAAAAGAACTCGTTTATCGAAGTAAGAATTTTGTCTTTGATGAGAATAATTTCCCCTTTTCTCCATTGTGTTATGAGAGTTCAATAGCAAAAGAGTTATTTCCTTTTCATAACGATTTATTCAACAAACCTCCTAACAATTTTGAGGTAATAGAGTCCATCAACCATTATTCAGGCGCAGAAGAGCTTATTAAAAATTATCGTTTTGAGGAAGCTACCAAATTACTAAATGAATCATTAAAAGTATTCAACAAGAATCAACAAAAAAAGGTTGTCGTTTCAATATTATTGAAGTTAAGAAAAATAGCCAATTTATTAGGTAATGAAGAATTAGCACTTAATTATTTACAGAGTGCTTTAAGTATTGCTAAATCAGGCGAAGTACCAATAGAATATATAATCAAAATTCATCAAAAAATAGGGATTAGCTATTTCAAAAATAAGAATTATGAAAAAGCTCTAGATCATTTCAAGATTATTAGAAACTTCTTGGAAAAAGAGAAAATCTCACTTACCAAAACAAGTTATCTGGGAATGACTTATCTTTATACAGGATTAATTTATTTAGAACAGAGTAGAATTGTTGATTCGAAAGCATGCTTTAAAAGAGTACTTGAAATTGGGAACAACTCTATTAAAATTAGATTAAAGTACTTTTTAACTCGTGCAATCCACTTCAAAAATCAGGGAAATCTCTCCCAAGCTCAAAGATTCTTAAAAGCTGGTTTAAATGTTAATGAAATAAGCTTTAACAACGATCACCAAAATGTCTTAATTGATTTTATTTTAGAATTGGCTGAATTCTATATCCATCATAGAAAAGATTCCAGAAAAGCCCTTTATTTTCTAAATAGCTTAGAAAATCATCTTTCTCCCAAAGAGATAAATACCATTAACAGAGCGATAAGGTGGAATCTATTGATGAGTGATTATTATAATAGTTTAGAAAATAATCGTCAAAAAGCACAATTTTATGTAAAAGAAAGCCAGAAATTGAAAAGCCAACTCCATACCATTGGAGTAAATAAATAAAAGTAAAAATCTTTTTTATCGTTTAAAGCGTGATCGTTTAGCTCCAAGACTGTCTTGTTGACCTCCAAATTTCTCATCAAGAAACCGTGTTTTATACAATTCTCGGAATCGTATTCTTGGAGGTTTTTTCTTATGAGAATTTACTCCACTTCTTTCAATTCTTGGAGTTTGTTGCTTAACTTTTCCTGCTTTAGTTAGCGAACCATGAGAACCAGGCATTTTTTACTAATCATCTCTATTTGATATTTATACTATGAATATAAAATATTTTCAAATTCTTAAATTTTGGCAT
>JAEOTR010000026.1 GCA_016839705.1 Promethearchaeota archaeon | reverse complement strand
TGAGGGAGAAAGAATTTTAGCTCAAATTCCTATGGGAAAACTTACTCCAGATCTATTAAAATTATTAGAAATTGAAACCTTTATTATAGATTCAAAAGATCAAATTAGTAATATTAAAACGGCAGTTGAACTTAGTTTATCTTCTAAAAGATCGACTTGTGTTCTTTTAAAAAAAAGTCTATGGGGGAAAATATGAAAAGATATGATGCAATAAAACGAATTGTTGATTCATTAGATAATGAAATAATAGTATGCAATATTGGTGCACCTTCGAGAGAACTGTACAATATTAAAGATAGAGCTGAAAATTTCTACATGTTAGGGTCAATGGGGCTAGCATCATCTATAGCATTTGGAATTGCGATTTCTAAACCTTCACGAAAAATATGGTGTATTGATGGAGATGGTTCCTTATTAATGAACTTAGGCAGTTTGAGTACTATAGCTAATAATCAACCAAATAATCTAACATTGATAGTAATTGATAATGGTTCCTATGGCTCAACAGGGAACCAAAAAACTTATACAAGTAAAAAGACAAAGTTAGAAATCATTGCTAAGGGAGCTGGATTTGAATCGATAACTGTTATTGATGATGAAGAAGATATTATTCCGGTATTAAAAGATATAACGTCGGGTTGTCATTTTATAAAAATCAAAGTATTGCCGGGAAACGCCCAAGTAGAAAATATACCATTAAATCCGGAAGAAATTAAACATAGGTTTATGAAATCCATTTTAATGTAATTATTATACTAAATTATTTTAGATAATTTTAATTAAATGAAGCCGTATTATTTTTGTAGAAGAAAATTAAAAAAAAAAGTAAAACATCTAGATTTCTAATATGTCAAAAGAATCCAAATTCCCAAATGAGCAAGAAGAGATAGATAAAAAAATAGCAGAAAGCCAGACAAAAGATACAGAACCTTTAGAAGAAAAACAAGAAATAAAAATTGGGAAAACTGTTGTTATAAAAGCGGAGGCATACAAAACAATTATACTATATGCTAGTCGATATGCCAATAGATCAATCCCCCCTGAAAATTGGAAAGAAATATACGGTGTTTTAATTGGATATACTGATGATGATCTTGTTTATGTTCTTGGGGCAGAAGCTTTAACATTTGGGCATGATACCGATGTTGTGCTGGATAAGAGACATTATACATTTATATCTGAAATTGATGATAAACTGTACGCTGAGGAAAAAGGTCATTACGTTGTCGGATGGTTTCATTCTCATCCGGGTTTAGGGCTATTCTTTTCAGATATCGATCTGAGAAATCAAGTATTTTTTCAAACTCATGAAGATGGAATTGGTTTGGTCTTTGACCATACATTACTAGGAAAGAAAAAACAAGAAAAGGAAGAGAATTCAGATTTCATTATTACTAAATATGAAACTGGCTTTGAAATCTATAGAATCACTGATATTAGTATGGATAATAATGCTCCAGAATATATCAATAATTATCATAATGTAGATTATGTAGTGGATGGACTAAACAAATATTTCTTCGCCAATGTTTTATCCGAATTATCCGCCTTAGTCACCGAGGGCAGACCATTACAATCTGCATATGGTGAGGGAGTTATTTCAGAGATAAGATCGAAGGAACAAACAAGTAACACATTTAATTTTGATATAGATTCAAGTGAACAATTTTTAACAAAAATCCCAATGGAAAATGATATCATTTTCAATGTTGAGGATTTCAATGAAGGAGACATTAGTGTAGAAAAAAACCAAAAGGAGATTCAAATAAAGGCAGAGGCTGAGCAGCTTATTTATGAGGGGAATCAAGCATTTGATGATAAAGATGCATTTACTGGAATCGAGAAGTTCAAACAAGGAATTGAGAAATATAAAAAATTGAAAGACATTGAAAGGGTAATGGATTTATTAAGAACAGTCTCGCAAAAATGTATTACTAATGATCATCTAGTTTTAGCGGGTGAATTTGCTGAAGATTTATATAAGCTTGCTAAAAAACAAAAAAACTTATTTTATGTTGGAGTTGCCAATTATATTTTAGGCTATATACTTCTAAAAAAAGGTGATAATGATACTTTAGAGGAAAGTCTAAATAAAATTCAAGATGCCGCAGTAGATTTTGAAAAGGAAGGTGATTATGCCGGAGCTGGGATGTGTTTCAATAAAATCGGATCAATCTATCAATCAAGGTTACATAAGTTAGAAAATGCGTGTCTCTTCTATAGAGCCGCAATTGAAAATTATAACAAAGCACTTTTAAAAATGCATCCAATGAGGACATCTTTTTGGAGTAAACCAGAATTACTTATACAGAAAATTGTAGAATTAAGGGATATTGTTGAAGACTTATTACCAAACTTAGAGAATAGCGAATTAAAAAATAGGATTATGACAGATCTTGGCAACCTAAAATATAATTTTTAAATTTTCTTCTATTTTCAAAGGTTTCTATTAATCTAGCTAAAATCCATAAAAATTATATTTTAATAAATACTATATTACTTACTTTTTTTGGTGATTTAATATCCCGAGACGTAAACAAAAAGTTAAATATTCAAGAAAAATTGTCTGTAGAGTACTTGAACCTAAAGGCGATATTGGTAATAGTTTACAAGCATTATGTTATTGTCCTACTAGAGATTTAACTTTAGGAACACGTGCTTACGTATGTCAAGTCTGTAGCTTATATGATCCTGTTAAAAACAACCGTAGATTTTCAGATGTATATGACGAGAGTCAGAAAATTGCGGAACAGAGAATAAAGGAAAAGCAAATCGCACTAGAAGAGTTTGATCTTGCTAGGATTAAAAGAGAGGAAGGAGTTGATTTGTCAATTGATGAATTTGAGGAAGCTGATGAAGAAATTCCGTTAAAATTCGAGAAAAGGAAAGCAGGAAAAGCAGATTTGGAAGATACGGAAGAACTAGTATCTCTCGAATGCCCGTTTTGTGGAGAAATCTATGATGATCTTTCTTCACATATAAGAGATTGTGAGCTAGCCCCCGACGATGTTAGCATAGAAGATGTCCTCCCGGAGAGAAAAAAAAAAAAGAAAAAGCCTGTTAAAACAACTGGTACTGCTGGAAAAAGCACTACAGAAAAACAGGCTTGTCCATACTGTGGTAAGCAGTTCCAGAGATTGGGCAGACATCTAAACTCTTGTCCCAAGAAACCTGCTGAAGTAAACGATGAGTAATGAAGTTTATTAAATATAACTTCAAGTAAGGAAAAATTAACCTCATTGAGGAGTAATGAGAGAAGAGATTTATTAGGTGATTATTTCAAAATTAAAATCGTGGTTTTTTGAAATAAACCTCTTGAGTTTCAGAAATATATCCTTTTACAGGACTTTTAGGTTGTTTCATTATTAAATTTAAAAAACTCAATAAACTATCCTGGTTGATTGCCATTTTCTTTGAAAGTGTAGATATTGAGACCTTTTCAAATTCTTTAGAAACTTCATATAATTTGTAATTAAGTAAATTTTGATAAACCGAAGAAATTAAAAATTTTAAGTTTGGAAAATTTTCATCCTTCACATCTTTTACAAAATCAAAAATTTTTTCAGAAACATCATGATAATTTAATACTTTGTAGCAACTGAGAATTTCATATAATTTTTTAATAAATTTGAAGTACTTCTTGATGTTAATGCAGATATCTTCAAGATTGTATTTTTCTAAATTCTGATCCACTTCATTCTTGAGCATAGCTAATAATTTAGAAAAATTCTCAAGGTTCGATTCACTTAGTTTTTCCCTTAGGAGATTGTTGAACCGGCGTTCATATATCTTTCTATGATTTTGTAATTCTATTTGAACTTTTTTATTTAACTCATAAAAATCCATCAATTCATTCTCAATATTATAAGATTCTTGATGATCATGGAGTACAATTATAGCAGATCTTACTTTTTCTAAGGCTGAATTGTAATTTCCGCTTTTTACTTTTTTCAGTATAATAGATTTATAAAAGGATAATTCTTCAACAAGATCCTTTTTGTTCTTAAAATTCTCGAGATTAGAATTAAAACTCATGATCTCTATATAACACTTAGACAACTATATTCTTATTACTTACTAATTAGATTAATTATAGAATTTAAATTTAATATTATCCATTTAATATATCATTCTATATGTTATTATGATGATATGAAATAAGCAAAAATAATTGTAGGGTAATTAAAAACAGATTTTTCTTAAAAATAAAAAATAAGAAATAAGCTTTAGATTAATCTAAATATAATATTATGGATAATTTCGTTTTTGTTCATTAAACTCCTTTTCGTAATAACTGAGTAGCGATTATCATTCTTTGAACTTCGCTTGTTCCCTCATAGATCTCTCCCATCTTAGCATCTCTGAAATATCTCTCTACAGGATAATCTTTCATTAACCCGTATCCTCCATGAATTTGAACCGCACTATGAGCAGCTTTCATAGCAGCCTCAGATGCAACCAGTTTTGCCATTGAACTAACGGTTCCGAAATCCATTTGGTTATCATGCATATATGCAGCTTTATGCGTGAAAAATCGACCTGATTCCACAGCACAATACATATCTGCTAATTTCCATTGTATTGCTTGATTTCTTCCTATTGGTCTTCCGAACTGTACTCTCTCATTTGCATATTTAATTGAAGCTTCCAACGCTGCTTGTCCCAGACCTACAGATTGTGCTGCTATGGTAACCCTTCCATATTCTAAGATCTTCATTACAAGTCTAAAGCCTTCTCCAAGTTCTCCTAATATATTCTCTTTTGGTACCCGAACATTCTCGAAAACGAGTTCGCTTGTTTTTGAGGCACGAACACCTAATTTATCCTCTTTTACACCTACTGAATAACCAGGAGTATCACCATCAACAATAAAAACAGTTAATTGTTTTTTGCCATCTTTTTCACCTGTTTTCGCTACGACAAGTAGAGTTTTTGCGATGCCCCCGTTTGTTGCAAATATTTTAGTTCCGTTTAGTATGAAATCCTCACCGTCCTTTTCTGCGGTTAGTTGCACTCCACCTGCATCTGAACCAGCATTTGGCTCTGTCAAGCAAAAGGCACCTACTTTATTTCCTTTAGCAAGATCCGGTAAGAATTTCTTTTTTTGATCATCCGTCCCAAATTTATAAATTGGGTAGGAAGCAAGACCATTATGAACTGCCATGGTAAGTCCCCACCCTGCATCAGCTCTTCCAATTTCTTCAATAATAACACAATGTCCAATAGTATCATTATGCAACCCCGCACCTCCGTATTCTTCTGGAATACAAATCCCAAAATAATTCATTTCTTTCATTTTTTGAAAGGCCGTTTCGTCCAATTCCTGTTTCTCATCGCTTTCTTTTGCTACAGGTACAAGATATTCCTCAGCAAATTCTCGGGTAATTTTTTTTAACATTTCTTGATTTTCACTTAAAGTAAACTCCATAATCGAACCAACAATTATTTGATTTTTTTTTAATTCTTCCTTCAAAATTAAAGTAATTTAAATGGTTAGTTATTTATCATAATTATATTTTATTAAATTAAGCAATGATAATATACAAGTTAATTTAATGCTAGTCTATTGTATGATTTCTTTTTCAAATAATATAAAATCGCGGGATATAAACAGGATTCTCCTATTTACTAAACTTTAAAAATAAAATTTATAATACATATTAACCTATAAAGATCTGAAGGATCTGGAGGATTTATAGCAATAAATTTATATTTAAGTTTTAAAAATTACTTCATGGTTAAAAAAGTAAAATTTTAAATAAAAAATGCAAGTTAAATTTGTCGAGCCCCACATAAAGGACAGATTTCTGAATCACCAACAGGATTTCCGCAATCTTTACAACGTTTAACATCCACTACTACATCTTTTTCTTCAGTTTTTTCTATTTTCTCTTCAAAATCCTCAATTTTTTCTACTCCTTTATGGAAGATTGAACCTTGTTTGTCACCAGGCCAAATAATGTTAATGATGATACCAGAAACAACTAAAACAACACAGATTATAATATAGAGTGTAAGGTTTGTGCCAAAATTTTGTCGTAAGAAATCCATTGCTGCAGAGATCCACCCTACCATCCATTGACCTATGGGAACTAAAATTGGCATCAAGAACAAAAGAATAGAGCCAAAAATGTTTGCTAATACATCTAGAAATGTTTGAAGTAGCATTTTTTTATAACACCTCTTTTATGCCTTCATTCGGTTCTCCCGAATTTTCTCTCTATTAATTGTAAAATCAATAATATCATATACTTTAATCACAATCGTTAAGAAATAGATTCCCAAGTAGATCAGGACCATTTGCTGGATATTCAATGCAAGAGGTCCAAGTCCTTCAATAATAAAAGATAATTCTGTAGCTCCAGAAAATTTAAAACTCCATAAATATAAACAGTTTACAAGTAATTGAATGAAGGCAAAAATTGCTTTTCTAATCGACTGTTTTGGTGATGAATACTTAAAAAAGGCGCACCCACTTACAACTAAACCAAATGCAGTTGCCCAAAACATCATATTTTGAATATCTTGTTGTTCAAAGCGAAAAAGAATCCCTTGAATAGTTAATTCATAAAACAGATTAAATGTAGCAATAGGAATGACGATAGTGATAACCACATATACTGCCGTAAATATAAAGCCTCTAACCATATTTTTAACTGAACCCATCTTAAAAACCTCCTATGGAATAAAACTGTTAATTTCATAGACTTTAATATTAAGGATGTCTACTGTTAAGGAATGCATGCCAAGAGAATAATCCAGACTTATTGTAAAGTTGGCATAGAACTCGATTAATGGAGGTGCTTTGAAAACATCTATTTTTGTTATATT
>JAEOTR010000025.1 GCA_016839705.1 Promethearchaeota archaeon | reverse complement strand
TATTAATTATTATTTAATAAAAGCAAAAGTTGATGATTTATGACCTTATCAAATAAGATGATTGAAAGTTTTAAGAATAAATCTGAGCAGAGCATTTGGAACTATATAATTGCACTTCAACAACTTCAAAACGCTATTTTTCAACTTGAAAAGGATGAAAATGACAAGGAAATTCTTCAAGATTTATCTACATATGCGTTAGAAATAGGAAAAGATCTTAAAAAATTATTAAAGTTGATGGAGAACAATCTAAAAGAATAGGATTTATCTACTTGAAATGGATATAATCTCTTCTTTTTCTTATGTTAATTGAGATTATAATATTCATTTCATTGATTTTTGAAAAAGGATAAATAATGAGATTCTAATCAAGAATTAAATATCTCTCTAATTAGATTTTCAATTTGAGGCAGATCCTTTAATTCCGCGACTTGACTTGTTTTATAAAATTTCTCAAGAGTTTGCCATATTGTATTAATCCCTTCAATGGGCGGGATTCGAGGAAAAGTTCCAGTTGATACTAACATATTGGAACCAGTATATACTACATTTCCAACCTCAATGGAGTTTTCATTAAGACAGTGTCCGTTCTTCTTTATATAATCAACATTTTTATATAGAGCAATTTGCTTTTCATTACCTTGTATTCCCTCATGAACCAAGGTATCAGCATATTTAAGCACTTCATTAAAATCAAGAGTAATATTATCTATAAGAATACCAAAATCTTTTGCTTTCAATGCTGATTTATAGAGATTAGTCGCATATACCATAGCTTTACTGGGAATGCACCCTTTCTCCAAGTATTTCCCTCCTAATGCTCCTTCTCTTAATAGTAAAACTTTTTTACCATAATTTGCAGCAATTTTAGCAGAAGGAAAGCCTGAGGTTCCGGCACCTATAATTATCAAACCATAATCGGAAATGAAAATCCCTCCATCTGAGTGAATATGAATTTTTAAGATCGTATTGTAATCGTGTTCTTTTAAATTAATTGCTTATTCAATATAAAAAACGATTCTGACGATTTTAAAAAAATCTAAGCATTTTTTGGAATTTTACCAATCTATAAATTAATGATATTGGTAAATTGAGGGAGAAAGATCCTATAATAATTACGCAAGAAAAATTTATATAAAAATGAATTCTAAACATCTTATTGATTTAATCAAAATTTCAAATTTACAGAATGAGAAAATGAGCTGTGGCGCAAAAAAATATTTATGAATATGATGCTAAAAAACTCTTAGCAGCTGAAATACCAAAGTATTATCAAGATTTTAAATATCATAATAAATTAGTTGTGGTTGAATGTGATACCGATTTGGAACAATTAATTAAAGATAATCCCTGGATTGATTCAGAAAAGGTTGTGGTTAAGCCTGATCAATTATTTGGTAAACGAGGTAAGGCTAATTTATTATTACTCAATGCGAATTGTGACGAAATGAAACAATTTTGTGTTGATAATTTGGATCGAGTCTGCGAAATTGGTGATATAAAAGGCGAATTAAAACGCCTTCTTGTTGAACCTTTTATTCCTCATGAAAAGGAATATTATGTGTCGATAACTTCTGATCGGGAAAATGATATAATTCATTTTAGTTTTGAGGGGGGAATCTTTGTCGAAAATCTTTGGGATAAGGTAATTCATATACCCATTCCGCTCGGAACTGATATAAATTCTTTTGATTTAAAGAGTAAAATGCCTGATCTCGGAGATTTACAAGATGTTCTTCTTCCTTTTATCAAAGCACTTTTTCAAGTTTACGTTGATCAAGATTTTGCGTTTCTTGAAATTAATCCTTTCGCGATCACTGAAGCTAAAGAAATTGTTCCTTTGGACGTGAAAGCTCGATTAGATGATACTGCTTTGTTTTTGCATTCAAATACTTGGGGTAATCCTTTAAATCCTATAGAATTTCCTGCAGGCTTTGGACAAAAAATGTCAGAAGAAGAGGAAATGATTCACGAGCTAGATGAAAAAACAGGAGCTTCTCTTAAATTTACGATTTTGAATAGAGAAGGTCGTGTATGGACTATGGTAGCTGGTGGTGGTGCTTCTGTAATTTATACTGATACTGTAGTTGATCTCGGATTTGGAAACGAATTAGGAAACTATGGTGAATATAGTGGAAATCCTTCAAGAGAGCACACTGAAATTTATGCCCAAACAATTCTAGATTTAATAACTGCAGAACCAGATCCAAAAGGAAAACCAAAATATCTTATAATTGGAGGAGGAATCGCGAATTTCACAGATGTTAAAGCAACTTTTACTGGAATTGTAAGTGCTATAAAAAATTCTGTTGATAAATTAAAAAAAGCTAATGTGAAAATTTTTGTGCGTAGGGGTGGACCTAATGAAAAACAAGGATTAGAATTAATGAAACAAGTCGGTGAAGAAACGGGGATTCCTATTGAAGTGTATGATAGATATACACATATGACAAGAGTAGTTGAATTAATTAAAAAAGCAGAGGAGCGTTCTTAAAGAAGGTGAAGATGATGGAAGATTACAATTTATTTGATAAGAATACTCAAGCAATAATTTATGGTTTTCAAGCAAATGCAATCCAAAGGATGTTAGACTTTGATTTTATTTGTAAACGAGAGAACCCCTCAGTTGCAGCAGTGATACGCCCAACTCAAGATGCTGCTGTTGCTTATCATAAGACTTTTTGGGGTTCAAATGAGATTGTTGTACCTCTCTATAAAACCTTTGAATTAGCTGTTAAAAATCATCCCAATGCTGATGTCATGGTTAATTTTGCTTCATTTCGATCAGCATATCCTACGAGCAAAGAAGCACTTCAATCTGATACAATTCGAACAGTAGCTATTATCGCTGAGGGAATGCCAGAAAGACAAACTCGGCATCTTATTAAAATCGCCAATGAAAGAAATAAGGTTATTATTGGTCCGGCTACTGTAGGGGGGATTAAGGCGGGTGCTTTTAAAATAGGAAATACTGCGGGAACTATTGAAAATATAATATTATCCAAACTATATAGACCCGGTTCAGTAGGTTTTGTTTCTAAGTCTGGTGGGTTGTCAAATGAGATGAATTTCATGATATCCCAAACAACTGATGGGATTTATGAAGGAATCGCGATTGGAGGAGATAGATATCCTGGATCTCAATTAATCGATCATTTATTACGCTATGAAGCGAATCCTCATATTAAAATGCTCGTTGCTTTGGGTGAAATTGGTGGAAAAGATGAATATGCTATTGTAGAAGCCATTAAATCAAAAATTATTACCAAACCCTTAGTAATTTGGGTTGCGGGAACTGGTGCTCGGATTTTACCTGCAGGATTGCAATTTGGGCACGCTGGAGCTATGGCAGGAAGTGATATAGAAACAGCAGAAGCAAAAAATAAAGCATTAAGAGAGATAGGCGCCATAGTTCCTGACTCTTATGAAGATCTAGATAAGTTAATACGAAAAACATTCGATAAATTAGTAAATGAGGGAGTAATTAAACCTGCTGAAGAGTTCGAACCACCCAAAATTCCTATTGATTTTAATGATGCAACCCGATTAGGATTAGTTAGAAGAGCGACCGATGTTGTGGTAACTATCAGTGATGACAGGGGAGAAATCGTTACCTTTAATCAAGTACCACTGGATAAAATTATACGGGAGAATAAATCATTAGGCTATGTCATTGGCTTGTTATGGTTTAAACGAGAATTACCGGAATTTGCTCAGCAATATATCGAATTTGTTCTAAAATTAACTGCTGACCATGGTCCTGCAGTCTCAGGCGCTCATAATGTAATAGTAACAGCTAGAGCAGGAAAAGATTTAATGTCAGCTTTAGCTAGTGGTATATTAACTATAGGTCCTAGATTTGGAGGGGCTGTATCTGATGCTGCGAAATATTTCAGAGAAGCAATGCATAAACAAATGAAGCCCGTAGAGTTTGTAGACTATATGAAACAAGTAGTAAAAATAAACATCCCTGGGATAGGCCATAGAGTTAAATCCGTTCAAAATCCTGATATGCGAGTAGTACTGTTAAAAGAATTTATTCTTAAGAATTTCCCGAAACATCCTCACTTAGATTATGCTTTAGAAGTTGAGATGGTTACTACATCTAAAAGAAATAACCTTATATTAAATGTAGATGGATGTATTGGTATCACCTTTTTAGATTTATTAGAAAATCTTGATTATAGCTTGGAAGAAATCGAAGATGTTATTTACAGTGAAGCCTTAAATGGGTTGTTCGTCCTGGGAAGAACAATTGGTATGATGGGGCATATATTTGACCAAAAGAGACAAAGGGCAGGATTATTCCGCCAACCATATGATGAAATATTATTTACAGAATAAAGAAAAATTAAATAAATTAGAAAAATAATTTCAAATTTAATTGTTAAACAAATAAATGCATGAAAATATAAGGTAATTTATAATGAAAGAAATTATTGAAAATGCAAAAGAACATTTTGAGAAGTTAGTTTCGGAACAATTGGAACGCGTTGAACGTATGAAAAAAGCGGGAGATTGGACCGATTATTCCAGTTTGAAACCAATCATTATAGGTTTTGTAGGTGGAGATGGAATTGGACCATTTATTACGAAACATGCACAAAAGATTTTAGAATTTTTGCTGAAAGAAGAAGAAAGCGATGGAAAAGTAGAATTTAGAGTGATCGAAGGACTTACAATCGAAAATCGAGCAAAAGTTATGAAGGCTATTCCTGATGATGTTTTAGTTGAAATAAAGAAGTGCCATGTACTTTTAAAGGGTCCAACTACGACACCACGTAAAGGAGATAAATGGCCTAATATTGAAAGTGCTAACGTAACGATGAGACGGGAGCTTGATCTATTCGCAAATGTTCGACCAGTGAAGGTTCCTGAATTAGGAATAGATTGGATGTTCTTCAGAGAAAACACAGAAGGAGCATATGTATTAGGATCTAGAGGAATTAATATTACTGATGATTTAGCTTTCGACTTTAAAGTAATTACTACTCAAGGATCAGACCGAATAATTCGTTTAGCTTTCGATTATGCTGCAAAAAATAATATTAATCGAGTTTCGGTGGTAACCAAGGCAAATGTGGTCAAAACTACTGATGGAAAATTTCTTGCAATGGCAGAGAAGATTGCAAAAGAATATCCCCAAGTAAAATGGGATGATTGGTACATAGATATCGCAACCGCAAAATTAGTTGATCCTGCGCGTCAAAAAGACTTCAAGGTTTTCGTGGCACCAAATCTTTATGGAGATATCATAACCGACGAAGCTGCTCAGCTTCAAGGTGGGGTGGGAACTGCAGGTAGTGCTAACATTGGCAAGCAATATTCTATGTTTGAAGCAATCCATGGATCTGCCCCAAGAATGGTGGAAGAGGGAAGGGCTAAATATGCTGATCCATCAAGTATCATAAAAGCTGCGGCATTACTTTTAAACCATATAGGTTTTACGGAAAAATCAAGAAAACTTGAGATGGCACTTGATATATGTGCTCAATATGAAAAGAAAGTAGTGTTAACCGGGAGAGATACTGGAGCAACTGGAGAAGAATATGCGAAATATTTAATGGAAACACTTCAAGATCCTAATCTTGAAGATAAATGGAATGGGTATCAAAAATAAAAACTATTTAATTTATAATTTTTTTATATTCTTAATTATGGGTTTTTTATGAATGTAAAACATTAAATTTAGATGAAACGAAAAAACCTTCTCTTTTATAATGTCAGTATATTGTTATTTGTTTTTTCCAGTGGTATAACTTCCGTTTTTGCGGGTTTTAGGATAGGAGATTCTTCAGTTCCTGTAGATGAGGGTGATTTTTTAGAATATGACTTTGATGATAATGTAGCTTCTGGACCGTCAAGATTCAAAGTAGAATTTGTAAGATTATATCAGCATTACGATGTAATCAATTCATTGGGGGTTAACATAACTGTCAGTGAGTTGATTTCCAGTTCAAATACCTATGACGTGTTGATTGTTGATTATATAGAATATCAAAATCAAACATGCTTGTTGTATAATAAAACCAATCAATTTTTTAGATATGAACAATGCATGAATAATCTTTTAATGGAAGGCTACGGAGGATATTACATTATTCCGAATGACCCTGTAGATCTATATATTGTGAAAGGATTTATTGAAAATTATACAATTTGGTCTGCAAATGTTATTAACGACACGATAACTATTTATATTGCTAATATTCAAGCTGTTCTTACTTATAACCAACAAGGAATATTGATAAAAGAAGAAATTAAAAGCAATGATGTAACGATATCAACTTTATCACTAATAGAAACAGGTGGTACAGATGACTCAAATTTTGTGTTATTTGTCTCTATAACTGTTATAATAGCAATCATAGCAGTGCTGATTTCAATTGGAATTATATTATATAAAAAATCAAGATAAATTAGGATATTATCAAACGATAAAAAAGAATTATAAAAAATGTATAAAATGAATTCTAATTAAATCTCATATTTATAAACGATAAAATAAAAAAGATCGATTTTTTACCTTAATAAAGATGGACTTTTTCACTCATTTAGTTTTTGGAGCACTTATGTATCTTTTTTTTTTAAAGGAGGTTACCTTTGATTATTTGATACTTGCTATCTTTTTTTCCATTTTACCAGATTTGGATATATTTATTTTTCCTTTAAAACGAGTTTTTAAATCAAATTATCTTGAGCATCGTTCGGGTTCTCATTCATACTTTATTGGGATAATATTAGCCGGGATTATAGGTGCTATATATTCAATTCTAACACAAAAACCTTTTATTATTGTTTGGATTATAGGGATAATCTTTTATGGAATTCATGTATCACTTGACTTACTCACTACTACCAAAATTCCTTTTCTTTATCCTGTATCTAAAAGGGAGTATTGTTATTATGCGGAAAAGGCGGGGAGCTCGTTTACACTACTAACTTCTTGGGTATTTATTACCACCCTTTTGATAATTTATTTTTACTTTCCTGATATTTTCCTTCTTTTATTAGCTATTAATAATTATACTTATTTTGTTCTCCTCTATTATTTATATCGAATTATTACAAAAATCTGGATTGATTCTCATCTTAAAGATAATCAGAAATATTTTCCTGGAGTTCTACCCTTCTATTATTATATTTTTGAAAAAGATAGTTCTCAGAATACATTATCAGTTCTTATTGAAAAAAAATCTCATTTTTCGAGATCCAAACTTATTTACAAGAATCATTCAATCCTTAACTCAGTAGAAATGGAACTCTTCAAGAAGGGATCGGATTTGCTCATGGAAAATTATTACTATGCAAAATGGACTCTTTTACCAGTATTTCTGAAGAAAGACGGTGTGTTTTCAATAAGGTTTTTCTTTGTAGAGCCTATGGTTAGAGCACGGGCTATGTATATTCAATATGATTTTAATTTATCCTCGAAACAAGAAATTGGTTATCATCAGAAGTTTGGACGCATCCAACCCTAATTTGACCTGAGAATTGAAAAATATTATAATTTAAATGAATTGATTTGGAATATTTTCTTAAATGTCAAATTACAGAATCTTGGGAATCTTTTCTTTTAATTATTACTCCAAATTATTAATCTCTCTAAAAATCTAAATAATTTATTCAGATATGCGGATTTTAGGAGGCTAAAATAAAAAAAATCTCTGCTTTTAATTTAAAAAATAAAGAGATAATAATTCTGCTGAGTTTCAATAATTTACATTTATTTAAAGTTAAATATAAATATCATTATTACTTCTATTAATACAGACATAAAAAAAATGTGAGATCCTTAAAATCTTAAAGTTTTAGATTTGTTCTTAAACCATATCTCATGTATCATTGTCGTTCTTAATGATTTCGACAATGAAAGTGACAAATATCTTTTAGCTTTTTTGATAATGAATCCTTAAATTGAAGATATTATGAGATTAGCAAAGGGATAATCACTCAAAACAAAAATAAACGATTAGGGGAATAGAGCGAATTCTCTAAAAATTAACCATTCATTTCTCTATTCACCCAATTTAAAATTAAAAAAAGGTTTAAAGTATATGATGATACAAACAGAAAGTAAATCTAATATTTTGAGAAATTATCCTTTCTCATTATTAGATATGGACGGGTTTTCAGAAATGTGGCAGAAAATATATAATCCTTACATAGATTTAATCGAAAATAAAATTATTAAGTCAAAAAATGATTCTATTCAGACAATTCGAAATCACAATTTTGCTTTTAAGAATGAATTAAAACAAAGAATTGCTGATTTAGTTATTATTAGTAAACTTGAAAACCAGATTTCTAATCCAGCTTCGAAGAATTCAAGAAATCGTTTGAATAAATCAATGGAAAAAATAGAAGATCAATATTCTAATGAGGGAGAAAAATTAAATTACAATCTTAAAATTACCTTTGTTTTTGCCAATAAGAAAATACAACCGTTAAAATTAATTCAGATGCTTAAACTATCAGAAGAAGTAAAGAAATATACTCAATTACTACATAAAAAAGAGTATAAACAATATTCTAAGATAATCCCACAGATTATTTTTATCTCACTATTTGGTTTTGAAACTCCAATAAGCGCCTATCTAAGAGATAATCTTCATGGAAAACTACGTAGAAATATAGCAATCATGGTTGTTCCACCTATTGATAATAAGTTATGGAATAACTATCTTGTGGGGAATTCAATGGAAGGAAATGCTAATGATAATAAAGATAAATGGGGCCTTTCTTTTGATGATTATAAAACTTTGAGGAAAAATGGTGCAGCTAATCAAAACCAAGTAAAGAAAATGGAAACCTATTATAGGGATTTGAAGGAGTCTAAAAACCTCTCAGAATATAATTACCAACAGGTAAATATTTGGTCAGATGTCTTGAGCATTAAAAATTCTTCCACACTATTGGATATAATAAATTCAAGAAAGATGATTAAAGAACTAGTAATTGAGTAATTTTTATATTAATAATTCTTTATTTTGTATTTTGGGTAGTTGAAATAACAAAGTAAAATCTTAATATTTGCCGTAACGCCTTGAGGCTTTAATGAAATATTCCACATTTTCAAAGAGTATACCTTCATAAATGACTGTACTCGGTCCGATTATAAAATGACGATTTTCTTTGAGAGCATCCATTAATTCTTTCACATGATTGAAAATCTCTTCTTTGGAACCGAAAGGAATAACTTGGGATATATCACCAAATCCATTGATCACAAAATCAGGATACTTTTCATTGATGCTATACGGATCTGCTCCTCCTTCCCAGCCTTGAACCCCACTAAAACCAATTCTTTTCAAAACCGGGACCATAATGGTCACATCTCCGTCTGAATGCAATGTGGTTTTCATTCCCGCATCTCTTATTATAGAACATATTTCTTTATAATATTTCCCGATATCTTTTTCCCACCTTTCAGGAGAAATCATTGGTCGACCCTTGAATGCTATATCATCATTGATATTTAAAACTCCGGCATGATTCCCAGTTGTGTCAATGACTGATTGAACTCGAATAAGCGTTAATTCCGCAAAATATTTAATTATTTCCCGGTAAAGCTTCGTATTTTTCCGATAATGATAGGCAAAATTATTAAATCCCATAGATTGCCACAAAGTATCAAATATCCCACCTAAAGCTAAAACTGGAAAAATATGAGGTGAAATCCCTTCAAAATGGTCCATAGTTTTCTTAATTTCTGCAGAATCGTCAACTTTACGCATTGTTTCTCGCACCTTGTTTAGATTTTCAATTGAGAAAAATAATCCTCTTTGGTAATAATCCATTTTTATTGCAGGTGGTTGACCATTCCAACCCACTATCACCTTTTCACCGTTCTTATCTTCTAACTCTACCCTACTTACTCTTAAACCAGGATGGACATTCCCAAAAACAGATTCAAAACCCATAAAATAAGCGTTTTTAAATCTGGAAACTTCTGACTGGAATGGTACACTCATGTTTAAAAACCGTTGTTGATGCAACTCAACAAACTCGGGTCGAATATACTGGACAAACGTAGGAACACGATCCAATTTTTTCCGTTTATTTTCGTCAAAGACTGCTAGATATCTCTCCTTGGCATTCATATATGTAGTGAGAAATAAAAAGAAAAAATAAAAATTTTTGTTTGATTTTAGTATTCTTATTCTTTTATAAAATTACAGAAAGGTTTAAGTTATTTAAATGGCATAATTAATGATATCATATTATCAAATCTTTTAATTTGAATCAAATTAATACTTAAATAAACCGTGTTTGATATAATTCGCAAAACAGTGCAAAATAAGGATTATTTCTTCATAATCTAAAAATAAAACAAAAAGTATATTAAAAGAGAAAAGGAAAAAATGGGCGCGATATTAAAGATTGCTTTCCGCAATATGAAAAGACGTAAGCTTCGATATATTCTTACAACAATCACACTTGTTATTAGCGTAGCTTTATTTGGTGGAGTTTTAATCGTATCTGATTCATTCAATGTAATGATGTTAGATACTATGGATAATCAATTAGGTAGTGCAGATATTTTAATTAGATCTGCTAACAGTACTGACGGTTGGTTTGAACCTGATGAAATAAATAGTGAAATAGAAGATGTAAGGCATGTTGAATCAACTGCTTACCGGATTTCAGGTTTCAATGTTTATATTAGTGCTACTGATAGTGGAAACCAAGTAGAAAATAGCACAAGAACAGGGATATATGGGATTGATCCTCAAGATGTAGATGAACAAGATTTAGGTGGGAAACCCTTTATATTAGATTCAGTGAGCAATGTAGATACAATTGAAAAACTTCTCGATTATACTTCTGAAGATACTGGAGATAAAGTAGTAGTTATTTCAGAATCACTTAAAATTCAATTAGGAAAAGATCTTAAAGCGAATGATAGTGTTTGGATTCTACCAAATGACGGAGAATTTCTTGGTTATAACCCGCTAAATACAGGAACATGGCTTGAATATACCGTTGTTGCGATAATACGAGATATCGGTGAAGGGAAAGATTTTGATCCAGAAAACCCATCAGAATCTTCAAGAAATCTGTTGGGTAGTGGAGGAGGACAAGGATTATTTGTAAATATTAATAATGCTCATGAACTAGTGGATGGAACAGAAAATCATACTGGTGAATATAATCTAGGGGTCATAGGTGTTGATGATATATATACTGTATCTTCCGTAGTTGAGAATATTGAAAAGACTTTAGAAGAACTTAATGATGGGAGAGATTGGAAAGTTAATGACTTAAAATCAAATAATTTAGAGATGATAAGTACTACAATGGGTACAATGGAGACTGTTTTTCTAATTTTTGGTTTAATCTCATTAATCCTTGCAATTATACTAATGATGAATATTTTTAACATTATTAAAAAAGAACAAGAGTATGAAACAGGTATGTTCCAGGCAATAGGGGCATCCAAATCTGAGACATTTAAAATGTTTTTAACGCAAGGTACAGTAATGGGAATAATTGGAGCGACAATAGGAACGATATTTTCTTACTTCATATCGTATGTAATCTTTTCAGTCACATTACAATCAATTCAAAGTATTGTGGCTCAACTGGGAGGGCTTTCAATTACGAATTTTGAAATTGTTTTACTTCCCATAACGGTATTAACAACATTTGTAGTCGGGTTAGTTTCTTGTATTATTGCTTCACTTTATCCTAGTTGGAAAGCAAGTCGTAAGCCTATCATTGAAAACTTAAATCCTATTGAGGAAAAATCTAAAAGGGAGAAAAAACACTATTGGAAAAGGATAATTCTCTTCATTTTAGGAGGTTTACTTATCTTCTCGGGAACGTGGCTTATAATTTTTCCTCCTGAAAGTATAACTGAATTTGCAATGAGTCAAGGATCAATCCCAGGGATGGATCAAGGATTAGTAATTACCATGTTTGCCCCTATATTAATCTTATTTGGGATTATTTGGTTACTTGCACTTAGTATAAAACCACTTAATAAAACGTTTGTGACTTTATTTTCTCCATATCTACGGAAAACAAAACTATTAACTGAAAAGAATATATTAAGGCATCGAAGAAGAACAAGTCTTACATTCACTATGATTGCTTTAACCACAAGTTTTCTTATAGGGATGAGTGTAATGATGGATTCAATGAGAGCAGGTATAGGTACTACCATTAATGACTTTATGGGTGCTGATATTCGATTATATACTTTTAATACCCCCAGATCTTTCGAAGAAGGTCTTATTAATCAATCAGGAGTAGATGATGTAATGGGAGTAAGTCACCAAAATGCTCAAATTCAAATTAATAATGATTGGGTTGGACATAGTTTACTTGATAGCGAATGGAATGAGTCTATAACAATAAACATCGTAGATACAGCAAAAATTAAGAAACACATGACTAAAACTATTATAATTTCCCCTACAACAATGACTCTTAATGAAATGATGAATGAACTCAAAATTACCAATAATATCATACTTGAAGAAGATTTTGCTGATGATTATAATTTGAATGTTGGTGGCAATTTATCTGTCAAATTTTCACTTGGAACAACCTATGCAAACTTGACTGCGATACTTGATGGAAATGATTATAATGCATATGAAGATACAATTATAGTAAATATGACAATTATAGCAATTGTTCGAAGTATTCAAGGATTCTCATCACTAGATCTCTTAGGATTTCAGAGTGGTGGAAAGTCTTATAATATGTTTATCTCTTGGGAAACCTACGAAGAAATTGCAAATAAAAACCTACCTGGTGGAGGGACTGATTTAGCTTTCAGAAAATTAACGCAAACGGGAAATCCTATGTTAGATTTAGTTCAACCAAATTGGTTTAACTTTTCTACTGTGGAATCAATTCTAAATGGTATGAGTGGGATCGAATATTATACCACAAGAATGGATTTTTATACTCCTGTATCTTTTAATAGCTCAGTAATAGATTATGCAAGTTCAGTTGCAGGGATTCATACAAATTCAACTGGTAAACTTAAATCTGATTTATACTTTGGAAATAATAGTCTTGTAAGCAAAAAGGCCGGATATAATGGAACTACAATGGAAGAAATACTCAATACGACAGAAAATATATGCGTAGTGGATGAAAATTTTATCACAAATAATCCCACAATAGTAATTGGTGACAATATAACTATTTTTCCACACCAATTCAATTTAGAAACTATTTCGGCAGGAGCTTTTCCATATAACACTACCGCTATTCCATATATAAACAACTATTCATCAGCTTCAGGAAGTACATTAAATTTAACTCTTTCTGATGATGTATACTTATCGTTTGTAAGTAATCAAACATGGCTTGCTTTAAATATAACTGTTAATTTACTGCCGACTAACTTATATAATGCTATAAATATTACAGTAGAAACTTCAGTAAACACCACGGTGGATTCTCTTGAATTAGAAGTTCTTAACATTTATACAAACACATTTGAAAATTTAGGTCCTATTAGTAATATTACCGAAACAAACAACACTTTTAATTTCGATATAAATCACTATTATATTAACCCAATAGGGGATATCAAACTAAGAATAATTGGGCAAAACTCAACATATAATAGCAACTATAATTTAACTATTGATAGCATAAAACTGGGACTAGCTAAGTCAATTTATTCTACAATAACTCCAGATCTTTGGCCAAAATTTGAGATTGTAGGAATTATTAAGGCCCCCACTTTGTACAATACAGAAAGATATAATTGGTATGCTGGATTTGAAGCAGGGTTTGACGTAAGTGGAAATTCTATATATTTAAATTACGAAAAGACGAGAAATATCATATTTTCTGATTATAGCGGATCTGATTATTCTAATGATTTTGTAACCTCAATATTAGTTCACAGTGATCATCCAGAAAATATCTCGGTTTATAAGAACTTTCTTTTGCAGAATCTACATTTCATAGCCGGTGGATTCTGGTCAATGATAGATCTTAAAAGTTTCACACTTCAGATTAGAACAAATGTTTATGATTGGTTTTCATGGGTAGAACAGGGAGCTCACGATGAAGATGTTCTAGAAGAAGAAGTTAATTACATAGAAGATCGAGGTTATCTTATAATATTCGCATTTACAAAATCTTTTATGAGTTCTACTTTCAGAACAATGATAAATTTAATCGTTTTCATTATGAATGGCTTACTTATCTTTGCTATAATAATTGCTATGCTTGGGTTAACTCTTCATAGTCTTCTTACAACCATGGCACGTAGAAGAGAAATAGGTATGCTTAGATCAATTGGATTAAGCAAAAAAGGAGTTATCCGTTCAATATCGGGAGAGACATTAATTTTGGCACTTTTAGGTGTATTAACGGGTATATTTGCAGGATTAATTCAAGGATCTTTGATGGTGGAGGCGATGCCTTCCGGTGGATTTCTCGCAGTAACTTGGACAATTCCTTGGACAACTATTATTATTTTAGTCGTTACTGTTTTAATAACAGTAATCCTGAGTTCAAGATATCCCGCAAAATGGGCAGCAAACCTAAACATTATAGATGCAGTGAGAACAAGATAAATAAAACAAGGTGATAAAAATAACAAGAATGAATAAAGAAAAACGGTCTACCGCAAAGGCAGTTACGATCGAACCTAATATAGTTCTAGCAGTGCATGATCTAATTAAAACTTATACCATTGGTAGTTCAACAATCACAGCACTCAATAAAGTAAATCTCACAATTACAAAGGGAGAATTTGTTGCGATTGTAGGTCCCTCGGGCTCTGGAAAAACAACGTTAATTAATTGCTTAGGCGCTCTTGATTTTCCAGATTCTGGTAAGATTATGTATAATGTAAACGCCAAAGGAATGGCCCTTGATCTTACACATATGACCAATAAACAACATAAAAAAATGCGATTGAGAAAGATTGGATTAATTTTTCAATTCTATAACCTTTTTCCGATTCTTACAGCATATGAGAATGTCGAGCTTCCAATGATATTAGATAAAAAGGATTCGAAGTTACGGAAGGAAAAAGTTGAAAATCTTTTAAAAAGGATTGGATTAGAGGAACGAATGATGCATCTACCTGCACAAATGTCTGGTGGAGAACAACAAAGAGTTACGATAGCTAGGGCTTTGGTTAACGACCCCCTTATTATTCTTGCTGATGAACCTACAGGAGAACTTGATACGGAAACAACAATTACTATAATGAAAATTTTTCTTGATTTAAAGAACGCAGGAGAATCAATTTTAATGGTTACTCATAATAGAAGAATAGCAGATGTGGCAGATAGGATTATAACTCTCACTGATGGGGAATTTACTGATGAAAAAATAGGAGGAAAACCAATTAATGAAATTTATAATTTCTAAATTGGAGATAAAAAAATGAAGAAAGCTAAAAAAAGGAAAGAAATTCAGTTTTTAAATTCAGTGCTTCAAGAAGTCAAAGACTATGAATTAATAAATCCTAGTACAATGATCCAAACGTTTAACTTAACTAAAGTTTATAATATTACTGAAGGGATTGAAATTAGAGCCTTAAATGATGTTACTATAGATATTAAAAAAGGTGAATTTGTTTCAGTTATGGGACCATCAGGCTCTGGAAAAACAACCCTTTTAAACATGATTGGGGCTCTTGATAATCCTACAAGTGGGGTTGTATACATTAATAGAACAAATATAGCCCATATGAACGATAGACAACTCACAAATTTACGACTTAAAGAAATTGGCTTCATCTTTCAGTTTTATAATTTAGTACCTGTTCTTTCAGCGTATGAAAATGTGGAACTTCCAATGCTTTTTGCAGGTAGAACCAAACAAGAAATTAAACGAAATGTTAATAAATTTCTTGATCTTGTAGGTTTAAGTGAAAAGAAAGATTATCTTCCTTCTGAGCTTTCAGGTGGTGAACAACAAAGAGTGGCAATCGCACGAGCTCTATGTAATGAACCTTCCATTTTAATCGCTGATGAACCAACAGGTGAACTTGATAGTAAAATGGGTATGGAAATAATTAAATTACTACGAGATCTTAATTTAGAACTTCATCAGACTATCTTAATGGTCACTCACGATCCTATGATTGGTGCTCTTGCTGAAAGAATGTTAAAAATGCGAGATGGAAAAATTATCGAAACTGTAATTACTAATCGTTAATTTTTTTGAAATATAAAAAAAGCATACTAAATTCTTTTAAAAATGATAAAAAAATTTTATCCATCCTCACTTTATACCTTTCTCAGGTTCATCCAATCTAATCCTGCACCTAAAAAAATACTAGATTGTGGTGCGGGTGGACCAGATCCTAAACTTGCTTTGTTTTATGAAAATGGGTTTGAAACATTTGGGATTGATATTTCTGATGATCAGATAAAGGAAGCGGAAAATTTTTGCATGAATAAAAATATAAAGTTAAACATTATCAAAGGAGACATGAGAAATATACCCTTTGAATCTAGGTTTTTTGGTTATATTTATTCATATCTCTCTATGGTTCATTTAAGTAAAAACGGAACAGCTCAAGCTATTAATGAAATAAACCGTGTGTTGATGGATGGAGGATTATGTTATCTTAACTTTCTCTCTAAAGATGATAAAAACTTTGATGAGAAAGAAGAAACTAAGCCTGGTGAAGTAATTCATAAACACAGATATGAAGAATCTGTGCATACTTATTATGATGATGATGAACCTGATGATTATTTTCATAACTTTAAGATCATCTACAAAGAAAAAAGAGTAATTTTAGAAGGTAAATATTTTAATACTGGTCGCACATGTGTACTTGATTATATTGTTAAAAAGTAGTAATGAATCTTAGATTGTTATTTTCTATAATTATTAATTGAATATTGAGTGAAAAATTGTTCTTTCTATTTTTCGCAAATGGTTATATAATACACTCCGAGAAATTTTAAAATGGTTAGCGATTTTCTTTGAATTGATCCTGCGAGGTATTTCAAAATATCCATGATAAAAAGCATAGTAAACAGTTTCTTTCTGATCAAAGAATTCCTTAGATTTTGAATCTAAAGGGATTTTCAGAATAATCTTCTTTAAAAAGAATTAAGAATTATAACTAAATAAAAAAAATAGGTGTAATATTATAGAAGCAAATGAGTCCACTGAATCAAGCGATCCTCTTTTCACCGAACCGTATATAGATATCGATCAGTGGCGGGACGAGCCCGCACGCCATCGATACGTCCATGGTGGTTTTAGAGGCACAGATGCCAGATTTTCGTTTTATTTCCCACCGAAGGAACAATATGAAGGCCGATTCTTCCAGTATATTATGCCGATATCTGGGAATGAGAATATTGCACAGAAGCCAGATTATCCTAATCCTCCCTACTCGTTAGACTTTGTATTCGATAGTGGAGCTTATTTTGTGGAATCAAACCTGGGAAGAAAGGACATGTTTCCAGGCGAAGATCCCACTATTGCCGGATATCGAACCAGTGTAGCCGTAGCTAAATACTCGCGCATTTTAGCCTCTGAAATGTATGGGTCCCCCCGACCCTATGGTTATGCTTTTGGTGGTAGCGGTGGGGCATATAAGACCATCAGCTGTATTGAGAACACAGTTGGTGTCTGGGATGGCGTGGTACCATTTGTTCACGCAACACCAATGGCTATGATCAATGTGTTCTCAGTGCAGGCTCATGCAATGCGCGTATTGAAAGAAAAAATATCTTCCATCATTGATGCAGTAGAACCTGGTGGTAGCGGAGATATGTATGCTGATCTAAATGAAGAGGAACGAGAAGCACTTATCGAAGTAACTAAGATGGGATTTCCACCACACGCTTGGTTCAATTACAGGAGGATTGCATTTGGCTATACAGGAGTCTTAACTACGCTCCTTGACCCAATGATGAAATGGGATCCCACTTATGTTGAAGATTTTTGGAAGGAACCAGGCTACCTCGGTGCCAACCCACCCCAATCACTCTTAGACGCCCGGATCACACACGATACAATCATCAGCAAACTTATTATGCCCGATGATATCAGGAAAATGGGAGGTTCATTATCTATATCTGCAGGGCAAGCTGGAAACGTAATAGTTCCAGCAGCGTTTGAATTAGAAAGCGTACCTGAAGGTGACCTACAGGGGGCTTCAATTTTCTTAAAAAGCGGTGAAGCAGAGGGTTGCGTAGTTTATGCTATTGCAGTCTTCGGTAACATGATATTCCTAGCCTATGGCGAGGAAAACTACCGATATTTATCTGCTGTCAAGGTAGGAGACAGAGTACGTATCGACAACTCTAATTATCTCGCGGTTCAAACCTATCATCGCCATCAGGTTCCATCAACTGAATATTATGTCTGGGATCAATTCCGAGGACCTGATGGTAAACCGTTGTATCCACAAAGACCCGAGATATTAGGTCCGCGTCATACTTATCAAGGCGCAGGTTCGGTACAGACAGGCAAGTTTGAAGGCAAGATGATCGCAGTTAATATGTTGATGGACGAGGCAGCCTATCCTTGGCAAGCCGACTGGTATCGCTCGAAGGTGAAAGCTGCATTGGGAGAAAAATTCGATGATAATTATCGACTCTGGTTTATTGACAATGCAATGCATACACCACCTGTGATCACACCTTTAGACTCCCGTCCAGCAATAACCACACGAGTTATCAACTATAGTGGTATATTGCAACAGGCACTGCGCGACGTGAGCGCATGGGTTGAAAAAGGCGTGGCACCCCCAGCAAGTACTACATATAAAGTGGTAGATGGCCAGGTGGAAGTGCCACCGACTGCTGTGGAGCGTAAGGGGATTCAACCGGTGGTCACTCTTACAGTAAATGGAGGTGAGCGTGTTGATGTTAAGGTTGGGAAGAAAGTTAAGTTTTTCAGTGTTATCGATACACCACCAGATGCCGGTTCAATAGTCAGTGCGGAATGGGACTTTGAGGGCACTGGTGACTATCCAATAACCGAGAAACTCAAAAACACAAAAAGCACTCATGTAGAATTGAAAACCACTTATACTTTCTCCGAACCTGGCACTTACTTCCCGACAATTCGTATAACCTCGCATAGACAAGGCGATCCTAATACTCGCCATGCTAGAATCCAGAACATCGGTCGTGTGAGGGTCGTGGTGACTAGTAAGGAAAAGCAAAAGGAAGAATCTGAAGGTAAGGAATTAATATATGAATTAAAAGAGATACCAGACAACTTTAAAGAAATTGTAAACGAATTTTTTGATATAACTGGAAACCGTGTTACAACAGTTCAGGGAAGAGAAATTTCAACTAATGAGATTGGGCCAAGAACTGAACGTTCCACAAAATTCGAAGTTGTTCCTTCTGCTGGTGAAACTTTTTATAACGTAAGTTTTGAAGATACAGAGTCTGGTATTGGTGTTTTTATTGAAATTGATATTACGGTCTCAGGAGCCTATAAAATGATGGCAAAAACTATAAAAAAAATAACTTCAAAATCGATTAAAGAAAATGCGATAGAAACTCTCAATAAAATTTTAAAAGAAAATGAATGATCTATTGTGTTTAGCATTTCCAGATCATTCCCTTTTTTTTTCTTGTGGACTAATAATTATCAATTTCCTCCAAAAAGTCGAATAAAAAGAGTGTTTTATCCTTCCCTTCATAGAATTAATAATCATAATAATTTGTTCTAAATTAATTACGATGATCAATTAAAGATTGCAATTTGAAGGTCACTTTTATGAAAAAAAAATTTATAAAATTTTCTAGAAAATTAGAACAGATTCTCATTGCCTTTGAAAAAATCGAAAAGTTACGAACTTATATTAAGAAATTTGTAGATATTGTCGAAAATACAAAATTTAGCAATTTTTTAAAGCGTTAATTTTACGAGTCTTTTAATTTTTTAAAAAATCTTGAAAAAAATTTATATAACTTCTAAGTAAATTTATTTTAACTCTTTAAAAAAATAATGCATATTAAATGAGTCAAATTCAGATAAGTCTTCCTAATGAACCAAAAAAGAATACAGAATCCATAATTACTGCACTAAATGAGAAAATTAACATTAAAAGTATGATTTTATTAAAAGGAGCTAACAATTCATTAATCATTATTCGCTGTCCAAGAAATAGGGTTCCTAAAGTACTTGAAGTACTGAATGAACTTGGAGTGGGAATCGAATTTGGGATAATAGATATATTAAAATTACAAGTAACGATTCCAGAATTAAAAGAGGATCAACTAGATGTTTCCGAAGAGCTATCAAGTAGAGTATCCGTGGAAGAAATCGAATCCTCAATAAAAGAAGGAATGGAATTAAATATCAATTATTATCTCTTTATTATATTAGCTGCGCTTATCGCAGGGGCAGGACTTATTTTAAATTCTACTGCAATTATTATCGGGGCAATGATCATATCTCCATTAATGGGGCCTATTCTAGGTGTTTCATATGGAATAATAAGCAAAAATTATCTTTTAATTAAAAAAGGAATAGTCGGACAAATTCTTAGTGTTCTTATCGCATTAGTAATTGGATTTTTATTAGCAATCGTGGCTTTACTTATTTACGGTTCACCTTCTATAACGCATGAAATGTTGAATAGAAATTTTCCAACAATTTTTGATTTGATCGTTTCTATCGCCGCGGGTTTAGCAGTAGGATTTGCCACTACGGGAATAATACAATCTTCTTTAGTAGGGATTGCTATTGCGGTATCATTGATGCCTCCCGCCGTTAATATTGGAGTAACTCTAATTTTTGGAAATGTACTTTTATCATTTGGAAGTTTTGTTCTTTTAATGTCAAATATTCTTGCCATTAATTTTATGGCAATTTTGATATTAAGAATTAAAAAAATGAAAATTTTAGAAAAAAATTACCCTTTTTGGCAGGGACCTGAGGAAAAGGCAGGTCGTTTAAGTATCGGTGTAAAATTGGTTAAAAAAAACCTAAAAAAGCTAGATAATATTAAAAATTAAAAATAGCAATTTACTAAGAATCACATCTTGCTAAAAATTTGAAAAAAGCAAGAGATTTCTTTGTTTATGAAATTAAATAAACTCATAAAGGACCTTCAAAACTTTCTATAAAACATAAAATCTTTTATATTTTAGTATCTTCACTGAAGAGATCATATTGAAAAAAGGAAAAAAATAGTATTCATTATCTAGATATAAAAGTGGGTTGTCATTCCCATATTGTTATCAAAAAACATTATAACAAATCTCAAATTAAATATTATGATAAACGATAGAATACTTTGAGATTGGTTTATATCTATGAAGAGAAAGAAAGTTGTTATCATAGGTGCATTAGGTTACGATTTCCATGTCTTCAATACTGTTTTTAGAGATAACGAAGAATACGAGGTTGTTGCATTTACTATAGCAGGTGAACAAAATGTTGGTACAACAGAAGAAACCGAAAGAAAATTCCCCGTAGAACTAGCTGGTAATGTATACCCAAATGGAATTCCAATGGTTTCTGAAGATCTTTTAGAAGAATATATAAAAAAACATAAAATCGATGAAGTTGTGTTTGCTTATTCAGATGTGTCTCATGAGGAGGTAATGCATAAAGCTTCAAGAGCACTTGCTGCAGGGGCTAATTATCGATTAATATCTGGGAGATTCACTCAACTTAAAGCTAATAAACCGGTAATTGCTATTTGTGCGGTAAGAACTGGATGTGGCAAAAGTCAAGTTTCTAGAGCTACATATCGATACTTAGTGAGTAAAGGATACAAAGTTGTAGCTATTCGTGAACCAATGCCTTATGGTGATTTAATTCAACAAAATGTTATGAGGTTTGAAAAATATGAGGATCTAGATAAATACGATTGCACTATTGAAGAACGGGAAGAATATGAACCTTACATTAGGCAGGGATTAGTGATTTATTCGGGAGTTGATTATGAGAAGATAATTAGGGAAGCTGAAAAAGAAGCAGATGTAATTATTTTTGATGGGGGAAATAATGAGATTTCTTTCTATATTACTGATTTACTTTTCGTAGTCGTTGATCCATTAAGACCGGGACATGAGAAGAAATATCACCCAGGTGAAGTTAATGCTAAATATGCTGATGTGTTTGTAATAAATAAGATGGACAGTGCGAAACCAGAAGATGTTAAAATTGTGGAAAAAAATCTCGATGAATTAAATCCAAATGCTATAAGAGTTTATACAAACTCGGTGGTTAAAGCAGAAGATCCTTTAAGATTGAAGGGAAAGAAAGTTGTAGTTGTAGAAGATGGACCCACTTTAACTCATGGAGGCATGGCAATTGGAGCTGCATATGTTGCTGCTAAAAACGCAGAAGCAAAAATAGTAGATCCAAGAAAATTTTTAGTAGGATCTATGAAAGAAATCTACGAAGATTTCCCTCAAATTACACAAATAGTACCTGCAATGGGATACACTGATGAACAAATAGACGACTTAGAAAAAACACTTAATAATGTGAAGGCAGATATTATCTTGAATGGAAGTCCTATAGATTTAACCAAATTAATCAAAATAAATAAGCCTATTGTGAAAGTATCGTATGATATCGAATCAATTGGAAGTCCTACTATCGAAGAAGTCCTTGATAATTTTATTAATAAATTCTTAAAAAAGTAGCTATATTTTTTTAAATTATAGGTAATTTAATCTTTATTATAATCCGCCTCTATGATTTTTTAATATTTTTATTTTAGATTTGGTGTAATTAATTGATTTTAGCAGAAAAAAAATATGAACTTCGTAATGCCCAGAAAGGTTATATGAATCGAACTTTATATATAAATCTTTCAAATAATGAAATCACTATTAAACCTGTTTCAGATGGAATGAAAGATAAATTCATAGGTGGAAAAGGTTTTGATCTATGGCTTATGTGGAATTCCCTTCCAAAAGATAAAATAGTAAAGTGGAATGACCCAGAGAATGAAATCTGTATTGCTTCAGGCCCATTAGGAGGAAGTGTGTTTTATCCAGGATCGGGGAAGAGTATAGTCACCACGATTTCCCCCTTAACAGGATTAGTTGTTGACAGCAATGTGGGAGGATATTTTGGTCCATACTTAAAATTTTCGGGTTTTGATACGATTGAAATACAAGGGAAAGCTGAAAAGGAAGTTGTTATTTATATCGATGGTGTTGAGGGTATCATCCAAATTAAAGTTGTAGAGGAAGATGATAACCTTTCAATATATTCACATGAACTTACCCAACAATTAACCGAGAAATACGCTCAAGATGAAAATGAAAAACAACGCATTTCCGTAGTTAGTACTGGTCCTGCAGCAAAACATTCAAAATGGGGGATGCTAAACTTTTCGTGGTTTGTACGGGGACGGAACTGGGCTTCATGTAAACAGGCTGGTAGGGGGGGAATAGGTTCTGTTTTTGCAGATAAAAAGATCAAAGCATTGGTTTGTCGAACCCCAAAAGTTACTGTAAAATCAAATAACCCCGATAATCTAGACGCAGCGAAAGAATTAGGTAAAAAACACAGCCAAGAAGTCATGGAACTGGATCCTATTCAAAATGAAATGAGAAGAGTAGGTACCGGACATCTTCCCGATATTATGAATGTAACCGACCTATTACCTACTGAAAATTTCAGATATGGTACACATAAAGAAATTAGTGGAAAAGATATTCCTTATAGTAGGGAAAATATGAGAAGAATCTATTCTGGAAAAGAAGGGGCAGATGGATGCTGGATAGGGTGTACTGTTAGCTGTTCACATTACTCAGATAACTATGAAATAATGACTGGTCCTTTCAAAGGTCAAAAAGTGATTGTGGATGGTCCCGAATATGAGACTATTGCTGGATGTGGTTCAAATTGGGACGTATGGCATCCTAAATGGATATTAGAAGTAAATTTCTACTGTGACACATATGGGCTTGATACAATAAGTGTGGGAACTGGTATTGCTTTTGTGATGGAATGTTATGAAGCGGGTATCCTAAATAAAAAAGTTACGGGTGGGTTAGATCTTAGCTTCGGAAATGTGGAAGCTGCAATAGAATTAATTCATCAAATGGCGAAGGGAGAAGGATTTGGAAAAATTGTAGGTCAAGGTATTAAAGAAATGAAAGCAATATTTGTCAAGGAATATGGAGCAGATCCAAATTTTGTACAGGATATCGGAATGGAACATAAAGGATTAGAGTTTTCGGAATATGTGACTAAAGAATCATTAGCTCAACAGGGTGGATATGGACTTACAAATAAGGGTCCTCAGCATGATGAAGCCTGGTTAATATTCGAGGATGTAATAAGAAATTCCCTTCCAACTTTCGAGGATAAAGCAAAAGCTTTACGTTGGTTTCCATTATGGCGGACTTGGTTTGGACTTTGTGGATTATGCAAGCTCCCATGGAATGATATTCAACCTAAATCTCAAGCAGACTACCCTATTAAAGATCCTAAGACAGGAGAACTTGTAAGGGCAAGAGTCCCTGATCATGTTGCATGGTATACTCAATATTTCTCTGCTGTCACAGGACGTCAATCAACACCAGATGACATCATTAAAATGAGTGAGGTGGTATATAATTTTCAAAGGATATTCAACATAAGGCAAGGTGGAGGACTTAGAGAACATGATTCAAACCTTCCGTATAGAGCCATGGGACCGGTATTGCCTTTAGAATATGAAAGTCGTGCTGAAAGATATGATAAACAATTAAAAGCTCTCGGATATGAGATAAGTGGCAAAAATACTGAAGATAAAATAAAGATACTTAGAAAATACCGAGAAGAACAATATTCAAAACTCCAAGATGCTGTTTATAGTGAACGTGGATGGAATCAAAAAGGATGTCCGACAATAAATAAAGTGAAAGAGCTAGGAATAGATTTTGTAGATATCATCAAAGTTATAAAACCATACCAATAATGTTTAAACTCATTTAAGCATAGCATTGATCCAACAGAACCTCAAAAACAGCATCCTATAAATGAAGATGTGTTTTCGATATGTGGAAAACACTGTGCATTATCAATTTCACAACAGCTTTTTAATAAGAAGCTATAAATATTGCTAAAAAACTTAAAGTAATAAACTAAAAAGAAGAGTCTGAATGGGAGATATAAAAAATCATCCAATTTTAGATATACCAGAAAGAAAAGCAATTAATTTTAGCTTTGATGGGAAAATCTTAACTGGGTATGAAGGTATGGTTATATCTTCTGCTCTTTTTCTCAATAATATTAAAACTTTTGGTCACCATGTTAAAGATCGAAGTCCTCAAGGAATTTTTTGCGCAAATGGTCAATGCTCTCAATGTAATGTAATTGCTAATAGAATTCCCGTTAAAGCATGTATGACTCCTCTAATAAGGGATATGATTATTGAAAGCTGTAATGGCTTACCAGAATTGCCTGCTGAAGATTTTCTTGTTGATATAGGAGATTCAGAAATAATCGATATTGAAATTCTAGTAATAGGGGCGGGACCTGCCGGACTCTCTGCTACTAAAATACTAGGAGAACACAATCTTAATATGATTCTAATTGATGACAAAGATCGACTTGGGGGGAAGCTTGTTCTCCAAACCCACAAATTTTTTGGCTCTCAAGAAGATGTTTATGCAGGAAAAAGAGGTATCGATATTGCAAGAATTCTTGGTGAATCAATTGAATCATTACCAAATGTTCAAGTTTGGTTAAATAGTGTGTGTATAGCAGTATTTAGTGATGGATTTGTAGGAATTCTGAAAAATAATAAGGAATACATTTTAGTTAAACCAAAACGCCTTTTAATTGCCACTGGAGCTCGAGAAAAGATGCTGATTTTTCCAGGAAACACACTTCCAGGAGTTTATGGTGCTGGAGCTTTCCAAACCTTAGTTAATCGTGATCTGGTAAAAGCAGCAGAAAAGGTTTTCATTATTGGGGGAGGGAATGTTGGATTAATTGCGGGGTATCACGCGATCCAAGCGGGAATTGAAGTTGTTGGTTTGATTGAAGCAATGTCTCAATGCGGGGGGTATAAAGTTCATGAAGATAAATTGAGACGTTTAGGTGTTCCAATATATACTAATCATACTATAGTTTCAGCAAACGGGGAAAAAAAAGTAGAATCAATAACTATCGGACAACTGGATAAAAAGGGTAAAATTCTCTCTGGTACTGAAAAATCATTTAACTGTGATACAATTTTAATAGCTGTTGGCTTAAATCCTGTTGATGAGTTTTTCCGAAAAGCAAAAGAATTTAATATGAAAGTATGGGTTGCAGGAGATGCTCAAGAAATAGCTGAAGCTTCTGCTGCAATATTTACAGGGAGAATTGAAGCATTAAAAATTCTACAGGAAAAAGGAATTCCTTTTAGAGAAAAAATGGATGATCTTCATCGATTTGCTAAATTAATGAAAGCGAAACCTCCTCAACCTTTAAAAGCCGATTTCCATTTTAAAGAAGAAGGAATTTATCCAGTGTTTTATTGCACCCAAGAGATACCATGTAATCCATGTACTTCAGTATGTGACCAAGGACAAATTAAAACCGTAGATGATCTAATCACTAAATTACCATATTTTAAAGGAGAAAAAGATTGTCTTGGATGTGGGAAATGTATTGCAGTTTGTCCTGGATTAGCAGTAGTATTACATGATTATCGAAAACAGAAAGATTATCCATTGGTTACTTTTCCATTAGAGCTTCCAGAGACTAAGTTAGAAAAAGGTCATAAAATAATTGTTGTTAGCAATGAAAAAGAATTAGGAGAATATGAAATACATAGAGCAAGAATACTTCCAGAATTTCCAAAAACTCAATTGATAACCATAAAATTGCCTTCAGAGATAGCGAAACAAGCTGTTGCGATAAAATTGGTGAGTACTAGTTATCATGAACCAATTGAAAAATATAAAAAATCTGTTACTGAAGATGATACAATTGTCTGTAGATGTGAACGTGTCACTGTTGGGGAAATAAGAAAGTGGATTCAATCAGGCGTAAAGGATTTCAATGAATTGAAGGCTTTAACTAAAGCGGGAATGGGATCTTGTGGAGCGAAAACTTGTACTCATCTAATTAATCAGATATTTCGAGAAGAAGGAATACCAACTGAAAACATTACACCGGGAACGAAACGTCCATTATTTATTGAAGTACCTATGGGGATATTTGCCGGAATTAGAAATAAAAAGGAAAGTGTGTAGCAATGGTTGAATATGATGTAATTATCATTGGTGCGGGTAGTGTTGGTGTTCCAATAGCTTTAGCGATGGCTACTGATGGGCTTAGAACACTTGTCCTCGATTCATTACCTTCAGTTGCTCAAGCAGATAATAAACATGCAATAGGTGGTATTCGAGCTACTCATTCTAACATAGGTAAAGCATTATTATGCAAGCGATCAATCGAGATTTTCTCCAAATGGGAAGAAGAGTATGGAGACGATATTTGGTGGAATCAAGGAGGATATACTTTTTTAGCATTTTCAGATGAAGATAAAAAAATGCTTAAAGATACAGTTAAGCTCCAAAAGAGTTTTGGATTGAATATCGATTTTCTCGAAACTGAAAAAATTAAAGAACTTATACCAGGGATTAACGAAGAAGGTTTAGTAGGAGGAACTTTTAGTCCTGAAGATGGGAATGCCTCTCCATTACTATCTTTACATTCATTCTATCGTCGGTCAAAGCAATTAGGTACTAAATATCATTTTAATGAAGAAGTTATTGATATTAATTTAAAAAAAAGAAGCATTGTTGGCATAAAAACAACTAAGTCAAAATATAAAACTAATATTGTTATTAATGCTGCTGGAGCTCAAGCAAAAGATATTGGGAATTTAATCGGTTTAGATCTACCTGTAGAACCAGAATCTCATGAAGCGGGTATTACTGAACCTGTTCAAAAGTTCTTTTCCCCTATGGTTGTCGATATTAGTCCTTGCTTGGATGAAAAATTTGGAAATTCAAAGAATTACTATTTTTATCAAAATAACGAAGGGAAAATTATTTTTTGTTTGACACCTAATCCAACTATTCCCGGAATTGACCGCAGAGAAACAAGTACATTTCTACCTCAAATTACAAAAAGGATGGTTCAACTTATACCACGCTTGAAGAATATTAAGATTAGGAGAACATGGCGAGGATTATATCCAATGACTCATGATGGAAATCCTATAGTGGGTAATGTTGAAGAAGTAAGCGGATATATTAATGCCGTAGGTATGTGTGGACAAGGCTTTATGTTAGGTCCAGGTTTAGGAGAATTAATTGCTCGTATTGTGACGGAAAGAACCACTCCTGCCGATAAACTAATTTTAAACAGCTTAACTCCTAAGCCTGGCTTTTTTAATGAAGAAGTATTAAAATAACTTTTTAAATCCGTAAATAATTATCAACAAGAGATCAGATTGAAATAGTATTTCTCAATGAAATTTAGATTTCCTCATTTTTATTAATCATTTATACCCATTTTAGTATAAATTGAAATAATATCACCATCTTCAATTATATGGTTTAAGTTGGCAATTTTTTGACCGGGATGTCTTGCTGATTTCCCCCATATTAGCGAAAACCGAAAGTCTTTTACAAACCTTTTATGAATCTTACTACAAAGAGTTCTCATAGTATCTCCCTTATGAAGAATTATCGGTTCCTCCATATCTGCTTCTTCTTTAGGAGGCTTCAAATATACTCGAATTAAATTCAATTCTTGGAAAATCCGATGGCGAAGGGTATTTATATTTTCTTGATTTTTTACTGAAATCATAACCCAATGATTATGCCCAATAGATTCCGTAATTTCTTCTGGGGAGAGTGGAATCTTCATCAAATCTACTTTATTAATTACAATAAATTCTTTAGTATATACCCTATTTCCCATTATAAAATCAATTAATTGATCTGCCGTAATATTTGGTTCAGAAAAATGTACACCTGCATTGCGCAGACCCAATTCGTTTAGTAAAGCTTTAACCTCATCTTTATCCATTAATTGAGATCCTTTTGAGGAGTAGTGAATCCCACCTCGAGTTTGTTCTTTAATAGAAATCCGTGATGGTCGACTATTTAAACGGATCCCCGCATTATGAAGTTCATTTCTAATTTTTTTTAAATCTTGAAAATTGATGGTTCCATCTTCTCGAAAACAAATAATTATCAGAATTAATTCAGCGGATCGTACCGCTCCTAAGACTTCCTTCCCTCTGCCTTTTCCAGTAGCAGCCCCTAATATGATACCAGGTAAATCTATGAGCTGAATTTTGGCATCTTCAATATTCATCATACCAGGAATGGCAGTTATTGTAGTGAAATCGTAAGCTGCTACTTTTGAATGAGTATCACCTTCTGTCAATAGGTTAAGTAATGAAGATTTGCCAACGGAGGGAAATCCAATAAAAGCTACTTGAGCATCACCCGATTTTTTAATCCCAAAGCCACCACCACCGCCTTTTTTAGAACTCACGATTTGAATCAAGCTTTCTCTGAGTTTGGCTAATTGTGCTTTAATGAAATTTATACTTTTTTGTGTAGCTTTGTTTACCTTGGTGGAAGCCAATCGTTCTTCTAGTTCTTTTATTCGATCTTCAACTTTTTCACTCATTCCATTAATATAAAACTATTATAATCAAAAAATTTTTCTATATTATTATCCCACGGCACCTCTTTTGAGATCTATAAAATTAAATCTATAAAATTAAAAGTCGTAATATTAGAGTACAAAACGATTTTAATCAGTTCATATTATTAAAAAATATTAGCTATCATAATTAAAAGGAAATCAAAATGGTAAGAAATCTATTAAAAGTCTCTGACTTCTCTCGTGCAGAATGTGAAAAAGTTATTAACAAATCTATTGAAATTAAGAAAAATCCTAAAAAGTTCGTGTCTTCCTTAGAAGGAGAGACACTCCTAATGCTATTTGAAAAGCCCTCCTTAAGGACTAGAATTTCCTTTGAAACAGGTATGCAACAATTAGGGGGTCATGCGATTTTCTATTCAATTAAAGATTCTCCCTTAGGAAAAAAAGAGAATATTAGTGATACGGCAAAAGTAGCTTCAAGATTTGTAGATATAATTGCTGCACGTGTTTATAACAGAAAAGATGTGTGGGATCTTGCTGAATATGCTGATGTACCTGTAATTAACATGCTTGATGACTTTGCACATCCCTGCCAAATTCTTGGAGATTTTCAAACGATAAAAGAAAAACGAAACAATCTAGATAATTTTAAGCTATCTTATTTTGGGGATGCGTATAATAATGTTACGTATGATCTAATGAGAATGTGTGCTTTATTTGGTTTAAAAATGGATGTAGCATGTCCTCAAGATTCTAAATATACACCTGAAAAATCTGTTTTAGAGGAAGTAGAAACTTTATCAAAAAATACTGGTGCGGAAATAAGAATAATGAATGATACTCTAACCGCTGCTAAAGATGCTGATGTTATATATACAGATAGCTGGATGAGTTATGGAATTCCAATAGAACAAGAAGAAGATCGTAAGAAAGCTTTCTTACCTTTCCAAGTTACATCAACAGTTATGAAAACAGCAAAATCAGATGCTATATTTATGAATTGTTTACCAGCAATGAGAGAGTATGAACAAACTGCTGAAGTAATTGATGGACCCCAATCTGTTGTGTTTGATCAAGCGGAAAATAGATTACACATTCAAAAAGCAATTATGCTATTTTTACGAGATAAATATTAAATTAACAGTTGATTACACTTTAGGATTGTTGTTGTAAGGAAAAATAAAAATTTTATACAGGTTATTAAAATCAAAACTTAATAATCAAAATTGAAAAGTAATATGTACGAAATTGCATCTATTATTGTTTCAGCTGTTCTGTTTATTGCAATAATGGTAATCTTTACTAATGAACGAATTGACTATATTTCTTTTACAATACTGGCAGCAGTTATTGCATGTGTTGTTGCCGGTAGTGTCTTTGGTGTTGGGTTTTCAGACTTTATGAACTATGTCGAATTTGAACCGTTATTTTTTATAATTTGTATGCAAATTATAATTGCTATTATGGAAGAGAATAGAATATTTAGGTGGCTTATCTTAAAAACCCTTCATTGGACAAAAGCTGATCATAGAAAATTTTTCTATTTGATCTGTCTTGTGGCGAGTTTAACTTCAGCAATTATTTCTGATATTACAGTTGGAATAATTTTTGTACCTATTGTTATACGAGCATGTAGAATCTTGAAAATAAATCCCGCACCTTATCTTTTTGGTCTTAGTTTTACGATAAATATTGGATCGATTTACACTCCTTTTAGTTCAGCTGAGAATATTCTAATTGCAAATGCTTTTTAACTTAATTTCATTTACTTTATAACAAATTTTACTCTGATAGTTATTCCAACTCTAATTTATACCCTTTTCCTTGTAGATTTTACCATGCTTAGAAAGCAAGAACCCCCTCCTGAAAAATATAGAAAAATTCTTCTTGATATCATGGATCCTAACATAGTTATTGCTAATAAAAAGAAATTTGTTTTCAATTCGATATCATTTGTTATTATTATTATTGGATTTATTATTATCCCTTCGGCCTATATAGTCGCTGTTGTTGGTGCTGTCGTAATGAGTCTTTTAAATCGAAAGGACTTTACGGAAATTCTTCTAAAAACTGATCTAAAGGTTATTACATTTTTTATCGGAATATTCCTCCTTATGGCTACAATGCAAATAAATGGAACTTTCATAATTATTGGTGATTTAATAGGAAATTTTATCTCGGATAATGCTCTTATTGCTGCTATAACCATTTTGTTGATGATAAGTGTGTTATCAGGTTTTTTAGCCCAAATTCCAACAGCCCTCGTATTTATCACATTAATGCAAAATATATATGGTATTGAGCAAGTTCCTAACCTAATTATTATGGCAATTCTCCTAGGGATAAATATTGGTTCGAATTTTTTACCACAGGGAGCGGCATGTGATTTAATAACTTTAAACCTCGCAGAAAAAAATGATGTATCAGATTTCAATTATATATCGTTATTAAAATATGGTTCTATGATGACTTTAGTGCATATTGGAGTTAGTATAACCTACTTAACTTTATATTCATTAATTATTCCTTAGTTTAAAGCAGTTTACGTTGATTAACCAGAAAGCCACTAGACAAATTTTAAATATAAAGTTAAACATCAATAATTTTTCAATTGTGTTAATATCTTAATATTTGAGGTTATTATTTGAAATAGAAATATAATCAATTATTTAGCATAAATACCATTAGGTAATAATCAAAATCATCTATATATACAATATGCAATAATGTTATTTTTCCGAGAAAAATTTTAAATAATAAGCTAAATATTATAATTTTTCCATTTGTGTTAATTCTTTAAACTTCAGAGGTTATTCTTTGAAAACGTTAATTGTAGCATTGGGTGGGAATGCTTTAATAAAATTTGGTGATGAAGGTACGACAGAAGAGCAATTCAGGAACTTGCATGTACCAATAAGTCAAATAGCACAATTAGCTAAGGAATATAATATAATAATAACTCATGGAAACGGTCCACAGGTGGGAAATCTATTGCTACAACAAGAAGCTACAAAGGCAGTTTCGAAGAGACCATTACAAATCTTAGTTGCTGAAACTCAAGGGCAAATAGGCTTCATGATTGAATCAACTTTAGACGAAGAACTAATGAAAATCGACCTTGATGAAGAAAAGTTGTTCCTTACGATTTTAACATATGTTAAAGTAGATGCAGAAGACCCTGCATTCCTCAATCCCACTAAACCAATAGGTCCTGCTTATTCAGTGCCAAAACCAGGGTATGTTAAAACTGCAAAAGGTTATCGCCGAGTAGTTCCCTCCCCAAAACCTATAAAAATTTATCAATGGCGTGAGATAAAAAAATTAATGGAATTAGGAAGTTGGATCATAATTGCATGCGGAGGTGGAGGTATTCCTGTAATAAAAGAAAAAAAAAGACTTTATGGGGTTGAAGCGGTAATAGATAAAGATCTCGCAAGTGCAAAATTAGCTGAACAAATTGGCGCGGATATTCTATTAATAGCAACTGACGTAGAAAAAGTTTCTCTTAATTATGGAACCCAAGACCAGCAAGATTTAGAAAAATTATCAATCTCTGAAGCAAGGAAATATTTAGAAGAAGAACAATTTCCCGCGGGAAGTATGGGTCCAAAAATTCAAGCAGTTATAAATTTTTTAGAATCTGGTGGAGAAAAAGCAATAATAACTTCCATTGATAAAATTATTGAAGCTTTAGAAGGAAAAGCGGGAACACAGATATATAAAGGATAAGATTATTTTTAAATACGGAATGATATATAGTATAAATTCATTTAGTGTTTTACAATTACCTTTTCTATTATATCTAAAGCCCAATCAATTTCTTCTCGTGTAATTACTAAAGGTGGAGCAAATCGAATAGTCGTGGAATGTGTATCCTTTGCCAAAATGCCATTGTCTTTTAATTCTTCAACAATATGCCTGATATCTTCAGTGAATTCGACAGCAATCAGTAATCCTTTACCTCTAATATCTTTTATTGGAATTGTAGTTCTTTTTTCACCAATCTCCCTCAATCTCTTAATAAAGTAGGCCCCCATTTCCGTTGCTCGTTCAGCGAGATTCTCTCGCAAATGAATGTCAATTGATTTCATTGCGACAGCACATGCTAAAGGGTTTCCACCAAAGGTGCTTCCATGAGTACCAGGTTTTATTACATCAGGACCAATAATATCTTTAGTTGTAACACATGCTGAAACAGGATATATGCCACCTCCAAGCGCTTTTCCAAGTAATAACATATCAGGCTTCACATTTTCATGATCGCAGGCAAAAAATTTCCCTGTTCTGCAAAATCCAGTTTGAATTTCATCGAGAACCATAAGAACATTATATTTCGTACAAATTTCTCTCACTTTTTTCAAATATCCTTCAGGAGGAACGTTTACCCCCGCTTCCCCCTGTATTGGTTCAAATAGAAATGCTGCTACTTTTTCCGGCCCAATATCTATAATAATATTCTCTAGTTCTTCAGCATCTCCATAAGGAATTATTTTAAATCCGGGAGTATAGGGTCCAAAATTACCGTAATACCTCACTGCTGATATGTCAGAACTAAAACCTGATATAGTTATGGTTCTACCATGAAAATTATTTCTACATACAATTATGACCGCTTCGTTTTTGGGAATTTTTTTCTTAATATACCCCCAAGCTCTTATCATTTTCAGACCAGTAGAGACCGCTTCTGTTCCGGTATTCATTGGAATAGACATTATGCCTGAATTTGTTGGATCATTAATATGTGGTCCTACAACTTCAGCTAACATTTTCAAAAATGGTCCCATTTTATCATTATGAAAAGCTCGTGAAGTAAGTGTAACAATACTGGCTTGTTCCGTTAAAGCAGCGATGATTTCTGGGTGACAATGACCCGTATTCTGACTTGAATATGCCGATAAACAATCTAAATACTTTTTACCTTCTGGATCATAAACCCAAACACCCTCTGCACGCGAAATAACAACTGGTATAGGATGATAATTATGTGCGCAATACTTATCATCCATCTCAATAAATTCTTTTGACGATGGCATTTAATTTCACACTTTTTATTTTTGCTATAGTGCTATTTAAATATAAGACCTTATTGATTAAAAGCTTAGATGATTTCCTATTAAATTTGGGAAGAAAATGGGATTCTTAAAGATGTTTAAAAATGAAATTATTTGCTTAATTCCATTCTGCTTACATACTCTCTAATAAAAAAAGATGCGACAATTTCAGCATAACTACCCGGTCCAAACCCAGCATCATATCCTAATTCTTTTGCTAATTCATTATCTATCCTAGCTCCACCACAAATTAAAATAATATGCTCTCTTATTCCTTCAGCTTCTAAAAGGTCAACTAATTGAGTTAAGTTAGTTAAATGTATATTTTTCTGGGTAACCGTTTGTGAAACAAGCAAAACATCTGCTTTAAGTTCTATAGCTTTTTTAACAAATTCTTCATTCGTTACTTGACTACCAAGGTTAATAGCTTCGATCATTTCATAATGTTCAAGACCATAATGACCTGCAAAACCCTTCATATTCATAATTGCATCAATTCCTACAGTATGAGCATCTGTGCCTGTAGAAGCTCCAAGAATCACTAATTTTCGTCCAATTTTATCCTGAATATAATGATTTATCTCTTCTTTCGACATGACATCTACTTCTACTGCATCTATTTGAATTTTAGTGTAATCAATTGAATGGAGTGATTTTCCATAAACTACAAAGAAGGTGAATCCCTTATCTAAAGCTGTATGATAAGCTACTTCGGGATCTTTTAATCCCATCTTATTTGCCAACTCTTTAGCTGCTACTACTGCTTTTTCGTTATCTTCAATAGGTAGTGTGAAGCTTATTTGCACTTTCCCATCATTCATAGTATCCCCATAAGGTTTAATTCTTGTCAAATCTAATTTTTCGTCAAAATCCTTCTTTTCAGTCGAATATAATCCGCCACCCATTTTAACTCCCTCCTTTTCTTAATTCATTAATCATAATATCCATAAATGGATTATAATAGTCCTTATTTTTTCGAATCACTCCTTCCACTCCTTTTCCACCATCTGGGGATCTCTTAATATTCGCAAAAATGCCTTTTTCAATAGTTGTAAATAGTCCCTGTTTTTCAATTTGCTTTAGCAAATTATAAGCACTATTAAGAACTTCGTTAGCTCGTTTTTCTATTAAACCGCCTTTCTTAAACGTAATTTCTTCACTCAGGGATTTCAGGTTATTAAAAATATATTTCGCATTTTCTATTGATAATGCTCTATCAGCTATAAAGGGAGTGTGTATAGCCTCTGTCAACATGCCCAAGAGATGGATTCGTTGGTTAGTCATGATTGTAATTATATTAAATAAAGCGTCTTGAATATGCCCCTTAAAGATATTTCCAGTCATATATTTCGTCGGAGGCATGTATTTAAGAGGTGCGTTCGGAAAAATTTCTCTTACCATTTGAGCTTGTGCAAGTTCATATAAAAAGCCATTTTCCAAATCGGGATTCATTTCAAAGGCGTGTCCTAGACCCATAAGTTCTTCTCTTAATCCTGCAAGTAAGGCAAATTGTTCATTAATAAATTCAGAAGCAATAACAGTGTGCGCCGATTCATATGCATCAGCCGTGGTTAAATAATTATCCTCACCGGTATTAATGATAATTCCTGCATAAGCATTTATCATTCTCGAAAAATATTGATCAACAATCGTTCTCTTCATATTGATGTCACGGAATAAAATTCCGTATAAAGCATCATTTAGCATCATATCTAGTCTTTCAAAAGCACCCATTACAGCAATTTCTGGCATACATAAGCCAGAGCAGTAATTGGTCAGTCTAATATATCGTCCTAATTCTTCACTAACCTCATCCAATGCTTTTCTCATTAGTCGAAAGTTCTCTTGAGTCGCATAAGTCCCTCCAAAACCTTCAGTTGTAGCACCATAAGGAACATAATCAAGTAAGCTTTGTACTGTAGATCTAATTACTGCGATTACATCTGCACCTTGACGCGCTGCTGCTTGAGCTTGGATAATGTCTTCATAAATATTACCTGTTGCGACAATAACATAAATAAGGGGACCATCCTTTTCTCCATACTTATTAATTAATTCATTTCTTTTGCTTTTATTTTGAGAAATTTGACGTAATTTTTCCTGAACAATGGAATTAATTTTAGTTTTAATCTCAGAAATGTCTTTTAATGGTAAACTAAGTAAATCTAATTCGCTCCTACTAACTTTTTCAGCAATTTCTTGAGGTGTAAGGTTGATATGCAATATAGCGTTTCCAATATGGATTGCTGCGCCAATTGCTATGTCGTTTTTTATACTATCAACCACAACATTTGGCAAGGGAACGTCAAATTCATCTACACCGTCAATACCAAATAATCTACATACAGTCCTTTCAACTGTAATAGTGGTGTATTGATCTATGAATTTTTGAGTATCTAATGCAATATTTTTTGCTGATTCTCTTGCTTTAATTACAATTGAAAAATCTAAATTTAACTTACTTTCTTTTTCCATCATGATTTTCACATAATCTTATTTATTTAATCATTAACTCCAAGGTTATAGACAGGGATCTTAAGTTCTTCAGCTAATGATTTTAAAAATACATCTTTATCAAATTCATATCCATTTGGGGATGTCGGATTTATTGTCACTGCGATAATTTTTATAGGATTTAAAACTTTTATGATTCCTCCCTTCTTTTGGAATTTCTCCAAAATCTTCTCGCTTAAAAACAATTTTGTCGAATCACTAACTAAAAAGGTGAGACCCTTATACTTTTGAGTAGATCTCATTAAGTCTTCCAAAAATTTATCTGTAATAGCACCACTTATTACAATGTAATTTGAATCTTCATCTATACTATCAATTATATATTGAGCTGAATCTAACGCTGTTGCGACCTTTAAAATCTCAATTGAATTAGTTTTACTTATAGTACCTATTTTAAATTTTCCTATTATTTTTTCAGAGGATTTTAAAATTTTTTTATCCAATTCTTGCTCTAAATTTAGTAATTTAATGGTATGAACCGTTAAATCTATTACTTCTTTCATATTTCTTGATACAGAGGCTCCTGTCGAGATAATTGTAGCATCTGAGATTAAAGGCGTTGAATAGGATCTTCTATCAAATGCTCCATCCAATAGTATAAGATCGCAACCTAAGTTTTTTAGATCTGTACAGATTTTTTTTAATTGGTTATTTATGGAAGGCCCTGCTAATTCAATATATCCATTTGCTTGTGCCTTTAAGATCAGAATCTCTCCTAGGGGTGTATTAAACCCAGTAGATTTAATAACTTCGAACTTTATTTTACTCTCCTCAAAACACTGCCTAGCAGTGACTACATAAGTTCCATACTTTATGTAAATTTGGGGTTTTGGTAAATCCGTGATGACATCATACTTTTCACCATCTCTCCCAATTGAAGTGAGACCTAGAACATAACTTTCATTGATATTTCTTATAATATAATTCAGAGTCGTTGTTTTAGAAACATTTTTTGCAAGACCTATTATTGAGATTACTTTTGGTGTCTCAATTTTAGTGAAATAGTCTATAAATAAGTCCATTTTCATGCAAGAAATAATTGAATTAATAATGATAATTCTTATTTCCTTAAATTTTAACTTAATCATAAATTATTTGATACATTCAGCTACCAAAGGCTTTTAAGGAAACTATTCTTCTTAGCAATTTACTAAGGAGATTATCAAGAAAATGAAGAGAATTGTTTTATTTTCGACGCCTTATAACAATGAAAACTTTCAGGAAATTTTGAGTTTAATATTCCCAACATCTATGAAAAATAAACACCCACTTTTTATGCCCTCACAAGGGATAGCAAATACTCCACAACAGTTTTTTGATGATTGGGATTGTTTTGCAAATGAATTCAATGTGAATCTTGATTATGTTGATAATTCTGCTATAGATATACCTAATGAAGAGGAAAAGCTCAAAAATTCTAATATTTTAATAATATCTGGGGGGGATCCATTTCAATTGTTAATTAACTTGCGCAAATCAAGATTAGATGCTTCTATTACAGAGTTTACAAAAAAGGAGGGATTCATTTTGGCAGGTTATAGCGCAGGTGCTTATGTACTCACACCAACATTAGAAATTGCTAAATTATTTAATGATAATTATCCTGGTGGTAAAAAATATATGACTCAAGATGAAATGAGAGATTTTACAGGATTAGGCATTGTAAATTTCGAAATTTGTGCTCACTACTCTGAATCCTCTCACATGAAATTTCTTGAAAAATATATTAAAAATACCAGGAATGAAGTAAAATTACTTGGAGATAATGACTTCATAGTCATTGATCTATAAAATCTTTTGATTTTTGCTTAATCATTTAATTCGGGATATCAAAAAATTATTTACTCAGTTTCTTCCTTCTTAATTTTCTGACCATATCTTCAGGTTCAATTGTCATTTTTTGCCCACTTAATAAAGCACTAACCCCAATTTGTTTTTCACAGTCTTCGCAATGGCAAATTGGAATATAATCGTTTGGTTCCTCATAAGTTGTTATAACTCCCTCAAAATTTCGCAAAACAACTCGAGTGTTTCCTTGAGAAATTGTATAATCTGGCATGACGGGGATTTTACCACCACCTCCAGGAGCATCAACTACAAATGTCGGTACACATAACCCAGACGTATGTCCTCTTAACCCTTCAATAATTTCAATACCTTGAGCAACGCTGGTTCTAAAATGTCCTAGTCCTATAGAAAGATCACATTGATAAAGATAATAAGGTCTAACTCGAATTTTTACTAATCCCTGTACTAAATTTTTCATTACATGAATACAATCATTGACACCTCTTAAAAGAACAGATTGATTTCCCATCGGAATCCCCGCATCAGCTAGCATTTCACATGCTTTTGTTGAATCGTCTGTAATTTCATTCGCATGATTAAAATGTGTGTTAAACCAAATAGGTTGATAATTTTTAAGTATTTTACATAATTCTGGCGTTATTCGGAATGGATTTGTAACAGGGGCTCTTGAACCTATCCGGATTATTTCTACATGCGGTATTTCTTTTAATTTTTGTAAAATATCTTCGAGGTTCTTATCAGAGATTAATAATGCATCTCCACCAGATAAGAGCACATCTCTGATAGAAGGAGTATTTCTGATATACTCAATGCAAGCATCAATTTGTGGTTGAGGTGGTGCCATATCATGATGACCTGCGAATCTTCTTCTAGTACAGTGTCGACAATACATTGAACAAACTTCAGTAACTAAAAACAATACTCTATCTGGATAACGATGGGTTAATCCCTCAACAGGGGAATCAACATCCTCGCTTAAAGGATCTTCAAGGTCCCCAGTGTATCTTTCTAATTCATGAACGGTTGGAATTGCTTGTTTTCTGACAGGATCATAAGGATCATCTGGGTCAATTAAAGTTAAATAATAGGGTGTAATTGCCATGCGGTATTCTTTCAATAAACGAGGATCATCTTCTTCCTCAGTTAATTTAAGATATTTTCTTAACTCTTCAAACGTGGTTATTCTATTTTTAACTTGCCAACGCCAATCATTCCATTCCTCATCGCTTATATGAGAAAATAAATCTTTACGTCTATTAACTTTCATAACAACAAACCTACAAGTGTATTTTAATCTAATAATTAGTAATGTTTCAAAAGCTAAAAATATTGTTTAATTAGAAGAATTAAATTAGTTCATTATTTCTTTGTATATTTTTCTTCGAATATTTTTCTTAAAACCTTAGATTCCCTTAGGACATTTAACGCTATTTGATCGTGATTTTTTGTATAACCATTACCGATAATCATTGTTACGTCTTTTCCTACACCCTCAGCTCCTAAAGCGGCTTTAGTAAAGCTAGTCGCCATCGAGAAAAAATATACTATTCCCCCATCTCGAACTGGAAGAATACTCGACATCTCTGTATTTGGTATGCTTAAACAATTGATGGTAAGATCTACTTCTTTTCCGTTATTACTTTCTAGTGTTTTTTCTAACACGTCTGTAGGTTTTAATACATCAGCAATAATAATTTCGTCACAAAAGTCTGTGTTTCTAAGAAATTCTGCTCGAGTTTCATTCCTTGCTTGACCAATAACTTTTCCTTTATCACCAGCAAGTTTTTTAGCAATATAGGAACACATTAATCCAGATTTACCTGTTGCACCTAAAATCAACACAGTATCACCAGTTTTCACTAAATGTTTAACCTGAGCTGGGGCGCCTGCTACATCTAACGCAGCTAATGCCAAAGTAGAATCCATATCATCTGGAAGTTTAGTATATATTCCACTTTCAAAAAGAATTGCCTTCCCTTCAATTTCGACCCTATCGATGTCAGGTTTTATGTCAATAATTTTATCAATTCGAAGGGGTGTGAGTGATAATGAAACTAATGTAGCAATCTTGTCTCCTTCCTTTATCTTGACCTTTCCTTTTATTGAATCACCTACTTTCTCTACATTTCCTATAAGCATTCCACCAGAGCCAGTAACAGGATTTTGCATTTTACCTCTATTATTTACAATTTCTATTATTTTTGCTTTTACCTTTTCGATATCTCCTTTCGCCTCTTCTTTGAGCTGCATGAAACTCGCTGAATCAATATTCAAATAATCCACATCTATTAAAATTTCATTATCGAATATTTCCATGTCATTTGATATTTTTATGGCAGGTTGTGGAAGTGTTCCTACAGGCTCAATAACTCTATGTGTACCATATCTATTTCCTTTTTTCATTATAATCTCCACTTTTAATAATTTTTAAGATTTTATACCGATGTACAAACCTCTATCTTTCATTAATCCATCTTTTAAAAATTCTGCTTTAAATCCAGAATTGTTCATGATTTCTAAAAATTTATCGATTTCAAAAAGTCCTACTTCATGCCTATCAACAAAATATTTAACATCTTTATCTCTTTCGACGATTAAATAATGCATCTCCATAACTGAAAGATTATTTTCTAATTTTGTTGTGTTTAATCTCGCAATTTTAATATCTTCTCCATTATAAGTTGTCATCCCGGGATAGCCTACCGTATATGTAGATTTAGTAAACCAAGGTTCTATAATTGCTATTCCACCAGTTTTTAAATGATCTGCGAAGTTCCTAATCGTTTTTTCTAAGTTATCATAGGTTTTAACATATCCGATTGAGCTAAATAGACAGATTATTATATCAACAGTATCATTCAAATTGAAATTTATCATATCTGCCTGGTTAAATGACACATCCCTTACATTAGTCTTAGCAATATCTATCACTTCTTCATTTAAATCAATACCTGAACATGAGAAGTTTTTTTTAAAATATTTTAGGTGTTTTCCTGTTCCACATGCTACATCTAGAAGTTTATTTCCATCCGAATTCTTATATTTTTTAATTAATTTATTAATCTTAACAGTTTCCTTTTTATAATCCTTCCAAGAATAAATCAAATCATAATATTTAGCTAATTCTTTATACATACCTACCCTTTATTTTTATGGTTAGTTTAATTATAATATACTTAGGATCTTACGTGCTTCATTTGGAGAAGCAATAACTCTTCCGAATTTGTTTGCAATCCTCACAACTTTTTCTACTAATTCTCCATTTGATTTTGCTAATACCTCTTTAGCGAGATATATGTTATCTTCAAAGCCTACTCTAGCGTGACCTCCTTTTTCAATAGATAATGATACCATCGGAAATTCATGTCTCCCAACTGCGCACACTGTATAGGTAGAACCTTCTGGTATACTTCCTATAAGAAAATTTAAATCTCGGGGTGAAGCACTTATTCCTCCAATCACCCCAAGTACAAAATTGAAATGCATTGGCTCTTTAATATGTCCTTTTTTGTTTAATCGTAAGACCATATCAATCATTCCCTTATCAAAACATTCTAGCTCATATTTAATATTTCTCTTGTTCATTTCTTCTGCGAAAAAAATAATTGTATTTTCAGTGTTTACGAAGATTTCATCTCCTCCGAAATTCATGGTTCCACAATCTAAGGTTGCCATTTCAGGAGGAGGTTCTAAGTAAATAGGCTGCAATCTATCCTCATTTGTCATACCAATTGCTCCCCCTGTAGAGGGTTGAATAATAACATCTGGGCACCTTTTTTTCACTTCTTCAATACACTTTCTAAATCTCTCCTTATTTTGAGTTGGTGTTCCATCATCTTCTCTCACATGTAGATGGATTATACTCGCACCTGCATTATATGCAGCTTCTGCCTCTCGTCCGATTTCATCTACAGTATAAGGTACATTATTATTATGTTCTTTAGTAACTTCTGCTCCGCAAATAGCAGCTGTAATAATAAGTTTTTCCATAATATTTCATCCTTGTGGTTTTTTAAAACTCGAATAAATTAAATAACGTTATCTTGATAATATTCCTTAATTGCATCTTCATTATATCCTAAGTCCGAGAGGATTTCAATTGTATGCTGTCCTAAAACGGGAGGTGCTGTTAATAATTCACCAGGGGTTTTCGATAATTTGATTGGTATACCAGTTACCTTTACCTTTCCTGCTGTTTTATGATCAAGTTCTTTTACCATTTCCCTATGTAGTACTTGAGGATCACTAAAAATCTTTTCCATATTAAAGATTGGTCCACAAGGAACACCCGCATCAGTTAAAATTTTGAGCCATTCTTCAGAATCCTTGGTACTTATCACTTTTCCTATAATTTCTATTAATTCTTCTCTATTTTCAACCCGTACTTCATTAGTAGCAAAGCTTTTTTTATTCATTATATTTTCCAATCCAGCTGCTTTACAAAATTTTTGCCATAACTGGTCATTACCAGCTGCAATATTAACATAACCATCTTTCGCTTTAAATGCTTGATAAGGTACAATCACAGGATGACCGGAGCCTAACGGTTTAGGAATCTCTCCGGAAGCAAAATATGAGCCCGCTCGATAAGTTAACCAAGCAATTTGACAATCTAATAAACTTAGATCTATTGATTGTCCTTCATCTTTTTTTTCCCTATTAAATAGAGCCACTAGAATACCATATGCAGCGAACATTCCACCAGCAATATCAGCAACAGCTACTCCAACCTTCATGGGGGGCCCATTAGGTTCCCCTGTGATACTCATCAATCCTCCCATGCCTTGTAATACTTGATCCATACCGGGTAATAATCGATAGGGACCATCCTGTCCAAAGCCAGAAATGCTACAAAATATAATATTTGGGTTTATTTTCTTGACTTCCTCATAGCTTAACTTCAACTTTTCCATTGTGCCTGGACGAAAATTTTCTAGTAAAACATCAGATTGTTTAATTAATTTATGAATTATCTCCATAGCTTTCTCTTTTTTCAAGTTCAAGGTCATAGATTTCTTATTACGGTTAACACTCATAAAATAAGCACTTTCACCATCAACAAAAGGTGGTCCCCAAGCTCTAGAGTCATCTCCTCTCCCAGGCATTTCTAACTTTATTACATCCGCGCCCATATCTGCTAACATCATGGTACAGTAAGGTCCAGCTAGTGCTCTTGACAAATCTAAAACTTTAATTCCTTCTAGTGGTCTAACCATGGTCTTTTTCACTTCATCAATTTCTTGCATTCGTTCAGGGATTCATTAATCATTTCTGCGGCATGTTCTAAATCTTCATCAGTATGTCGGAAACAAATATAACCATGATGGAATGGTTGAAGAAAAACATTTCGACGGATTAATTGCCTGTAAAATTCTTCTCGTAATTTTTTATAAAGATTATCAGGATCGCGGTCAAACGTAATATAAGGCATCCAAGGTTCTCCAGAGAAGGTACAGGGGACACCGCTATCCTCTATCATATTTTTAACTGTATTAGCAAATTTATTTCCTTTCTCGCTTATATTGTCTAATACATTTTCACGCTCCATTATTTCTATTGTTTTAAGAGCTGCAACTTGTGCTAGACTATTAGGGAAAAAAGTAGAACTGAGAAATACATTCTCAACTAACTCATCCATAAATTCCTTCTTCCCAGTAAGCACCCCAATAGGATATCCATTCGCCATTGCTTTACCAAAAGCTCCCAAATCAGGGATAACTCCTGATTTTTTCTGAAAACCCCCCATATCAACACGAAATCCAGTACGGATCTCATCATATATAAGAAGAGAACCGTAATTATCCGTAATTTCACGAATACCTTCTAAGAATCCATTTTTAGGCATTTCTACTTCGTGTCCTCCTGGGTGGTTAATCGGAGTAAGAATAATCGCGGCCACGTCTTTACCATGTTCATTCATCAGATGCCTAACTTGCTCTAAATTATTGTACTCAAATTCGATGACATCTTCATATAATTTTTCAGGTATCCCACCTTTCTGTTCAACACACCAATCATGCCATCCGTGATAACCACAGCGTAAAATCTTGACTCTATTTGTATAACTTCGAGCAACGCGAACCGCAGAGGTAGTAGCATCAGATCCCATCTTAACAAATACCATCTTCTCAGCACATGGTATTAGTTGTTTTAATTTTTTAGCTAATTGATTTTGCGTTGGTTGAGTTAAGGACATACAAAATCCTTTTTCTCTTATTTGTGTAATGACCGCGTTATCAATTTCTTCTTCTCTATGACCAATTATTATGGGACCATAGGCGCACAGCATGTCAATATATTCGTTTCCATCAACATCAATCACCTTTCCCCCTTTGGCGGTCTCAAAGAATATTGGATATTCACCTTCAACGAAGTTATATGGTCTTCTAATTCCAAGTATTGCTCCGGGAATTAATCCAAGTGCTTCTTCGTATAATTTGAAAGTTTTATTAAGGATTAATTTTTTGGACATTTCCAATCTCCTATTTTATTAAATAATATGAATTAATGATATAGCATAATTATTGAACATTTCTAAAAGGATTTAAGATATGAGTAAAAGTAGAGAACTTATAATTCACATAATTTAAGAGATTTTTGCTTTCTTTAAACATAGAGTTCTCGCCATTTAATTATATTCTATAAAAGTATAGTTTTAGTTTCTGAATTTTCTTTGAATTTATAGAGATTATATATCAAACAGTGAAGAAAATGGGACAAAAATTAGTGTGTTCGGTATGTGGTAGAGAACAAGAAGTACCTACATGTTGTGATCAATCAATGATTTTGAAAAACGGCTATTTATTATGTTGTTGCTCAAAGGATTGTGGGTATCAACCGATCCCTGAATGCTGTGGAAAAAAAATGGTTTATAATTAGTTCTAAAATATAAAAATAGAAATTTTAAAAAAAGATTAATTTTTACCATAATAAATCGGTAATTACATTTTTCGCAGATTCTGCTAACTTTTTGCTCAAAATTTTTCGGATTCTCAAATCGTTTATCGCGTCCTCTAAACGAGTATCTAAATTTTTAATTTCCATTAAATTATTATTATCTCCTTGGGTTTCAACCAAACTAATCATTGCGTTATCTTTATTCATTAGATCCCGTAATTTTTGCCTAAAGCTTGTCTTGACTTTAGTACTAACTACTTTTCCTTTATCAATTAAAATTGGGAGAACGGGAGCTCTTTCAGTGGTGCTATTTGTATTGGGATCGACAAAATAAAAGATATAAATCGGAATCCCAACAACAACATTTTGAGTTTTTACCTCAAGAGAATAATTATTGAAAAAGGTTTGAACCTCTGTCATTTCTTTATCTTTTATACTCTCAATATTATCCAAGCATGTTTGCTTTTCAGTTTTAATTTTCGCGACTACGTCTTCAGCAGACGTTAAATCTTTACTTAAACCTGAATGCTTAGCTTCAATTTGTTTTTCAACTTCAGATTTTTTTCTTTCTAATTCTCTAATTTTCTGTTGTTGTGTTTTCTCTTGGTCAGAGACTTCTCTTTGTACGTTTTTCCTTAACTGATCTATTTCACTTTTATAACGATTTAAAGAATTTCCCAAATCTCTATATTTTAGATCAGCATCCTTCAAACTCTCTTCGGTAAGAAAAAGATCTCTCTGATTAATAGCATTTTTCATACTATCAACACTATTTTTTATAGCATTAAGATTATTATTCAATTCTCCAGTTTTATCATTAATTTTATATTTCCCACTTTTAACTAGTTCTTCTGGAGTCTTTTCGAACGTTCGTTCTTTCTCTGCTTGTAATTCTTTATTGAGAATAGCAAGTTGTTTTTCTTCCTCACCAGTATCTACTTTTGTGTCTCTAATTTTGTCCGCGTCTTTTCCTCCTTTTTGTATCCATCTTTCACATAATTTCGTAATTGCATCTCCATAAGTATCAAGAAGATGAACATCCTTTTGAGATAGATATTCCGTAATTTCGGGAACAATTCTCGTTTGATTTACACTCTTTGATATTGAACCTCCCTCAAGTAAAAAATAGGGGGATGCATGTGAGCTTAAATTGTACTGATTCAGGAAAAAATTCTGAAAATAGCCGACTTCATTTGTATTAAACAAAGCTTCTTGAATTACTACACCCCTTTTAAAATTCTTTGTTCTTCTCAAATAGTTATTATTATATTGTTGTAAAGAATTTAGAAAACTTACCGGATCTGCTCCTTTTATAACAGCTTCAGGTCGAGGGGGCGTCTGAGCAAATTTACCAACACTTAATTTCTCCTGTTTATTATATAGATAACTACATACACATGCTCTAGTTTCAGATAATGGAATTAAACGAACAGGCCAAAATGCTGTTGAGATTTTTGCAATTCGGCCCATTTTTTTAAGATTCTTACGATAAATTTCGATACATTCAATAAGTGCCATTGCTAACTCATTCAAAACAGAGGCTTGACTTCGTGCAGGAGTAATTTCACCCATATTAATTAAAAAAGGTACTACTTTATCAACCATATTAGACTCACTTGATATTTCTATATTATTTTTTAATTACGATTTAATAATTAAAGTTTTGGATTTAAATCCCCCAGAAAGAATCTTTTTAAAGTATGCTAGAAGTAAAGGAGAAATATTATCATTAATTAAGATAATCAATTATGGAGATTTTAATAGCTGTTTTACAGATTACATTTGGTTCTGGAATAATAATTTTTTGGATTTATTTCCTTATAGCTGAAAATAGGAATCCAGAAAAAACTGAGGTATATTTAGTATTTGAAAGATCGTTTATTCTTCCCGATATCTTCTGGGTTGCACCATGTATGTTTACATCTGCATTTGGCCTATTTACAAATCAAGAATTTTGGATCTTTTTTTCGATTGCGGGAGGAAGTGCTGTTTTTTTTTTGTTTTTGCTTGACTTTTCATTCAATATTCAACAAAAAACATATAGCAGAAAAAAAAGGAAAGAAAATAAAATAGAAATACTGGTAAATCTTTTATCATTAATTGCTGGACAATTATTCATGATATATGGTCTTTTCAATCTTTAATTATTGTTTTTTCCCCATATATAAAAGTGAGATTTCATATTCAAAAATATCTAAATTGATTTAATGATTATATAAGAAAGAATAGGAGAGAAAAATAATGGTAAAAGTAAATGGAGCCCAATTAGTGGTTCGTGCTTTGGATCACCAAGGTGTTAAAGTTATATTTACCCTTTGTGGAGATAATGCTTTAATATATAATTATTGCCAAGATTCATCCTGTACAGAACTAGGCATTGATATTATTGATTTTCGACATGAACAAGCTACAGGGCATGCTGCTATGGGATATTACCTTGCTACGGGTGAACCTGGGGTCTGCTCAGTTCCAGCTGGACCAGGAGTAACAGATTTATTCCCTTCAATTCCACTTGCTATGGATGCAAGTATTCCTATTGTAGCAGTTTGTACTAGTACACCAATGATGCTTTTTGATAAGTTACATCATAATGAAGTTGATGTTGTACCATCTCTTACTCCAGTAACGAAATGGAGTGGATATTGTTATACGACTGCTCGAATTCCAGAGTATATTAATATGGCTTTCAGGATTGCCACAACTGGCAGACCTGGTCCTGTCGTTTTAGTTATTCCTTCTGATGTATTAGGTGGAGAATGTGATGATGAATTAGATATAGTCAAACAAGCATTTGAGCCTGTTCAAAAGTTAAGACCGTTTTATGGCCCTTATGGTAATGAAATTTTAGTATCAAGAGCAGTAGATTTATTATTAAATGCAAAAAATCCATTAATAATAGCAGGAACCGGAGCTGCTTTTTCTAATGCATCATTAGAATTACTAAAGTTTGCTGAACTTACACAAATCCCTGTGGGAACTTGGGGTTTTGGTTTTGGTGAATTTCCAATCGATCATCCATTATGCTTTGGACCGGCGACACCTATTGCAGGTCCTGGAACAGCATTACTCTCAAAAGTTGATGTTGTATTGATTCTTGGATCTAGATTGGGTGAATATATGCAATATGGACATATGCCTCAATTTACGGATAAAGCAAAATTGATTCAAGTCGATATAAAAGCTGAAGAAATTGGGAGAAATCGTGCTATAGATATCCCTATTGTAGGGGATATTAAAGGGATTCTTACTCAATTATACAAAATCGCAAGTGAAAAAATAAAAAGTCCTAGAACGGAAACACAATGGGTTAAAGATGTTCAAACTCAATTAAAAAATTTCGAGGCAAGAATAGAGAAAGAAGGATCTTCAGATAAAATTCCAATCAAACCTCAACGTCTCGTAAAAGAAATACGAGATTTTATGCCTGAGGACAGTGTTATCATATTAGATGGGGGAGATACAACAGTATGGGGACTAATCTACTTACGAGCTCATTCACCAAAATCACTCTACTTTTCTGGGGGTTTAGGAATTCAGCATCTAGGAGGAGGTGTGCCAATGGCTATTGCTGCTAAATACGTTGAACCTGAAAGGAAGATTCTAGTGTTAACCGGTGATGGTTCATTTTTGTTTAACGGTAAAGAGCTGGATACTGCAAAGAGATTTGATTTACCTATTGTAGTTGTAGTAAGTAATGATAGCCTTTGGGGCATGGTTGCAAGAGGACAGAAAGTAACTCATGGCAAGAAATTTTTTGGATTAGGAAGTTCATTAAGTAGTGATACTCGATATGATAAATATGCTGAAGCATTTAATTGTTACGGTGAATTGGTGACAGATCCTAATGAAATTGGTCCTGCATTACAGCGCGCTTTTGATTCAAATGTTCCTGCAGTAATTGATGTAAGAATTGATCCTAAAGTAAATACAATATTGACAGCTCTAGCTAAAGCAAGACGCCCCCCAAAAGTTAAGAAAAAGGAAGAAGTCATTCTGGAAGTTGCTCCTACAAAAAATTAGCTCAGATTACGGAAAATACCTCTACAAAAATGAAAAGGATTGGTTTAATTGTAAATCCCATTGCGGGGATGGGAGGTAGTGTTGGACTTAAAGGTACAGATGGAGATTCATATAAAACAGCTGTAAAAATGGGAGCAAAACCCGTAACTCCACAGAGAGTATCTGTACTATTATCCCAAATAAAAAATAAGGGAAACCTATCGATGCTAGTTGCACCGGGAAAGATGGGTGCGGATATTATTAAAGGGAAGGGAATAAATTTTGAAATTATTGGTGAAATTGGTGAAACAACTTCAGCGGATGACACAAAAAGAATCGCTAAACAAATGCTCAATAATGGGATTGATTTATTAATTTTTTGTGGTGGAGATGGAACCGCAAGAGATATTTATGATTCAATTGGTTTAGAAATTCCCGTTGTTGCTGTACCTGGTGGAGTTAAAATGTACAGTTCAGTTTTTTCATTTAACCCGAAAGCAGCAGCCCAAATAATTGATGGATTTTTAGAAGATTTTATTGAAACTGAAGATAGAGAAATTTTAGACATCGATGAGGAGCTTTACAGAGATAATGTGCTAAAAACGACGCTATATGGATATTTAAAAGTCCTTATATTTAAAAATCTTATTCAAGCGGGGAAAATAGGTTCAGAATCTGGGAGGACAATAGAAGAAAATAAACAAGGAATTGCTCAATGGATAATTGAAGATATGAAAGAAGATACACTCTATTTATTAGGACCTGGCACAACTGTAAAAACAATAACAGATATTTTGAAGCTACCCAAAACTCTGCTTGGTGTAGATGCTATGGATAATAAGAAGTTAATTGGAAGAGATTTGAATGAAAAAAGCATTCTTGAAATATTAATAGAATTCAATGATTATAAGATCATAATTTCCCCATTAGGAGGTCAAGGATTTATTTTTGGAAGAGGAAATAAACAGTTTACTCCAGAAGTCATTAAAAGAATAGGGAAAAAGAATTTAATAATCATTTCAACTGCAGATAAAATTAGAAATCTTGATTGTTTAAGAGTAGATACTGGAGATAGTGATTTTGATTTACAACTCAAAGGACTTGTAAAAGTCATTATAGGTTATAAAGAACAGCTAGTTATGCCTGTTGAATGCTAAGAGTGATTCTTAAATTATATTTAGAAGGGCTTAAGTTATAAAATGATTTTTAATTTTAAGCTTATATATTGATTAGATTATAGTGGGATATTATGGAGAAAAGCGAAGTAATCGATAAAGCATTTGAATTAGGTTTTGACGATATAGGATTTACAACTATGGAACCTTTTGAATCTCAAAAAGAAATTTTAGATTCTAGAAAGCGAGAGTATGCTTGGCTTATTTTAAGTGGTACCGATATCGAGAAAGGTCTTGATCCTAAAAATATAATGCGTCATGGCAAATCAATTATTGTTCTAATTGATGTTTATTTTAGCAAGTCTTTTCCTTCGGGATTAGAAGGGTATTTTGGGCGTGCATATTTAGATGATCACCGTCGAACTAAAGGTCCATTATATCAACGCCTTAAGGTTTTTCGTAGTTTTTTGCGTGATAATGGAATTGATTCGAGATCACCTTTTAATATCCCCCATCGATTAACATCAGCAAGAGCAGGATTAGGAACATTTGGAAAGAATAATTTTCTCTATTCAAACCGTATAGCTCGAAAAAGTTCTTGGATTTCCCCAATCCCTTTAATTGTAGATTATGAATTTGAGCCCGATGAGCCCACAATAGAGGTAGGCTGTCCTAAATGGTGTAAAAATACATGTATTGCTTCCTGTCCTACAGGTGCTCTTAAAGCTCCAAATACAATCGATCCAAGGAAATGTATATCTTTTCTTAGTTATTATCAAATTGGGATCACTCCATTAGAAATTCGCGAGCAAATGGGTACTTGGGTATACGGTTGTGATCGGTGTCAAGAAGTTTGTCCTCGAAACAGACCATGGTTATCTCAAAATTTGTCCCCAAATGAAAGAGTAGCAGATAAAGAAGAGGATTTCAATTTAGTAAATTTGCTTCATATGGATCTTGAATATTATCAAACAAAGATATGGCCCCATATGTTTTATCAATCATTTAATGAAACATGGCGATGGAAAATGAATGTGGCAAGAGCCATGGGAAATTCACTAGATCAGAAATATATACCTGAGCTTATTAAGGCATTTAAAGAAAATAATGATGATCGAGTAAATGGGATGATCGCTTGGGCATTAGGAAGGCTTGGTGGAGACGAATCTAAAACAGCTTTAGAATCTTTTCTTGAACACAGTAATGAAAAAGTTCGAGAAGAAATCTCATTAGCATTGGAAAAATTCTAAATTTTCTTATGTTCTCGAAGTATTTTAATAATGAGACGATCTCGAAATTTTCTTAGAGAATCATTATCATTTCCAAATTCTGGAGGTCTTTTTGCCATTTCTTTATCTACTTCTCCTTGAATAAAATTTGCATACATTTCAAGTTGTTTCCTCTCTTGTTCATCCATTGGTTCTCCTGATTCTCCTCGTATATGTAATGTTATTCCCTTAATCCCTCCTTTACCTCCCCCCAACTGATAAACTAAATAAGGACCCATAGTTGCCCACCGTAATCCTGGACCAAAAGACATAGCTTTATCTATATCTTCAACGGTACATACACCATTAACAAGTAATTCCCCACATATTGTACCTACTGCCCCTTGTATTTGATTTGCGATAAATCCTGGAACATCCTTCTTCAATATAACTGGGACTTTATTAATTTTTTCATAAAATTTAGCTGCTAGTTCTGCTGTTTTGATCGACCCTTTATCTCCTCCTGGAATTGTTATTTCGACTAGAGGAATAAGATGAGGCGGATTATACGGGTGAGCACCAATACATCTATGAGAGTATTGTGAAAATTTAGCAATGTCACTGATTAATAGATAGGATGTACTACTTGCAAAAATTGCATCAGGGGATGCTAATTTATCTATATCAGCAAGAAACTTCTGTTTTATTTCTAATTTTTCAATTATTGACTCTTGAATAAATTGAACATCCTTAACTGTAGTTTCAAGGGAAGTTGTATATTTTACTAATTTCATCATATCAGGAATTTCTTCTTTTCCAAAAACTCCATTTATAGCTAAACTTTCAAGATGTTCATTAATTTCTTGTTTAGCAATATCCTCTTCATCTGCGGTATACAGCCAAAGATTCACAGGATATCCTTTCCATATAAAATTTGCTGTCCAGCTATTTCCGATGACTCCTGCTCCAACGACAGCAATTTTTTTAATATCTTTAGCTTCCATTATATTATTTCTACTCTTCTATATAACTTCTACTTAATAGATCAAATTAATTTGTTACTCTTCATATAAATTACTATTCTTATCAAAATCTTAAGAGAACCGAATATGAATAGTAAAATTAGAAAAATATCTGTAGTAGGTGCAGGGTATTTGGGTAAACAAATTATTGAGAAATCTCTTCTTTATAATTACAAGATTAAAGCTTTTGATACTAACAAGGAAGATTTAGATGCTTTTACGAAAAGGATGAAAAAAACAATAGAGGACAAAAATCTAAGTGCATCTATAACTCAATTTAATAACATTGCTGAAGCTGTTAAAGGTGTAGACCTTGTTATTGAGGCTGTACCTGAAAAGCTTGAATTAAAGAGAGAGATTTTTCCCAAGATAGATAAAGCAGCTTCACCCCACACAATTATAGCCACAAATAGTTCCTCAATACCGATTTCAAAGATTGAAGATGTTGTGGAAAGAAAAGATAAGGTAATGAATATTCACTTCTATGATCTATTTATGCTACCTATAGCTGATATCATGCGCGGAACTCAAACAAGCGAAGCTACATTCGAAAAAGGTAGAGCTTGGTTAGAGAGTATTGAAATTACACCCCTTGAAGTAAAGAAAGAATGTTACGGTTTTGTTATGAATCGGATATGGAGAGCGATTAAAAAGGATTGTCTAAAGATTTGGGCGGGGGATCATGCCGATATTGAAATTGTTGATAAAGCATGGAGGTTATTTTGTCAATTTTTTAGCAAAACCAATTTAGGACCTTTTCAATTCATGGATCGAATTGGATTAGATGTTGTTTATGATATTGAAATGTCATACTTTAAAAATAGCGGTTACCCTGATGATAAACCACCAGATGCTCTTAAAGAAATGGTTGATAGGGGTGAATTGGGAGTTAAATCTGGAAAAGGATTCTATAGATATAAAACCAAATAATTTTTTTTTGATTTTTAATTTAAAAAAGTAATCCTTATAGCCTTTTCTTTTATTTATTAATAAGAATGTCAGAAAAAGATATTGAACGGATAAAAGAACTTGAGAGCATTAATTTAGCAACTGATGATATTCGAGACCTTGTAGTCCAAACTAAAATGGAAGTAGAAAAAGATAATGAACGTCTAGCACAACTGAATAATCAGGAATTACGAAAATTTGATATAAAATCGATAGATATAGTTGGAGCGATAGGTGCCGGGAAAACAGCAATCATAGAAAAAATGGTTGAGATCTTATCTAAGAAGTATAGAATTTTAGTAATTTGTGGTGATATTACTACCAGAGTTGATGCGGATAGAATTCAAGTGCATAATGCTGAAACAATTCAGATTAATACTGGTCGAGAGTGTGCTTTAAATGCCTATCACATTCATCAAATTATCGAGAATAAAGATCTGAAAAATTTTGATTTATTATTCATCGAAAATGTAGGAAATTTGATTTGCCCTTCTGACTTTACTCTTGGTACTGATAAACGAATCACCATAGTTTCTACAACTGAGGGAGAATGGGTGATAGAAAAACATCCAATGCTTTTTAAAATGTCTCAGGTTGCTGTTATTAACAAAATTGATTTAGCAGAGAGATTAGGAACTGACGTTCAAAAAATGGTTGATGATGCTAAGAATATTAATCCTGATATTCAAGTTATAACGACAAGTGCTAAAACTGGGAAGAATATTGAAAAATTAATTGAGATATTAGAATTATAATTCTTTATGTAAGTGATAATTATGAAAGAACTACTACAACATTTAGAAAGCCTACTTAGTAAAAAAGAATTTGATTTAGAAGAAATTAAAGATTTAAAAACAAAACTACTAAAAGATCATATTAAAGGGTTAAAAATAGATAATTATATAGGAGACTATCCTACATTCATGGAACCCGTTATTCTTGGAAATCATGTGAAAATAGGCGATGATGTACTCATCGGACCCAAGGTTTACATCGGAAATAACTCCGTAATCGATGATTATGCAGAAATTTCTAATTGTATAATACTTGATAATGTCAATATAGGAAAGAATTTCAAACTAAATAATTGTGTAATTGCTAAAGACACTAAACTGAATTTTGATAATTTTAGCAATCAAAATAGCATCTTAAAAGGAAATGCTGAGTCTAGAGAAGAGTTAGAAATAATTATACTGTAAAATAAAAAATAATATATTCCTTATATTAGAAATGAATGACGTTGAGTACCCTCAAGAAATAATTACTTTGGAAAAAATCACGAAAGATTCAAATTCGGCTTTCCTAATTGTTCACCTTCTTGTAAAATAAGTTTAGAAAGTTCCAGCCAATCATTATGCAATCCCATTTCATTGAAGATACAACCTTTAAGAATAAGACATTCAACTTTCTCAATATCTGTCAAGTTTTTCCTTTCTTCTAGGTTCTTTATAAATTCAAGAGCTTCTTCTACCTTTCCCTCATTTAATAATTTTCTTGCTCTGGTTATTTCCTCTTGAATGGGTTCAAGCATATTAGTAGCACTCAACAATTGTTTATTAAAATTTCGTAGAATTAAGAGAAATTATTACCCTTTTTTTACTTGACCTTTAAAGGATGAGAATTGATTAAAAATATTTGCATCTCCTTCAACTTTCGCAAATATATTCACTGGAGACGCTGCTTTTGGTTTATCATCTTTACTAGCAGGAGTAGGTCCAAAAAAGATACAAAATCCATTCCCACTTGGCCAAAACCCAATATCTCCTACTTCACAGTCAACTTGAGAATTTTCTTGCCCCAAAGAGACGGGAATTTCACCATACAATTCTTCTCCCCATCTTGCTAGATTAACCTCAAATGGTAAAGCATCCCAAATTGCATCACATGTCTTAGGATTCTTATCTCTAAGGAGCTCAGCTTTAATTTGGCCAATTTTTTCATTTTCAATAATAATGTAATCCAAACGAAACTCACGATTCATAAAAATTTTTAATGTTAAATAAGCAACTTTATTATTTAAACAAAATTGATATTTACTTGTTTAAATGATTTTAGAAAAAACCGTAGAACACCTTAAGCAAACCTATATAAGTCATAACATACAACCTCCAAAGGTTTCTAGAGTTGTTTTAGGATTAGGATATACCGGTGTAGAGATTTCTACTCAGAAAGCTGGTTCATTTTTAGGGCTAGCTGCTACAGTTCCTAGTATAGTAAATAATATTGATTGTAGTAAAATAGAATTTGCCGGAAATCTTACGAATAAAGCATTATTTGAACTGATGGACTGGTCAATTGAACCTCCAAACATTAAAAAAATTGTGGGTCTTGCAACTATTAACGCAATCTCTCAGCATATTTTTAAAATTAAAAGTTCTTACACCAAATTGAATGGTGATTTACTTAGTGAATTGAATATTGATATTGATACCAAAATTATGGTTATTGGATTAATGAAACCCCTAATTCATAAGTTAAGTAAAATGACAAAAGCTATTACTTTAGTGGAGGATTCTATTCCATTAACAGCAGAATTTAATGAGTTCAAATTTAGCAATAAAATAGAACAATTAAGAAATAATGATTTTTCAACCGATATCTTATTTTGTACAGGAACTACATTAATCAACAATACTATTGAAAAAATATTAGAATTGTTCAGAAATAAAGCTCGAAAGATAGTTTTAATTGGGCCCTCAGCCAGCTTAGTTCCAGATGTTTTATTTGAAAATGGCGTAAACATAGTTGGTGGTATGGAAATTCTAAACTCAAAAGCAACATTGCGAATCTTGCAAGAGGGTGGAGGAACGAAATTATTTAAACAATATGGAAAAAAGTACAATTTAATAAATAAATAACCCAATATTGAATTATACATAATTATAACTGAAAAACAATGACCGCTGAATATACTTTCAAAATAATTATTATTGGACCTCCCGCAGTTGGTAAATCCAGCCTAATACGACGATTTGTTGAGAATAAATTTTCGGGTGAATACCAATTTACCATCGGTGTCGATTTCTTAGCCAAAACCGTTGAATATAAAAAAGGAAAATTAGCTAGACTTTCAATCTGGGATGTAGGAGGACAAGAACGATTTAAATTTCTACGTCGTAGTTTTTATGAAGGAACCCATGGTGCTCTACTAGCTTTTGATCTCTCACGAGCAAAAACATTCCCAAAAATGAAAGAATGGCTAACTGATATGAATAGTATTATCCAAGAAGAAATTCCTATAGTATTAATTGGGAATAAATCAGATCTAATACCAGATATTGGGGAAGTAATAGATTCAGAAGAACCTCAAAAGTTTGCAGAACAGATTAATAGCTCATTTTTTACAACTTCTGCTAAAAATGGAGATAATGTTGAGAAAGCCTTTTTAGAGCTTACCCTAAGAATGTTACAACATTATTCTTAAGTTATTTTTTCCAAAAGTACAAATTCTAATAGGCTAAAAGAGTATACACTTTATTGTCGTTTCTATATAAATGAATCATTTGTGAAAATGTTTAAATATTTGATTTAGATTATTTATTAAACTAGATTTTTTAAATAACATTAGTCCCATTCATTATGTCCTTATACGTTTTTAAAGTAATCATAATTGGCCCAGGAGTAGTGGGAAAAACTAGCCTTTTGCATCGTTTCCTTGAGAATAAATTCTCTTTTTGTTATAAATTAACGATAGGAGCAGACTTTCTTTCGAAAATTATTGAGGGATACCCAAAACCAGATACTACATGTAAATTACAGATATGGGATATTGGTGGACAAGACCGCTACAAATTCCTTCGAGCAAGTTTTTTCGATGGAGCAAAAGGAGCACTAATAGTTTTTGATATCTCAAGATGGCATACATTTAAAGAATTAGATGATTGGCTCTCAGATTTACGAGAATTCGCAGGGAAAGATATCCTTTTTATACTGATAGGAAATAAAGCGGATTTAATAGAAGATAGTTATGGGGAATATGATAAAGATAGTGCTGAAGCTCTAGCTAAGAGAGAAAATACTGCTTTTATATCTACTTCTGTTAAAATAGGTGAAAATGTCGAAGGTGCCTTCTTAAACCTGACACATCAAATGCTTAAAAATGTAAATGCTAAGTCTAGTCATCGAGTTGTATAATAGCAAAAGATAATACGTTAGTATAGAATTTCGCTAAGTTCCTTCTTATCATCTCATTTTTTAAGTCTTCATATTCAAAAGATAAATCGTCTAATGTTTTTTCTATTCGTTTTATATCTCTTTCATCAAACCTTATTTCTTCTTGCAATCTTTTTATTCCCTGCAGTCTTTCTTGTTTCTTGACCTCATCCTGTAAATTATTAATATTCTGAAGTTGCCGGTTTGTGGGTTTCTTATTGATATTACGTTCTAATCTCTGATGTACTGATTCTAGTTTAAAATTTAAAACCCTTCTGTTATAAGCGTACATTTTCTTCTTTTTTTCTCTTTCAATAGTAAAGATTTTGTCATTAAGTTCTTTTATTTCTTTTTTCCAAATCGAGGTTTTAGATTTTACGATCTTTTTAGCCTTAGCTTGAAGATTTGAAATCAAATCAACAGATTTCTCGAGATTTTTTGATTGTTCGCTAAACTCAAAAACTTTGTCATAGTTCTCTATATTTAAGACAAAATCCTGTAATTTTTTCATTTCATTTCCATTTTTATCCATAAGTACACTTAATATCTGGTTTTCAATTATATATCCTTGAAATTTGACTGAAAAAACAAATAGATAAAATTCTTTCTGATGAGCTAAATCCGCTATTATATTGTTAGGTATAGTGTTTTTTTTCAAATTCAGAGAAGTATAATTTCCTTTAAAGGAATCATTCATACAAAAATCTAAGATTGCATTAATCAAAGGGTGACCTAAAGCAAAAAAATCATATTCTTCTCTCTCTCGAGCAAAATCTAAATCAAAAGTCCCAATATATTCATCGAGGAGATTATATTTATGAGTTCTTAACAATTTCTTATCTATTTTTATTTTCGATATAAATTGAATAATCCCTCCATCATTATCTATTTTATTTTCTAAATTTCCAACAATTCCATATTTGTGACTGTTAAGGTTGAAAAAGTAGCTAATTAGTAAAAAAAGTTTATTATGAGTAAGTTTTACATCAATACAGGATGCAAGCGTACTTACTAAACTTTCCATTTGGAAAGACCTTTTATCAATCATTAGGTCATCTAATTGTATTTCAATTTCCTTTGCCCTTTGAATTTCTTCATCCAATGTTCGGTAAAATTCATTTAATTTTTTTCTTTTTTTCTTATCATCTTCTGCAAAAATAACGTTTTTAAGATCTTTCTCTATTCTCCCAATAATGGGTTCTAATATTCCAATTGATTCTTCAAATAGGTTAATCCTCTTTATCAATGCATAAACAACATCTGTTTCAACAGTACCTTCTAAGTAGAAATTATATATATAAATTTCTCGGGATTCTTGTCCAATTCTATCAAGCCTTCCAATTCTTTGTTCAAGTTTCATTGGATTCCAAGGTAAATCATAGTTTATGAGGGTTCGACAGAATTGAAAATTTCGACCCTCACCCCCAATTTCAGTTGAAATAAGAATTGAAAAATTCTGATCATTACGAAATCTCTCGACTGCTTCATCTTTTTGATCCTTATCTAAACCTCCATAAAAAATTTCCACAAAATAATCACAATTTTCCTTTTTCAACAGATCTTTCAAATAATTAAGTGTATCAACGAATTGTGTAAAGATTATTAATTTTTCTCTAGGATTTCGAGAATGAATCTGATTGATAACTTCAACTAATTTATCAGATTTAGAATCATACGGTAAATTTTTTAATTTAGTATAGAATTCCTTTAAGATGTTTTGTTGGTTAAATACATTTGATCCATACTCAATTTGTTCTTTGGATAATTTATCTTTATATTTTTCAAAAATTTCTGAGTCGAGAAACTCATCTTCCACTTCTAGCTCAAAATATTCAGGATCTTCATCTTTTATAGCATCTAAATTTAAAAAAATATCTTTAAACCTATTAATCTGCTCTAATCTTCTCTCAAGGCTTTTTAATATCGCAAATTTCGAGCTTGTTAATAATTTCTGAAGAGTTGTTAATACAAATCCTAAACCGACATTTTCTTTACTAGGAGATGAATTATAAATCTGAGCTAGATATAGGCGAATTTCATTATACACATCCAATTCTTCTTTGGTAGGGTTAACTAAAATGGTGTGAACGATTCTTTTATTGATGAGTTCTTCAGTAAAGATATTTTTCTTTCGATTTCTTATTAAGAATTTTGAAAGCGTATGGTCTTGTTCAATTCTTTTCAATATATTTAGTCTCAATGATTCATCTTTTATCTCAGCAAGGATTTGTGCATTACTCTTGTCTTTACTAATGTAATTAAGATCTTTGAGAAGTTTTACGGTATTTTTTACTTCAAAATTATTTAATTTGTCAATTTGATTTATATTGGTAATTAGTAGATTGATGAAGGGCATATTTTTTCTAAAATGTTCAAAATCACTGAAATTGTTAAATGATTCAGGGTGGATCAGCTCGATCAATGAAAATAGTTCAAATGAGTGGAGTTGTAATGGAGTGGCAGTTAATAAAAGCATACTTTCTGATTTTAAGCTTAAATTCCGAGCTAATTCATAATTGAGAGTTTCTCTGTATCTTCCTGAAGATGTATTGGTTAAATATCGCCTTAAATGATGAGCTTCATCAAAAATTACAATATCCCAGGAAATTGCAGAGATCATTTCAATATATTTTTGATTTCTCGCAAATTGAAGCGAACAGATAATTAAATTATCATAGTAAAAGAGATTTTGATACATCTCAGCACTTTTATAATTACCGTTTCGTTGTAATTCCTTTATTTTTTTTCCATCATAAATTGTAAAATTGATGTTAAATTTGTTTTGCATCTCAAACTGCCATTGTTTTACTAATGAAGCAGGCACAATTATAATTACTCGTTCAGCAAGATTTCTCGCCATCATCTCTTTGATATATATACCCGCTTCTATTGTTTTCCCTAATCCAACTTCATCGGCAAGGATAATTCTTGGGAAATATTCTTCAGATAATCGATGTGTCACATTAATTTGATGTGGCATTAAGGACAAACGAGAATTTGTTATACACTTTATTTGATAAGAAGTGTAATAAGAATAAAAGAGATGAGCCCAATATTTAATCAAGAATTGTCTCGGAGGGTCGTATTTTCGTTGTGATATTTTTAAATCGAGAGTTGGTATAAACTTAGAAAAAATTTCAGATTCATAAATCTGTGATACTTTTCCATTTTTCTTTAAAAACTCATAAGAGATTTTCCCATCCTGGTTTAAAAAATCTTCAGAATTAATGATTCCAATTCCCTGTTTGCTTTCAATTTTCTCATTCTCTTCAAAAATGAAGTGTACTAAATCTATAGGATGTATAATCTTTACAATGTTATTTTTGAAAAGAACTTTATATTTTGAGAAAAAGGTTGTGTCTTCATCATCTAAAGATTTTGAAGTAGGAATTTCTATTACCTTTATAATCCTTCCTAAGCCTAATTCTGGATTTAACCTATAAATAACTAAATTTCCTGTGTTGAATTTCTGCCCTTGGCAGTAAATATTAAAGCATTTTGAAAATTTCGATTCTAATTCTTTTTTACAGAAGGGGCATCGATATTTTAAGAGATCTATTTTGGAAACCATTATCTTTATATTTTAATTAATATAAGCAAACGTAAAAATTTTAGTATTTTAAATTAAGACGTTAAAATAGAAAATCTAATGCGAAATAAGAAGTGTATGTAAAGTTGTTATTATCAAATTATAATAGTTATATTCAAATTAAAAAAAAATTTTAGATAAACAGTATCAAACACTTAATTTTATTGAGAAAATATGACTGAAATCGATGAAAAAGCAGCTGAAGAAAAAATTACTGGGAGCGCTTCAATCGAGTTGCTTAAAAAAGTAAATAATGCTGCAAATTACTGCTACTCTTGTAATCGTTGTAATAATGTTTGCCCAACCGCATACCTTGATATTTTTTACCCCCGTAGCTTAATTATGGATTTGACTTTTTCTACGCCGGAAGAAGCTTTAGAAAAGAATGACATTTGGAAATGTCTAACATGCGGTTTATGTTCGGTATACTGTCCTATGACGAAAGAGGAAATCGGAGTTAATTTTACAAAAATCATTAAAGATCTTCGCTCCTTAGCTTCAGAGTATCAACCATTACAAGATGGATTAATAAGCTGCAATCATGAAAGAGTATATTCAAGCTTGCCAAAATTAATGGCTGAAGATAAAATTAAATTTACGAATAAAGCAGGATTTTTAGAGGGAACAGGATTAAAGACAACGGATAACGGAGATATTGCTTATTTTATGGGATGTGTACCTTTCCTATCAGGAACTGCTCCATGTGTGGTAGGATGTCCCGCTGGTGTCGATGTTCAAGGTTATGTTTCCCTAATTTCAGAAGGAAAATATCAAGAATCCATCGATCTTATACGGGATAAAAATCCTTTACCGTATTTATGTGGGAGGATCTGTACCGCTCAATGTGCGCTAAATTGTAATCGACAATATTTTGATGATCCTGTGGCGATCCGGGAACTAAAAAGGTTTGTTTCCGATTGGGAAGCCGAACATCCTAATCAAAGTAAGATAAAACCTGTACCACAAACAAAAGAAAAAGTAGCAGTTATAGGTGCTGGACCCGGTGGGTTATCTGCTGCTTACTTTCTTGCAAGAATGGGCTATAAACCAACTATCTTCGAGAAAGGAGATAAAACTGGAGGTGTAGTTAGGTATGGTGTTCCACAATACAGACTTTCTGATGAAGCGCTTGATCATGATGTCGAATTTATTAGAAGCATGGGTGTAGAAATTGTTTTGAATAAAGAATTCGGACCTAAATTTACATTAGATGATATTTGGAAAGAAGGATTTAAAGCTGTTTTTATTGCTATAGGCTTGTATGTGCCAAAAACTTTAAGGCTTGATGGTGAGGACTTACCTAATGTACATGTTGCACTTGATTTTCTTTTAGATCGAAAATATAAATGTGCTGAAAACCCTGAAGAATTCAAAGGTAAAACTTTTGGGATAATCGGCGGAGGAGCAGTTGCAGTAGATGCTGGTGAGACTGCAATTCGATTAGGAGCAACTAAAGCTGATCTTGTCGATATCCTCTCCGAAGATGCTTTAAAGAACGTGCTCAAAGACTTACATGAGGCTGAGCGAGAATTAATGGAATATCATTTTGAAACATCAACAGCAAACATTACACAAGAACCTGATGGTAAATTAGCCTTAAACTGTTATAAAATAAAATGGGGTGACCCTGATCCAGAAACAGGAAGGAGACCATTAAATAAAATTGAAGGATCAGAGTTTAAAATAATTGTTGATCACGTCGTAATAGCTATTGGTCAAGGGCTTGATCCAGAACCACTTAATGCGGCAACGGATAATAAATTAAAAATTGAGAGAGGTAAAATTGTAGTTGATGATTTAACTTATGAAACGGGTATCCCAGGGGTTTTCGCTGGTGGTGATATCATCTATAATTCATTAATGTGTGCCGTTGATGCCATAGGAGACGGAAGAGAAGCAGCTTTCACCATGGATAGATATCTACGAGGACTAAATTTAAGAGAAGGAAGAATTGTAAAAAGTGATTTAAAACGCTCAACAATACCTAAAAAATATATATTAACTCAATCTTGCCAAGAAATGAACTTCATGCCTGGTGAGGAAAGACTTGTTTGTTTTGATGAAATGGAATTAGGTTTTACTGAAGAACAAGCAAAAAGAGAAGCAAATAGGTGCTTAAACTGTAATTGCTGCTGCAATTCCGATCAAATCCCTGAAGATTTTGAAAAAGCATTAGATACTTCAGGGGTAATGATATCAAATTACGGGAATCAAGATAATTGGAGCTCATTAAATGCTCCAGATTATTTGTCAATTCCTAAAAGTGTAATTGGAATACTGAATCAAAACGATATAGTTCCCGTTATTTTACCCGAAGAAAAATGCTGTGGACATGATGCAATTTGGCGGGGGGATGTAAAGACTTTTGAAACTTTAGCAAAGTATAATGTAAATCTATTTAAAGATGCTGGAGTAAAAACTATTATCTTTAGTTGTGCTGAAGGGTATTATACATGGAATCATGAATACAGAAATTTATTCAAGGGTAAGGATGAGTTTGATTTTGAAATTTATCACATAACTGAATATATTTTAAAAGATAAATTATTAGAAGATATGGCATTTCCAAGTTTGGATAAAATTAGAGTCACATACCATGATCCTTGTAGACTTGGGAGGATGAGTAAGGTTTTTGATGCACCAAGAGAAGTACTAAAAAAAATACCCTCAGTAGAAATAGTAGAAATGGGGGATACAATGCAAGATGCGGAATGTTGTGGTGTATCTGCTTATATCTCTTGTACTGAAGATTCGAAGAAATTACAAGAGAAAAAATTATTACAAGCAATAGAAACTGGTGCAGAATATCTAATTACTGCTTGTCCAAAATGTGTTGCGCATCTGAATTGCTATCTGAATGAACACAGAGAATTAAAAGAAGATATTACTGTAATTGATATAGTAAGTTTTATAGGAAAGATGCTCTTTTTAATATAATTATTACTATTATTTCTTTATTTTTCGATTACGAAAGGGGTAAATTGGAAATGGGCAATTAATTTACAATGTTGTATATAACGCTTCTAATGGAATACTCCTAGAGAATAGTAATTTCAATGATATTATTAGAAATGTTGTAAGTGATAATCGTCTAGATGCAATAAGAATATGGTATAGTGATTATAACTATATTTTTGACAATGTTCTATATAACAATGGTGATCATGGAGTGGATTTACAAAGCAGTCATAATAATATGATTGTAGCAAACACCGTGTCTTTTAATGATTATGGGATCTATTTACGGTTTAGTGATAATAACGAAATCACAGAAAACACACTTAATAATAATTATATCGGCATTTATCTATATTATTATTATAATAATGAGATCACAGATAATATTTTTAATGGTAATACCCAAGATATTAGAGAATTTTCGGACACTTACCCCTCTTTTCCTCCAGAATTTTCCATACAGATAGGAATTATTATTATTTTTGTGATAATAATAATATCTGCATGTGCATTTATATCTAATAAGAAAAAAACTACTCGTCGGACTGAACGTCGGTATAAACGAGAATACACTGTCTCAACGTCAACACCCCAAGTAAGAGTTAAAGAAATAAAAACGATGCCATCCCCATCCAGAAAATTAGAAGAAGAATCAATTAAAAAATGTCCTCATTGTGGGCAGCGGTTATACATAGAAGCAATATATTGTTTTAAATGTGGAAAAAAAGCTGAAGAGGATCAAAAAATTTCGCTAGTCTCAGTTACAAAAGAAGAAAAAATTGTGGCAGAAAAACCTGATCTTAGAGTTGAAAAAATTCTGGAATCCCCTTTAATTAAAGAAGAAAAAGAAGATCAGCCTTTTCCCCCTATTTCAGATTTAAAAGAGGATAAATCTAAAGCTACTCAACAGTTTTGTGAATTTTGTGGAATGAAATTAGGTGAGATGGCAACTTTTTGTCCGCAATGTGGCTCAAGGATTAAAAGTAACTAATTCTTCTTGAAATTGTTTTAAAAGATATATTTTCTTTTTTACTCTTTTAGAGTCTTACTCATTTAAAGAAAGGTATTTCTAGAGTTAACAAGAAAATAATTAAATACTGAAATATTGAAAATAAATATTGATTTAAAATATTTTAAAATTCAAATACACAATTAATTGTGAAAAACATGAGTAAAACTAAGGAAATACCAGTTCCTGATGATGTTAAAGGATTTACTCAAGTACGACTTGATGTAAATCTAACTGATGGAAAAATAAGTAAAACTAAATTATCTAATGAATTCTGTCGCGACTGGATTGGTGGTTATGGATTCGGTGCTAAAGTACTTTGGGATGAGTGTCCCGCAGGAGTTGATCCACTGAGCCCTGAAAATGTGTTCGTATATGCACACGGTCCATTTCCGGGAACAATACTTCCTACAAGCTCCAAATATGGAGTATTTGCCAAATCTCCATTAACAGGTCAGTTTGGTATGGCGATTTCTTCTGGATCAGTTGCTGCTCAAGCTCGTCGTGCTGGTATCAATATGATTGTAATCAAAGGTAAAGCCCCCGAACCTGTTTATATGGTTGTAGATGACGATGATTATTATTTAGTTCCATGCAAAGACAATCTTTGGGGTAAAGGATGTTGGGAAACAGAAGAAATTTTAAGGGAAGAATTTCAAGATCAGCGCCTAGGAGTAATGACTATTGGCCCAGGAGGAGAACGCGGTGGATTTATGGGATGTATCACTAATGATCGTAATAGGCAAGCTGGAAGAACTGGAATGGGCGCGGTTATGGGGTCAAAAAACCTTAAAGCAATATGTTTTCGAGGTACTAAAGGAATCAGTGTAGCCCAACCAGTCGAGTTTTTTAAGTTAGCTAAGAAACTAATAAAAGTTGCAAATGGACCTGCTACAGCTAAATACCGTGATTTAGGCACTCCTGCCGGGATAACTAGTTATAATAAACTCGGAATGATGCCAACTTTCAATCATCGTGAAGGTACATGGGATAAAGTTGATGATGGAACTTTTACTGGTGATATACTCAATCAAGATTGGGTTGTGAAGAAAGTTGCGTGTTCTCAATGCTCAATAGGATGTGATCATATCACAAAAATACCCAAAGATCACCCTAACTGGCCCAATCTTTATTCAAGCATAGATCAAGAGCTTTGTTATAGTTTTGGATCTGCTTGTGGAAATTATGATTGGCCTACGGTGTTTAAGTGTGTGTCTCTAACTGATGATCTTGGCATCGACGCTATCAGTGGTGGCGTTACTGCTGCTATGGCTATGGAGTGTTATGAAGAAGGTATTATTACCAAAGAAGATTTGGGTTATGAATTACCTTTTGGATCGACAGTTAATCTCGTCAGATTTACTGAAGAAATGATTCTTGGTAAAGGTTTTGCTGGTAAGATTTTTGGAGATGGAACAAGAGAAGCAGGAAAGCGATTAGAAGAAATGGGTAAGAAAAATGCAAGCTATTATGGCATGCATATAAAGGGTTTGGAAATGCCGGCTTTTGATGTACACGGTATGAGTTCTTTTGCCGTTGGAATGAGTGTTTCTGTTCGTGGAGCATGCCATTTACGTAATGGTTCATACGGCCTTGATGCTAAGGGTAATTTTGACAGGTTTGGTTACGAGAAGCCAGTTGAGAGAGGAAAAGCAATTAAAGACTTGGAAGATATTTACGCGATCATCGATTCCTATATAGTGTGTAAATTCACTCGAGGAATATATGAAAACGATGCAGAGATGGCTAAGGTTTTTGAATTAGTAACTGGAATCCCCATGACTGATAAATCTATTCAGCACCGAGGAGAAGCGATTGTGAATCTCTCCAAATGCTTTAATATTCGAGAAGGTTGGAAGCGAGAAGATGATCGACCTCCAGAAAGATTCTTTAAACAACCACATACAAGAGGACCAGCTAAAGGCGTTGTTTTGAAGGAAGATGGGTATCAGAAATTATTAAGCGGTTATTTTGAGGCTCGTGGCTGGGATACTAAAACAGGAATTCCAACGGATGAAACCTTAAAAGCACTCGGATTAGACTTTGTTATAGGCAAACTAAAATCAGCGGGAGGTAAGAGTTAAGAGATGTCAAAATCGACTAAAAAGAGAGGCGGAGTCGTTCATCAATTTATTATCGTTGACCCAAATCTGTGTACTGGTTGTGAAACTTGCGAATCTGTATGCTCTTTTGTACACGACGGAGAATTTAATCCTATAAATACTAGAATTCACAGAGTTAGAATTGAACCCATCTTAAACGTCGCATTAGCATGCCAGAAGTGTGATGACGCACCATGTGTTCGAAGTTGTCCTGAAAAGGCTTTGGAGCAGGATAAAAGGACTGGTTCTATTATTGTAGATGATGATAAGTGCAATGGATGTGCTTTTTGTATTAGAGCATGTGATTTCGGAGTTTTGAATTTACATATAATATCGCAAAAAGCGCTAATTTGTGATCTATGTGATACGATGAAGGAAGACTATATCAATCCTGAAAGAGGAGAAAAATATCCTGCATGTATTGATCTTTGTCCAAAAGAAGCAATATCATTAAAAGATGTTGAGCAAATTGGCGAAGAGAAGCGGATTGACGCTGTTAAACGACTCTTTGGTGATATTCTTTCGGAATCCGAAGGATAAATCTTATTTTTTTCTTTTATTTTTTCTTTAATTATTTTCAATTTAAACTCAATTAACTCTGAAGTGGTTAAATGCCTTTAAAGTTATTTTAGTTAACTCCACCTTTAATAAAAACAGTCGTTATTAAATCTTGAAGTGCAGGTATGTCCCTTAGTTCAAGAACTTGACTTGTTTTATTACTCCGATCTAAAGCTTTCAATACTTGAGTATTACTTTTTAAGCGTTCAGTAAATTGAGTTAATTTTTGTTTTGCTGAATAAGTCTGCCCTTTAAATAAATAACAAATTGAGAAGGAGTTTATTGATTCCATTAATATCATATACTCACCAAATTTAGCTCTATCAAGACCCTTTGAAAACAATTCCCCGCTAAATGTATTAAATGCAGATAAAAAACTACTTACAAGATCTTCTTCAAAGGAAATATCTTTTGTAAAGGAATTGGAAAAGATAAGTGTCCCGCCTTCTGCGGTGATTAGAAGAAGTACCGATTCTTCATTAATCAATTCTGGACTGTCAGCGGGAATCTTTCCTGTAAGACGATTTAATATGCTATTAATAGAGGCAAGTTTTATTCTATCTGTCATCGGAGCATTCGATTCTTTATATTGCTCCCATGTATCTTGTTGCTCAAGAAAGTGATCATATAATCTTGATATATATTGAGCTAATCTTGGATTGTCTTGCAACATGGTAATACGTAGACTCTCTGTTAATAGTTTCTTGGCATCATCGAACTTCATTTGAATTAATTCTACTGCTGCTTGAAATACCTTTACATAAGCAAGCATAATATAATTATGAGTTCTTTCAGCTAATTTGAAAATACGGTTAATTAAGGGGTTTAATTCTTCCAAAATCTTTAAATCATTAGATGTTCCGAGTTCTTCTATAAGAAACATACAATAAAACGAGAGGGCCGTTAAATATATGGAAGGGTTAGAAACATCCTCTTCTGTAATTTTTCTTAAGAGAATTTCACCTTGTGCCCGGTTTCGAGTCCTGCCACTGTTTAAAAGAACCTGAGATTTTGCAAAAGAATAAATATCAGTTAAGAACTTACTTTTTGCTTTATCAGTATGATCTTTTAACCATCTTAAATGTTCCTGAGCTTGGTCATGAAGATCCTGATCGAGTGCCGTCATTATTAAACCAAAAAGGGACCATGATATTACATTCGAATAGTTTAATTTCTCAGAAATTTTTAAACTGCGCTCAAGGTATTCTTTACTTTTCTCATGAATATTCATGCCCCAATATATCATCCCCATTTGAGATAGAATTAAAGATAACAGGAGGTAATCATTTTGTTCCTCGGTAAGCGTAGCACCTCTTTCAAGATATTTCAAAGCTCTCCGAATCTCTCCCTTCATGCTATAGACACTCCCTAGATTATAAAGTACGTTTGCCCTAGTTTCATCTGAAATTTCACTGATATCCAAGCTTTTTTTGCTGAATTTGATCGATTGATTATAATCTCCTTTAAAATTATAGGCAAGACCGATCAAGTGAAGACTTGCTGCGATCCAACCTCTATTTTCTAGTTCTTCAAATAGTTTTAAACACTTATAAGCATAATCTAAACCTGCATCACGCTCACCTTTTAGTAATAAAATATTCCCTAACAAATGGTAGCTAACGGCGATGCCAAATTTGCTACTCTTTTTTTCTTCTATTTTCAAACTTTGCTCTGCTAACTCAAAAGCTTTATTATAATCACCTTTAAAATAGTATCCCCACGACTTTTCTCTTAAAGAGGCTGCATCATTTTTTTTTTCTGATACTTCTTGATTGCTATCTGACATTTTTCTTAATCACTTAATACTGCTCAAATTGGATTATGAAGCTAACCAATCCCGATAAATGTTAATTGATTAATCAATGGTTTTCAAAATCATAATTGAAAATAAATAAGATTCTTTTGCTTAAGAAACTTACTTCAAAGTCAGGAATCCTACCAATAAATTCTTTATTTTTTCGAATTAATCAATAATTTTTAGAAATAGTAATTACTTGTAAAATCACTAAAAAAGATATAGATTAAAATACTTTTTATCAAAAAATTAAATTAATATTTTATGGTGATATAAAAATTGGAAAATTTACCAGATAATGTACCTCTTTATGAACTTGACATGGTTAAGGATTTTATAAGTGCTGTACTAGGAAGAGCACCCGCACAGATGATGATGGGAAGTTTCAGAACTGCACAGATATTTTTCGGGATTAATGCATTAAATCAGATGAGTGGATTTTTAGAGGCTAGACTTGAGAAAGATGAAAGACGAGTATTAATTATTACCGATGATTTCACAGAGAAATTTGCGAATCAAGTAATTGTAGAGTTAAATACAATAGAGGCTGAGTCAAAGGTATGGTCCGGTGTGAAACCAGAAGGACCAATCCCTACGATTGAAGAGGGTGCAGAGGTTTGTAGAGATTTTAAACCCACAGTGGGTATTGCGATTGGTGGGGGAAGTGTAATGGATTCTGCAAAAGCCATAATGCTTAAATATGAAAATCCCGATGCTAATTTTTATAGACTTTTAGGACTTGGAGGTTTGGGGTTACGTAAAAAGATGAAGTTCTTAATTGCTATTCCTACAACTTCAGGAACGGGATCTGAGGTTACTCGTAACGCTATGCTTACAATAACGACGAGAGACCCTCCACAGAAGCTGGCTCTTTCTCATTCTGAACTCGTTCCAGATATAGCTGTTTTGCATACTGATTTTGTGAAAGATATGCCACCATTCTTAACAATGGCCACAGGTTTAGATGCACTTGCTCATTCAGCAGGAGCATACGTTTCCACATGGGGTGGTCCTTTAAACGATGCTCTGAATATTGCTGCTATAAAAGAAATTCTCAAATATTTACCTCGAGCTTATAAATATGGTGCTAAAGATTTAGAAGCTCGTGAAAAAATGCAAATGGCAACAGTAGTAGCTGGCATGGGCTTTGGTAATACTAGGGTTGGAATCGATCACGGTTTAGGTCACAGTTTGGGAAAAGTATTCAAGATGCATCATGGATTTTGTGTAGGCTTATTTCTTCCTTACACCGTGGCATATACAGCAAAGATATCAGATAGATGGAAAGATTTATGTCCTGTTTTCGGAGTCGAATCTAAAGGGAAAGAAAGGAAAGCATTGCTTACGGAATTACTTCAGGCAATTAAGGATTTCATACATTCGATAGATGGAGCGGTTTTTATAAAAGAGGTAAAAAATCCAACTATTTCGAGGGAAGAATACATGGCTAAGATAGATCTTTTAGTTAATTATGCAGAAACTGATGCTGTGGATCTTTTAGCTCCCCGTTGGATGCATAAAGAGACCTATAAAAAAATATATGAATATGCGTGGGATGGGAGAGATATTGATTTTTAATTAATAAAAAGAGGAAAAGAAAAAATGACAGAAAAATTATATGGATATAATGGGAAAATTGCGTTTGTTAATTTAACTGATAAGAGTTTTGAAATTAAAGATCTAGATCCTAATGTTGCAAGAGAATATCTTGGGGGAACTGGATTAAGTGCTAAAATTACTTATGATTTACTTTCAGAGGAAGCTCTTACCCAGCTCAAATCCAATCTACTGGCGGAGATCAATCCGTTAATTTTTGCTACTGGTCCCGTAACTGGAACGATTAGACCGAGTTCAGGAAGATATTCAGTCACAGGCATTTCTCCCGCAACAGGTATATGGGGAGAAGGCACTTCTGGAGGTTATTTTTGTTTATCCTTACGTAACAGTGGTTATGATGCAATTGTTTTTACTGGCAAAGCAAACGAACCTGTGTATGTGTATATAAACGATGGGACTATTGAATTTAAAAATGCGAGTTCTATATGGGGTAAAGATTGCTATGAAACTCAAGAATTAATAAAAAAAGAAATTGATCAATCAAATCTTAGAATCGCATGTATAGGTCAGGGTGGAGAAAATTTAGTAAACTATGGAGCAATCATTAATGATGAAGGAAGAGCTGTTGGAAGGTGTGGATTAGGGGCAATAATGGGTTCGAAAAATCTAAAAGCTCTTGCGATTCGTGGAACGAAAAGAATTGAAATTTCAGACAAAGATCTCGGAAAAGAATTACGAAAACAAGAAGAACTTGCAAAAGACGCAGGTCCAATGGGAAACATAACATCTCAATTATTTAATTTATATGGCACTAATTTCTATCTCGATCTGGGAATGGTTAATGGTGATACTCCTGGATATTATTTTACTGAAGCAGAATTTCTTGCTGAAAAATTAACAAGTAAAACATTAAAAGAAGAATATCCAATGTTTAGCTATGGATGTGCAGGATGTACCGTAAAATGTGGTAAAGCTACTATTATTGAGGTAAACGGAGAAGATATTGAAGTTGATGGTCCAGAATATGAGTCTGTTGCTGCTTTAGGGACTCTTTGTGGACTTTTTGATTCTAAACAAGTGATTTTAGCGAATCATCTATGTAATAAGTATGGTATTGATACAATTTCTTGTGGAGTAAGTATTGCATTCTTAATCTACTTAGTTGAAAATAATCTAGGTACTGAAAAAATTAAATCTAATCTTAGTAGCATTCAAATAGAGGATATCCATTGGGGAAACGGGGAATTAATATTAACGTTAATAGAAAAAATTGTTAAAAAAGAAGAAATTGGAGCTATACTTTCTGAAGGAGTTAAAATTATGGCAGAAAAGCTAGAAGTAGATCCAGAATTAGCTGCCCATGTAAAAGGATTGGAGATACCTATGCATGAACCCCGAGCATTTGCAGGACAAGCATTAAGTTATATGACGGGCTGTGTTGGAGCAGATCATAATAAGTGTGACTGGTATGGAGCTGAATTAGGGAACGTTAATTATCAATCAATAAAGGTAAAAAGAAGTAAAGGAAGAAATAATATAAAAGGAAGCGAAAAAGGTATCGCAAATCTTCAAGATTTGAGAGCTATTGATGATTCTGCTGTGAATTGTAATATGAATGGACCCCCACTTGATAACATAATTGGGTATATTAATGCTGCAACAGGATTTAATTACGATAAGAAATCTTTAATGGAAGTGGGAGAACGTATTAATAATCTCAAACGGTTAATCAGCTGTAATTTAGGAATCACAAGAGAAGATGATAAACTTCCAAACCATATTCTAAAATCTTTGCCTTCCGGAAGAATCATGGGTGTCAAACTTGATTTAGAAGATAACTTAAAGAAGTATTACACCAGACGAGGCTGGAATTGGGAAACGGGAAGACCAACAGAAGATAAATTAAAACAGTTAAGGATTATCCCTTAAAACTGAATAATTTCTTGGTGAAATTAATCTGTTAAATGAAGATTATTTTGGTCCTGTTGTTATTGATACTGATGAATGGAGAGATAAACCAATAGAACATCGATTTGTACATGGATCTTTTGATAATACTTACACACGCTTCATTCTTTGCTTTCCCAAAGATAATAATTATGGTGGACGCTTTATCCAACACTTAGAAGGAGGATTAGGAGGAAACGAATATACTGGTTATTATGCAGGGGGACTTTATCTTGCACTTCGTAACAATGCCTATTATGTAGAATCAAATCAAGGTCACACTGGCGATTTAAGGGTATTACGTAATCATACTTCAGTATTTGACTGGGAAGCAAGTGCAGCAACAGCTAAATATGGACGTGAGTTTGCTAAGAAGGTATATGGAGAAGTACCTCATCATGGCTATCTCTATGGTGGTAGTGGTGGAGGATATCGATGTATCAAATGTGCAGAAGCTCCAATTAAATTCTGGGATGGATACATGCCCATGATCATGTCATATCCAAGTTTTTTTACTTTTTATGATTCAATAACCGCATTGACAGTTCTTATCTTAGGAGATAAAATTAAAGACGTTGTAGATGCTACTGATCCTGGTGGAAGTGGAAATCCATTTACTACATTAAATAATAATTTACAGAAAGAAGCTCTAGCGAGACTCTATCAATCAGGCTTTCCCCGTGGAGCAGAAGCACAACTAGGACCAAACCCATTCTGGTCCTACTCTATGCAGATCTTACCTGATCCAAAGCATTGGGAGACTTTCTGGGTAGAGCCTGGATTCGAAGGAAGTGATGATGATCCTATTGTAAAATCTTTACTTATAGAAGAAGACATTGAAGTGGAAGAGTTACTTAAGGTAAATCAAATTCGGTCTTTAATTGTGGAAAATGCCTTAGATGAAGGTCTATTAAGAGATCTTAGGTTTTCCAAAGAAGCAAATATTGGTATCAAGGTAAAATGCAAAAATCCGGGGAAATATGTTGGTTGTACCATGCAGTTGCCTAATGGCCGTAAAATGTATTGCACTCATAATGTAGATAATGTCTTAGTTGCCTTATTTTCGCGTCATAGTCTAGATGATGTAGAACTTGGAGATAAGATACATATTGACAATCGTCGACTTGTAGCATTTAGTCATCACCATCGACACTTTGTTAGTAATCATTATCCAGAAATGAAAAACTTCTTTGTTGATGGGAATCCCATTTACAAACCATCTTCACGCTCACTGGATTACATTCCGGTTCCTTCTGGGAAATTTCATGGAAAAATGATCATCATACAAAATGCCCAAGATTGTGATGCCTGTCCTAGTAATGCTCGTGCTTACATAAGGTCCGTTAAAAATCATCTAGGTAAAAGTTTAGAAAAGTATTTTCGTATATATTGGACAGAAAATGCATGTCATATTCAACCATTAACTCCCTTAGAATCAACCAGATATATTCAATGGGGTTCTATTGTCTCTCAGGCGATGAATGACCTCATTAAATGGATAGAAGAAGGTATATCACCACCACCTAGCACTAGGTATAATTTTAATATTCATTCAGCACTTCGATTACCAAAACATGCTTCTGAAAGGAAGGGTATTCAACCTACTGTTCAATTAAACATCAAGGGTAAAAAAAGTACTCACGTAAAAGTCGATCAAACAATAATATTAGAAGGTGAAGCCGAAGCACCACCCAATACTGGTTACTTTATAAGGCTAGAATGGGATTTTGCAGGCTTAGGTAAGTTTTCACATCGAGAAGAATTAAGCGGAACTGAAAACAAAATAAAAACAACAGTTTCACATGAGTATAGTCAACCTGGTACTTACTTTGTTACCTTTCGAGTTTTACTCGAGCGTAATGGTAACAAACATGATATTATACACCATATTATTAATCAATCTCGAGTTCGGGTTGTAGTATCGTAATAAACATATTAGTAATCGTAGAAAACTTAAAAAAGAGGTAATCATCGATATTGTTAAAATTAAGAAAAAGAATATAAAAAACTGATAATATAGTGAAAATATATGAAAGATTATTTTGGTCCTGCCATTATTGATACTGATGAATGGCGTGATAAACCAATCCGTCATCGATTTGTGCATGGATCATTCGAGGGTACTTACACTAATTTCATTCTTTGTTTTCCAGAAATTGAAAACTATGATGGAAGATTCATCCAATTTCTTCAAGGTGGTATAGGTGGAAGTGAATATGCTGGTTATTCAAATCAATCACTTCTAGTTGCTTTCCTTCATCGTGGTTATTACGTTGAATCAAATCAAGGACACAGAGGAAATATGAGAGAACTCAAGGATGATGCCTCACTTCTCCAATGGAAAGCGAGTTATGCAACAGCTAAGTTTGGTCAGGAATTTGCTAAAGAAATATATGGTGCGATACCTCATCATGGGTATCTCTATGGAGGTAGTGGAGGAGGTATGCGAAGTATAAACTGTGCTGAAGCACCCGTTGAGATATGGGATGGATTCCTACCTTTTATCGTAAATCGAGCAGGTTTGAACACTTTTTTCTGGTCTATTGCTGCTTGGGCGGGTCAAATTTTAGGCGATAAAATTGAGGATATTGTCGATGCGACCGACCCTGGTGGAAATGGCAATCCATTTGAAGTGTTAGATAGTGGATCACAGAAACAGGCACTTAGTACACTATATCGTGCAGGTTATCCTCGTGGGGCAGAAGCTCAACTAATTTCTAATTCTTTATGGATATTGGGATTACAAATCCTTCCTGATCCTAGTTATTGGAAGGTATTTTGGACAGAACCTGGATTTGAAGGAGCTGATAATGATCCAATAGTAACTTCACTCCTTATAAATGAAGAGGCAATCATACTCGAAATTATAAGCATGGAACAGTTTTTGCCATTGGTTCAAGGTGACCCCCTAGAAGCTTTGCTACACAACGAAACGCGTTATCCCAAAAATTTGAAGGTAGGTCTTAGGATCAAATGTAAAAATCCTGGTAGATATCATGGTTGTACGATCCAACTTCCTAACGGTCGCAAATTGTTCTGTACGCATAATGTCAAAGATGTAGTGGTTGCTTTATACGAAGTTCAATGGTTAGATGATGTGGAACCAGGGGATAAAGTCCATATCGACAACCGAAGAATGCTTGCATTTACCTTTCATCATCGACATTTTGTAACTGAAAAATACCCAAATATGAAGCATTTCTTCATTGACGGATATCCAGTTTATAAGCCTACAACCCGATCAATTGACTTTCTCCCTACTCCTTCGGGAAAAATCCATGGGAAGATGATCCTTTTACAACATGCTCAGGATCGTGAATGTTGGCCTGACGCCATCCGACCTTATGTAGAGTCTGTAAAAGAACAACTAGGTGATGCATTTAACAAATGTTTCAGAATTTATTGGACTGAAAATGCAACCCATGTACCACCCTTTACACCAGAAACTCAAACTCGATACATTCTCTATGGCAGTAATATTGTTCAATCATTAACAGATCTTATCAAATGGGTTGAAGAAGGGGTAGAACCACCACCTAGCTCGCAATATAAATTCAATGATGATGGAGCTCTGATTCTATCAGACACACCCTTAGAGCGTTTGGGTATTCAACCTTTAGTCCAAGCTAATGTCGATGGGAATAAGCGCGCAGATATCAAAACAGGTCAATCTATAACCTTAATTGGTGAAGCAGAAGCCCCACCTAACACGGGATACTTCGTAAGAGTAGAGTGGGACTTTGATGGCTCAGGTACTTTTCCTTATCATGAGGATCTTAAGGGTATTGAAAATAAGATCCAATCCTCAGTTGTACATAGTTATAATGAACCAGGTATATATTTTGCGACCTTTCGGGTATATCTTCACCGTAAAGGGGATAAACAAGATATAATAAGACACATCATTAATCAAGATCGGGTTCGTATTGTTGTAACTTAATTGTTGGTAAACTTTTTTTTCATTTTTTGATATTTTTTTTCGGACTCCGTTCTAAAAGATCAAGATCGAAAGTGATAAAATAGGGACAAAGAATAGTGAAAATCAATAATTTAATTATAAACTTTTGAGTGGTATTCGTCAATTTATGCTTTCTCATAAAAAGTGGATTCATAAAACATTGTTAAATCACCAGAATTTAATCCGAGTGAAATAACTTTTCATAATAATTTAATTTTAATAATATAAATTATTTAATTTAGCAATGAGAATGATCCTAATTTTAGGATCATGGAAAAATTATAGCCTTAAAAACCTAGGAGGTTAAATTAACTAAAGGTGAATATTTTGTCTGGCAAACAGACCAATGAAAAGAATGAAGACGAAGTTCAGCCTAGAATAGGCGTGTTCGTGTGCCACTGAGGTATTAACATAGCAGGGATACTAGATATTCCGAGGATAGTCGAAGAGATAAATAAGATAGAGGATGTTTGGGCTTATCCGTATCTTTCCTTGTGAACTGAAGGCGGTTCTGCTGAAATTAAAGAGAAACATGAAGATGCAAGGTTTAACAGGATTTTAGTTGCTGCATGCACACCCAAGACTCATCAACCTGTATTTCATGCCATACTTACTGAGATGGGATTGCCTCCAAGATACTTGGAATTCGTAAATATTCGAGAGCATTGTTCTTTTGTACATCAAGCTCCTGAAGTACGTGAAAGAGCTACTTTAAAGGCAATCGAATTAATTAAAGCAGGAGTTGCTCGAGCGAGATTACTAGAAGACGTGCCAACTAAAACAGTGCCAGTAGAACCCACTGCTCTTGTAGTTGGCGGGGGAATTGCAGGGTTATCTACAGCGATTGACTTAGGTGATGCAGGATATAAAGTATATTTAGTTGAAAAGAATACGACCATTGGTGGTAGGATGGCTCAATTAGACCGAACTTTTCCAACTGATGATTGCTCAATATGAATCTTGGGTCCTAAAATGCTTGAAGCTAATCGTCATCCAAATATTGAAATCTTATCATACAGCGAAGTTACTGAAATTGATGGATACATTGGTAATTTTGAAGTTAAAGTGAAAAGGAAAGCCCGATTTGTCCTTGAAGATAAATGTACAGGTTGCGGTTCATGTACCGATGTGTGTCCTGTATATACAAGCAATGAATTTGATGAGCACCTATCAGCTAGAAAAGCTATTGATATTGCTTTTGCTCAAGCAGTACCCGCTGTTTCACAGCTCGATAGAACAGTATGTGTTGAATGTTTTGCATGTGTTGATGCATGTGAGCAATCGGCCATAGATTTCAGTCAACAGGATGAAATTATTGAGCTTAAAGTTGGTACTATAATAGTTGCTACGGGTTGGGATCTTTACAAGGGTGATGATTACGGTTATGGTGTATATGATAATGTAATCAATCAAATAGAGCTCGAGAGGATCTTGGCTCCTAATGGCCCAACTTATGGACATTTAAAGCGTCCTTCCGACGGTAAACGTCCTACAAAAGTATTATTCATTAACTGTGTTGGATCACGAGATGTAAATAAGAATGCTCATTGTAGCGTTATTTGTTGTAATCTGTCTCTTAAAAATTCCAAGTTAATTAAATCAGAATATCCTGATACACAAATCGTATGTACATATATAGATATGCGATGTGCTGGAAAAGGATACGAAGAATACTACAGAAGATCCCGAGATGCAGGAATACTATTCGTAAAGGGACTCGTTGGGAGTATAACAGAAGATTCCTTAACAAAAAACCTGACTGTTCAATTTGAACCTGTTGGAACTGATTCAGTTGTTACGATGGAAGCTCATATGGTTGTATTATCATCTGCTTCTCTTCCATCTCAAGGAACAATCGAAATTGCTAAAGTATTAAAAATGGAAAAAAGCCCTGATGGTTTCTTAAAAGAATATCATGCTAGACTTGATCCGATTAGCACAAAAGTTCCGGGAATCTACATTTGCGGTTCTGTACAAGGTCAAAAAGAGATCGATAAAGCAGTAAGTCAAGCGAGAGGTGCAGCATCAGTTGCAGGTATTCCAATGGGTAAAGGAGAATATACTATGGAATTAATTCGAGCTACACCATCAGATGAACGTTGTGCTAAATGCTATAAGTGTATAGAAGCTTGTCCATATAGAGCAATTTCGATAAATGAAGCGGGAAGCATTGTTGTTGACTTAATAAATTGCCGAGGGTGTGGAACCTGTGCTGGTTTATGTCCTTCAAAAGCAATTGATTTAACTTACTTTAGAGATGATCAATATATGGCATTAGTAGATCAATTATTACCATTGGAGGAATAGAGAGGTAAGGAAAATGGCAGAAGAGAAAGATATTAAAATTATTGTATACGCTTGTTGGAAATGAGGATACGGTTCTGCAGATATGGCAGGTACTATTCGTGCACAGTATCCCGATTCGATTCGAAATGTCTTAGTACCGTGTAGTGGTCGTGTAGGATCTGACCTTATTATGCGTGCGTTTGGACGAGGCGCTGATGGTGTTATTATTAATGCTTGATATCCTGGTGAGTGTGATTATGAAACTGGAAATTATTATGCATACCGGCAAGTTGAATATACCAAGGAAATTTTAAAAGCGGTTGGTATGAGTCCAGAACGAATCAAGATTATTTATTGCACCGCAGCGGAAGGTCAAAAATTTCAAAGAGAAGCTACAGAATTCGATAAAACTATACGAAAACTTGGACCTAATCCTACGCGAATTAAAAGTGGCACACCTAAAAAAGCTGAGGCAAAAGCTAAAGCTTAAAAATATAATGTGTTGACTAATGAAGCTGAGTTATAAAAACGAGAACTCATGCCGAAGATATGGGTGCACCATAACACACATAAAAAATTTTATAATAAAAAAGGTAAGAAATTATAGAAAATAATTTTAAATTGTTTGGAAATTTAGTAAAAAAAAGGATTTTATTTGTATAAATTGTAGAGTTGATAATACATGGATTCAATGGCAGAATATCTGATTAAGAATGAAGACTTTTCTAAAATCTTAGCAACGTTATTAAAGGAAAAAGTCGTAGACAAAATTATTGGAGCTCAATTGAGAGTAGATAAAAAATCGGGAAATGTTGATCGATTTACTGTTCAACCAAAATTAGTTGAAAAAGAAGAAGATCTTTCAGATTTTCCTTTATCACCTCTAATCGCTTTTGGATATGCGAGGACTGATTCTGCTTCAAAATATCTTCATAAATCTGTCGCGGGTGCAATGAATGAGAAAGTTGGACTTATTGCACGACCTTGTGATACAAGAGCTTTGATTGAACTCGCTAAAATCAGACAAGTGAATTTAGATAATCTCTTTATAGTTGGGATAGAAGATAGAGGAATGCTTCCAAAAGCAGGACGAGAGATGAGATCCATTAAAGATGTGGATCCAACGAAGATTGTTAAAGAAAAAGTCGGAGATAAGGGACTAATTGTCAAACTAGACGATGGAAGTACAAAAGAACTCAATCTTTCTGTTGCTGAAAATTGTTTACGATGTTATCGGAAGATACCTGTGGTTGCAGATTTAACAGTTAGCGATCTCGGTATTCCGATTGATTCAGAAGAGATTATCTTGAAAGTTTACTCGGATAAAGGAAATGAAATTCTTGAAAAATCAGGTATTTCTAAGAAAGCACTCCCAGCTAATATCAAAAAAGATCATGAAGATACATTCAATGGAATAATTGAAAAAGCGAAAGAAAAAAGGACAAAAGATTTGGAAGAATGGGATAAACTTTCTCAAGAAGAAAAGATTGCTGAGTTACTTAAATGTACTATGTGTAATACATGCATTAGAGGATGTCCAGTTTGCTACTGTGTGGATTGTATACTCCAGAAAAAGAGAAAGGATAAAACCATAGATAAAGTAACATACCAATTAACAAGGATAGCTCACGATGCCGACAGATGTGTTGAATGTGGGAATTGTGATAATAATTGTCCTCAAAATTTACCGCTTTCACTCTATTTTCAATCATTAAATGAGGCTTTTAAAGAAAAATTCGATTATGAAGCAGGTCTATCTCTCGAAGACACACCATTTCGTTCAGGAAAGGCAATTAGTGAAATGGAATTAGAAAAGACTTAAAAAATTTTTATTTTTCATTATTTTTATCATTTAAACTCACCTTGTGAGTTGCCAAATGCAACAACAATCAGCAAAATCCGAACCTTCACGAAAAATATACGCAATCGCTATTCCAATTAAGATAGCACCTATTATTATTAATGTTAGCGTTACAGGAAAAATCAGGGAACCTAAAGGTTCTCCTAGTGTCAAAACCGATAAAGTAATCCCAAGGATAACAAGAATAAGCCCTGCAACACCTAATCCAATCATAATCTTTTGTATAACGTTCAAACCTCCCTTGGTTACCTTAGGATTTTCTTCAGCATATTTAGCATAATCATCTTTCGTTGTCTTTATTACGGTTGGACTGCCACATTTTTCGCAAAATTCTCTTTTTAATTCAGAAAATTCTCTACAATCATAACAAATAAATTTGAAAGTTTTTCTAAATGTTTTCATATCCATATTATTTCACATCTGCAAAATATAAAATAATTCTTAACAAACTCGATTTATTCAATTATATTTGAAAATATTAGAGTCTCTAAAATAAAAGCTTTTAGATTTGAAATAGATATCCGAGATAGAGTTAGAAAAGACTTAATACTTATTTTTTTACATTTTATTAT
>JAEOTR010000087.1 GCA_016839705.1 Promethearchaeota archaeon | reverse complement strand
TTACCGTCACTACAAATTTCAGGTATGCCTCGATTTCCATTGAAACCAGAGAAATAACAAATTGTTTCCCCGTTAGCTGTCCACTGTATATCTCCACTAGAATTTACCCATTGTGCATAAATACCATACCTGCCGAGAGAACTCTCCCAATTCTGCCATGCAAGAAAAATTCCCCCTTGATTATCAGAACACATATTAAAGGTATATTGATAATGACCTTGAGTACATATGGCTTTACCATTAGGAGTCCATAGAATGTTACCATCTGAATCTACTCTCTGCCCATACAAATCCCCATTACCAGCTCTGTAATCTATCCATACAATTATTGCCCCTCCACTGCCATCACTGATAACCTGTGGGGTATTTTGAAATTCATTTGCTGTGCATATGGCAATACCGTTTATAGCCCACTTTATATCCCCTGTTGAATTCACTCTCTGAGCATAAATATCTGAATAAAAACTATTTCTGTCGTCCATCCAAGCAATAATAGCACCTCCAGCACCATCACTACAAATCCACGGATAAGATTGCATATCCGTGGTATCACATATAACTGTTCCATTGCTGTCCCATAATGCATTTCCGTTAGAATCAATTCTTTGCGCGTAAATGTTTAAATCACCAGATCTAAGATCAATCCAAGCAATAATTGCACCTCCCGCACCATCACTACAAATATGAATATTTTCTTGATCATTGTTTGCCGTACATACTTTTACTCCATTCAGAGTCCATTGTATATCTCCACTTAAATTGATTCGTTGGCTATAAATATCTATATCTGTTCCACCTCTTTTATCTTCCCAAGCAACAATAACACCTCCAGCATCATCACTACAAATTTCAAACTGAACATCCTGATTATTTGTAGTATTACAAATTACTGAATCATCAGGAACCCATATATCTGAGGTTCTTACATAGTGGTTGCTGTTATATGATATAGAAAAATTATTGATTTGATCTTTCAGAGGATAAAGAGCCAAAGAAAATATGTTAGTAATAGAGAATGTTAGTATTGAAATAAATAGTATAAGCAAAAACCTTTCAACATTTTTTTTAAACATTAAAATTTCAGCTTTTTTTTATATTAGAATTCTTAAAAATTAAATTAAATTAGGTTTTTTGAATATTTAATTCTTTACTCTTCCACTTGTTTATTCTCTTTCTTTCCAGTTTACCAAGATTTTAGCATAATTAAAATATTTGATGCTAAAAAAAAGTACTTTATATGTAATAAATTTCTCAGAAATCTAGCATCTATAAGTATAGTTTATAATATAACTAACATTTTACATATCTGTTATATTAAGTTTATAATTTTTCCGTATAGCATGATTTAAATATTTAATACCTCATAAAAGAAATAAATAAAAAATAGTTCCTTTATAATATATATAAAGTCTAAAAAATATAATAAGGAAAAAATTCAATAATTAAGATTTGGTGAAATAGAGTGTCGATTGATTGGGCTAAAGCTGAAGAGTCACCTTCAAAGTCTCAGAAAGTTGAAGGGCGCTTCTTATTGGACTTAAGAGCGAAGGTGAATGATTTAGAAAAGCAACTAAGTGAAAATAAAAGTGAATTAAGTCGAACTCAAACAGAACTCAATTCTACTAAAAGTGCTCTGGAAAAGACTGTAGCTGATCTAAACTCTACTAAAGCTACCTTGGATAGTACAAAATCAGAGTTAAATGAGACTCAATCAATAGTAGAGCAAACCATAAATGATGATCAAGCTATTATTGATGAAAAAGATCAAAAAATTAACACTTTAGAATCAGAACTTAGTACTGCTAATTCTAAAATAAGTGAACTATCGAAATTAGAAGATCTTCCTTCTGAATTAGAATCTGCTAATTCTAGAATATCTGAACTTGAAAATCAATTGAATGAGACACAAAGTAGTGAAGCATCAACTCAAGATCAGATACAAAAACTAACTTCAGAAGTTCAAGAGCTAAATTCTAAATTAACAACCCTCCAAGAAGAAAACACTAATTTAAATGAAAAATTAAGTGAACTAAATAATCTTCTTCTCCAAAAAGATAACCAAATTCAAGAGCTTTCAACAGGCATGGAGGAAAAAAGTAAATTAGTTCAAGCTCAAACTGCTCATATAGAAGAAGTCGAAGGTGAGCTTCAAGAATTAAAACCCCCTGAAATAGGAACGGGAGGCTTCGCAAGCGAGGAAAGAGTTACTTGTCCAATGTGCGGAGCTGTGGGCCAGAACATCAAGCAAACTGAAGACAAATCAAAAGTCTTGTCCTACGTTGGCCATATTCCTATGTACGCGAAAAAACACGTTTGTAAGAAGTGTGGCTACGAATTTTAAGCAGATTTGAAAATTTTTTTTAATATTTATTTTTACTATTTGATTTTTAGGAATTTTATTATTTTAACAATAAAAAAAATAAAAAAAATTTTTTATTCTAATTCTAATTTTAAGATTTTTTTCATCCATTTTGGCATGATAAATCCGATATAATAAAAGGTACTTGCCAACACCATAAAAGTTCTGAAAAAGATGAGAGTAAAAGGATTAAGCTCTATGAATCCATCTCCGATAGCTCCGATTGCGAAGAAATTGAATGATAAAATCAGAAACCGTCCTTTCCATTTAATTATTTTGTCTGTGCTTTTCATTGAGTGGATAGAAAATTCATTGCCTGTAATAGTACTAACTAATAATGAAAAAGCAAGGAAAATTAAAGCAAATCCTTTATATTCAATATCAATCGCACTCTGTTTTAGTCCGATTAATTCTTCAACTGGAGCACCTGGAGCAAAAAACAGAAAGAAAAATACATATATATAATATATTGTAGATAATATTGCCGTACCTATTAATAAGGGATATTTCAATTTGGGGTGTAATGCTGGGATATAAATCTGAAACCATGCAAATAAGGCAATTGGTACTCCTAATGTTCCTAATAAGACATAAATCGGATAAGGGATTACGCCACGAGTTATGAGCCAATAAAGGTAACCAAATCCACTGGGATACCAAGGAGACATTGTAAAAATTACTGCAAAAAAGAAATAATAAAGTGTTTTATTT
>JAEOTR010000024.1 GCA_016839705.1 Promethearchaeota archaeon | reverse complement strand
TCTTTTCTCTGGATATTGATAAGAATGGAAGAAAAAGAGAAAACTTCTGTCAGTGAGGAAAAACAATCATTTTCTGTACGGTTAAAAAGATATTTTAAAAATTTACTTGATTTTTCACATTACGACAAGAAAACAATCCTCTATATTTTATTATTTGTAGGATTAATAATAGCATCTTTAGTTTTATTATACATCATATACTTTGTAGATAATACAATCTTATACAAATTTGTCGTAGTGTTTTTTGTAAATCCTGTGTTTCGTTTAGGGATCCTTGGATTCTTTTTGTTTATAGCAATAATGGGTGTACAAGGTCTTTTTGTTCCACTTCCTTCTGAACTTATATTATTGGCTTCAGGAATGATTTGGGGTATTTATGTAGGTGGGATAATGGGAGTAATAGGCTCAATGGCGGCGGCATTATTATGTTATTATGTAAGTAGACGTGGAGGACGCCCATTAGCTGAAAAGTTTGTAGGTGCTAAAGCGATTAATTTAGCTGACAATTTTATTCATAAATATGGAACTAGTGCAATAATTATTGCCCGTTTTTTACCATTCGTAGCTTTTGATCCGATCTCATATGCTTCTGGATTAGTAGATTTAGATATTAAGAAATATTCCTTAGGAACTTTCATTGGTTCTATCCCTCGAGCTTTTTTCTATTCATTTTTAGGTTCAACCTTAGGGTTAACACCTCCTATTAATTTTGAAGATTTACCAGACATTAATGCTCAATCTGCATTCTTCAATAATATTTTGTTAATTATTCTAGCTGTTTTGATTGTAATGTTTATAGCCTATTACCTTTTAGCACGATTTTATGAAAAGAAAAATCTAGAATAAAAAAATAAACCTAAAAGAGATTTTTTTTTATATAAGTAATAATATTAATTACACTTTTGGTTTTAAAATCCAAGTTTCCCTTATTTTCTTCCTGTTTTTTAACTCTCTGAGTTTATTACTTGGAATATTATTTACTAATAATTTTCTTGAGCTCAGTTCTGATGTGGGAAGGTCAATTTTCATATGTATATCAAAACCACAATTCTTAAAAAAATCCTCAGCTATCTTAAAACTGTCAAACTTATTTTCTTCTACATGATGTTCTGTGAGAAAGATTTCTCCCCGTTCTTCATAGAAACCATTCATAATCACTTCTTTTTTCTCATTTTTTATATAAATATCTGAGGTTATCCAATATCCCCCTTTTTCCTTTAATAAATTATGGATGATTTGACATAATTTTCTTTTTTGTTCTTCATCAAAATAAACTAATAAACCTTCGTTCACGATTATAATAGGGCCATTAGGAAAGTGGTTAATATATTCGGTAAATCTATTTTCATCGAATACATCCAAGGGTTTAAGAAATAAATTATCTACTGGATAATTGCAAAAATTTTTAATTAATTCGCAGACTACTAACTGTTTAATTTCAATAATTTGAGGAAGATCAGTATCAATATAACATATTTCAGAATCTCTACACATGCTTAACCCGCGGAACGAAAGCCCTGAAGAAAATTCAAGGATATTCTTGATCCCTAAATTTTTTATCGCTATATCCACTGAACGATACCTTTTTTCAAAATGAATAAGTCTTAATAAGAAACCGATTGATGATAATCGTTCCCGTAAATCTTCAATGCTGTTTTCACCCCAAAGCAATCCAGCAGCTTCTTTTGCAAAAGGAATGGTTGTTAATGCTTTAGTCAGAAGCAAAGATTTGGCAGAGGAGCTGATTGAATCAAAATCGGTGTTTAACGATTCTGACATTATGTTTAATGATATTAACCCACTGCATAAAAATTTTTCTTCGAATTCTTAAAAGAGCTTCAAGAACGGTGAAAAGATCACTATACTATTACTGATAATACAGTGATATTATTTCTTTTTATAAGATAGATTTGAATATTTTATAGCATGAACGAAAAGGAAAAACTTGAAATTGTTAACAAACTTAAAAAAAATTTTGAGTTAAATCTAACTGAATTTTATAAGGAATTGAACAAAGCCATAAGTACGAACAACCGAGACTCTATTTACCACCTTTCAAAAATTTTCACCCGTTATCAATTCAAAAAATAAAATAATTAGAGTTTTTTCATATTCATATTCTGCTTATTATTTTTCTCCTTATTTCCTATTGTACGACTATTGTGCAATAGGTTTGTAATTCCCTAGAGATAAATCTTTTTGTGTACAAATTTAGATCATTTATAATTTATGTGCAAAATTTGTTTGTTCGTTATCATAATATAAAAATTTTTCTATTCAAAATGGTTTATAAATCTGAGGACTATATTCTGTTTAAAGGTATAAGATAATATTAATAAAAAGTTAAGGTTGATAGATATGATGAATACAAATGGTGACTATGAAGAGTTGCTGGAAAGCAGCCTAAAAGAGGAACTGACTTGGCTCGAAGAAGAATTTAATTTCTTATTCAAGTCCAAAAGAAATAAGTTGACAAAAGAAGATCTTAATATGGGTTTAATGATCCTCGATAATGTAATTAATAGCATAAAAACCAATAATAGCCAAGAATTACTCAATTTATTAGCTATAACGTTAAATAAAATTGAACATACTTTTCCTGAATTTTTTTAAATAAATTTAATTTTAAACTTAAATTGCTTTTAACACTATTCATTCTTACTTTAATTGGAAAGAGAAATTATTTTAAGAAAGAAGCTCATATTTAAAAGGTGAAATTAAGAATTTATTATCAGGAACTGTGAGTAATTTTTAATAATGGAACGAATTATTTTATCTCATTGGAATAAACAAACTGGGCCAGAATCTATAATCCAATACCCTCCTGAAAAACCTTTTCCTCCTAAAGACTTATTTTTAAAAATTTGGGCTAAGCATGAGCTAAATAAAGAAAATTCAATGATTGAATTTATTCCCGAAGAGGGTGAGAATAGTTTTGTTTCAATCATTCAACAATTCGAAGGAGAAATATATTTCTTAATTTTAGTTTATGATCAGGTTAAGATAAACGAGACAATTTCTCCGGATATTTTAGCGAGTATGAGTAAAAATTTGATAGAATTAATTAACACCAATAAAATTACTCGAGCTATTTCTGAAGCATATACAACAATAAAGAATTATTCGAAACTTGATGAAGAAGAAAATTTAGTCAATTTTTTTCAAGATAAAATAAAGTATACAATACTTCAAATATTACGAGATGGTGTAATCTCTAAATTTGATCTTACTAATAAGTTACGGCAAGACTATGGGTTTTCTACATTAAATATTGACTTAATTCTCGTATCTTTTATTGGTGAGAACTTAATTATCAAAGAAAATGTTCCAGGAAGTAATGAATGCTATTTTTTAGTAAAAGATATATCTTGTATGAGAATACCTCCAAAAATTTTACCTATTGATAACAAAGAGGATGTATTGTTAAAAAAATATAAAAGAGAATTAGAAAATTTTTATTTTAATTATGATATTATATTTGAAATAGAAAATAAAACAATTGTTCAATCAGTTTTACTTGATAAAGACGTTTTTTCTTTGATTAAAACCCTAAGAGAGAGAAATATTACTGTAAATGATTGTTTAAACTCTTTGAATAACAGAGAGGAGCTTTTTAACGTACTTTTAGATAAAAAATTTATCTATGAAGCCAAAGGTTTTGTGTATATTTTTTCAGATGTCCGTTTTATCAAATTTACACCATTTTTTATTATTAAAAAGCTTGTAGAAAGATATCAGAAACAAGAAATTTCTTTAAATGAATATCTTGCGCATTTAAAGTTGTTAAGTGAGCAATTTAACATTCCACTATCAATAGATTATGAAATCGTATGAATATTAATCCAAAATCACCACTGATTTAATATTAGAAAAATAAAAGTATAAATATTCTACAGTTGAAATTTATTCAATGTTTATAAAAAAATATTGAGAAGTGTGATGAAAATTGGTTTTAGAATTAGTAGATATTTTACAGGGAAGTTTCAGCTTAATTTTTGTAATTATTTCTATAATTATCGGAATTACAATCTTAGTGAAATATTTTGAGCAAAAAAATAGGTTATATGTTTTAGTCGGTATTTCTTGGATTGGAGTAGCAAATCCTTGGATTCCGGATTCAATTTCATTCTTAATGATTATAACTGTCCAACAATCTTTAGATGTTGGTTTGTATTTTATTATTGGAAATTGTTTTCTTCCTATAGCTCTCCTTACGTGGTTTACAGCATATACAGATATGATTAGGAAAAATGCTCAAAAAAAAGTACTAATTATTACTGCAGCTCTATCGATCTTATTTGAGATCGTGTTTTTTTCTCTATTCTTCATTGACATTAATTTAATCGGAGTTATTAACCCATTACGACCATTTACGGTAAATTTTGACATATTTATTACGGTATATTTATTAATTGTGATATTAGCGATGCTTATTACCGGAGTTATTTTTGCTCAGAAATCTGTTAAAGTAGAGAATCGTGAAGTTAGGTTAAAAGGTAAACTACTCCGTGCTGCGTTTATTACTTTTACTGTAGCCGCCATATTAGATTCCCTGCTTGGTACAATTTTTGAAAATCCAGCAGATCCCCTTTTAGCATTAATGGTTGTGATTGTTCGAGTATTATTAATTATAAGCGCGTTAGAATTCTACGGTGGATTCCTTCTACCTAGATGGATGAAAGAAATTTTTATCAAAAATTAATTACATTTTTTTTTATTTTTTTTGAATTACATTGTTAAGATCGAAGGATCTGAAAATCTTTTATCTATTGGGGCTTCTCCGTCCCCATAAATATGATATAATCCAGTTCTTCGAGCAGCCTCATAAAAGCTACGATAAATATCTTTTTCTTGATCAATTAAAGCACATGTTTTATAAATTAAAGGATTCCATCTATTTAATTGATGGTTAGGATCATACCATAGATTCTCCTGTTTTAAAATCTGGATTAAATCATTATCATTTATTACTTCTTTAAGATCTTGTTTGTTTAACATTATTATAAACGGAATATTTTTGATAAGTTTATCATTTGTTAGATTTTTCAACTCCAATAAGAATTCAATATTATCCTCAAAAAATTTTGTTTGCGAGTCAACAACAAAAATAACGGTATCAGTTTCTGCATCAAGGTTATTGAAAACTTTGGTTCGAAGCTGTGAGAATGATTTTTGACCAGCCACGGTATATACCCTATAATATATCTTTTTTTCTTTTTTTGATTGAAAAATACCTCTATCAAAATAAAGAGTAGCTCCGCTTGTTCTATCGATTTGTTGCAATTCACTTACAGGCACAATTTCTCTTTTTCCATCCTTCGTTAATTGATAAAGTGTCTTTAGTATAGTGGTTTTCCCAGAGCCCCCCATACCATAATAAACAACCTTCATATAGATGTTTCCATCTTTATATTGAACCATCAAAAATTCTCCATAATATTCAGTGAATTAGCTTTATAGAATCTTTAGTTGTCGGATTCTTTCAGTAAATATATTAATATTATTCTACTCTAATAAATTCAATTAGATTATATATAATAATTTTTACAATTAAAGATTAAGCTTAATCATATTATTTTTATAAATACAAAATTTTTTTACAATGAATAATGATACTCAAATAGATTACGAAGTCATAAAATAATTGAAAAAAATCGAAACCATGGATGAATATTCTGACTCAGACTGGAATTGGGATTTTTACAATGAATTAGTAGAGGAAGTAGATGATAATAAGAACATTATTCAGTGTTTTGAATGCGGAAAATGTGTTGGTGGGTGTCCTGCAACAAAAGTATCCAATTTCAACATTAGGAAGATCATCAGAAAAGTACTTCGCGGGGATAAGAGTGTTTTAAAAGATTCTGATATATGGTATTGTTATTTATGTGAAAGATGTAAAAGAGTTTGCCCAAAGGACAATGTAAATATTCCACTACTTATTATTAATTTGAGGAATGAAAGCTTTAAAAAGGGATTTGGACCACGTTATAATGATTTAAGAAAATATGTTGAGATGTCTGAGAGATTTCTTACAAAGGGTATAGTTGTGGAAGATTCATTAGGGAAAGCGCTCCCAAAAGAACGAATTGCTGAGCTGAATGAAATCTGTAATTTCGCGCGAATAAATTATGTGTTTAAAGCAAGCGAAATCAATAAAAATAAGAAGAAAAAGTCAAAAAAACCAAACTAAATCAATAAATTATGTTATTAACCAACTTATCATTGGATCTAGATGAAATTAGAGAAGAATATCCTGAAAATCCTCTAGATTTCTTCAAAGATAAGAATCTCTGTTTATTTAAAGCTTGTTTAGAAAAATATTTTCCTGGTGTAAGGTGGGGAATTCAAGACTTACTCGAAGAACTTGACCTAAAAGTAAGTGTATGCGAAAGTCAATCTTGTTGTAGTGGTACTTTTTTTCAAAGGAATTTGATTACAAGAGCCCAATTTTCCGCCATAAACGAGAGAAACGTTTATGAACTCAATCAGCAAGCCGATATTGTTTTATTTAGTTGCAATGGTTGTTATAACTCCCTCTTAAGAGGACGTGAATTTTTGAAAAACCAGGAAGTCAACCAGAAGACCACCGAAATTTTAAAGGCATTAGAAAAAAAAACCGGAGATAACGATTCTGAAAAATACAAAATTATAGAAGAACCAAAAGTTCGCTTTATTCATGATTTAGATTTTTTGTACTTAATAAAGAATGAAGTTCTTAATTCTCTAAAGTTTAATTTAAGAGATCTCAATGTAGCTATTCATTATGGTTGCCATTATTTAAATTTATCAAGAGATAAAAGAACTTCTGATCTGTATTTAAAAGATAAAACGAAACTGGATGAATTAGTTACCTTGTTTGGGGGAACCCCCGTCGATTATCAAGAAAAAGAAAGTTGTTGTGGGTGGGGTGCGAGTCAATTAGTATTACATCCAAAAGAGGCATTACAGATAACCCATAATAAATTGAAAAGCGCTGAAAATGTTGGAGCCGATTTAATGCTGATGCCCTGTCCGACTTGCTTATATACGCTTAGCAAACCAGAATATCGAGAAAAAATCAACAAATGGTATGGAGAAAAACTCGATATTCCCACAATTCATCTAAATGAATTAATTGCTATTTTAAGAGGATGTGAAGAAGAACGGTGCATTTCGCTCCGAAGAAAAACACCTCGAATCGATGATATTTTCGAAATAATCACAAAAGAATAAAAAAATAATATTTTTTTGTAGAAAAGATTAAAGTTCTTCAATCGCGTATCTAGGACAAGAATCTAAACATAATAGACAGCCGATGCATTTTCCGTAAGAAAATTCAAGTCTTGCATCTTTACCAAGGTGTAAAGCATCTGTTGGACATAATGAGATGCAAGCTCCGCAATCAACACATTTTTCATCATCAATGATTACTCGACCCTTCTTATTCACAACTATATTATTCTTCTCTAAGGATTCAGTTATGGTCTTAGTTTTATCCTCAGGTATATCAATTAACAAATTAATTCCATTTGAATCCGAAGAAAATTTTAGAATGTTAAATGTAATATCATGTTTTAGAATATCGTTTACAATCTTCGAATAATCGTCAAAATCTTTAACTAACCCAAAGGGTAGGGTACAATTAATTATTGTCATGTTAGATCAATTCCTCCGAGGTTATAATTCCTGTTACTTTATTAAGATCGTCGATAACTGGCAGAGCCGAAATATTATTCAATTTCATTTTCCTCGTAGCAACATCAATCGGCTCGTTATCGGTTGTTGTTATTACTTTTTTTGTGATAATATCATTTAAATCAGTTTTATCCCTTGCAATCGCTTTTGTCACATCAAAACTCGTAACAATTCCTTTAAGTTTATTTTCTGAATCTGTAACAACAATGTGATTTAAATTTTGATTAATTATTTTCTCTGCTACAGTTTTCAAATCACAATCATCATAGCAAATTATTGCTTCCCGTTTTAAGTCTTTTACAAACTTTACCTTAATAGTTTGTTTCATTGATTTAAATACTGTCTCTGTAGGTAATGTTTCTGCTGGGGGATTTAAATAGAACTTTCCATCCTGAATCCATTTTTTTAGGGTTTCTGCTATTTTTCGAGCATGATAGAAGGAGGATAACGAAGAACATTTTACTTTTTTACCATTCAATTCAATATATTCCCCCTTTAATTCTTCATAGTTAATACGTCTAAGTTTTGGTCGATCTCTTCTCGGTATCCCATAATCCACGATATCTGTAAAGAGTTCAGCATCACTAATTGCAGTTTTTTTTGCTAATCCTTCATTTAAAATAGGGATTGGTATTCCAAGACCCACAAATAAAGATGTGCCATATTCCTCATAGGAAACTCCTCTCAAATATTCCGCACTCATTTGTTTTAGATCACCCTTAACAAAAATAGTTCCAAATTGATTTGTAGGACTGTGCTGAGTCCCTTCTCCAATAATATAACCGATACCCCCTCCTAAAAATATTCTCGTGCCAATTCCTATTGTTTCATAATCGGGGTCATTACTCAATGGACTTAAACATCCCGCTCCTGCATAATGAGCATTACCATAGCGTGGTAATAACTTTCCCATATATGTATATAAAGTACGATCCGAACTATTTACAGCACACACATATCTTTGATATGCATTTCTTGGATTCACTAAAATTGCTTGATTTATCTCATCAATTGTAAATTCAGTATCTACTTCTGCTAACGGATAACAATCTGTAGTATAGGAATTACCTCTCAACCGTATAGGCTTTCCTGCAACAAGATCTTCAATAACATGGCCACCACCATATTCAAAACGTTTCACCTCTGACAATCTGGTACAACCGATATAGCAATCCACAGCAGCGTTACCGTGATAAGCATGAACGTCATTTAGCCATAAATGCTCGAATTTAATAGGAGGATCAGAATGTCCAAAATTTAAAAAGGCACCGCTTGAACACATAGGACCAAAAGTACCTGTTGTAACTATGTCAATCTCCTCAGCTGCAACTTTCACACCTTTTTGAGCAACAATCTCAACCATTTCTTCCGCAGTTACTATAACAGCTTCTCCATTTTTGATTTTTTCATTGATTTCTGCATAAGTTTTAGTCAAAATATCACCTAATTTTTTTAAATATTCATATTTGACATATTTAGCTTTAAATCTAAAACGAATATATCCTTAATAAATATTCAATACCATAATTATGCATCTACATCATAAAATATCCTTGAGGGTGATATTTTCAAAGTGCCTTAGGATTTTTACTAATAAAAATTCAAGTAGTCCTGGCATAATTTAAGCTGATTGATAGAAATTTAAGGCTTTAACTTTTAAATCCCGATTACATTCAGAATAATTTATATTATTAATTTGTTTTCTACAATTACTAGAAGGTTAATTAAAGGAATTATGGTGAAAAGCACACAATCTATATCTTCATCAAATAAAAGTTTAATTGCAATATTTCTCTTAATCCTCACTACTGTATTATGGGGGACCTCATTCATTCTCACTAAAAACATAACTGAAGATGTTCCTATATTTCTCTACATGGGAGTGCGGTTCGCCATCGCATTTTTAGGATTCGCCCCATTGTTTTTTCACTTAAAAAATCTTAATAAAAAAACACTTTTAATGAGTCTTTTCACAGGAATGATATATTTTTTTGGATATGCTATTCAAACATACGGGCTTCAAACAACAACAGCGGGAAAAGCTGGCTTTGTCACAGGATTGAGCGCTATTATTGTTCCTTTTTTTGCTTGGTTTGGGTTTAAAAAGCTATTAAACAAAAGAATTTGGATAGCAGTAGCCCTTTCTGTCGCAGGTATGGCTTTTCTATTATTAGAAGGTGAGAGGGGAATAATCCTTGGCGATTTAATAGTATTAGTAAGTGCATTTTTCTGGGCGTTTTTTATTATTTATACTGACAAATACGTCCCGCTTGTTGACATTTATTCTTATTCAATGATACAAATGGCTGTGATATCATCTGCGAGTTTTATTAGTTCATTGTTATTAGGAGAGTCTTATGCATCTTTATCGTTTTCTCCATCGTTTTGGGGGGTAATGGTTTATATGGGCATTGGTGTGATGACTCTGACGATATTATTTCAAAATTGGAGCCAGCAGTATCAAGGTCCAACACAAACCGCAATTATTTTTACCCTCGAACCCGTTTTTGCTGCATTATTTGGATTTATTATTGGAAATGAAATACTTTCCTTATTTGGGTGGCTTGGATGTGGTTTGATTTTTATAGCTATCATCATTACTGTGTTGAAATAAAATGATCATAATGATAAAAATTCCTAAAAAAAGCAATTTTTGGTAGATCGTACATAACTCTTTACTCAAACAATCATTTAAATATTAAAAAAAGTATTCTTTTTATATAAAAGGGTTGTTTTAACAAGAATAATTCTTTTCATCAAGTTTTTTGTTCAATTTAAAATAGTAGAACTCCCGGGATTTCAAAGATGGTCGCACATAAGTTAAAACCAAAAGACCTAGTTTTATGTGAAAAGTGCGGCAACGTGATGATTACAAAAAAGATTCGAATGAATCATTCTAGTGAAGAAGAATATCAAACTATTCATCAATGCATCGTATGCCGATTTTGGATCCCAATTAGCAAGTGATTTTTGCTAAAAATTAATTAAATCAAGGAAAAGTATTAATATCGAATATAACTTCTGAATTTCAAGACTCAAGTGCCATGAATTCTCTTTTTTCACTTTTGACTATTTAAATACTTGTATCAAATGTTTCAAAATTAATTAATAAAAAAATAAAAGTTTGAAAATTCAACTATTTCCCCCTTCGGGAGTGAAATCTCATTTGTTCTCGACACTAGAACATAAATATTTTATAACCAATTAGTTTTTATAAATAGAAACTCTACCATCATTTAGGAAGTGTCCAATATGAATTCGAGAAACATTGGATAGGGAGGTCCGTTTAGGGCTCCTCCAAAATTCGCCCTCTATTAAACTCTCACGAGTTTAATTCTCTCCCTGATTTTAAAAATTTGCTCGAATTCTTGGGGCCTTCTTTTTTTCTTTTTAATTAAAAGTATTAATTCAAATAAGGTTCGTAGATTTTATACAATTATTGAGACATAAATTAGCTAGATATATTAATACATCTCAAATTATTACAAAACCTTTCTAATTAAAAAAAATCTTATTACCAAATTTAAGATCGATGACGATTTTTCTTCTATGGATTTATGCTAATAATTCTTTTACCTTTAGTTTTAATCCATCTTCAGCCGCGATTATTCTTTTAATATCGGTTTTCTCTTGGAGTTTTGCTACTTGGCTAGGCACATGATTTTTTTTTGAACGAGGACCATCCATAAATGAACCAAAATGAGTTATGATCAAAGTTTCTAATGGAGGGTTAATAAGATTTAGATAAGGAATAACTTCATCAGTACAAACATGTCGTTTACAGGTAACAGAATCAGGACGCAGTAGGTTAAGAATGAGAATGTTAACGCCATTGAATTGTTCTGAAAATCCGTCAAAAACCATTGTATCACTAGTATATGCTAAAGAATAGTTTTCAAGGTTAAATCGTATTCCAAATCCTTCATTATGTGGAGAATGAACAACTTTAGTTCCTATAATTTCAACATCTTTATATTTGAATGTATCACCTGCTTTTAATTTAACAATTTCTTCCACCATTTGCAAATGATAATCGGAAATAAGGCGAACTACGTCATCAGTTGTTATCAATACACCTTTCTTATAATAATTATAGTTTTTATCATGTAGTAGTTCTCTTGAACTTTCGATTATTGCGCTAGCATCATTGTAATGATCAATATGTGAATGAGTAATAATAAATAACTCTGTTTTTACAGGATCCTCTCCATATTGATTCATCCTGACAATAGCACCGGGTCCTGGATCAATGTGCGATGTAATTCCATTGAACTTATATAAGAATCCTCCTGTGGCTCGATGTTGAGTCCTTATATGATGCCTTCCGCCACCAGATCCAAGAAATACTAATTCGTCGTTCATGATTTACTTTTTTTTACTACCTCTAATCAATATTTACTAACTTCAGTAAGTCTCTTCGCTAAGAGTTCAAAAACTGTCTCAACATTATATCCCGTTTTAGCAGAAGTTTTTATATAGTCAATCATATTAAAAGCATTTTTTATGTGGAAAGCACTTTCATCATCAACAGCAATGTAATCTTCTAAATCATTTTTTGTTCCAACTAATATTATTGGTAAATTTATATCATGAAGTCTGGCAATATTTACCCATTCCAGAATATCTCCTATTTTTGGCATCCTTGTTAAATCAAATAGAAGGAGAGCACCTCTCGCACCCATTACATAATTCTCAAGAAGATACCGAAATCGTTTTTGTCCTCCTAGATCCCAGAGCTGTAATGAACAATGTACATTATCAAAGAATAGATCCATCGTGAAAAAATCTACACCAACAGTCATAACACTAGAGTCATCGAACATCCCATCTACGTATCTCCGCAGTAAACTCGTTTTTCCTACAGTTGCATTTCCGGTGATTAAAATTTTAAAGATATAATTACGCAAAATTCAATCTATTTAATTATGAATGGGTATATACTATGTAAAAATTAAAACACCTATTTATTTTAGTACACCCTTATTTTTTACAATTCAATTTTACTTTTTTTTCCATAACAAACGAGATTTTTAATTTATTGAGGGAAATTCTTTAATCACAAATTCATCAATTTGATTCAAAATAGGTTTTAGCTCTTTATTTAAAATAGTTTGAATCTTATTCTTAGAAATTTTATCCATACTCTTTTTATAAATAGAGCTAATAATATGCATAGCCATATCATATCCCTTCTTACCCAATTGCGCTAGATGTTGATGATTAGAATTCTTTAAATCAAATTTACTAATAGGAATATTGAATGGTAGTTTGAATATATGTCGTGAACTTTTCATAATTTTAATTTGCTCACTTAAGATGTTAGAATTCAAGATTGCGGATAAATAGTGTGCTTCATTAAGATCATAGGTATCATAAAAACTTAAATCTCCTGTTATCAAAAAGTCTCCTTCGACAACAGCGGAGTTTAGTGTCGAACCTGAATTATTGTATACTACCTTGATTTTTGATAATTGCCTTGGATTGATCAATTTAGCCCATCGATTAAGGTTTTCCATTAAGGAATTATGAGCAGTTGTCTCTTTTTTATTATTCAGATATGTTTCATTAATATGATCATAAAAACTCTTTGAATTTTCCTCTAGGCTATTATAATCGAAGCTCAAGTCCTCTTTATTAAGGGGTAAGAACACCTGATAATGATCATAGAGATGAAATTTTACCAATTCTGTACTTTTAAGAACTTTAAACAAATATTTTTTCTCAACAATTTTATCTCTATATTCTATTTTATTCCATGGAATTTTAGCTCGTTTAAAAATACGTTCATCAGGATTTATTTTTACTCGTAGAGCATCTAATTCTGTGAACTTTATAAAAATTAAATTTCTTGGATTTAAATCTGCTCCCTTATGAAAGAGAGGTTTGTAATAGCTTTCTTCCATAGGCAGTAAATCACCCAATTTATCCTTTGGAATTAGTTTTTTAACAAATATTTTCTCTCCCTTTTGTTCAATTGAGAAAGGAATAAGAGTTTCTACCTTTTTTAATTCTAAGTTAACTATACTAAAATAGCTAATTTCTATATTATCATCCTTTAACACAAATTGGTAAGAGGGGATTTCATAAGGAGAATTAATTTCTCTGTTTTGCTGTTTTTGGGCATAAAGGCAAACAAAATCAATATTAAATATCTTTTCGATTTTTTTATCGAATTCCCATATTCTTATATCTGAAAAACCTTTAAAATTTCGGAATCTGGAGGCATGGGAACCGGTTATAACTCCCTTTGTAATTACAAAAAAAATCTTCGCTTGGTTTTTTAGATAATAGTAATTCGCTTTAAAAAAAAATAACGTAGATATTTCCAAGTTTAAAAGATTTTTAGGGCGTGGTTTAATTTCAAGATTTTCTGCGAGATTTTTTAATCTTTCTTGGTAATCTATAGAATTTACATCTCTGTAGGTATACCAAGGAGGATTACCTATGATCAAATCAAATCTGTCTTTTAAATCATTCCTTTCTTGAAACAAGAAATCTTTTACAAAGAAATTTAGTTTAATATTAGAGATTTCTTCCTTTAATAAAAAGAGAAAGTTAATTTTCGATGTAAAAATTGAAATTGGATTAATATCGAAGCCATATATTCTATTTATAGCTTCCAATTTATCTTTGTTAGAAATTCCTTTAGAGAAAATATATTTTATCAATCCAACTATAAAATTTCCAGAACCACAACAAGGATCAAGAACAGTTTCTCCTAATGAGTATGATTCTTCCACCATCTTTTTTACTAGAAATGGGGGTGTATAATATTCACCTGAGCTGTGTTTTAAAATTGGGGGGATTAAGTTCTGCGTAATAAAATCAAATATATATTCTGGTTCGATTAATGGGTTGAAAAAGGTATTTCTTATTTTTAAAATAAGTTTAGTAAATAAACTTAAATTTTCCTCTTCAGAAATTAAAAAAAATGGTTTAAAGTATTCAAACTCAATAATCCTAAGATCCTTAAAATTGGTTTCTATTTTAATCTCAAATTCTTTCAAGTCTTCTAATAAGGTTTTATTTTTTGTAAACGTATTTTTTTCATCAAGAACAAACTTAGAGATAAAAAGAAGGCCTATAAAATATACGATAGAATTGCATATATAGAGACGGAGATTTGTCTCTTTATCCCCATATATGTGTTGAAAGTCGGTTAACCATTGTTTGAACCGAAAATCACTTCGAATATTATTTCTAACTAAAATTACTTCTAGGTCTTTAATAACATCATTAACATAATGGAGATCTAAATCAAGCTTATCCTTGAATACTAAATTATTAACCAAACATCAAAACTCCTTTATCTTAATTCCCAACTATAATTAATATTTAAATATTAATTAAATACTTCAATATTATTTATTAAATTATAATCTGATTAAAATTAGTTAACTTGACATCTGAAGAAATCAAGATTTCGAAGAGTCTTGAGAACGGAATTGAATTCTCATGTCAAATGTGTGGTGATTGTTGTAGAGGGTTCAATGAGGGTGAAGTGTATTTATATAAAGACGATATTCTTCGATTAGCTAAATTCTTAAATATCGAGGGTGAAGAGGGCTTAAAGAAGTTTGCAGAAAAGTACGTTAAGGTAATTAATGATAGTTTTTTCTGGAAAGAACCCGGAGCTACTAGAGGTAAAACCTACAAATTCAAAACTCTTGGGTTTGCTTTCACTGGAGGTGATGAACACTGTCATTTTTTAGATGAAAAAAATCGCTGTACTGTCCATAATGCTCGCCCATTTCAATGTCGATGCTTTCCTTTTTGGAAGATGATGGTGACTAGTAGAAAAAAGGTTATAGAATATTCCAAAAAATGTCCAGGTTTACAAGCTTCTCTTAAAGGAAAAGGCAGATATTATGATCCTCAAGAAATTCAAAAATGGGCAAATGCAGAATATGAGATGGAGAAGAAGTATTTCCTTAAAATAAAAGGAAAAAATTTTGATATTCTTAAAGTCTATCCATTTCTGCCAAAAAAAAAGCTTAAGGAGGTTAAATAAAATTTTAGATTATAAAGAAGAGCTAACCTCGACTTTTACTAATTATTAGGAATAATTAATAAAAACTTAACTCTATATTAACCATAGAATTGCGAAAAATTTAATATATACAAGTGGTATTAAATTGAAAATTGGCTTATTTATTTGTGATTGTGGAAAGAATATAAGCGGTACAATTGACAATGAATATTTGATTGAACATTTTAGCCAAAAACCTGAAATTCATGTATTTAGAGACACGTATTTATGTTCTGAATCAGGATTAAATAAGGTTATCGATGAGGTAAAAGCAGTAAAAATAGATAGAGTAGTAATAGCTGCCTGTTCATTTAAACTCCATGGTTTACTCTTTCGAAAGACTATCGAGAAAGCAGGAATTAATCAATTTTTAATATCTTTTGCTAACATAAGAGAACAAAATTCCTGGGTTCATGCTGATCAACCAGAAAAAGCTACAAGAAAGGCAATTGATCAAATAAATATGGCAATAGAACAAGTTAAACTTTTAGAGCCCTTAGATGTTCAATATTCTACAATCCTTCCGTCTACCTTAGTTATAGGGGGTGGTATAGCAGGAATCAAAGCTGCATTAGTTATAGCTGAAGCAGGATATAAGGTATATTTGGTTGAAAGAAAACCTACGATTGGAGGTCACATGGCATTGTTTGATAAGACCTTTCCTACATTAGACTGTTCGATTTGTATCCTCGGTCCATTAATGACAGAAGTAAAAGATCATCCTAATATTGAGCTTATAACTTATTCTACCGTTGAGAAAGTTGAGGGTTATATTGGGAATTTTGATGTTTCAATAACAAAAAAACCCCGTTTTATTAAGGAAGAAGTATGCGTGGGGTGTATCGACATATGTCGAGAGGTATGCCCAATTGATATTGAAGAGACTTTCTTTCCCCGAAAAGCTATAGATATCACTTTCCCTCAAGCAATACCTTTGCTTCCTAATATTCTTGAGGAATACTGCATAGGCTGTAAAGCCTGTCAACAAGCATGTGGAGAAAGGGATGCAATAGATTTCGATCAGGAGCCTGAAACTTTGAATATAGAAGTTGGATCAATTATAGTTGCAACAGGCTTGAAAACCTTTGATCCTTCCTTACTTGGTGAATTCAATTACCTTAAAAATCCAGATGTAATAACTACAATGCAAATGGAAAGATTACTTAATAATGATGGTCCAACTCATGGAAGAGTGATAAAACCATCAAGCGGTCTTAAACCGAAAAAAATATCATTTATCTTATGCGTAGGTTCAAGGAATAAACAAATTCACCGAGAATACTGCAGTCAAACTTGCTGTAATGCATCGATTAAACAAGCAGTTTTAATTAAAAAGGAAAACCCCGAAACGGAGATCAGTATATACTATAACGATATAAGAGCCACCGGTAAGAATTGTGAAGAATTTTATAACAGAGCTAGAGAAACTTTTGGAATTAGATTTATTAAGAGTAGTATCTCCGCCGTCCTAAAAAATGATACTTCAGATCAACTATTGATTCAAGGTGAAGATGTAATTGAAAACAGTATATTTGAGAATAAAACAGATTTAGTTGTCTTAGCAGTTGGCATCGAACCCGCAGAGGGAACAGATAAATTGAGTAATATTTTAAACGTGTCTCTAGATCCTTATGGTTTTATACTCGAGAAACATCTAAAAGTAAGACCGTCAGAAACTACGTTAAATGGAATTTTCTTAGCTGGTGCCATACAAGGACCAAAAGATATTCCTTCAAGTATCGCTCAAGCTGAAAGTGCTGCATCTAAAGCCATTTCACTAATAGCAAAAGGAAAAGTTGAATTAGATCCCCATATTGTATACCTCGATAGAGAGAAATGCGATCTATGTAGATTATGCCTTGATTCTTGTGTATATAATGCATTAAAAATCGAAGACAATCAATTAGAAATTATAAAAGAAAACTGTTCTGGTTGTGGTGCTTGTGCTGCTATGTGTCATTCTGATGCTTTATATATACCAGGATTCACCAAAACCCAGATATCTGCTCAAATTCAATCAATTTTAAAACAAAAAAGTGAATCACCTTTAATTATAGCATTTTTATGTAATTGGTGTTCATATCTTGGTGCTGATCTCGCGGGAACAAGTAAAATAACTTATCCGACAAATATCAGAGCCGTTCACGTCATGTGTACCGCAATGCTTAATCCTTCTTTAGTCTTTGAAAGTTTTTTTTATGGTGCTGATGGTGTGTTAATCGCGGGGTGTTATCCTCAAGATTGCCATTATGAAGAAGGGTTTGTTAAAGCGACGTTTCGATACGAAAGTATAAAAGAAATGTTAACAGAAGCAGGGATTAACGAGAATCGAGTCAAAATTATTAGTATTGATGCCGGTGAAGGAGAAAAATTCGCGAAAGTTATAAAAGAATTTAAAGAAATATTAGAAAAATTAGGCCCCATACGACCTAATGAATATACAAAAGTCCTTTCATCTGAGAAAAAAGAAAGAACTAAAGAAAAAGTAAAGTAATATTAGATGAAATTTAATTAATAATTCAATTATAGATATAAATAGAATTAACTCAAATTTCATTATGTACATAAATTAATTTTTTAATTATATTATTACTATTAGTAATAATTTAGAGAATAGGGAAAAGTATGAGGATAAGAGCGATTACAATTGGTCAAATTGTACCATTTCTTTACAAAAATGAGTCGATCTTATCTTTTATGCAAGAAAATCTTGAGAATTTTTCTGATCTTAACAAGGAATTAATTAAGGCTTTCGAAGAGATTGGTTATCCTGTTCAAACTAAAAGGTTTTGCTCTCAACCTCTTTTCAGTTATGACAATAGATTATTTTATGAAAAAAATTTGAAAGACACTTTGGTTGATATAGATAGCCAACTTAAGTTCTTACAGGACATGTTTAAGGATTACGAATTTGATTATTTTGCATGCGCTATGATGCTAGCAGATAAAATTCAAGAATTGGGAATTTTTGAAAAGCTATTATTGGATCAAGTTCCTCAGTTTATTAAAAATACAGATATCTTTTTCACTTCTTTACCAGTTGCATCTACACGAGAAGGAATTAATATTCATGCTTTAAAATCTGGAGCTAAAATAATCAAACAATTATCTGACCCAGACCCATTTAAGAATTTAAATTTTTGTGTATCTGCTAATGTAGGTCCAAATTTTCCCTTCTTTCCAGCAGCTTATCATTTTTCAGAAAAACCTGCATTTTCACTTGCCTTAGAAATGGCAGATGAGGTGGTAAATGCCATTGAAAACTCAAATACAATAAAGGATGCTCAATTTAATTTACTCTCCAGATTTAATCAAATTTATGATGAAATTACAAAGATTTGTGAAAAAATTGGGCGTAGTTTTAACGTTGAATTTAAAGGAATTGATTATTCACCGGCACCCTTTCCTGAAGCAGATAAAAGTATTGGAACCGCTATTGAAAAACTAGGGATTGAGTATTTTGGCGCCCATGGTACGCTAACAGGAGTTGCCCTTATAAAGAACTCAATACCAGTTAATAAAGAGAAAGTAATAGGCTTTTCTGGTTTTTTCCAACCCGTTTTAGAGGATTATATTCTATCTAAAAGATTATCTGAAGATAAATTCAATTTAGATTCGCTACTTTTGTATTCAACGATGTGTGGTGCAGGACTAGATGTCATCCCCTTACCAGGAGATATAACAGAACAAGAATTATTCTATATTTTATTGGATATGTGTACATTATCGGTGAGATTAAACAAACCGTTAACATGTAGGCTTATGCCAATCCCGGGAAGAAATGCGGGAGATGATGTTCAATTTGACTTTGAATATTTCGCATCTTCAAAAGTTATTGATTTTAGAAGGTTGACTGGTGAAAATAAGAATGATTTATTTAACAGAAATGAGAAATTTCTCAAATTTTTCTGATAAGATTTTTTTAGATACTTTGAATAATTATTCTATAAAGAGTTAAGATTTTAATTTATTTTTGATTATCGGTTACTAAGATGGATGAGAAGAGAGAAAAAAACACTTTACTGTTCTTTAATGAAGCTATAGAATATTTTGATAAATTCACTGATCAAATCAATCTAGTAAATGAACCTGTCCGAGAAAACAGGTTTAATGCTAATTTTTTAAGAAATTCTATGCTAACCGAATTAAATCATTTAAAAGATATAATTGAAAGTCATCCCGATTCAAAAATTGAAGCATTATCAGATGAAGATAAAAAAAAATTTTACAAATTTATTAGTTATTATAAAAAATGTCCAATTTGTGGAAACCCTAACCATTATTTCAATTTAAAACAACTATTTTTTGATGAAAGCAAAAAACACTTATTAAGGGAATTAATAAGGTTGATGAATATTAAGAATAAGAAATTTAGAAAATACAATATTAATCTGGGTGTGCCTTGTTGTGAGTGTTTTAAAAGGATTACACTGGAAAAATAGTTTAATACTATAAATAATCTACAACTTGCCCACTTTGAGTAATTTCATAATATATTTCGCCTTCTTCAACAATTTTTTTAACACAAAAGGCTTTTATTAAATAATCCATATTGTAGTCTAGCACAGGTTCATCACTAACAATATCATTGTCTTTCAAAATTTCAAATAAATTATTCCTCGAAATTTTATTTGCTTTGTTAACAATTGTTAAAATTTCCCGCCTGATAGGGTGATTTACAGCTTTTAAATAGAGCGAGTGCAAATATTTTGTACCCTCAACAGTCTTGCCATAGTCTTCCATGCTTTCATAATCTTTAAAATCGAATTCATCAGGCATGTTTTTGAAAATCTATTGTGGAAAATAAATTTTATTGAGAGAATATTTCCCATTTTTGTTTGGAGTTTTTAAATATGAATTAAGAATCAAATTATACATAAATATCGATAAGATGTTTTAAAATGGAAAAATTGAAAAAATTGACATTAGAAAATCCTCCTCTTCTGGTGCAGAATAAATTAAAATCCCTTCAACAAAAAGAGAAGATGGTTGATAAAATAGAAAATTTATGGGGCAATGGTAATTCAAATGGAAAGAAATCTAAATTTGAAAACAAGAAATTAATTGTGAAATTGGAAACCTCAGGAATAGAAAGAAGAAAAATTTCATTAAAACTTGAAAGTAGTAGCTCAAATATTCATTCTAATAATTATAATCTACTCTCAGACCTTTTAAGAGAATTTTTCAAAGTTGAAAAAAATCAGAATTAAGCAATTTAAGTTGAAAAGTCAATATCCCGAGTTTAAGACTAATTTTAATATCAAAGATTTCAAAATTTATTAGAACGTTTAACCAAAATATTTAATGTTAAGACTCTTATTTCTTCATTAATTAGAAATTATGAAGTGAATAAAATGGATTTTACAGAAATAAAAAATCTTTTGGGCTCCGAAGCGGATAATCTACTGAATCATACATGTACCGGAATTCCGAAAACAATGATCCACGCACCGGGACCAGACTACATAGAAAGAGTCTTTGAACACACAGATAGAAACAACCGGGTATTAAATAATTTAAGTAGGTTATTCAATCAAACAGGAAGATTAGCTGGAACGGGATATCTCTCAATTTTACCCGTAGATCAAGGTATTGAACATAGTGCCTCAGCAAGTTTCGCAATCAATCCATCATATTTTGATCCGGAAAATATAATTAAATTAGGTATCGATGGCGGATGTAGCGGTGTTGTGTCTACTCTTGGAGTTTTAGGCTCTGTTTCAAGACGGTATGCACGAAAAATACCTTTAGTTGTGAAAATTAACCATAATGAACTCTTAGCTAAACCAGAAATCTCAGATCAAACTCTTTGGGCGGGTATTGATCAGGCTTGGGAGATGGGTGCCATAGGAATTGGAGCAACAATTTATTTTGGTTCCCCAAATTGTAGACGTCAAATTCAAGAAATAAGTGAAGCTTTTAAATATGCTCATGAATTAGGTCTTGTATGCATTCTTTGGACCTATTTAAGGAACACTGAAGAATTTATTAAAGATGGAAAGGATTACCATACTGCAAATGATTTGGAAAGCCAAGCAAATTACTTAGGAGTAACAATTGAAGCAGATATCATTAAACAAAAGTTATCCACGACTAGTAGAGGTTTTCTTGATTTAAATTTTGGACGAACTGATAAACTTGTTTATGATAAATTAGCAACCGATCACCCTATCGAGTGGAATAGATATCAAGTTGCTAACTGTTATATGGGAAGAATTGGGTTGATTAATTCTGGAGGAGCTTCAGGAGATAACGATTTTGCTGATGCTGTGACTGCTGCAGTTATAAACAAACGTTCAGGAGGGATGGGATTAATTCTCGGTCGCAAGGCGTTTAAAAAACCAACCCCCGAGGGTATTAAAATACTAAACGCCGTACAAGACGTTTATTTGTCAAAAGAAATTACATTAGCATAAGAAATTAAAAACTATTTTTTCTTTTTCTTTAAACTACTGTAAGTCTTGAATCATATAATTTAATTAAAAATCATAATTCTTAATTCTTTTAAGAAAAATTTTCTTCTATTTAGTAGATTTTAAATTTATTGGTACTTAAATACCAATAAACATGAAAACCAATATTCATCATTAATTAATTCTAAACAAAACAAAAACGAGAGACAAAGCTATGGAAATTTCAATGCATGAGGAAATACGAAGAGGTCTTAAATTATTTAATGAGGGGAAAGATGAAGAGATCTTAGAATTAATTAAAGATTTTGAGAAACAAGATGATATCACACCACACGATATCCATTGGTTTAAATTTCTTAAGGCAACTCTTCTTTTCTTTATGGGAAGATTTCCAGAAAGCCTTAAAATCGCAGAGGAAGAATATCAAGAAAGTCTACGCCAAAAAAAATCATTATTTGTAGCTGACTTTTTAGTTATAAAATGGTCTAGTTTTTTGCTATTGGCTAGGGCACCTGAGTTGTGGGAAGATGTGTTATACTGTGAGAAACTACTTAAAAGTATTGAGGAAGAGACTTCATCCGAGTATAATCTAAGAGAAGCTTGGGTTCTCTATATGAAGGGTTATTATCTTTTATGGGAGGGTGTACTTGATGATGCATTAAGATCTGCAGAGAAAGCTTTAGAGATTCTTGAAGGTTATGACATATTTTCTTATATTTTATCCTTTATCTTGTTTTTAATTGGGTTCATATACACAACTAAGGGAGAATTAGATTTAGCATTAAAAGCTCACAATGAGAGCTTAACTCTTACTCAAGGAAGCACTATGATATTTAAAATTTTAAATGCGACCTCCCATAACAATATTGGAAAAATTTTATTTCAGAAAGGTGAACCTGATACTGCAATTGAGCATTATGAAAGAAGTCTTAAAATTTGGGAACAATATACGTTTCCAATGGTGTATATTTGGGTCGGTATTAATTATAACGACTTGATAAATGCGTATACTTATAAAAAATCTCCTGAAAAGGCAAATGAGTGCTTGGATCGTTTCCGAAAGTTTCTTGAAACAAAGAAAATTTCTGAAGATATCTATTGGTATAGATTTTCAAAAGCTAAAATTTTAAAATCAAGTTCACGTATACGAAATCGAGCTGAAGCTGAAAAGATATTAAAAGAACTAATTAAGGGACATGATACCTTAGTAAAGTCAGGAACTCCTGGTATAGCAGACGAATTTACTGTTGCAGTGATCGAGTTATGCGATTATTATATTCAAGAACTAAAATTAACACAAGATCTAGAAATATTAGATGATATTGAACCATATCTAGAAAGATTATTAAAGGAATCAGAACGTACAAACTCCTATTTGGAACAAGCACATACATATTTGCTCAAAGGACAATTAGCTTTACTTCAGATAAATATGGGGGAAGCAAGGAAGTATTTAACTAAAGCTCAACATATTGCTGAGGAGCATGATCTTCAACTTCTAGCTCGTACAATTTCAAGAGAACATGATAAATTACTGGAACAATTAGATAAATGGGAAAACCTTGAAGGTAAAAAATCAACAATTTCAGAAAGGATGGAATTAGCTTCATTAGAGAAAACTATGGATACCATGCAAAAAATGCGTGCGCTAGATCCTCCTGAGCTTGTTAATGAACAACCTGTTTTGCTTCTAATTATAGGTCAAGATGGTGTTCCCTACTTTAATCACTCATTTATAGAGGGCTGGGATGATCAAGATCTATTCAGCGGATTTATGTCTGCGTTCAACTCATTTAGCTCTGAATTTTTTTCTAAGTCTATTGATCGTATTAAAATTGACGAGAATATAATTCTCTTCCTACCAGTTGAGTCATTTATGGTATGCTATGTCATCAAAGGTCAATCATATCCTGCGTTACTTAAGTTAACCCGTTTTTCAGATGCTATCAAATGGAAACCCAAAATATGGAAGGCTCTTAATAAAGCAGTTAAAACAAGCGAAATGTTAGATTTAAATAACCCTTTTGCCCTTGGGGAAGTAGTGAATGAGATTTTTAAACTGAAATAATATAGAAAATAAAATTATTGCTATTCCCTTTAAACTTAGAAAAAAATCTGCTTAGAAAATTAAAATTAAAAGTCTATTTTTCATTATTCTTCTTAAAGATTATTTTTCTTGATTTGATTAATATGCCAAGATATAGAAATTCTAGACAGGATAAGGACCAAAGTCCTTATAAAGTTAAGCAAACCGCTCCAAGTCCTATTAAAACTTTCATTGACTTCAACACTCAGAGGGTATGCCCTTCATGTGGGAAAGCAATTAAAATCTCTCATAATTTCTGTAAATTCTGTGGAGTTGACTTGAGCGCAATTGAAGCAATCGGGAATTCAGATGAGATTTCAAAGCAATTAGCAATAACCGCCGCTACAGATCCCGATCCTGGAGTCAGAAAAGAAGCAGTTGATACATTAGGAGACTTTGGGGAGAAAAAAGTATTAGGAGTACTAACCTATGTTCTTCTTAATGATCCAGATGAGGAGGTTCGCAAAGAAGCCGCTGACGAATTGGGAGATCTGCATCATCCATATAGTATGGAAGTCCTCGCAAAAGCTTTAAAAGATGAAAGTCCTATGGTAAGAAAGGAAGCTATAGAGGGCTTAAAAAAAATTAAAAGAAAAATTAAACCAGAGAAGCAACACAAGGGTAAGCCTGAAGAAAGAGCTGAGGATGAACCAGAAAATAAATTGAAAGATGAATCTGAGGATTAGAAATACGATAATGTCTTTAAAATCAACGTTTAAAAATAATATATAATTTACTCATCACTACTAGGAATTTTAGGCAATGATCTTCTCCCTGTAGATTTAGGTTGTGCTGGTTTTGCCCCGTCTTTCAGTGATGTTGGTTTTTCTTGCATCGGAGTCATAGCTGGTTTCTTTTTAGGTGCAGGTTTCTTTTTAGGTGCAGGTTTCTTTTTAGGAGCAGGTTTCTTAATTGATGGTCCTGCTTTAGCCGGAGTAGACTTTGAGTTCCCTTGTTTTTCCAAAACTTCTAAGGCTTCAACCGAGGAATTACTCTCTCCAAAATAAACTCTTAGAATATGATTATTCAGCTCAATCATATTTTTTGGAACTTTTTTAACCGGTTCCCACTCAGTTTCCACGATGTCTTCTCCAAACACATTCGCTGTTTTTGAAACTGCAGCATAAAGACTATGACCTAATATCAAATTCAGTCTTTTAGTATTGGCGGGCGTGTCATTTTTTAGAATCTTCTCCATTATCTCTTTCTTTTGTGATTCTGAAATGACTTTTGAAGGATAGGATCTAGGACTTGATGATTTTGGAATTGAGACTCTCCGTGTTGAGGTAGGACCGGATGTAGAATATGAAGAAACTACTACTTTACTGCTTGTATCCTGTAATGCTGGTGAAAGATATTCTTCTTCTTTTTGAGGTTTAGAAGGTGTTTTCACATCAGAAATAACGGCTTCTGTCATTCTCTCTTTTTCTATGTTTCTCACATATCGCATGTCTTCGAGTTTTTCAGTTACTTCCATTGATTCTAATTGAAAAGCATTTAAAAATTCTGTAGGTTCATCTCCCGCATCTACCGATACAATTTTGCAACGATGATATCTTGCATCATTCATAAGTTCTTCTTGGAGAGCTTGGGCAACTCTAGAACTGATAAATCTTTTTCGGACTGGAGATTTAGGCCCTTTCCAAATGAAGATCCTTCTTAACTCCTCACGTACTATTACAAGTACTTGCTCTGGGTGCAAATTGGATTGAAGTTCTTCTTGCGTGATACCTAATTTTATTTTTTCTCCAGAATCATCCAGTTCATAAACCATAAAAGTCTCATAGTCTGTCATTTTTCTCTAATAGGAATGTAATATGATTAATTTTCAAAATGAAAATGTTAAATAAAGATTTTCATAAGTTAGTTTGAATTTTCTTGACAAACTTACTTATTTTAAAGAAAATATAAAATTACGTTATTTTAAATTTAATTTTTCCAAAAGATAGAAACATTGTTAATTTTAAAAAAAAAAATGTTAGAAATCATGAAGTACATTATCAATTGATAACACAAATCCTAGCAGAATGCGTCTGTCAGTTTCATTATCAAGTATCCTTAAAGCATATGTATCTTTGAAATCTAATAATCCCCCAAGAAAAACGTCTCTCCATCTGTCTGCTTTTTCAATTTCAGCAACAAGCTTTCCTGACATATCAGTAACCTTATATGACCACCCCATAAATTTCCCTTGAGCCTCGAAGAAACGTTCCCCAGTAGGTGATTCCAAAAAAAACTTTGGTCTGAATACCGAGAGTATTTTTTTTTTAATTCTTGCAATCATATTTCCCTGAGGATCTTTTAAATCTTGGGCTCCACGAGCAGAAACGATTTTTGAGTGGATAGTAGCAGATAGAGTGCCGTCAATTTCAAGTAATTCAACACGACGACGAATGCTTAAGATAATTCTTTTCATTTTTCCTATTATTTGATTATTTTCATCAAGGATATCGCCGGAACCCCAGTCCCAATACTTCTCTTTGAGGATATAATAATTCCGGTTTATATCAAATAAACCCCCCGGGTGTTCATAAGGTTGAAAACCCATCGAAGTTGGGGATGTGGTTGATGTCACCGGTGCTGATGTTAGTGAAACTTCTTCTCCTTGTTTTACACTAGCAGGGATAGATGATCCACACTTCTCACAAAAATTTTGTGATAGATCTTTAATCTCTGCCCCACAATTTGCACAAAATACCATTTTTTTCACTCTTTAAAATTATATTATATTTACGGTTTAGATAGTAATATTTTCTTTTAAATTTAAGTTAACATTAGTCCAATAATTATATTCATTATTTAGCTAAAATAACTACAGGCTAATTCCTTAATAAGATTAAAAAGAAAAATTTTATAGTCTAACGACTATGGGCACAATTGGATTATATAAATAATAATGATTATTATTTTTGTATTCTCCTTCTAATTTGGACTAATTAAGACTAGAGGGAGATTTTTTACCCCTTATCATAATATTTTAATTGAATAAGGCTTAATTATTATTAATAAAAAATATATGAGAAAAGAGAATGTCAAGTATTCGTATTCCCAAGCTCCTAAAATTAAAGGATTATATTACACTTATAGGTACCACCCTAGGGATTATTGCTTTAATATGTGCCTGCCTAGGGCTCCGAGAATTAATATCATTAGGATTTTTTTTAATAACTATAACATTAGGAACAGATCTGATTGATGGATATATTGCCCGTAAAACGAATACTGTAAATGAGATGGGGAAGCAAATGGACTCTCTAAGTGATTCATTAACCTTCGGTATTGCCCCTGCAATTTTAACATTCCAAGCATTTAAAACCGGCACTCTTTTTGATATAGTAATTATCATAGGAGCAATGTGTTTTGTTTTTGGTGCAATTCTCAGATTAGCACGATTTAATATATCTAAAGTTCCTGGTTACACAGGAGTTCCTACACCGATTAGTGCTCTTTTATTAATTACTTATTTCTATTTTAATTATTTCTTTGCATTTGGAATGGGAGGTAATAATTATCCCTTTCCCCTGGTTACGTCTTATTTAATTCCCATTTTTATGGTTTTCATTGCGTGGTTTAATATAACAACCTATATTAGATTCGGTGAGAAGGATAGGGTAATTTATGTGATGTTTATAATTGTTGCTCCGTTATGTCCAATTTTAGGTATTATTGGAATCCTAAATCCCAACTTTTATATTTCAATGGTCGTGTCCCTCTTCTTTTTATCTTCTTTCATCCTTTTATTAATAGTGATTACTAGGGGTTTCTTTCTGCGTGTTCTGAAAAAAGAAAATTAGTATTCAGAAAAAGTAATAAATTAAGTTTCTTAAGTCAATTTATTCTTCCAACTTTCTATATTCTCACTAATTTGGTTCTTATCATTCTCATTTAGTAGGAGTTCATTAAATCGATACTGATTGATAAAGTTTCTTAACTTATGTAAAGTAACAGAAAATCCTTTTTTTTCAAGCACAAGATCAGCAATTTTTTGTAATTCTATACTAAATTCTTCCCCTTTTATGTTATTTAACTTCTGAAGTAAATTGTCGAAAGCAGTCCTGATTAATATATCAGTTTCAACTTTGGTCTCTGTGGTTTTTACAGGTTTAGAGGATGGTGTGGGTGTAAAAGTAACTTTTTCTTGAAGTTTTTTCTTTATCGCTTCAATCCCTTCTGTGGTTTTTTGAGCAATTGGCATCGTTTGAGTAATTTTTTCCGGAGATAATTGTTTCTCCGTTTGAACTCCTGAATAAATTTGTGTTTTTTGAATGTTGGGGCTTGTTATTGGTTTTATTTCTTTAATAGTTCCTGATTCTGCTTTTTTGACAGGTTTCGGTATAGCGCTAGTAGTTTTGGCCTTTTGTGAACTATAAAATGTATCTGAATAAGATTTTTCCCATAAATCTTTAATAATTGGATCTAGTAGTTCTATTAACGGTTTTGAATTACTGCCTATTCCAATGAAATCATTTAATTGATCTTTTGCTTCTCTTTGTATTACTCCAATGCAAACTTGATTATTATCACCTTTTATCGCAACTATACTTTCATTCTCTAGAGTTTTGTATGTAATGTTAGATATTGAATGAAAATCTTTAACTGTGCTGTTTGTATGTGGCTCTGAAGAAACAACTTTTATTTTTAAACTTCTAGGTATTTTTTCGAACTGTTTTATAGCGAGATGATTTTCAAGATGAGGTACTATAATTATAAGCTCGTTTTCCGATGTGGTAATGGACTTTTGAATTTCCTCATTTATCTTTATTAGACTACTGACCGTCCAAATATTTGAAAGCATCGGTTTCTCTGAGGTACTTATCCCTTGATAGTACTCCGTCAGAAGAGTTTTAATCGGTTTATTTAAATGCGAGATTTCCTCAATGGAACTTTGAATTACCGTATTCATAGCTTCCGAAAGATCGTTTTCGAGTTTATCCATTTCTTCTGAAAGTGAATCTTTATTTTCTTTAAGCATATCATGAATGCTATTCATTTTAGTTTCAAAATTATTTAACATATTAAGTAAAATCAGTTTGAAGTCATCACGATATTGAAATGTGGTGTTTACTAAGTTCAATATTGGTTTTATTGCTTTATCAAACTCCTGTTCAATAGTTTCATGGAGTCGTTTGGAAAAATCTTTTACTAATATATCTAATTTTTCCTTGAAAATTTGCTCAATTATTGTAAATACTTCTTCTTTATGTTTTTTAAAGTCTAATAAGTCAAGCTTTTCAGTTATTTCAGACTTTATACTAGTAATTTGTTTCATTAAATGCGAAAATTGTGTTTGTGTCCCCACCTTTATAATTTGGCTTAGTTCAGATAAATCTTTAGAGACATCTTTTAATTCTTCCATTCCTTCAACAATATCTTCTACTTCTTGTTTTTGAATTATGATGTCTTCTTCGATATCTTTTCTCAAATCTTGAAAGCTATCAAAAATAGTATCTAATTGAATACCGTCGTTTTGTTGAAAAGTCTGGTTTACGGTATTCACCAATAATTCGTAAATTGAATCTTTTATCCCCTTTAAGTTCGCGTTAATACTTTCATAATAATTTATGATGGGGAGAATTGGAGGAATTGTTAAATAATGTAATAGAGCTTCTTGTTTTTTTGGAACTAATTGAATCAACATACCCCCGTTTATAAGTTGACTCAAATCTTCATTAAATTCATCTAAAGTTGTTTTAGATACAATTGAATATATTTCATAATATGTAAGAGGAGACTTTCCTAATGTTTTTAAGTAAATCTCTATCGCATTACTTGAAAGCTGTAGCTTTTTTAAAAAATCTTCCATTTATAAGTCCCATTCCTTTTTTATATACTTAATATAAGTTTTATAAACATTTTGAATTTTTATTTATATTTATTTTTCGTCTTTACTAAAAAATATAAGGAGGATCTAACATTATCATAAATAATAAGTTTCTAGATCCCCTCAGATTATTGATATGTAAATGTGATCGTCATGAAGGAAGATGTCTATTTTTACTTAGATTTAACAAAAGATATTTTGAAGAAAAAAGAATTGGTTAAAGTCATTAAGTATTACATTGAAGAAAAAAATAAAATAAACATTAAAGGACACTACTCACTCCTCATATTCCAAGAAGAAGGGAATCCAATTTTCATCACTGATAAAAAGGATTCTGGGATTATAACAAAATCTCTCGATGAGAACTGGAAATTTAGACCAAAAAAACAGAGTTTTTTTGAAAATGGGTTATTCTATATTTTTTCATATATAGCTGAGATGGTTAGAAAAAAATCAAAGTTTAATCGAATCATAATAATTACTGATACACCTTCTGATTTATCGGAGGATTATCAGGAAGCATTATTTAATCTTGTTTCAAAAATAAAAAATTTTCCTACTTTCATTGATATTATTAGGATTTCTGATAGTTCTGAACGGTTTTTTAGTGATGATGTGAAATTAAATGCACTGGCATCTGACACGCGAGGGGGTATTTTTTACTTAAAGGACAAAAAAGAACTAATTGATGTAATTAAGAAATTAGTGAAAACAAAACAATTTACAAGCACATTTGTCGATCAACCAGATCGGATTAAAATAAGTAAAGAAGATTATGCATTTTATAATCATTTGGCAAAATCTTTAAAGAAATCAGAGACTACAATGGAAAATTTAGTATGTCATTTTTGTAAAGAGGAAGTTTGTCCAATATGCTCTGATGTTTATGATATTCCTCTACATTGCGAAGATTGCGATACAGTTTTTCACAATTGTTGTATTACTAATCACACAATTAATCATAACATCGGAATTCCTAATATTTTACGCTGCCCTGGTCCTTCATGCGATGTACTTCTTAAAATAGATGAAGATGAAATTATTGAGGTATCTGGTGCAGTTGAAGTGAGTAGTGTAAAAGAATTTATGGCTAAAGAATTTCTGTATGAAATTCCTAAGACTCTTCCTAAAGTACAACCTCTACCACAGACATCATCTAATGTTGATTTCGTAGAGACTAATAAACCGGAATTAATGCAGTCTAGTATTAATAGTTCAATCGAGGGAGAACCCGTAAAAACTGTACACATTGGTGGATTTTTTGGTAAATCCTATACGGTTAAGAAAGTTGGTGATAAAATAGTGTATGAAAAAATAACTCGGAACTCTACTTTTAAACCAAGTACAGCAAACGAAAAAAGTGAGAAAAATAAAATTTCTGACTATTCCACTAATCAGAAACCTACAAGAAAAAAAGGTTTAAGTTTCATAATATGTCAACAATGTGGGAGCCAGATAGATCCCACCCAAACGATAAAATGTCCAAAATGTGGATATAGAATATAAATATTACAAAAAAATATCTCTTACAACATTCTCTTGAGAATAGAATTATTTTTTAGATTTAATTCTTAAATTAAAGTATATGAAATAATAAATAAAAATAAATAATACTTCTGCTATTATTTGTTTATAATTTACCGATATTTCTAGAAGAGCTTTTCATTGATTTGGATACTAAAATGTTACCAAGAACCGACAAAATAAACTCAGAAGAATTTATATTTTATCTCGATCTAACCACAAATTTCCTTAAGAAAAAGTCTGTAATGAAAGCGATTAGTTCATTTATCAAAGAAAAGGAAAAATTTAATGCCTTAAGCTCTTATGGGGTGGTATTTTTTCAAAAGGACGAGAATCCGGTAAATGAGTATAATTTAAAGGATTCTGATTCTATATTAAACATCATTGATGATGCTTGGGAAAAGAGAGAAATAGAGAAAAGTTATTTGGAGAATGGACTCTATGAAATTCTTGCTTATATATTTAGAAAAAGTAGAGAATCTAGGAAGAATTATCGAATAATAATAGTTTCTGATGCCCCAAGCAAATTGTCTGATGATTATTATAACGCACTTTATGATTTATTAATTAAAGCTAAAAAATTTTCAACTTACATTGATATTATCCGTGTGGGAGATGAACAATTTTACGAAGATGAGGTAAAGTTAAAGGTCATTTCCAGCGAGGTATGTGGCGGGATGTTCTATTGCCAGAATGAAAAACTTTTACAAAATATATTAGGATCATTAGTTCAAAATAAAAGTGAATTTAAAGTATTAAAAACTGAAGAAACCGATCAGATTTTAACTGAAGATAAAGTTTTTTATGAACGCCTGGCTGTTGATCTTATCTCTCTTTCTGATGATGACGAAGAAATATGTACAATTTGTGAACAGGAATTATGTCCAATATGTGAAGCTCACTCCGATGAAATACATAAGTGTTTCAATTGCGATGCTAAATTCCATAGTTGTTGCGGTGCAAAATACTCTCTTGCAAAGAACATTGGCTTTAAACATTTATTTAGATGTCCTCAGTGTGAGATATTATTAAAATTGGATGAAGAATTTGTGGAGATGATATACGAGGAAGACCTCGAAGAGGAATTGGATGAGTTCCCTGAAAGTGAATTTATAAGTATAGAATCTCAAGAAGAATCATACCCGGAAGAAGTACCAGATTTAGAACCGGAAATTGATGAAGTGCTTAATTCTGAAGTGCCAGTACCACCTCAACCTTCAGAAACTACCAAGAAAGTTAAAGTTGGGGGATTTTTTGGAAAGGAAATCGAAATTAAGTTAAAAAATGGTGTCACATCTACCCCAGAAATAAAAACTCCCGAGTTAGCACCAGAGAACCCAGTATCTATAACTAATTTAACACCTCCAAAAAAAAAGAGAGAGAGCACAATAAGATTATGTAAAATTTGTGGTGCTACATTACAAAAAACCAATAGTTGCCCCATGTGTGGAGCAAAAGTAGATTAAGAAAATTCCCCTAAATATTTTACCTATTTAACGTCACTCATTTATGAGTTAATTCTAAATAATTATCAACTTTCTATAATAAAGGTTTTTAATTCTAAATTTTTATTCAGATGATAGTGGTCTAAATGAGTATAATCATTCGAGATATGACTGATGATGATGAATATTATGTTGGTACGTGTACCCATGTAAATGAAAACAATATAGAACGTGAATCATCTTCCCCTCGTCGAATATCCTGGCTTAGAAAAATGGAAAAACATGGTTTAAAAGTAAAAGTTGCTCTCTTCGATTATGTTCATGCAGGTTTCATCTATATTATGCCTATAGAAATAAACCCATTTCCAATACAAGGGATGGACTTGATGGTTTTTCCATGTTTAGATTCACAATCTAAATTCTCTTTAAAAGCTGTGGGGAAGAAATTAATTGAAGCTGCAGAGGAAGAAACTCTAAAGCAGGGTCGCAAAGGAATCGCAACTCTTGCTAATTTTTGGGATTTTTGGTTTATGCCGGCCAAATATTTTGAAAAACTTGGATATAAGGTAGCCGAAAAGCGAGGAATAGAAGCAATTCTTTGGAAACAGTTTGATCCTGGTGCTGCACCTCCTCAATTCAGAAAGACAAATTATAAATTCAAACCAATTCAAGGAAAAGTTGTAGTAGATCTATTTTGGAATGTTTTTTGCTTAACAAGTGATGTTGAAGCCCAAAGAGTACGAGAAGTAGTCTCTGAATATAAAAATGATGTCGTGCTTAATGAATATTCTGCTGTAAAACCATCAACTTTAAAACGATATGGTATATCACGTGGTATTTTTGTGAATGGTAAATGGATTGAAGTAGGTCCAGAGATCGAAAAAAGCACACTCAGGCAAGAGATTGAGAATGCCAAAATTAAACAACAAGCTATTAAATAATCAATTATTAGGCTAATGTAACAGAACAAACTAGGTTTATTAAAACTCTATTACTGTATTGGAGGAAACAGTTTTTTATGTTCATTAAGGATGAGTTAGAGATATTTAAAGAAAAAAGGCCTAAATCAAAAGAGGTATGGAAAAGAGCATTAAGAGCTTTACCAGGGGGCATTTCTCATAACATAAGAACTTTTGGGCTTCCCTCAATTGGAGGATTCCCCGTATTTATTAATTCTAGTAGAGGACCATTTCTCACGGACATTGATAGTAATCAATACATAGATTGCTGGAATGGGCATTTCGCAATGATATTAGGACATAATCATCCCGAAATTCAAGAAATGATAATACAGAATTTAAAATCAGGGTGGCATTTTGGGACAAATACTGAACATCAAGTAAACCTTGCAGAAACTATTATTAAAGACAATGCGGGGATTGAAAAGATGAGATTTTGTGTAAGTGGGACTGAAGCTACAATGTATGCTTCAAGACTTGCTCGTGCTTTTACTAAAAAGAGATTAGTGGCAAAAGCTCGTTTAGGATGGCACGGTGCTAACGATACATTAAGTTATGATGTAGGAGATTTAATTGAACATAACCATTCTCCTGGTCTTGTTGATGCTGAAAAGGCAGGTATTATTACATATGAAATCAATAATGAAAGTACATTTGATATGATAAAAGAAAATGCTAACGATTTAGCAGCTATAATCTTAGAACCAGTATTAGGAGGAGGGGGTGGTTTTCCTGTGGAACACAGTTTTTTAAAGAGATTAAGAGAGGTGACAGAACAATATAACATTGTGCTTATTTTTGACGAAATAATTACAGGTTATCGCTTCTCAGATTCTTTATTTCAGAATGAGTTAAAAATTTTGCCTGATTTAACAACAATGGGCAAAATAATTGGGGGAGGTTTGCCTATAGGCGCAATTGGGGGAAGAGAAGATATTATTAATCAATCTAGCCCTGAGATAGAGAATATGGTGCTAATTGGAGGGGGAACATTTTCGGGATATCCACTAAGTATGATAGCAGGATTAAAAACGTTGGAAATACTGAAACACTCTCATAAGGAATATAATCGTATTAACCAAGAAGGAACGAAATTGTTAACTAGTTTAAATCAATTTCTTGCTGAAGAAAAGCTTTCGATTATAGCTAGAGGTCATAAATCTATAATTATGCTTCATGCTATGTCAAAATGGTGTGAAGAACCATCAATACACAATATTTTTCAGTTTAAAGATAGAAAGAAGGAAGCTTTACTTCAACTGGCTCTTTTTAATCGTAATATCTCAGGATTACATGGCTTGGGTTCCATTTCTATGGCTCATACGGATGAAAATATTGCTCGGATACAAGAAGTTGTTAAAGATATAGCCCACCCTGTTTCCCAATCAAAGTTTAATTAAAAACTAAATAGAATTCTATTGTAATCTTTTAAAAAAACGGTGTAAATATGAAAAATAAATTTGATGTGATACAAGTTGGTTTAGGTCCAATGGGGAAGATAATAACCAATCTTCTAAATAAACGAAAAAATATAAATCTCAATGGAGTTATTGACATTAATCCTCAATTTATTGGAAAAAGTCTTAGTGAAATTCTTGAGACTGATGTTGAGTCTAATCTGATCATCGAACCAGACTTAGAGGCTGTTCTTACAAAAGGGAAAGTCGATGTAGTCATTATTGCTACTTCATCTTCGCTAGATAAAGTAGCCCCTTTAATTAATAAGGCGGCTAATTCTGGCTGCAATATTATTTCAATATGCGAAGAATTATCTTACCCATTTCAGCATTATCCTAAACTTTCAGAAGAATTAGATGCAGTTGCTATATTAAATAATATCACGATTGTTGGCACGGGGATTAATCCTGGATATCTTATGGATTTGTTACCTATCGTAATCACCGCCCCTTGTCAAAATGTCAAATCAATCAAGGTAAAGAGAATGATGAACTCATCAAAAAGAAGAGTATCCTTCCAAAAAAAGATTGGAACAGGTTTAACTGTAAAAGAGTTTCATAAAAAAATTAGTAGTAAAGAAATTACTGGGCATGTCGGTTTAAAAGAATCTATTCAAATGATAGTAGATGCGCTTGGTATAGAATTTGATGAAATAATTGAATTACCACCAAAAGAAATTGTTGCTGTAAAAGAAATCAGAACATCTTATGGAGAAATTGTACCCATAGGTAATGTTTGTGGTTTGCAAAGTAAAGCTTTTGCTAAAAAGAAAGGCTTTGATATAATTACTTTAGATTTTGTAGCTTATGCTGGAGATCATGAAGAATATGATAGTGTCATAATAGATGGAACTCCAAGTCTAGAACAAAAAATAATTGGTGGAGTTCATGGAGATTTAGGTACTTCTGCTATGGTAGCTAATTTAATTCCTATAGTAGTAACCGCAAGAGCAGGATTACTAACTATGAAAGATATCCCTGTGCCTCGCTATACTGAACATATATGGAAAAATGAAAAATAAATCAAAAAGCTGCACTGATTGGAAAGTATAGTATGATTGCGAGGATAGCTGACATCGGAAAGGTTAATAACCAAATTGCGACTATCTTCCACATTCCTTTTTTCATTGGAGCATTACTAGCCTTAGATAATCCTACTAAAGAGGCTACAAGCATATGAGAGCCGGAAAGAGGGATTTTCTGAATCGTACCAATAAGCATAACCGCAGCCGTTGGTACTTGTGCTGCAAACGCAGTACTTGGTCTAAGTTCAGTCATTTTTCCTAAGTTCTTTATGACGATTCTCCCTAAAACCACAATTCCGGCTGCCAAGCTAAAACCTGTCATAATTAATAATACCGTTAGATTAGATTGAAACCCTTCAATTCCAAATACTATTCCAACAGCGTTAGAACAATCATTGCCCGCTCTTGAGAAAGCAGTGATACAAATCACAACTAAGATTATAATTGTATATATATTCTCTGATCTTTCGTAATCCTGGAATCCATTAAAGTGCTTAAGTTTATATCTATTAAGGAACTTGACAACGACATAAGTAACTGAAAACCCTACGACGGGAGATAATAACCACCACATACTCATATATAATATTGTACCCCAATTTACACCACTTCCACCTCCTAACATCAGGCCAATCCCAATAATAGCTCCTATTGTTGCATGTGTTGTTGAGATTGGAAGTCCTAACGCGCTAGCTATAATTAACCAAATAGCCGTTGAGATTAATATTGTTAGCACTACAGCGTCCTGACTAATACCAACATAATCTAATAAAAGAATATCTCCTCCTACTGATTTAGCTACACCTTCTCCTAACAGAACAGCACCTAAGATCGCGAAAATTACTGCCAGAATAAGTATTTGTTTCATCTTGAGTATTCGAGATCCATAAAGGGGGGCCATAGTTTCATCGTTGGCACCAATCGCTATTGCGATTACGATAGATATTATTAAAAATATCGTTATGATTACAACTGGATCCATTTTACTCTCTTCTCCTTTTAGATGGCATGATTAATTTCTACTTACTTGGATATTTTACTATTAAACTTCTAAGGAAGTCACTTATTTCTTCTGCTTTTTGAATCATATCAAAGATTTTAATGCAAATTTTTGAAGTTAGATAAACTTGAATGGATTTTGCTTCCGATTTTTGATATATCACATCTAATATGCAATATTTAGCTTCACGAGCATTTCTTTTAAGTTTTTCAATTTCAAATGATTTTTCATAGGCCGTTTTAAAGTCATTCTCCATCAGACCTATCATTTCCACAAGAATTCCAACAGATTGGTCATACAGATCATTTATGGTTTGCATATCCTTTTTTATATCATCGTATAGTTCAAAGGGATAAACCTTTAACCCACGAGCTAACTCTTCTGAGTCATCAGACACATTATCTAAATATTTGATTAACCTATACCGGTCTTCAACTAGAAAGGGAAGCGCTCTTCTATCTTGATAGAGAATTTTAATATAATTTTCTTTTGCTTGATCTGCCGCGTGTTCGCATTCAATAACTTCATTTAACTTATCTTCGCTCATCTTTCCCTTAATAAGATCATTAATACATTCGTGGAGCAAATCTGATCCTTTCAAAACCTCAGAGTGGAATTTTTCTGCGGCTTCAATTAATCTCTTTTTTTTGTCTTGTCTTAATTTCATCTTAAAACATCAACATTTGTAATTTTAATTAAAATTTTATCTTTACTCGAATTATTTTTATAATCATCACTTATTCTTTATTTCTTAAAAAAAATTGCATTTATACTTTAGTCATAAAGGCAATCAAGTTAAAATAGATAGAGTACTTTATTTAAATAAAATTTTGTAGTAGGAAGTTTTATGCCGTTTCTAAAGGTAAAAATGCAAGATATCATATTTGATCCAAAGGTACAAACTTATTGCTTGAGTCCTTCATTTAAATGCCCTAGTTATGGACACTCATGGGCATGCCCTCCTGAAGCTCCTTATATGGAGAAAAAAGTTGCTAAATTTAAAGAATTTTACCTAATTTACTATCAATTTAATCTATCTGATTATATTAAAGAAGAAAAAGCAAAACATCCTGAACAAAGTGAAACAATCATAAAAAACAATCTTTACGCTAAAAGATTACTACGAGATAAATTAGAAAACGAAATAAATCAATTCCTTGATCAATATCAAAACCCATTCGTTGAAAGACTAATTTTATGGGATGGTTATTGTAGAATTTGTTCTAATAAATTAGATAAAGGATGCACTTATGATTCAGGTAAACCATGTCGGTATCCTGAAAAAAGAAAATATTCAATGGAAGCTGTGGGGATTGATGTAACAAAAACAGTTTTACAGTTAAATCTTGATATTGAGTGGCCTCCAACTGATCATATCTTTCGTTTTGGACTAATCTGTTTTAAATAGTTAAATTTTCATGAAATCGGTTGTAAAAATTGGACTCCAATTTCTTTTAATAAAGGTCACACTTATTTCTACATGAGGAAAAAATGAATAATATCTTAGAAAATGTTGTCAATTGGGGAATTTTAGAAACTGGTTGGGAAAGGATATGGAATGATCCCATTGGTTGGTTTCTTGAATTCCCCCTTTTCACCCAAATTTTAATAATTATTGGATTAATAGCTCTTACTATAGCTGCGCTTGTTTTAGTTTATTATATCCTAAAAGGGGTTGCCTATCTACTTTATTATCTATTTAAAGGTTTATATCTTCTCTTAAAAGCCATTTTCACCGGGATCTATAAATTACTTGAAGGGCTATACTATGCAATATCGGGTAAACCACGTAAAAAAGCTCCGCAGATAACATCACTCCCCAGTGAACCAATAATCCCACCAGAAGATAGTCCAATGTCCCCAGAAGTGACAGATGTAAAAATTCCATATTATTGTACCGAATGCGGACAAAAAATAACCGAATCAATGAACACTCTTTTGACTTCAAGGGGAGTTGCCTTTTGTTTTTATTGTGGGAAAGAATTTAAATTGAAAAAAGTAGGTTATTCTTAAATCTAGATTATACTTACTTCTGAAAATAAATAAAAAGTATATACTTAAAAAATATTGTTATCTAAAACGATAGTTTCCTTTCTATCGGGACCAACGGAAAGAAATGCGATATCTGTTTGTAATTCCTCTTTAATCGCTTGAACGTATATTTTTATTGTTTCAGGTAGCGCATCATATCCCTTTTGAGCAATTTCTAACCATTCCTCTCTTGTTCTAGCCTCCCAACCTTGAAAAGATTTATATAAAGGTGTACAGATATCAACTATTTCCGGTTGAATGGGCCAGCTTTTGAGAACTTTACCGTTTAACTCATAACCAGTACATATTTTTAAAGGATTAATACCCTCTAAAGCATCTAAAAGTGTAATGATAATCCTATCCACGCCATTAACCATTATCCCATACTCAATATTAAATAGATCCAGCCACCCAACTCTTCTTGGTCTTCCAGTAACTGTTCCGTATTCACCACCTTGTTCTCGAATCTGTTCAGCAGTTTCATTAATTAATTCTGTCGGGAAATTTCCCTCACCCACTCTTGAAGTGTAAGCTTTAATTATGCCTATTATTCTCCCAATTTTTTTAGGAGGGATTCCTGTCCCTGCTGAAATGCCCAAGGCATTTGAATTTGATGAAGTACCGAAAGGATAATAACCATGGTCTATACCGAGTAAATTACCTTGGGCGGCTTCAAAGACTACTTTCTTTCCAGAATCTATTACGTTGTTTAAGTAGTAAGCTGTGTCAATCACATAAGGTTTCAACCGTTCCCCATACGATTTATATTCTTCAAAAATTGAGTTAATATCTGTGTCCCAACTTGGATCAAAAATGTTTATTAGTTGTTTTTTGATCTTATATAATTGTTCCAATTTTGGTCTCATTATTTCGGGATTAATCAAATCAAAAATTCTAAGACCCCAGCGTGCGGCTTTGTCAGAATAAGTAGGTCCAATGCCTCTTTTGGTTGTACCTGCACTAAACCTTCCTTTTGAGGTTTCTTCTAAACCATCCAAAATATTATGGAATGGGAATATTACATGTGCAGTTGAGCTTAATTTTAAATTTATTTTTTTATGTAATTTTTTTAACGTGTCAATTTCCTCAAGTAAAATTTTAGGATCGACAACACATCCATTCGCTATCACACATTCCTTTTCTAATGGTGCACCACTTGGCATTATTTTCAATTTATATTTTATCCCATTTGCTTTAATCGTATGTCCTGCATTATTTCCTCCATTATATCTCACAACAACATCTGCTCTTTGAGCAAAATAATCAGTAAATTTACCTTTGCCTTCATCGCCCCATGACAAACCAATAATGGTTAAATTGTTACTCATCTCTCATTTTCCACTTCTTATTTTTAAAAATTAAATCAGTTGATCTAATCCAAAAAAGATTATTATAAACCGTTTAAAAAATTTTTGGTTAGAAAAACTGGAAATAAAATAGATTCATAATGATTTTTATATTCGAATTTTCTTTAAAGATATAACCTTAGTGTAATAATCTCTTAATAATTACGGAAACTCCTTTTAAAGAATTCAATTATCGAACCTTTTGGAATGATGCAGAAAAGAACCCTGTTAATCGACATTTATCATAATGAAATGCTGAATATAGAAGACAAAGAGTTTATTAATTTCATAGATTTATTGAGTAGAATAGATCTAAATGTGAGAAAGAATGAAGATAAGCAGATCAAACCAGAAATTCTAAAAGAAATAGACCTTCTAATTATCGGAAACCCTATTGACGATTTCTTTACTAGTAGTGAAGTTAAATCAGTAGTAGATTTTGTAAGATCCGGAGGCGGTTTATTATTATTGAGTGAATATGGTTCTGATTACTTACAAAAAACAAACTTAAACGACATTTCTGGAAAATTTGGACTCAATTTTGAAAAAAATCTTGTTAAGGAATTTAACAAGGTTAATCAGAATCATATTAGTACCCTACACATCATTGATTTTTTAAAACATCCCATAACTAAACATATAAGGGAAATTAAAATAGGAGGAGCTTGTTCTCTTTCCTTAAGTAAGGATGCTAAGCCACTATTACAGACTAATCAAAATGCTTGGCCGGAAGTTTTTAATAGCTCTACTGAACAGTGGATAAAAGAAGATGAGGAGAAAGCACAAACAATAGCTGCATTTACAGAATTTGGGAAAGGAAAAGTAGTAGCTATAGGAGACATTGACATCTTTACTTCTGATTCTAATTTTGGTTTAAATTCATTAGATAATCAAAAGTTTATTCAAAGCCTAATCAACTGGTTAATCGAACCAGTTAAAGAGTCAAAAATTAATTCTTTTATTCTGAATCAACTAGGAGATCTTCAATTCGAAATAAGAGAGTCAAATAAAATACTTAACAACATCATTGAAACAATGACTATATTAGAAAAAAGAATAAGCTATTTAGAAGAAAATTCTCGGATGCACCCTCATCCAATCAATCACAATCATGATGGTGAGGGGGAAACATTACAAGAAAAATAATCCTATGAATCAACGGGATTATTCTTTATTATAAATAAGTATTAAAAACTTAGATTTTTATAATAATCAATTTCATTCTAATTAAATTTATATGGGTGTGATATAAAAAATGCCATTAAAAACACCAGAACAATATCTTGAATCAATAAAAAAACCAGTTAATTTGTATATGTTTGGTGAAAAGGTGAAAGAGTTTTGGAATCACCCTATCATTAGACCCTCAATAAACACTGTAATGAAAATATATGAATTAGCACAATTAGATGAATATAAAAACATATTGACAACTAAATCTCATTTAACAGGTAACATTATAAATAGATTTACTCATATCCATCAATCTATAGATGACTTAATTAAAAAAGTGCAGATGCAACGATTATTAGGACAGCATACTGCCTGTTGTTTTCAGCGATGTGTAGGTTTTGATGCTGCCAATGCACTATACAGTGTTACCTATGAGATGGATAAAAAGAACGGGTCTAACTATCATGAACGATTTAAAAAATATTGGATTGAAGTACAAAATCAAGATTTGATGGTAGATGGTGCAATGACAGATACAAAGGGAGACCGAAGTAAAAGACCTAACCAACAACCTGATCCTGATGCTTACTTACATATAGTCGACGAAAATGATCAAGGCATTATAGTTCGTGGGGCAAAAGTTCATCAGACAGGTTTTCTTAATTCCCATAGAGTTATAGTAATGCCTACATTGGCTTTAAGACCTGGTGAAGAAGAATATGCTGTAAGTTTTGGGATAGATACCAATGCGAAGGGAATAACCCTTGTGTACGGAAGACAGGCATGTGATACTCGTAAGCTAGAAGAAGGAAAATTAGATATTGGAAATTATAAATATGGCGGTCAAGAAATTTTTGTCATCTTTGAAGATGTTTTTGTACCCAATGAAAATATTTTTATGAAGGGAGAAATTGAGTTCTCAGGCGAATTGGTTAACCGTTTTGGCGGTTTTCATCGCCAATCTTATGGGGGATGCAAAGTTGGGGTTGGAGATGTGCTTATTGGGGCTGCAGCGCTAATCTCAGAATACAACGGGACTGATAGGGCTTCTCATATTAGGGATAAGCTTGTTGAGATGGTGCACCTAAATGAAACTCTTTATAGTTGTGGGATTGCGTGTAGTTCTTTAGGTTTTCAGAGAGAAGCAGGAAATTATGAAATGGATATGCTTTTAGCTAATGTGTGTAAACAAAATGTCACTAGATTTCCTTATGAAATTGGGAGATTAGCAGAGGATATAGCAGGAGGTATTATTTGTACACTACCTTCCGAGGCAGATTTTAAATCAACGGAAGTAGGACCTTTATTGGAAAAATATCTTACGACATGTGAAGGATTGTGTGCTGAAGATCGTTATCGAGTTTTAAGATTTATTGAAAATTTAACTATGGGCGTTTCTGCTGTTAGTTATAAAACCGAATCAATGCATGGTGCAGGTTCGCCGCAAGCTCAGAGGATAATGATATCACGTCAAGCAGAATTAGAAGAAAAGAAAAGCTTAGTAAAGAAGATTCTAGATGTGGAATAATAGAATCTTTAGATGTTATAATTTAGCAAAACTCAGAATTTTATTATAAAAAAATATTAAAATTAGCGAGAAAAAATGAGTGAGAAATCTTATAACGAAATTTTTTCTAATTTTGAAGAAGTTTCAAATGGTTTCAATAGAAAAAACCAATACTTTGACATCCTATATGATTCATTTTCATCAATAAGAATTGAAAAATCTCCCTTTACTGAAGATATTTCTGTCAATTCAAAGACATCTGGGATTGTTGCGAGAACTTATACTGGTACCTGGAATGAAATAGCATTTGATGATTTTTCTGATTTAAAAAATATTACAAATAAATTACCCAAAGTGGTAAATAAAGGTGAAGAAATCGCTGAATATAAGGGTTGGAAGTTTAATAAAGAAATAAATACTAAAATTAATCTTACTGATATATCTTTAGAGGAAAAATTAGAAAAAATTAGACAAATCCAAAAATTTATCCAAAATCATGATGAGAGAATTGCTATAGCTAGAGTATTATATAAGGAAACACATACTACACGGATATTTGTAAACAATGAAGGAAGTCAATTAAGACAAGTTATTCCTCGTGTAAGGCTTTTTATTTACCCCATAGCAAAAATGGGCGCTAAAATGGAATATGATTATTTTTCTGAGGGTGGTGAGATGGGATTTGAAATCTTTGATGAAATAACGGATGATAAATTGGTACAAATAGCTGATAACTCTATTGATATGCTTAAAGCTAAAAAAGCACCCGCGGGGAGATTTCAGCTAATATTAGATCCGGGAATTGCAGGTCTTATAGCTCATGAAAGTTTTGGTCATGGATTGGAAGCTGATCAGATTTTACGAGGGAGAAGTTATCTAACAGATAAAATCAACAAGAAAGTGGCATCAGATATATGTACTATATGTGATACACCTAGTCTTGAGAACCACATTGGCTCATACTTTTTTGATGATGAGGGTATAAAGGCAGGTAAAAATCTTCTTGTTGAAAATGGAATATTAAAGAATTATATATATGACAGAACAAGCGCTTCAGTTTTAAATGGAATTCCTCAAGGAAACGGAAGAAGGGAAAGTTATGCTCACACAATACACCCAAGAATGTCAAATACATATTTTGAATCAGGAGATTATGATCTAGAAGATATGATGTCTGAAGTAAAGGAAGGAGTTATGATCGTTAAATCGTATTTCGGAATGGAAGACCCCTTAGCGGGTGGTTGTCAATGCACATCAAAGAAAGGATATTTAATTCAAAATGGAGAAAAAACACAGCTATTAAATAGGATCGCTTTAACTGGTTATGTATTAAAGATATTACAAAACATTGACGCGATAAGCAAAGATAAAACTGAATTGCATGGTGGAACATGTGGTAAAGGTCATGCTGACTCGGTCCCTGTTACTGATGGAGGAAGTTATATTAGAATAAAAGAAGCTTTAATAAGTCCAGGGTGAGGTTAACATGTCAAATGAGAAAATTGAATTAATTGAAAAGGTATTAAATGCAAAAAAAGTTCAAGAATATGAAATTTATCTTACAGAAAGAAAGGCTTATGAGTCAATTTTTTTAAAGGATAAAGTTGACAAAGAGAGAGATGTTAATAATTTTGAGTATGTATTGCGAATCCTCAATCAGAGAGGAAATAAAACAGGAATAGGGATTGTTAAGGGAAATTCGATAAAACCTCAAGAAATCGAACAAAATATCACTACATGCAACAAATTATCAAAAATTAATCTAAGTTCAAAATATTATTTTCCGAGTAAGGAACCAGCACAGAAAGTTTCAACTTCTGATAAGAATATCATAGTTGATCCTTTAAATATTAAAAATGATTTAGTAAAGGAACTTTTATCAGAGATCCAACAAAAAAAAGATGTTTCTCCAACCTTTGGACGTTTTCGTATTCATATCGATAATAAATATTTACGAAATAGCAACTCTATTGATATCGGTGCCCAGAAAACGTATTTTTTTATTGAATTCTCCTTAAAAGCTCAACAAAAGGGAAAATTATCAGAATTTTGGCCTTATATTTTTATCAAAGACAGAGAGCAATTGGATTTTCCAAAAAGAATTGAAAAATGGGCGAAACTCGCTCAGGATACCTTAAAAGCAAAGCTTCCTAAACCTTCAAAAGATGCAATCGTTATTTTTTCACCGCAAGTATTACATCATGCAATTAATCCCGTAGTGGAATTACACACATCAGGAAAAGCCTTTCATGAGAAGGAATCCTTGTTTAATATAAATGAAATGGTAGCATCTGAAAATATTTCAATGTTTGATGATGGTTTATTAGAAGGATGTCTTGCTGTTAATGGATGGGATGGTGAAGGAACACCACATCAACGGAATGCGATAATAAAGAAGGGAAGCTTTCAAAAACTACTCTATGATCAGAAACATGCGATCTTAGAGTCCACAAAGTCTACTGGAAACGGGTTAAAAGGCATAGATGGTTCAATTTTTAATGGGATAAGTAATCTTGAGATCTCACCAGGTAATATAACCTTGGATGAGATGGTTTCAAATATAGATGAAGGGTATTACATTGAAGCATTTTCTGATTTACAGCCCAGCGAATTAACTGGAGATTTTGGAGCAGAAATAAGAAATGGTTATTATATTAAAGATGGTAAAATCGATACTCCAATAAAAATGGGAAATGTCAGTGGTAATATTTTAAAAATGCTCAAAAATTGCCTGTACATTTCAAAAGAACGAGAATTCTTTGCTAACAATCTTTTACCTTATATGGCGTTTAAGAACCTAACAGTATCTTCTTAACACGGATTATTCTTTTTATATTTTTAATTAGAAAAAAGAGAGAAAAATAATTAATTTCAGGTTTATTAGAAGAAGGATGGTTCACCTTCAAAAACTCTATCTGAGGGTTTCATTTTTGCGATTTCTTCCAAAGAAAGAATTTCGATTAGTTCATAATCAGAATTTCCCCGTCCCATTTTCTCAAGAAATCTCACAGTTTCATAAGGGTCCTTGTAAGGACCATGAAGTCTCGTGAAAGGATGAATATCTTCGTTAGGGTCTAAATTCACATGTTTTAAAAAGGGAGGGATATTTTTTTCGATGATACCCTCTTTCTTGATGAGATCAAGTGTGGCAGTCTCGATTGCAATGATATCTTTTGAACCTAACACACCAATATCATTAATGATGGGTGGTTGGGCTATCCCTACACAGTCACAAAACGTGGTAATCTGAAGTGCGAAATTTAAGTAAAACACTTTCTCGGGTTTAAATGTTTCAAGCACTTTATTAGTTGAAATTGCCATCATTTCTTGAAAGGCAGAATAACTTTCTCGCGGTAATTTTACAGCTCCTATGTCAAGATCCAATTCTAAACAAGTAAGGCATTGATGACAATCATGATAGTTTCTTATAAGGTTATTATATGTTTCATCGTATCGTAGGGCTCCATAGGGACAAGCTTCAACAAGTTTTTTAGCATGTTCAGACGATCCTTTTTCTTTATCCCAGTATTTATCATGTTGAGCTACAGCATGAATTTTCATCCATCGAGAAGAACCGGAGTAACCTCCAAGAGCAAGATTCTTAATGGCGCCTCCATATCCACATGCTCCATGTCCTTTGGCATGAGTTAAATCTATTAATACGTCAGCATCTTTAAGAACACCTCCCATATCCAGACTATCGAATCCTTTAAAATTAATTTCGACGGGGGTAGTATAGCCATCTTTAACACCAGCAATCGGGATAATAGGACATCCGCAAGTTTCTTGGGTATAACCTCTATTTACTGCATTATAAACTGCTGTGGGGTTATCTGTGATGAAAGGGTATGCCCCTGTCTTTTTAACAGCATCAACAATACGACGCACAAAGAAAACGGGAACCGTTTGATAACCAACATTAAATCCCAGATGCATCTTTATGGCAACCTTATCTTTCTTTGCTATTGGTGTTTGTTCAATCAACATATCGGTTATCTTATCTACTTTCGCAGCAAAAGAAGCAATTGGTAAAAGTTTACCTTGTTTAACTGAACCGAAATAAACCTTTGACTTTGTAGAACTCATAATCTTATTTTTTTTTGTGATTATTTTACTATATTATACAAACGTATACTGTAAATTTGTTCATCAAAAATAAATTTGAAGGTTATAATTAATACGGTTATATTTAATACAATAAAATATTTTAACTTTCAATTATTCTAGTAAATTATAAATCTCTAAAAAATACTCATAAAATTTAATGCTATGGCTCGCTGTCCGGAATGTGGAGGATTTATGAAATACCACTCAGCTATAAAACAAATTGTTTGCCAATCATGTGGTCTCTCGTTAACTCGACATGAATTAGATAGTGTTTGGAAAAAAGTTAGGAATGAAAATATTCCAGATGCAGATGATTCGCAACGCAAAAAAAATAGACGAAAAGAGTGGTTAGAATGGTATTCTTCAAGTAAACAATCCAAAGAAAAAGATTTTTAGAAAAAAATATCCGCTTATCTTTTTTGGAGGAGACAGAATGTAATTCTATTAAGAACGTTGTAGCTGAGATTTTTAATTTTCTTTCTGATATTATTTTAAAAATTTCCTTTCAAAAATATCTTCTAATAATTCCGCTAATTTTCCTGCAGGAATATCTAATAAGGTTATTTCTAAATGCCTTCCGCGTGTAGCATCTTCTATTCTTACTGTTTTAGATGCGATTATTTTAAGTTGGGCTAACTGACGAACATATTTTCTAAAACTCATTTTTACATGAGGTTCTATTGAATAAGATTCACAAATCGATTGATATTCTTCAAAAGCATCATCTACCAATGCGAATGGGGTGCCACTGTTCATTAAAGATCTTACAATCCCAAGTAAAGCTAAGAGCTCTTGATCTTTCAGACCATCAATAATTTCTGCTCTAAATGTAGGATATACATCATCGGAAGCTGCTCTAACTATGTCAGCTGTAATGAAATCTAAACCTTCCTTATCACAATATAAACCGCTTTTTCGTATTATTTCGATCCCGTGTCTCATGTTTTTGTTTTCTACGACAATTTGAGCAATCATAGTGAGAAGTTCCTCATCCAGTACATATTCTCTTAAAGCTATTTCACTTCTGTATGTTAAAATTTGCATAGATTCTTCAAAATTATAAGGTTCAAGCGGAATTTTTTCATTTAATCGACTTAAAATTCTTTCATTTTCAATTCTCATCCAATCTGCACCTCTGCAGATTAGAAGAATAGATAGTTTTGCATTTTGATGACCGAAAGTTTCAGCGATGTTTAAAAAAGCTAAGACATCGTCTGGTTTCAACAAATGTACTTCATCAATTATTAAAAGCATATAACCATTATCTCGAATTAATTTGGTGAGTATTAATTTTAAGGCCTCATCGTCAGAATATCCGCGTCCAGATCCATGAGTATATTTTGCCAGTAATTCTCTGATGATTTTACTCTTCGATCTAAAATTTATGCAATCAAAATATTCTATAAAAAGATTTACATCCTTTTCTGTTGCAACGGTTTTAAAATTTTTACCAAAATAACGAGATGTACAAGTTTTTCCAACACCTCCCTTACCCAAGATTAGACAGTTAATTGACGGTTGTTCTTTTTCTTCTAAAATTCTTCGATAATTAACGATTAGTGTATTTAGTGCATCATCTCTGCAATATAGTTTATCTGGAACCCAACTTTTATCGAGAGAACCCAATTTTTTAAAAACTGATTTTTTTGTGAATTGTTTTCTAAATGCTTCCTCGTCCATAATAGATCGAAATGAGTGATTTTAATTAGTAATCTATAAGTTATAATAGTACAAATTAAGTTTAAATTTTCTTATTCTTAAGAACTTATCTTGTTTTTATTATAAAAAGAATTGTAAAAAATAAAAATTTCTACCTAGAAATTATCCGAATTGTTCAATGGATGCATCGTTGAGTATGATTGCTTTAGTTTTGTGATATCATTTTTCGCATAGATACGTGTGGTGTTAGGACTTGAATGGCCCAAGATATCTTGGAGTTCACTAATGTCCATTCCTGACCGTCTGAGGTGTGTTGCTCCTGTGTGTCTAAAAACGTGAGGTGTTACAATTTTCGAATCTGAAAACCCACATTTTTCTTTTATAGATTTAATATCAGCTTGTACAATTCGAGGACTTAGCTTCTGATATCGTGTATTTACTAACAAAAAGTCTTCAGGATCATAGGAAATTCTATCTTTAAGATACTCTTTGAATATTTCAAGGGTTCTATTATCTACAGGGACAATTCTTTGCTTATTACCTTTTCCCCTTAAGCGTATGTATCCTTTATTAAAATCAATATCATTTATTTTAATATTACATAATTCACTTACTCGAGCCATCGTAGAATAAAGTAATCTAATAATTAAATAATACCGCTGGCTTTTTTTAGTGTTAAATACAGTTCTATCTTTTAATTTTTCAAAGATCACTTCGATGTCTGAAAGATCAAGAAATTTAGGTAAGGCTTCCTCAAGTTTTATCTTAGGAGACTTAATGGTACTCATAGGGTTTTTATCAATAAACTCATTTAGAGTTAGGAATTTAAAGTAAGAACGTAACGAGGCTATTTTTCGACCGATCCCTTTTTTAGTGTAGCCCATATCCTTGATTTTTTTTAAAAATAGCCGAATCCTTTGCCTAACCACAGGAGAATTCATATCAATATCTCCGACCAAACTAATAAATTTGTCAAGATCATATCGGTATGCTTTAATTGTTGATGTTGCACATCCTTCTTCTACTTCTTTGGAGATTAAAAAATCTTCAACAATGTCGGAGAATTTGCACTCTGCCATAATGATTACAATATTATTGTGATATTACATAATAGAGTGTAATATCAAGGTGACATACAATCCAATGATAGCTTTTAGCGAGGGAGTTGTTTTTCTATTATTTTACTCCATCTCCATACCAACCTTGTTTAATATAAAGGAAGGCATTCATTGCTGCTGTGGTTGCTTCCCCAACTGCAGTTGTTACTTGTCGTATTCCCCCTGTCACATCTCCTGCAGCATATATCCCTGGAAAGTTAGTTTCTTGATTTTTATTAACTTTAATACAATTATTCTCCTCAAGCTCTATTCCTGCCTTTTCTGCTAAGGCACTCTGCGGCTCAACTCCTATTGCGATGAAGAGTGCATTTACATCTATATCAGAAATTTCCCCAGTCTCAATGTTTTTAATTTTTAAGGCTCCCAATTTATCGTCTTTCGTTATCGCTTCTTCAATAACACTATTATACATTGGGAATACATTTTCTAATGAATCGACCTCATCTGCTATACATGCTTCTGCTCTCATACAGTGACGTCTATGAATGAGATATACTTTTTTTGCTACATTTGATAGATAAATTACTTCTAATCCTGCGGCATTACCCCCACCCACCGCAGCAACTTCTTGATCCCGAAATAAAGGGCCATCACACGTAGCGCAGTAAGATATCCCATTGCCTACTAATTCAAACTCATTTGGTAATCCAAGTGTTAAATGCTTTGAACCTGTAGCAATTATAATCGCTTTAGCCTTAATGTCTCCACCATATGTAGTTATGGTCATTTCGTTTGGATTGATTGCTGAAACTTCCTCATAAAAGAAATTAGCTCCCCAATTTTCAGCTTGCTCCCTCATTTTTTCTGTTAATTCAAGACCATTGATACTAATAAATCCGGGATAATTCTCAATCTTGGGAGCTGTTCCAGCTAAACCTCCAAAACCTTTACCCTCATAGAGAGCAGTTTCTAAACCCATTCTTCCGCCATAGATTGCAGCTGTTAATCCTGCCGGTCCACCGCCGATAATTACTAAATCAAATTCAGGTTTATTTGACAATTTAAATCTCCTCTATTTTGCGTTAATTCTATATATAATAATTTTAGTGAATGTTTAAATTTTTTTTTTCAATTCTTTTTGGGGTTAATTCATTCTTTCTTTAAATGCCGAAGATATTTACATGCATTTATTCCCGCTCGTGCACCTTCTGCTGTAGCAAAAACAACTTGAAAAACACCTCCTGTACAATCTCCAGCAGCATAAATTCCTTCAATATTAGTTTTTTGTTCATTATCAACCTTTATATTTCCCTTATCATCTAATTCTACTCCCGCTTTTTTGAACATTGAATTTGAGGAGACGTGAGATAGTATAAATAAACAACTTAATTCAAATTCCTTTAATTCTTCATTATCTTCAGGTTCAGGCATAATGGTCCTGCAAACTATTTTTTGAATCATCCCATCTGAATCTGGAATTGCTTCAATTACTTCCATATTTTCAAAAATTTCAATTCCCGCTTCTTTTACTTGATCTACCTTTTCAGGTAATTCTTCAATTCCAACATTTGTAATTATTCTCACTAAACATCCCATTTGATTAAGAGATAATGCATCTTCTAATGTTTCATCGTCTTTTCCGAATAAGTAGACAACTTTATCTTTATATGATGGACCATCACTTAAAGCACTATAGGAAACACCAAATCCAAGTAATTTCCCCTCTCCTTTTATTATTTCTTTTCGTGTACCTCTACCACTAGCAATAATAACAACATTAGAGGTAAAACTCGCTGTTCTGGTTGATATCCTATTTACACCCATTCCAATCATTAAAGAGATTACATCACCATTCATAATTCTAATATTTTCTGAATAACTCTCTGTATGTTTTTTAAATTTCTCTAATAGATGCTTTCCCTTAATATCAATTTCTCCCGGCCAATTTTGTATTTCTTTTGCCTGTACTAATGCTGGTAATTCTTTTCCATCAAGAATAATTACATCTCTATTTGCTCGAGCACAATAGACTCCCGCACTTAAACCAGCTGGACCAGATCCAATAATCAATACTTCACACTTATATTCATCCATCATCCTTACCTCTGAATAAAAATTGTAAATTTTATCGAAGATAAACCTCTTACCTTTTGAGATATCTTTCAGAATATATAAAGTTATAATGTCGAGGATAATTTAAGATTATAATTATACTATTTCTTTGTAAATATTAATCATATTATCTCTGTGTAAATATTAACTCAAAAAATTAGTTTTACCTTGTGCTCTGAATAAATGAACGTTCTTTGCTCTGCTCTTTTTCCCATTTTTTTCGTTCTGATCGAAGCTTGAATAAATCTATGTCTTTAAAGATTAAACCTTCTTGCTTTGGGGGAATAATTCGCTCAGTTCGATCTTTTTCTGGAGTATAGATAAGAGATTCCCCGAATTCACCAATATTAGCGAAAAATGAATATGCATAAATGGATCGACGCGCATCAAAATGGATTGCTTTAAAATCTGCTGTTACTGGAGTGAATGCTGGATTTAAAATGATATCTACGGGAGGTTCAAAATTTTTCAATTCGACTCTTAGATCCATGTCAAGAAAATCCCTACAAATTGCGATTGCTATTCTTCCATATTCTGTGTTGCATACGATTGTATTTCGAGGTAAATTACTAACTTCTATCCCCTCTTTGAAACGAACTCCTTCACCAGTACTGATAATTGCAGGGATATGTTTTTCTTGTTCCCAAAGAATTCCTTCTGGTCCAAACACCTTGCTGATGTTTCGTTTTGTTTCTTGGTCATGAAATGAGCCTGGAATTATATACATTTCGTATAACTTAGATATATTTGATATCTCTTCAAGTAGTTCACCGTAGTTAAGATCCATTGTCATTTCTGGGAAGAGTAAGACATTTATTCCCTCCTTATGTGCCTTTTCAATCATATCTTTTACTTTAATTATTAGTTCTTCAATTTTATCTTCTTTTATACTCAAGAGCCCCGAAGATTTCATTTCAAAGAGTTCTTTCATAATATTTCCCGTCTCAGAAACACCTATTTGGGCAATTCCTACTCTACATTCTCTTTTTTGAACTTTAGGAAATTCTTTAAACAAGTCTCTATAGATTAATTGATATTTTTTTCCATCTAGTCTTTCTATTTGTCCTCTTCTTTCTTCATCACTAAACTGACGAGTTTCACTTAATCGGGGAGATTGGCTACTCTCATGAGGACAAGCAGGTGCTACTATACCCATAGTGCTTCGGGAAATTGAAGGTTCTTTTATTGTACTCAATGCTGAAATAAGAATTAATTCTTCTTTTTCAACTCTATTCAATCGATCCTGAACTTCTTTCTCCTTATCTTTATTACCAGTTTTCCCAAATAGTTCCACCGCAGACTTTAAATATTGTGCTCCTATTCTTAAAAGATTTCCTTTTTCTTGAAGATCTGTCTCTTCATCAGCTTTGATTAGGTGCCATGCGGCATCAAAATAAATTGAAGTTGCTTGTGCCCAGTCAGCACCACTCTCAAATCCTCCCTTCTCATATGAATTAGCTGCTTTACTAAGCATCTGTTTAACTTTTGGATATAAATCTTTTTTTAGGTTGATATCAATAGATTCATCAAATTTGCACCCATATTCAAGAGCTTGACAAAAAGTTGAATTCCCAGAAGCTAATAATTTTAATTTTGTATCAGTAAAAAGATCACTAGCTTCTGCAAACAATCCTGCTGCTTCAGAAAATCTGCGTGGGTCTCCATATTCTTCAGCTAGTTCCATATTTTCCCAAGCTCTACAAAGGTAATAAACAGCTTCTAATTCCTCTCTTTCTCGCTTGATTTTAAACACAATGCAAATATCTCTGAATTGAGATGAGGCAAGCGCAAATTTTTCTGCAGCTGCGATATGTTCCCCCTGCTTTCCTGAAATCCTTGCTTCTTCAAGGTTCACTCTCGCGTTACAATGATTCACCCTTACCTGAGCTATTTTTTCAAATTTATTTATTCTCTCCTTATCAAACTTTTCTCTTGATCGCTCATGGGATTTTATTAATGTTTTAATTGCTTCTTCGAATATTTTTCCCGTCTTTTTAAAGCTTTCGATAGCTTCTTCGTGCTTTTCTTGTTTACTCAGTTGTTCTGCTTCCTCCAATGATATCCATCCAGAATAATAAGAAGCTTCATAGGCGTAACTACGTAAATCTTTTAATATATCTTGAGCCTTCTCATAATATTCCTTGGATTGGAGATGATTTTCACGAGTATGAAGCGATTTGGCTTCTTCAATCAAACTCCAAGCTCTTACATAATTATATTTTTCAGTGATCCTATTTTTTAAAAGCTTATATTGTATCATTTCTAATGACTTATGATATGCTTCCTGAGCTTTCCTATAACTTTCAGCAGAAATCATGTAATTACCCAGGCGATCTTCTATACGAGCTATATATTGATAGCTTGCTGCTTCATAAGAAAAATATTTTCTATCAGCACTTTCTTTTATCGTATGGAGAAAAATATCTCGAGCTTGATCTAAATCAGAAACATCTCTCGTTATAATACCTAATTCTTCAAATAATAATCCAAGTCTCATTTGCTCTGTAAGAGCCCCAGTTCGTGACAACATAGCAAAATTGATTGATCTTTTTTGAGCATCTATCGCCTTCTTAAGATGAGAGATCCTTACATCTTTCTTTTTGGCAATATCTGCAAGAGTTTTATGAGCCTTATAAAGACTAGTATAACCACCCGCCTGAGGAAATCCCCCTTCATATTGTAAACCGAATTCTTTTGCTTCCTCTGCCTGCTGAAGCATAATTTGGGCAAATTTTTCTTGCTCTGTTTTTGATTCCGCAAGAATAGTAAGTTGGGAATAAGCTAATACTAAACCTTGGTATAGCCAGGCAGTAAGCATAGGAGATATTCTTGGTCCATTCAAAACTTCTGTTGCGAATTTGATTCCTTTTTCAGCATAAGTTTTGCGTTGAGAGCCGGTAAAAAATCTCCTCTGAGAAGAATTAGTATAATATAAAGCCGGTACAACATTTCCCATATTCCGTTGTGGGTGATTAGATAAACTATAAATTCTCCCTAACTCTATACATTCATTAATGTCATTGAGAATTCTTTTTTGTAAATAATTGATTCTGCCACTAAACATTGCAAAATAATCTATATAGAAAAGACATCCTACTATTCTTGCTTTATTTTTTGTTTTTCTGATGAAATCTAAGCCCTTTTCCAACAAATCCATTCCTTTGGAAAGATATATCTCTTGTTCCCTTTCATTTTCAATAAACTGATATGCATAACCACAAAACCAAAATCCAGCTGCTGTATATATTAGTCCAAGGGAATATGGATCTTCATACTTATTAACAAAGTCAATACCGTTCTCACATTCTAATAAGAAATTCTTTATGTAATCCCTCCAATAATCATTCTCCTTAAAATTAGTATTATATATTTCATTAAAATTATGAAGAATTTCTAAATTAAATGCAATAGAGTAATTCTGAACATCTTCAATTTCAAATGAGATCTGTTTAGCTTTTGTGCCATATTCTCTCCCCTGCTTATTAATCTGCTTGAACTCTTCTTGATCAATACTATAACACGAAAGCATGTACATTGTGTCCGCAATTTCATTAAAAATTCTTGCAACACGGTTTGGGTTATTCTCCATAGAAAGAATTTGAGAAGCTTCAATTAAAAGCTTGCAAGCTTCGCGAAATGCCTTTTCAGCTTCTAGATCTGAAGCTGAAAGTAAAGCACTTAATTTTAAGGATGATGCTTCACATTCTAACTCGTAAGATTTATTTTCAATTTGCATAAAAAGATCTTTTGCTTTTTCATTTGCCTTAATAGCTTCCTTAGTATTAATCAAATAATCTTCTCCTGTTTCTACTGTAAATGAACCTTGGATATAAGCATCTCCAATGCTTCTATAACAAAAAGCGGCTTTTTCAATTAAATTCTCATCTAAATAGTAGGTCAATGCTTTTTGATATAAAGCAACCGCTTCAAACCAATTAAAATTTCTTTCTTCTTCTCTTGCTTTTTCAATTAATAACTCTTCACTTTCAGCTAATGTCATTAAGGATCAGTTATACTCCTAATTATTTTCAATTTCGACCTTAAATGTCTAATATTAATTACTTTAAATGATTAATAAACATTCAGTTCGATTTATAATGTTTTACTTTTTCTCAGAAGAATGATCCTACCCCAATTCAAAATGTTTTAATGATTTAGGAAATTTTGTTTGATATTATTGTAATATTGATTTATAAAAAATTTAAGAAAAAACTAAAAATTAAGTGAAAAATTATGGCTGTACCAATAATTTTAATCGTTGCATTAATCGCAGGAATTATTTCTATAGGGATGGCGTTATATTTCAGATACTTGGTCTTAAAAGAAGATCCTGGCAATGAAAGGATGCAAGAAGTTGCAGGATACATCGAGGAAGGAGCGAAAACTTATATAAAAATACAGTATAAAATATTAGGTATATTTGTAGCTGCGCTCTTTTTAGTAATCATTTTTGCACTTCCTTCCCAAATTAATCCTGGTGCTTTAAATTGGGAACAAGCAATTGCGTATTTGATTGGCGCAGTAGGATCTATGTTGGCAGGATGGTTAGGAATGTATGTGGGGGTGAAAGCAAATACTAGAGCAGCTCAAGGTTGTACTATAAGCACTAAAAAAGGATTTGATATTGCTTTTTTCGGAGGAGCTGTTATGGGATTAGCAGTTGTCGGCGTTGCTCTAATTGGAGTGTCAATTATTTACTGGATATTTCAAACACCAATAGTAGTATTAGGATTTAGTTTTGGTGCAAGCAGTATTGCGCTCTTTATGAAATGTGGAGGAGGTATTTTCACTAAAACTGCTGACGTGGGTGCTGATTTGGTTGGGAAGGCAGAATATGATCTTCCTGAAGATGATCCACGAAATCCCGCAACAATCGCAGATAACGTTGGTGATAATGTTGGAGATATAGCTGGTATGGGAAGTGACCTATTTGATTCTTATGTTGCCTCTATAGTTGCTGCTATGATGCTTGCTGCTGCTTTTAGTATAGGTATTGTTGTTTTCCCTTTTGGGAACATTACTTTAACCGAAGAAGGAATAGCACGCCTCATAATAACACCTTTAATTTTATGTGCCGTTGGATTAATGGCTTCGTTGATCGGAATTTACTTAATAAAACTGAAGGGTTCTGATGAGCCTGGGAAAGCATTAAATACAGGAACATATCTTGCAACCGTAGTGTATTTTGGATTATCTGCTTTGTTTACTTTTCTCTTATCAATTGGGTTAGTAGCAGAAGAAATAGGTTTATTATGGCGTATCTGGGGAACTTCAGCAATTGGGCTGATAGCGGGTATTATTTTAGGATTTACTAGTGATTACTTTACCCGAGATGATAAGAAACCAACAAGAAACATAGCTAATGCCGCAAAAGAGGGACATGCTGTTGTAATTCTTTCTGGATTTTCATATGGTCTAATAAGCGTTGTTCCTCCAGCATTGGGAGTTATTCTTGCAATGGCTGTTGCATTTTGGTTAGCTGGTGTATTTGGCGTAGCAATGGCAGCTGTGGGGATGTTATCTATTGTAGGAACTATCGTATCAAATGATGCCTATGGTCCTATTGTTGATAACGCAAGAGGAATAGCTGAGCAAGGAGACTTAGGAGAAGATGTCATCCGTACAGCAGATCGTTTAGATTCCGCAGGAAATACTGCCAAAGCAATTACCAAAGGATTTGCTATAGGTGCTGCTAACTTAACCGTACTAGCATTGCTTTTCTCCTTTACTGAAGAGGCGGGAATAATCTTGACGGGTATTAATCTATTGGATATAAATGTCCTAATCGGTGCTTTCATTGGTGTTGTAGTCCCTGCTTTGTTTTCAGCATTGTTAATCTTAGCAGTTCAAAGAAATGCGGCAAAAATGGTAGATGAAATTCGAAGACAATTCGAAGAAAATCCTAAAATTTTAACAGGTGAAGAGGCTGCAGATTTCAGCAAAACAATTGATATAGCGACAAAGGGTTCATTAAGAGAACTAATCTTACCTAGCATTATTTCAATAGTAATACCTATTACTGTGGGGATTTTATTCGGTGTTGCTGCTTTAGGTGCTTTCTTAGCTGGTGCTATTCTTTCTGGATTTGTTTTCGCTGTAATGATGTCAAACAGCGGTGGAGCATGGGATAACGCAAAGAAGTGGATTGAAGATGGTAACTTAGGTGGAAAGGGAACTGAGATTCATAAAGCAAGTATAACTGGTGATACAGTTGGTGATCCTTTCAAGGACACAGCAGGGCCAAGTATAAACACTCTGTTAGTAGTAATGTCTTTAACTGCCTCAATTTTCATGGGATTGCTGTTATTACCAATATTCAATCTAGGCGCTGGGCTGTTATTACTCTAAATCTGTACTGAAAAATTTCCAAAGTAATAAAGTATTTTTTTTTTTATTTTTTTTCAATTGTAAACTAATATAAGGGTGAAATTTTGAAGGATATTTTAAAAAAAATCTCATCAAAATCTATTAATTACTATATTGAGAATAATTTAGATGATTTTTACATTAAGGCTTCAATACATTCCAATTTCAGTTCTCACTTAGAAAAAAAAATTAGTTGGGTTGTAGCTAAGGAAGCAGACTGGCCTGAAAGCATTTTTAGAGCCGATATTGGGAACTTAGCTCTGGAACATGAGATATCCACAGTAATAAAACTTATTCGAGAAGGTTCAGCACCTAATGGATGGATAGTAGGACCATTGACAACGCCAAAAAATTTAGGTAGTATTCTAGAGAAGTTTGGTTTTTCAAATGTTTACCATCAAGCAGGAATGGCACTCGAACTAGAAGATATTGCTAATCACGTAGTAACCAAAAATGGGTTAAATATTGAAATTATCGAGGATAAAAAGCATCTTAAGCAGTGGATTGATGTTGTTTCAACAGTTTTTAACCTAAAAGTTGATTATGAATTATTGGAATACTTAATTTTAGAGCCTGAAGCAAGGTTCTATATCGGAAATTTTGAGGGAAAGCCAGTCACATCTTTAATGCTTTACTTGTCTTCAGGAGTGGCGGGTTTTCATGCTGTATCGACATTAAAAGAATACAGAGGGCGGGGATTTGGCCTTGCGATAAGTATGAGGGCTTTATTAGATGGGTATAAAATGGGGTACAGAGTTGGAGTGCTTCAAGCGTCTGCTTTAGGTGAAAAGGTTTATAGAAAATTAGGTTTTAAAAAATTTTGCGATATAATATCCTATGAACTAGATATTAATCGTAGTGTTTAAAATATGATAAGCTTGATTATTCTGTGTAAAATTGTTTAATTTCTGTTTCTGTTAAATTTATATTTGCCGCCGCCGCATTATCTTTTATATGATTGATTTGAAACGCTTTAGGAATTGCTATAACATTTTCATGATTGATAAGCCATGCAAGTGTGATTTGTTGAATAGTCGCATTATGCGATTTAGCCACTTGCTCCAATTTAGATTTGATATCTTCCTTTAAATTTGTGTATCCTCTGTGACCTAAAGGACTATATGCCGTTAAAATAATTCCTTCTTTTTTATAATAAGGTAATGAATTATGAATATGTTTTTGTTTCATTATGTTTGCGCGAAGTTGGTTTGTGACAATCTCTGCTTTTTTGAGACATTCTTGGGCCTCCTTAAATTGATCAATGGAATAGTTACTTACCCCGATATATCTTATTTTGCCTTCATTTAAAAGTTGCTCCATCACTCTCATATGTTTCTTAATTTTTGAGAATCCTAATGAAGGAAAGTGAACTAAATATAAATCTAAGTATTTGGTATCTAACCGTTCTAAACTTTTATTACACGCTTTTAACATTGAATTGTAACCAAGATGTCTTGGAAATAACTTACTAGTAATAAACACATCATCTCTACCATATTCCTTTATAACTTCTCCAATCGTTCGTTCTGAAGCTCCAAAATTGTAAAGCTCTGCGGTATCAATATGAGTCATTCCGAGCTCAATTCCCCTCCTGAGTGAAGCTTTCCATTTTTCATAATATTCTTTGTCTTTTCCTGACTTAATACCCATAGTTCCTTGTCCAAGAACTGGGATTTGTTCTCTTGTTTTACCTAATTGAACTTTTCTCATATCTTTAAAAATTGTAGATTAGATTTAATCTCATTTATTTTAAATTATTACTCGTTCTGAAGTAAAAATTTGTTTATTCACAAGCAGAGAAAATAAAATTTAAATGGTAATCTTACTTCTTTATTAAAGACGAGTGAGATATGGAGCTGACGGTGGGTTTAACCCGCTGAGGAACCTCACCCCACACTCCAAGCAAGGTGTAGAAAACTACTACGGTGAGAATCGTATTTTAGCAACTGAAACGACACTGCCTTCTTACGCATGTTTATGACTTGGATATAAGCCAAAGAAATAGTAGGAGGGAATGGTTGGAACGAGCTAAAACCTTGGTGCAAGGCCAAATGAAAGCGATAAAGTACTTGGAGCTAGCTTTAGGTAGGCCGCATAGTTTGATGCTCCAACTGTCATCTGGTGACGGATGCAGTACAGAAGGGTGGGTATATATCTCAAGCGTCTTTTTATTAATTTTATTAAATATAACAGATTAGCTTTTTTATGACAGAAAATTCTCTCCCTTTTAAAGGAAAAGTCCAAGAAACTATGCTAGGACCTCTATGGGCAAGAGCCACATTCAGTAAGTTATATCCCAAACTATTAAATGATCAAAAAGCTATTGAAATACTTCAAAAGATTGAGCATGATTTCTCTGTAGAACAAGAGTATCTTGAAGAGTGGAGAGGACTTGGACTCCTCGCTAGAGCCAGAAATTTCGATGATGGATTAAAAAATTATATTGAAAAACATCCAAAATCCGCAGTTGTAAATATCGGTGCTGGTTTAGATACCACTTTTTATCGTGTTGATAATGAAAAAATTAAATGGTATGATTTAGATCTTCCTGATGCGATTGAGTTTCGCAAAAAGTTCCTTTCTGAATCAGAGAGAAATATTTTCATCGCAAAGTCTGCATTTGATATCAGTTGGTTTGATCAAATTGAATTTCATAAAGAAGAAGGGATTTTCTTTATTGCGGGGGGTTTTATTTATTATTTTAAGGAAGAAGAAATTTCCTCTCTTTTTGATGTGATCGCTCGTAAATTTCCGTCTGGAGAATTGATTTTTGATTGCATCTCAAAAATGGCAATGAAAATTGGAAATAAAAGGGCAAAAAAAGCAGGTATTGAAACTCCTTTTTGGAATCTAAGTGTTTCTGATCCTAATAAGCAAGTTCTCACCTGGTCTGAAAAAATTCAAGTAATTGATTGGCACACAATATGGAACAAATTAGAAATTAATCCCGCTTGGAGTAAAAAGACTCTTAGAATGATTAAGATTTCAGAACGATTAAAAACAGGTAAGATTGTACATATTAAATTTACTTAAAAAATAAGAAAAAAAAAAAAAAATTATTGATGTCTAAATTTACTTCTTTTAATTTTTATCAAAACTACTGTAACTCCAACAATAGATACAATCAAAATAAGAGTATCATAACCCGGTATCATCCCAATTGACTCAGGTTCTTCGGCTGCCCACCATAGATTATATACATTTCCTGAATTATCACCGAAAACCCTAATATAATAGGTTCCATTGGATGGAACCTCATAGTCGATATAATCGTTATCATCTAAGGTAAAATTCCCTGTTATTTTAGTGAAATTACTGTCATAAATTTCAAATCCCATTAAACCTTCTGCAGAATCATATATTACTATCACTATTAATTGTAATTGTATTTCGTCTATTTCGATTTTGTACCAATCTTCATTATATTGTAGAGCCAAATCATTGATTTCCCATAATGATTGATACTCATTGTTTGATAAGTCGTAAGCAGATAAAGGATTATTATTCGGCTCATAGAAATCATCAGGTCTAGTATCGGTTTTATTATCATCCCACCACAGATCATACTCATTCCCCATATTATGTCCTTGAATTAAAAGGAAATACATCCCAGGATCTTGAAGAATAGTATTAATGTATTCATTATCACTAAAAGAACTACTATTAGAAATTTGGGAACCCCATGCATCGTAGAGTGTCATATCGATATTTCCGTATGTATGATTAAACAAAAGTTCAACTACTAAATGTTTGAAACCTGGGGTTACATCTATAAAGTAAAAATCTAAGTTACTTTGAACACCCATTCCATAAATATCACTGAGCCATGTTTGTTCTTCTAAGAGACACACGGTTAAATATTGGAAATCGTAGAAATTTCCTCGATTATTTCCGTAAACTTTAATATAATATGTCCCACTTGAAGGAAGATCATATCTCATGGGTCCATTATAGTCTTGAGAAGAACTCCCATCTTTGTTTTTAATCATAGCTTCCCCTATGTTATTGAGGTTTGAGTCATAAACTTCGAGTTGAATTTCTCTTCCAAAATCAGGGGATTTAATGATAAGATGCTCAAAACCAGGTTCTGCATAAATTTCAAACCAATCTTCGTCAAATTGAAACCCCGGACCATTTATTCCAGTTAACCACCATCCTTCATATGGAATGAGGTCGTAAGCAGATAAAGGATTATTATTCAGTTCATAGAAATCATCTACCTTAGCATCTAACCTTATGTCTAATTCATAGGGCACATCAGAATCTCCGTGTTGATGATATACTCGAATTCGCCATTCTCCTGACATATCTGCAGTAAACCTAATAAATTCCTCAGGACCCATGGATAAAGAATCTGCTCTTTGAATATATGATGGGTCATAAAGTTCTAACTGTAAGTCACCTTTAAAGTCGTCGAACAAGATTTTTACTTCGATTATATCATCTGGGTTTAAATAAGTTTGAAACCAATCATCATCAAAGCCAACAACCATTAAACCAGAATGAAAACCGGGACCTATCCCCCAAGCAGACCAGAAATCATCGTTTTCTTCTGCCCAATCATCTCCACCCGTTCCAGTGGTTAACCATATATCTAAATTATAATGTACTGTAGAATTTCCATGCTTATGATATACTCGAATTCGCCAATCTCCTGGCATATCTACCATATACGTAATAAATTCGTCATCGCCCATAGATAAAGAATCTTTTCTTTGAATATATGATGGATCATAGAGTACTAATTGTAAATCTCCTTCAAAATGGTTAAAATAGATACCAACATCAATCATATCACCAGGATTTAAATAAATTTGAAACCAATCTTCGTCAAAGTCTACAATCTTCAAACCAGGATAATTAACTGGGCCAACGCCCCAAGCAGACCAAAAATCATCGTTATTTTCCATCCAGTCATCAATATTTATCCATATATCTAAATCATAAGTTACATTTGTACTACCATCATAATGATATACTCGAATTCGCCAATCTCCTGACATCCCTGACAATCCTACCGTAAACGTGATATGCTCTTCATCAGCAGTTGAATAAGATCCAGTTTGAGAGGTAACAGCATCAAAAGGATCATAAAGTTCCAAATCTAAATCTCCCTCCGTATTATTGAAGTAAATATAAACATCAATTGTATCTCCGGGATTTAAATACAGTTTAAACCAATCCTCATCAGTTTCTATAATCGTAAGATTAGGATAATAATTTGGAGTGACTCCCCAGGCGTTAGCATGGTTGTCATTGTCTTCCATAGGATCTTCAATCGGCGCGCTAAGAGAAAGTGAATTTTCTTCAAGAAGGTTATTATTTTTTGATAAATTAATGAGTGAAAGACATGAAGTAAATAAAAGAAGTAAAAATATGATAGATACCCCAACCTTCATATTTTTTCTTATTTTCATATCAAAATAGCCTAGATTTACCCTTATAAATTTAACAGTTTGGTTAAAAGGGGTATTAGTGGGAAACGATCTTTTATATTTATGTTTTTGATAACAAAATTTAAAAACAAGAGGAGCCGTAAATAGAATGAAAGGAATAGGGCTCTCAAGAGTTCATATTATTTGATCTAAACTTTAATATCTTTATTGATTTCTTTAAAAAAAAATTAATCTACCAAGCTAAATGTACAATCAACATCACCACAGCTAGGACATTTGAAATCTTCTTCTGGGAAATCATCTAAGTCAAATTCATGACCGCACTTATCACATTTCCATTTCAAAAAAAAACCCATCTATATAATAAGACTGTATCCTAATTAATAAAATAAAAATAATCCTAATATAAAGTTTTGTGAAGGAAAAACCTATATTATTGACGTTATAAAAGAGTTTATTTACTCACTTTAACATTGAGATTATCTTCTGATAAACTATTTGAAAATTAAGCCGGTCTAAGTTGAAAAACTTAACATCTGAGAGATTTAAAAGATGATCTTTTATTGGATGTCTAACTTTTAGCCCAATTGTTGCTATGATTGAGAGATTAGAAGCAAAAATGTTAGAAATGAAATCCTGAAATTTCTTAGAAAATAATTCCATTTTCCCAATTTCATCAACAATAAATAAATCTATTTCATGGAGTGGGATGGTCTCGAAATTTGAAATTATTTCTTCTAACCCTTCTAAACATAATCCATATTTTCCTAACTTTTGTGATGCATTATAATTTCCTATTCGTGCAAATTTCCTTCTTTCGTTAGTAAAGATATCTTGAATGTCAAAACCAATCCGATTACCACTTTTTTTAACTTCTGGCGTTAAAAAACCATAAATAGTATAGTTTTTCTTGACTGTATAGTATTCAATTAATTTTGAAATAAGCGTGCTTTTACCGCATCTTGGCGGACCGGTAATAAGTATCTTTTGATTCATTTAATTAATAAATGCAAATTTTAATTACTGGGAGAATTTAAATGATATTATAAAATAATTAATTAATTATATTTTAAAAATTACAAATAGAGATGAAAATATGAAAAGTTCTACATTTACCTTTACAGATCAAGATGGTATCGAGATTTTTGTGTATAAGTGGGAACCAGATGCAGAATCTAAAGCTGCTGTACTATTCATTCATGGTGTTGCAGAACATGCGAAAAGATATACTCGAGTAGCAGAAGCACTTTGCAATGAAGGATATGTGTGTTATGCCCATGATCAACGCGGTCATGGAAGAACTGCTGGCGATTTAACTGAAGCTACTTTAAAAGGGAATGCCGGAGTTCTAGGACTAAATGGGTGGAGAGGAGTCGTCAATGACGTTCATGAATTATCAGAAATTATAAAAAAAGAGTGTTCTAATCTCCCATTGTTTTTAATAGGTCATTCTTGGGGTGCCTTTTTAGCACAAGATTTTATTCAAGAATGGGGAAATGAAATTAAAGGTTGTATATTAAGTGGTACAAATGGAAAAGTAAGATATTTAGTAATTAAAGCCGGAAAATTGATTCTTAAATCTGAAATTAAGAAATTAGGTCCCACTACTCCTAGTCAAAAAATGTATGATATGAATTTTAAATCTAATAATCGAGATTGGAAACAGGAGGAAGGTGCAACGGGATTTGAATGGCTTAGTAGAGATAAAGCTGAGGTTCAAAAATATATTGACGATCCTTGGTGCGGATTTGTTAGCCCTGCTACTCTTTGGTTAGAATTTGTAAGGGGATTTGATAAAATATACAATTCTGAAAACGAGCAAAAAATACCAAAAAATTTGCCAATTCATTTTATTTCAGGATCATTATGCGCTATTGGAAATAAGACTAAAGGTGTAAAGGCAATGATTAATCGATTAAAGAAGTATGGTATGAAGGAGATAACTTATAAATTCTATGAAGATGCTAGACATGAAATATTCAACGAAATCAACCGCAAAGAAGTTTTTGAAGATGTAATTAACTGGCTCGATTCCCACTTATAATTCTTTTATTTATTTAACTCTCGAAATTTCAATAATAATTCTTTTTGTTTCTCTGAAATTTTTTTAGGGATTTCAATATTCACAATTATATATTGATCTCCTCTACCCTTTCCCCTTAGATATGAAACTCCTCGATTTTTTATACGAAATTCTGTTCCAGGTTGAGTTCCTGCGGGAACAGGTAAATCTTTCTCAGTTATTTTATTTTCTTTATAATTTAATGTGGGAACTATAATTTTTCCACCTAAAGTAGCTGTTACTATGTCAATATCAATAGGAGTATATAGATCATTTCCCCTTCGTATGAATTGTTCATTATCCGCTACTCTAATCCTTAAGTAAAGATCACCCGGTATAGCATTTACAGAAGGAACATGCCCCCCTCCTTGAACCTTTAAATGAACCCCATCTTCAACTCCTGGGGGAATACTTACATGAATTGTCTTTTCCTCTGGAACTACTTTTTTTCCATCACAAACTTTGCATTTTTTATCTATTACTTGACCTTCACCATTACAAGTATAACAAGTAGATTCACGAATAATGGTGCCAAACCCAGATTGAGTCATTTTCCTAACTCGACCACTTCCTTGGCATTCTGGGCAGTTTTTCACACTTGAGGGATCTTCTGCTCCTGTTCCTTCACATTGATCACATGGAGTAAATCGCTCTATCACTACATCTCTTTTTAGCCCAAACATGGCTTCTTCAAAGCTAATTTCAACTCGATCCTCAATATCCTGCCCGACTTCTCTACGGGGAGCAGTTCTTCTTCTAGCCCTTGATCCAAAACCAAAATCATTAAAACCACCAAATGGGCTGAAATCACCAAAAATCGACTTTAAGAGCTCATCAATACCTGGTATCCCTCCTGAGAAGAAATCACTCATATCAACTTGTACACCACTGTGTCCAAAACGGTCATAGTTTTGTCTTTTCTGTTCATCGCTGAGTACTTCATAAGCTTCCTGGAGTTCGATAAACTTTTCTTTTGCTTTTGGATCTGTCTTATTCAAATCGGGATGATGTTTTCTGGCTAATCGTCGATACGCTAACTTAATATCGTTTAACGACGCATCCTTGCTCACTCCCAGTACTTCATAGTAATCTCTTTTCTTAGAACTCATATTGTTTTTGCCTATTAATGTTGTAAAATACGTTAGAAGATCAATTAATTAAAATTGTTTCTAAAATTTAATTTTTTAGGTAATAGATTCTTAAATAATATTATTTATAAATTAAAGGACTTCGAGAGATATGAAACAACAAGTTATGACTGCTCCTGGTGAGATTGAATTCCTTGATATTCCCCTTCCAGAATTAAAGGAAGATGAAGTTCTTATCAAAATACTGAGAATTGGTATATGTGGTAGCGATATACATGTTTATTATGGAAAACATCCTTATACCGATTACCCCGTTACTCAAGGACATGAAGTTTCTGGTAAAATCGAAAAGATCGGTTCAAAAGTACAAGGACTTAAACCAGGTGATAAAGTGACGATTCAACCCCAAGTAGTTTGTGGACATTGCTATCCATGTACTCATGATAAATATCATATATGCGATAATCTTAAAGTCATGGGATTTCAAACCACTGGAACTGCCTCCGAATTTTTTGCTGTAGATTCTGAAAAGGTAATAAAGCTTCCCGATGAGATGTCATACGAAGCTGGAGCTATGATTGAACCATGTGCAGTAGCAGTTCATGCTGTATTAAATGGTGGAGATGTTACAGGATTTAATGTCTTAGTACTAGGGGCGGGACCTATTGGAAATCTCGTAGCACAATCTGCAAAGGCACTTGGAGCTAAAGCTGTAATAATTACCGATATAAGCGATTTTAGGTTGGAAGTCGCGAAGAAAGTAGGAATAGATTTTACTATTAATCCTACAAAGGTTAAACTCTCAGAAGAGATTATTAGAGCTTTTGGACCTGATAAAGCGGATTTAATAATAGAATGTGTTGGGGCAAATGAAACCATTAATGATGCTATTGAAAACGCAAGAAAAGGTACTGATATAATTGTTGTCGGAGTTTTTGGTGATAAACCAACTATTGATTTAGGATTTGTTCAAGATCGCGAACTGAGACTGATTGGTAATATGATGTATCAAAGAGGTGACTATATCAAGGCAATTGAGCTTGTAAATTCGAAAAAAATCATAGTTAACCCTTTAATGACGAGTCACTTTCCGTTTGAGGATTATAATAAAGCTTATAAGTTTATTGAAGATAAAAAAGATAAAGTAATGAAAGTTTTTATTGATGTAAATCAAGAATAGGTGAAAAAAGTTGAGAAATATAAATTACTATAGTCCAAGTCGTATTTTATTTGGCTGGGGTAGGATTTCTGAAGTTGGTGACGTTGTTGCTCAATTTGGTAAACGGTGCCTAATGGTAACAGTAAAACCTTTTCCAGCTCTGGATCCAGTATTTGAAAAAATTAAGAAGTTATGTTCTGATGCAGATGTCGAGATATTTCATTTTGATGGTGTACAACCTAATCCAACAACGGATAACGTTAATGCTGGAGTAAAGATGGGTATGAAAAACAAAGTAGATGTAGTTTTAGGAGTTGGAGGAGGTTCAAGCATAGATACTGCCAAATGTATTTCGGTAGGTTTGACACATGAGGGCGAAGCTTGGGATTACCGCGTGATAAATGGAAAGCCAATTGAAGATAAACTCCTTCCTATTATAGCTGTATCCACCACTGCTGGAACTGGTGCAGAAGTTACTGCTGCTGCTGTAGTAACCAAAACAGATATACATTTGAAATATGCCCTTTATGACACATTATTATGCCCGACGGTAGGGATAATTGATCCAGAACTAACTTTAACGCTACCTCCCCATATCACAGCATCTACAGGATGGGATGCATTCTGTCATTCATTTGAAGCATATACTCATAACGCAAATTCTTCTGATTATGTAGATATGCATGCACTAGAGGGAATGAGGCTTATAATTAAGAACTTGCCAATTGCGATAAAAGATGGACAAAATAGAGAAACCAGAGAAGCTCTCCATTGGGCAAATACACTTGGGGGTCTTTCTATTCTTAATTCGGGTGTTACATTACCGCATGGGATGGGAATGGCTATTGGCGGAAGTGTTCCCCATATCGCTCATGGGGAAGCCCTAGCGATTATGTATCCTGCGATCAACCGATGGACATGGAATAAATCAATTAAGGAATATGCAACAGTCGCTAGATTATTCAATCCAGATCTGAAAGATGTTTCTGATAAGGTTGCTGCAGAAAAAGGATGCGATGAAATAGATAAATTTCTAAAAGAGATTGGAATGTGGATGAGTTTTAAAGACAAAAATGTGTCAGAAAGTACATTAAAAGACATTGCTGAAGACACGTTTAAACTCCCTGATTATGAAAATCATGCAATTGTGCCGTCAACCGAAGATGTGATGAATCTTCTCAAGAAAAGATATAATAAATGATAATACCTGAAGTTTCTTAATAACATCTTATTTTTATTTAATAAAATTAAAATTAATGAAAATCTAAGGTTAGGAAAAATGAAGTTAGGAATCCATGCTTATGCATATTGCTCCCAGTGGAGTAATGAAACTCTCGATCTGATTGATAGAGTAAAGAATTTAGGATTAGATTTTATAGAATTGCCTCTTATGGTCTTAGAAGATTTTGATGTGGTTGCTGTATCGAACCGGTTAAAACAAGTTGGATTAAATGTAGTTACTTCAACCGTATTAACTAACGTCACAGATATAACTAGTAATAATCCTGAAATTCGAAATAAGGGTGTAGATTATTTGAAAGCTTGTGTTAAAGCTACATATGATATTGGGGGAACAAGTTTTTGTGGAGTAACTTATTCTCAACATGCTAAGGATACAAGAGAACAACCAACAGAACGAACATGGGAATATTCGGCAGAGTGTTTAAGGGAAGTAGCACAATATGCAAAACCCTTAGGTATTACAATAGGGCTTGAGCCTGTGAATCGATATGAAACATACCTTATTAACACCTGCGAACAAGCTTTAAAGCTAATAGATATGATTGGTGAGGATAACATGAGGATCCATCTTGATACATATCATATGAATATCGAAGAAAAGAGTTTTTATGAAGCCACTAAACTTGCTGGCGATAAACTCATTCATTATCATTTATGTGAAAACGATCGAGGAATTCCTGGGTCAGGGTTGGTTGATTGGGATGGAATCTTTAAAGCTCTTTCTGAAATAAACTATCAAGGATATGCTGCCTTGGAAAGTTTTGTTGATATGACTGATAACATGAATACTTGGGTGTGGCGTCAACTTGCTCCAAGCGGAGATGTTTTAATTAAAGAAGGTGCTGCTTTTATTCGTGGTATGCAAGAAAAATATGGATTACTCTGACGATATTTAACTAAATTAATAGAAAAGATTTTAAGCATTTAAGTAGAAATTTAGTATTATGATACCTAAAAGAACAAAACGAATAACTTCAGAATGGTTAAATGAAGTACTTCATACATCGGGATATCTTAAAGATATAAACATTGAAACTATTTCTCGAGAACCATGGGGTGCAGGAGAGGGATTTGTAAGTGATATGGCTCGTTTAACTGTCACTTATGATAAAACACCTACCGAACTTCCTGAAACTATGATTGTCAAAATGCCCACAACTTTTCGAACGGCGTTAGCTCTTGCTGAACAATATAACCTCTATGAAAGAGAAATAAGATTTTATACAGAAGTAGCGCCTAAAAGTCCTTTACGAGTTCCTGAAGTTATTCATTATGATTATGATAAAGAAGCTAAAAGGTATATCCTTATATTACAAGATTGTTCTTGTTATAAGCAAATAGATCAGATAGAGGGATTGAATAAAGAGCAAACAATAGATGTTATTAATGCTATAACAGAATTTCATTCAAGGTGGTGGGATTCCCCTGATCTTTATTCTTTTGATTGGATGCCTAAGCCTAAGGATGACGTATCAAAATCACTAGTCGAAACTTATCGTTCTAGTTGGGATCTATCAATTAAATCAGAAGAATTTCAAAAAATTCTCCCTGAACGAGGTCAGGAAGCTGGACAAAAAATCCATGAGCAATTTCCTTGGTTAGTTATGGATATACCTGATGATAATATGACAATAATTCATTTCGATTTTCGAGTAGATAACCTTTTCTTCGATTATGATAATAGGGAAAATCCAATTCTCATGATCGATTGGGGATCAGCTGTTGTAAATGGTGGGATATTGGATATTGGATATTTATTAAGTGAAAGTGTTGAGATCGACTTACGGAGGAAAATTGAAAAAGACATGGTCAAACATTATATTAAACAATTAGAAAAAAAAGGAATTACTGGATTTGATTTTGATTTTGCATGGGAAAATTATCTTAAAGCATTGATGTGTTATGCTTATATCCCTGCGATTGGATATGCTCAGTTAGATAGAAGCGATCCAAGAGCAATGAAATTATTCGAAGTCATTACAAAACGTCAATTCCAAGCAATTGTTGATAATGATGCTACAAGTAT